>NZ_JBIAMM010000013.1:0-188190 GCF_042874095.1 Streptomyces sp. NPDC004266
AACCGTTGACGACCCTGACCGCCGGCCTCAGCTCCTGGAGCTTGTGCACGTGCGCCGCAGAGGCCGCCTCGCCGCCCGTGAAGGCGACCGTCACCGTCTCGAACGCCTCCGGGTGCTCGTCGACCAGGAAGTTGAACAGACTCGCCGACAGCTGCAGCATCGTCACCCCGTGCCGGCGGGACAACTCGGCGATCAACACCGGCTCCGGCCGCTGACCCGGCTGCAACACCGACACACCGCCGTGCAGCAGAGCACCCCAGAACTCCAGGCTGAACGCGTCCCACGACACCGGCGAGCACTGCAGGAACACCTCACCCGCACCGAACCCGCCGTACGACTGCCCCGACACCGTCGACACCAGATTCCGGTGCGACGACAGGATCGCCTTCGGCCGACCCGTCGAACCCGACGTGAACATCAGGCACGCCACGTCGTCGGCGCTCAGTTCCGTGCCGAGGTTCTCGCCGCCGAGGTCCGCCAACTGCTCGGAGGAGCAAGCGGCCGTGTCCCAGGGGCCGGAGAGGCGCTCGGCGAGACCGGGCTCCGCGACCAGGACGGCGATGCCGGCGTCAGTGGCGGCCGAGCGGAGCCGCTCGTCCGGGAAGTCCGGGTCGAGCAGCGTGTACCCCGCCCCCGTCTTGAGGACCCCGATCACCACCGACGCGAACTCCGCCCCGCGCCGCCGGAGCACGCCCGCCATGTCGCCGCGGCCGAGCCCCCGGGAGCGCAGGTGGCGGGCCCAGCGGTTGGCGGCGGCGTTGAGCTCGGCGTACGAGACCTCGCGGTCTCCGTCGATCAGGGCCGTCGCCTCCGGCCGCCGGGCCGCCTGCTCCTCGAACCGCTCCACCAGCGTCGTCTCCACGACGCCCGCCACCGGCTCGGCCCACCGCCCCGTCAACAGCTCGCGCTCCGCCCCCGACAGGACCTCCAGGTCCGACAGGCGCCGGTCCGGCTCGTCGAGGGCCTGGGTCAGCACCTCGCCCAGGACCGTCACCGTCCTTCGTACCGTGACCTCGTCGAACAGTTCCGTCGCGAAGAGCACGGTGGCCCGCAGCTCCTTCTCGTCGCCGGAGCGGAGGAAGAACTCCAGGTCGAACTTGGCGGAGCCGCTGGAGATCTTCTCCACCGGGCCCGTCCGGACTCCGCTCGGTTCGAAGGCCGAGCCCTCGCCGGTCTCCAGGCCGAGGCTGATCTGGAAGAGGGGGTGCCGCGAGAGGCTCCGGGTCGGGTTGACCGCTTCGAGGACCAGGTCGAACGGGGCCTCCTGGTGCGCGAACGCGTCCAGGTCCGCCGTACGCACCCGGCCCAGCAGCTCGCGGAAGCTCGGATCACCGGCACTGTCCGTCCGCAGGACCAGCATGTTCACGAAGAACCCGACCAGATCCTGCAGTTCCGGCTCTCCGCGGCCCGCCGCCGGTGAGCCGATCGCCAGGTCCGTCCCCGCGCCGAGCCTCGTCAGTGCCGCGACCAGGGCGGCGTGCACCACCATGAAGGGCGTGCACCCCTCGGCCCGGGCGAACGCGGCCACCCGCTCGAAGAGGTCCTCCCCGAAGCCGACCTCGACCTGTCCGCCCCGGTGGGAGGCCCTGGCCGGCCTCGGGCGGTCCAGGTTCAGCCCGTGCTCCTCCGGGAGACCCTCCAGCGCCCCGCGCCAGAACTCCAGCTCCCGGCCCAGCACGCTCCCCGGATCGTCCGCCGAACCCAACACCCGCCGCTGCCAGACCGCGTAATCCGCGTACTGGACGCTCAGCGGCTCAAGGACGGAGTCCTCCGTCCCCGCGACCCGGGCTTCGTAGGCCCGCTGGAGGTCCCCGAAGAAGACGGCGTTCGAGAGACCGTCCGTCGCGATGTGGTGCACCACCAGTGACAGCACCGCCGAACCGTCACCCGGCTCGAACACCACCGCCCGCAGCGGGAGATCCACGGCCAGGTCGAAGGCACGGCCCGCCGTCGCGGCCAGCTCCCCTTCCAGCGCTTCGGCTTCGACGCTCCGGCGTTCCACCGACACCCGGGACTGCTCCGGCGGCAGGACCCGCTGACGCGGCTCGCCCTCCACCGACTCGAACACCGTCCGCAGCGGAGCATGCCGCTCCACCACGTCGCTCAGCGCCCGCTCCAACGCCCCGACATCAAGCCCGCCCTCGCACCGCACCACCATCGGCACGTTGTAGGCCGCGCTGTCCCCCTCCAGCTCCGACAGCAGCCACAACCGCCGCTGGGCGAACGACACCGGAGCGGTCTCACCGGCCCCCTCCCCCGCCACCAGCGGGGGAACGGTCCGTACGCCGGTCTGCTCGCCCAGCAGTTCCGCGAGCCCCGCGACCGTGGGGTGCCCGAAGACGTCCCGGATCGTCAGCCTCACGCCGAACGCCTCGGCGATGTGGTTCGTCAGCCGGGCCGCGAGCAGCGAATGCCCGCCGAGGGTGAAGAAGCTGTCGTCGATGCCGATCGGGCCGGGCGTCTCCAGGGTCCTGCCGAACAGGGCGGACAGGATCTCCTCGGTCTCGTCGCGCGGGGCACGGGCCGTTCCCAGGACCGTCGTCGGGGCCGGGAGCGCCCGCTTGTCGATCTTCCCGTTGGGTGTGACGGGCAGGCGGTCGAGCACGGTCAGGTACGTGGGGACGAGGTGCTCGGGCAGCCGGCCGGCGACGTGCCGGCGGATCTCGTCGGGGTCCGTCTCCCCTGCCGTGTCCCCGTCCGCGAGGACGACGTAGGCGGCCAGCCTCTTCTCGTGGACGGTGACGACGGCCCGGGTGACGGCCGGGTGGGTCAGGAGGGCGGCCTCGGTCTCGCCGGGTTCGATGCGGAAGCCGCGGATCTTGATCTGGTCGTCCGCGCGGCCCTCGTACAGGAGGCGTCCGTCCCGGTCGAAGCGGGCCAGGTCTCCCGTCCGGTAGAGACGGCTGCCCGGCGGGCCGAAGGGGTTCGGGACGAACCGGGCGGCCGTCAGGTCGGGCCGGCCCAGGTAGCCGTGGGCGAGCCCCTCGCCCGCCACGTACAGCTCGCCCGTCACCCCCGGGGGGCACAGGCCGAGCCGGGCGTCCAGGACATAGGCCGGCTTGTTGACCAGCGGGGTGCCGATCGGGATCACCGGGTGGGGTTCGGGCCCGGTCTCGATGGTGTGGGTGGTCGCGTAGATCATGACCTCGGCGGGGCCGTAGCCGTTGAGGACGGTGATGCCGGGCCGGAGCCGCTGGAGCTTGTGGACGTGCGCCGGGGAGGCGGCCTCGCCCACCGTGAAGGCGGTGGTGACGGTCTCGAAGGCCTCGGGGTGCTCGTCCGTCAGGTAGTTGAAGAGGGTGGCGGACAGCAGGAGTGTCGTGACGCGGTGGCGGCGGGCCAGCTCGGTCACGAGGGCCGGTTCGGGCTTCTGTCCGGGCTGGAGGACCGCCGTGCCGCCGTGGAGGAGCGCGCCCCAGAACTCCAGGCTGAACGCGTCCCAGGACACCGGCGAGCACTGGAGGTAGACCTGCTCCGGGCCGGCGGGGAGGTAGGGCTGGCCGATCAGGGTCGACACCAGGTTGCGGTGGGAGGACAGGATGGCCTTCGGGCGGCCCGTCGAGCCGGAGGTGAACATCAGGCAGGCGGGGTCGTCCGGGCCGAGCGGCAGGCCGAGGTTGCCGGGGTGGTGGGACAGGAGTTCGCCGGGGGCCTCGGTGTGGGTCGCCCAGGGGCCTTCGACCCGGCCCGCGAGGGCCGGCGCGGTGACGAGGTGGCTGATGCCCGCGTCGGCGGCCGCCGAGCGGAGCCGCTCGTCGGGGAAGTCCGGGTCCAGGAGGACGTGGGCGGCGCCGGTCTTCAGGACGGCGAGCAGAGCGGTGGCGAAGCGGGTCCCGCGCTCGAAGAGGACTCCGGCCATGTCGCCGCGGCCGAGGCCCCGGGAGCGCAGGTGGCGGGCCCAGCGGTTGGCTGCGGCGTTGAGCTCGGCGTACGTGACCTCCCCCGCCCCGTCGACGAGCGCGACCCCGTCGGGGAACCGTGCCGCCTGCTCCTCGAACCGCTGCACCAGCGTCGTCTCCACGACGTCCGCCACCGGCCCGGCCCACCGCCCCGTCAACAGCTCGCGCTCCGTCCCCGACAGGACGTCGAGGTCGGCGACCCTGCGTTCGGCCGGGCGCTCCGTGGCGAGGAGGGCGGTGAGGAAGGCGGCGAAACGGTCCTGGTGGGCGGCGACGGCGGTGACGTCGACGCCGTCGACGGGGGTGTCGAAGTCGATGCGCAGGCCGTTGGCGGCGCCGAGGTCGAGCACGGCGACGCTGAGGTCGTCGACGGGGCCGTTGCTCACGTTGTGGTTGACCGTGGGGTGGCCGCAGACGGTGAGCTCCCCGTGGAAGCCCATGATGTTGAGGACGGGCGTGGCCAGTCTCCGGGAGCCGTCGACGACGCCGGCGTCGCGGCAGAGGTCCTCGTATCGGGTCAGCTGGTGGCGCAGTCCGTGCTTGACCTCGGCTCCCACCGAGCGGACCAGTGCGCCGAGCGAGTCCTCGGGGTCGATCCGGATCCTCAGCGGGACCACGTTCGACGACATGCCCGGGGTGCTGCGGGCGAGCCGGGACGTCCTGCCGGTGACCGGGAGGGCGACCATCAGCTCCGTGCGTCCGGTGACGCGGTGCAGGTAGACCGAGAACAGGGCCACGAGGAGGACGGACCAGGTGGCGCGCTCGCCGCGTGCGACCGAGCGGAGCCGGTCGGCGTCCGCCGGGGACACCCGTACGCTCCGCCGGGCGAAGGAGAGGCCGCCGTGCGCGGCCGTCGCCCGGCCGGTGCCCCGGACGAGGCCGGAGGGTGCGTCGGGGGCGCCGGCGAGGTGCTCCCGCCAGGCGGCGCGCTCGGCGGCGGCCTCGTCGGACCCTCGGTACTCGGCATCCTCGGCGAGCAGCTCCGGCAGGCTCCCGAACGGGGAGGGTCCCCAGGGTTCGCCCGCGACGGCCTGCTCGTACAGCTCGATCAGCCGGGCGAGTGCCATCGACACGCCCACGCCGTCGACGACCAGGTGGTGGAATCCGTAGAAGTAGAAGTACCTGTCCTCGGCGAGTCTGATCAGCGCGCAGCGGACCGGCGGCCGGCCGGTGAGGTCGAAGGGGGCGCAGATCAGTGCGTCGACGAGCCGCCAGGCCGCGCCCTCGGGGTCGTCCTCGGCGCTCACGTCGGTGAACGGCAGGGTGCGCGATCCGGCGTCGGTGTCGACCAGCTGCCACACCTGCTCGCCGTCGTCCTCGAAGCGGCTGATGCGGAGGAAGTCCGCCTCCTCGACGAGCCGGCGCCAGGCCGCGGCCATCAGCCGCGGGTCCACGGGGCCGTTGATCTCGCGGCACTCGGCGACGTTGTACTTCACGCCGGTGGGGTCGAGGGCGTGTGCCGTCCAGATGTCACGCTGGGCCACCGAGAGCGGCAACCGGACGGCAGCCGGAGCGGGTGCGACGGGCGTGTCGAACGGCATGAGGGGCTCCTGTGGAAGTCACGGCGGAGGAGGGGTGGGAGAGCGGCGCGGGCTCGGGCGGGGCAGTCGCCATACAACCCGTGGGCGGGGGCCGGGAGCGGCAGTTGGTCCGGCGGTACGCCAGCGGTTCGGCGGTGGAGCGGCAGTCAGGCGGCAGCGGTTCCGGCAGTCGTGCCGACGCGGTCCGGTACGGCGCCGCCGCTCATCGGACCGGTGTCCGCACCGTGGCGGCGGAAACGGCCGCGGTCGAAGGGGCCGTGTGCGGGGCCGTCGTCGTGGAAGCGATCGCCGTCGCCGTCGTGTCGGCCGCGAGGGCGCGTACCACGCTCAGCACGCGGAACGCGGAGCGGCCGCCGTCCGTGCCGGACCGGATCACCCCGCTGACCAGCAGGTCGCGGACCATGCGGCCGCAGTGCGGCAGGGGCATGCCGGTCAGCCGGACGACGTCCTCCAGGACGAACGCGTCCTCGCTCGCGGCGCACAGCGCGCCGATCAGCTGCCGGTGGCCGTCGGAGAGCGCGGCGAGCGTACGGGCGACGCGCTCGCGGAGGCGGGAGCCGGAACGCCCGTCGGCCAGGTGGTCGAGCAGGGACGCCGGGTCGGACTCGACGATGCCGCGCAGCGTGGTCAGGTCGCAGACGGTGAGCCAGGAGGCCGCCGCGGCGAGCGCGAGCGGATGGCCGTCGAGCCGGTGGCTGACCCAGGCGATGTCCGCGAGGACGCGCTCGTCGGGAACGATGTCGGGGCGGACGTGACGGAGCCGGCTGAGGAAGAAGCGGGCGGCGGGCGCGTCGGGGCGGACGCCGTCGGAGGGGTCCGGTGCCTCCAGGGGGGAGAGGAGGAAGAGGCGTTCGCCGGGGACGTCCCAGGGTTCGTCGGCGGTGACGAGGAGACGGAGGCCGGGCAGCTCGCGCAGCAGCCGGCTCAGGCGGTGGAAGTCGAGCAGTGCGGTGTCGACGCCGTCGAGGACGAGGAGCACCGCGCGGTCGCCGAGCGCGCCGGCCAGTTCGGGGGCCAGGTCGTCGGTCCGGCCTTCGCCGTGGAGGAAGGCGGCGCAGTCGGCCGTCAGGGCGGCGAGCCGGCCGTCGCAGGCCGGCAGGCAGTCGGCGACCGCCCCGGGGGCGGTGTGCCACAGCACCGGGAAGCCGGCGTCGTGCAGCCGGGCCGCGGTCTCCAGGGCCAGTCTCGTCTTGCCGACGCCGCTCAGTCCGACGACGGTGATCAGCCGCTCGGCTCCCGAGCGCAGCTCCTCGGTGAGGACGGTGGATTCGGCGGCTCTCTCGATCAGCGGGTGCAGCGGTACGGGCGGGGCCGGCCGCTCGGCGGTGAGGTCGCCCGGTCCGACGCCGCCCCGGTGTCCGTGTCCGCGCCGCACGGCGTCCTCGAGGGCGGTGCGGGCCCGGGGGCCCAGGCGCAGGCCGTCTGCGATCAGCCGGATCGTGTCGGCTCTCGGTCGCTGTGCCTTCCCCTTCTCCAGGTCGCGGATGGCGCGGACGCTGATGGTGGAGAGGTCCGCCAGCTCCTGCTGGGTCAGGCCGATGCGAAGCCGATGGCCGCGTATGAGGGTGCCGAGTGCGGCGGTGGCCGTCACGGTCTCCTCGGGGGAGAGACTGGTCGTCATGAGAAGCTCCCGCTCGTCGAGTTGGGGCGGGCCTTCCGTCGGCGCCCGGTCGGGCCGCCGGCCGGGGCTTCGCCTCGCCGTCTGCTGGGACCCATCGTCCGGACGCGACTATTCAGGGGGCATCCCGGCACTAACCCTCTGCCGCCCCCTCCGGGCGGCGGGGCCTCCGGGGCGGGATGGCGGGAGATAGCGGCCCGGAGGCCCGTGATAGCGGTGCGGGCGGGACGCCGTTCCGTGATAGCGGGGTGATAAGGCAGCGAGCGGTGCCGTGAATCCGGGTGTTCCTAACGTGGTGGTCACAAGGAAACGCCGCACACCACCGAGAGGCAGGATCCGATGTCCTACACCGCCACCGCCGCCCGCAACTCCGTCCGCGCCGCCGTCACCGCCGCGCTGATCGTGATCCTGACGGGGGCGGGCGTCCAGGCGAGCTGGGCCGACGGGACCACGGGCACCACCGACACCACCCCGGTCTGCACGACGACGGTCACCGCCACCGGCCCCGTCACCACGTGCAGCACCGACAACAACCCCTGGGACTGAATCCTCGTCCGGGAGGCCCGCGCTCAGCAGCCGGTCGCGAGCAGCCTCTCCGCCTCGGCGAGTTCCCGCCCCATCCGCCGCTCGCGGAACACCTCGACCGCAGGGACGAGCAGCTGCCGGGAACGTCCGGGCTCCGCGTCGAGGAGACGGGCGAGATCGAGGCGCGCCAGCGCGCCACCGCTAAAATCCATGACGCCCTCCCGCGCGGTCACCGCGCGGTCGAAGAAGTCCCTGGCCCGGTCGGGGCGGCCCATGACGACGAAGGCGTGCCCCAGGTCGCGGAGCAGATGGCCCTCCCCGATGACGTCGCCGGAATCCCGGCAGAGCTCCAGCACCTCCGTGAAGGTCAGGACCGCCAGGTCGCTCCGGCCCTGTTCGAGCAGCAGCTGTCCGACGCGCCGCAGTGTTCTCGCCCGGCCGCCCGTGTAACCGACCCCTTCGTAGATGTCCAGCGCCTCGTCCAGCTGGCGCTGTGCCTCCGTGATCTCGCCCTGCCGCATCCGGATGTGCGCGCTCTGGGTCAGGACGATCGCGCGGCCCACCACGTCGCCCGCCCGGTCGAAGTCGGCGAGGGAGCGGCGGTACAGCTCCAGGGCCGCGGAGTCGTCGCCGCTGGTGCGCGCGATGAGCGCCATGTCGCGCCGGCACAGTGCCTCGCCCATCGGCTCGTCCAGCGCCTGGAAGACGTCGAGCGCCGAGTTCAGCGACTGCCGGGCCGTGTCGAACTGGTTGCGGCTCATGTAGAGCGAGCCGAGGGACGCCCGGATCGCGGCGGTTCCCCGCAGGTTTCCCGCCTTGCGGACGGCGGCCAGCGCGCTCAGGTGGGTCTGCTCCCACAGGTCGTAGTGGCCGCGGACCTCGAAGAGCGTGACGAGCGAGGTCGCGAGGTCCCAGCTGAGGTCGTGGAGGCCGGCGTCCGCGGTGTGTTCGACCATTCCGCACAGGGAGGCCTGTTCGGCGTCGAGCCAGGCCAGCGGGTCGGCGAGCACCTCGTCCGTGTAGGAGGTCGGGGGTTCCCAGCGGGGCGCGTCGCCGTGCAGGACGGTGAAGTCCCCGCCGTACACCTTGCGGTGGGCCTGCTGGGCGAGGTGCATCCAGCCGCCCGCCATCCGGGCGAGCGCCTCCTGCCGTGCCTCGGGGGTGTGGTGTGCCGCCAGCTGTTCCCGCGCGTACACGCGGATGATCTCGTGGAAGCGGTACCGGAAGCCGCCGGTCCGCTCCACTCCGGCGACGTCCAGCATCTGCACGTCGACCAGTGGTTCCATCAGGTCCGAGGGGAAGGGACGGCGGTCGTCGAGCAGCGCGCCCGCCAGCCAGCTCGGCAGGGTCGGCGCCTGCGCCATGCTCAGGAGCCGCAGCAGCCTGCGGTCCTCCGGCGCCAGGCCCTCGTAGGTCAGCGACAGGCTGGCGCGCATCGTCATCTCGCCGTGGGCCAGTTCGTCGAGGCGGTGCCGCTCGTTGGCGAGCCGCTGCACCATCGACGCCAGGGTCCAGTGCGGGCGGGCCGCGAGCCGTGCGGCGACGATCCGGAGGGCCAGCGGGAGCCGTCCGACCGTGCGGACCAGGGCCTCCGCGGCCGCGGCCTCGCCCGCGACCCGTTCCCGCCCGACGATCCTGGACAGCAGTTCGAGCGCCCGGTCCTCGGCGAGCACGTCGAGTTCCACCCGGTGCGCGCCGGGCAGGGCGGTGAGGCGGGCCCGGCCGGTGACGAGGACGGCACAGCCCCGGCTGCCGGGCAGCAGCGGCAGCACCTGGCCCTCGCCGGCGGCGTCGTCGAGGACGACCAGGACGCGACGGGAGGCCAGCCGGGTGCGGTACATCTCGGCGCGCTCGTCCAGGGATTCCGGGATCAGCTGGCCGGGGATGCCGAGCGCGCGCAGGAACCGGCCCAGGACCTCCTCGGGGGTGGCCGGGGTGCCGGTCGTCCCGCGCAGGTCGCAGTAGAGCTGGCCGTCGGGGAAGCCGGTCTCGGAGAGCATGTGGGCGACGTGCACGGCGAGGGTCGACTTGCCGGTGCCGGGCTTGCCCGTGATCGCGGCGAGCCCCACCGTGGTGCGGCCCGGCCGTCCGGTCAGCGCTTCCTCCAGTACGGCCAGCTGGCCGGCGTCGGACACGAAGTCGGCGACGGCGGCGGGAAGCTGGTGCGGTACGGCGTCCTGGCGCAGGGACTCCGGGGACGGCGGGACGGGGGCCGGTTCGGAGTCCTCCTCGGGCTCCGCTCCCGCCGGCTCCTCCTCGGCCCTGTCTCCGGACACGCGTACGGGCGCGGGCGCGGCGGGCGCGGGGAGCCGGCCGGCGAGGATCGCCGACTCCAGCTCCCTGAGCTCCCGGCTGGGTTCGAGCCCGAGTTCCTCGGCGAGGAACCGCCGGGCGGTGCGGAAGGCCTCCAGGGCCTCGGCCTGCCGTCCCGACCAGTACAGGGCCTGGATCAGCTGGCCGCGCAGCTTCTCCCGCAGCGGGTGTTCATGGGTGAGCCTCTGCAGTTCGCCCACGAGGCCGTCGTACCGTCCGAGTTCGAGCTCCAGCTGGATGCGGAGTTCGACGGCGGTCAGACGTTCCTCGTTGAGCTGTCGCGCCTTGTTCGCCAGCGGGCCGCTGTCGAGGCCGGACAGGCAGTCGCCCTGCCACAGCGTCACCGCGTCCCTCAGCAGCCGTACGGCCTGGTCGGGTTCACCGCGCTCCCGCAGTCGGCGGGCCCGTAAGACGAGGCTGGTGAAGAGCGCGGCGTCCACGTTGCCCGCGTCGGTGTGCAGCACGTATCCCGGGGGCCGGGTCGTGATCGAGACCTCGCCGTCCGCGCCGGCGAGGAGTTTGCGCAGCCGCGACACACAGATCTGCACCTGGGTGCGGGCGGTCTCCGGGGGGTTGTCCTCCCAGATGAGGTCCACCAGGTGGTTGGTGCTGACCACCCGGTTCGTCTCCAGGAGCAGCGCCGCGAGGATCACCTCCTGGCGGCCGGGCGGGAGCCGCAGCGGCCCGTCGGGGCCGTGGACCTGCAGCGGTCCCAGGACCCGGAAGGCGAGGGGCGACATGTCCGGGAGTTCCTGGGATCTGTCCCCGATGTCGTCCGTCACCGATTCCCCCACCAAAGAAACGAGTTGACACGTCAGGTCCGAGTGAGGACAGTCTCCACAACCACCCCCGCCCTGTCCATGCCGTGAAGATCCCGGTCGGAGATAGAGGGGGGATAACGCGGAGTTGGCGGCTCCCCCCAGACTCCTGGCCGAGAGTGAAAGGGGCTCAGCCGTTGAACCGCCAAGATGACACGAGCACCTGGTCGCCGGGACCGGCCGACCTGGTCACGGCCGCGGGGATCGACCACGTCCGCCTGGTCTACGACTACCTGGACGCCGGTGACCTGGACTCGTGCGCCTCCCTGCTGCACGACGGCGTGGTCCTCGAACTGCCGGGACTGCCTCCGGCCCGGGGCCGGGCGGCGGTCCTGCACACCTGCTGCGGGCGCACGCCGCGGGCCCGTCACGAGATCGACCGGGTCGTGGGGCAGGACCGCGGCGTCGTCGCGACGGGGCGGCGGGTGGTGCCGGGCACCGGCGGACAGGACCTGCGCTTCGTCGACCTCTTCACGATCGCCGACGACGGGATGATCCTCGCCTGTACCCGGTACTACCACGTGGCGCCGTGAGCGGCGCCCGACGCCTCCTCAGCCGCCGTACGCGCCCGACGGAGCGTGTCCCGCCGGCCGGTTCACCGGGTCCAGGTCGCGCTGTCGAAGAGCGTCCCGGTGTCGCTGTACGCGCTGAGCACGAGTTGGGTCGGGGAGACCGAGCACTGCACGTACTCGTAGCGCGCGTCCCTGTACGCGCTCCAGAACGGCTGGCTCGCCTGGAACGTGTTGAGTCCGTTGCCGCCGCCGCCGGAGACGACGTACGTCACTCCCGTCGGGTCGATCGCGCCCCCGCGCAGCGGGTGGCTCCGTTCGTAGTTGTGGGAGTTGCCGGAGAGGCAGAGCGTGACCTGATACTGCTCCAGGAGCGGCACGAGATCGGCCAGGACCGTCGTGGAGCTGGAGGTGGTGGTCGTCGAGCTGTAGGGCGGGCGGTGCACGACGCAGATCTTCCACGCCGTGGTCGCGGCGGCGAGATCGGCGGTCACGAAGGCGCGCTGCGCGGAGCCGGCTCCCAGGGGCTGCTCGCTGTCGACGACGAGGACGTGGAGGTCGGCCCACTCGTAGCTGTACCAGCGCTGGTTGTTCGGGGACCACAGGTTCCGTGCCGTCGCGCCGTCGCCGTAGTAGTCCTTGTTCCCGTTCGCCGGATAGAGCGTCCGGGTGCGGATGGCCGGGCCGTACTGCTTGTAGAAGCGGTTGTCGAAGTCGGAGTAGAAGCGCTCCGGATCCGGGTCCTGGGCGTCCGGGTACACGTTGTCGCCGAGGGTCTGCACGAAACGGGCCGGTGACGCGGCGATCAGGTTCGCGATGCTCGCCTCCTGCGCCGATCCGCCCCCGTAGTCGCCGACCGCCGCGAAGGTGAAGGCCGTGCCCGGCGCGGCCGCGGTGGTGAAGCGGTTGCCCGCGAGCGTGGCGTTGCCGGACCGCACCTGGTAGACGTACTCGGTTCCCGGCTGCAGTCCGCCGAGCAGCATGGCGTGCTGGAGCCGCGGGGTGGGGTCGGAGACACTGGCGGTGAACGATCCGATCCCGTAGTCGACGGTGCTCGGGGTCGGAAGGTTGGTCCACCACAGCACGCGTGCGCTCGTCCGGTCGGTCTGGACGACGTAGGGGCCGCGGGTGACCAGGACGGTTCCGGCCGCCGGGGTGGACAGCGTCCTGCCGGTCGTGAGCGCCGAGACGTTGCCGGCGGAGTCGACCGCCGCGATCCGGTACGTGTACGAGGTCGACGGGGCGAGGCCGTTGTCGGAGTACGTCTTGCGCAGCGGCTCCTCCACCGTGGCGACGAGGACGTTGTTGCGGTAGACCTGGTAGCCGGCGACGTCGCTGGAGCTCGACGAGCCCCAGACGACGTCGAGCCGGCTGGAGGAGTACCGCCGCACCGTCACGCTGCCGCTCGACACCGCCGAGGGGGCGCTCGTGTCGCTGGAGGTGCCGGTCGTGACGGCGATGGAGGCGGCCGGCCCGACGTGCCCGGCGACGTCGACGGCGCGCACCGCGAACTGGTAGGCGCGGCGGGCGAAGAGCTTGCTCGCGGTGTAGGTGGTGCCGCCGTCGGTCGTCGCGATCTGGACCAGGTCCTGGAGCGGAGCCCCGGAAGGACCGCGGAGGATCCGGTAGCCGGTGATCTTGGCCACGCTCGTGGACTTGGTCCAGCTGAGCTTCACGCTCGACGACGTGATCGAACTCGCCCTGAGGTTGGTCGGCGCGGACGGCGGCGTCGCGGGGTCCGGTTGCTGGGTGACCACGACGACGGGGGCCGAGCGCGCCGACTCGACCCCGCCGACCACGGTGGTGACCTCGTAGCGATATGTCGTCGTCGCGGCCAGGCCGGTGTCCTCCAGCAGGGTGCCCGGCTGCTCGATGATCAGCTGGTCGTCCCGGTAGACCCGGTAGGAGTCGGCCTCCGCGACCGCGGTCCACAGCAGTCGCACCGTCGACGACGTCAGTGCCTGACCGGCGAGCAAGGTCGGGGGAACCTGCGCGGCGGCGGCGCTCGCCGAGGACGGCGAGACGACGACGTCACCGATGTCGAGCGCCACCCCCGAGGCGAGGGCGTAGGCGACGAACTGGCGGCGGCTCAGGGCCATGGTCTTTTCCTCTCCGGGCCACCGGGCCGGACTGCCGGCTGCCGCCCCGACAGCCCACGCTGGTCGACAGGCTCAGGGTGGCCGCCGAGCGACCCCCAACAGGCCGATTACGCCGAAAGCGGCATGTCGCAGACCGTCACGTACCGGGACACCTTCAGAGCCCCGGCCCGTTGTAGGCGCCGCGGTGCGGCTTCGCGGTCGCGCTCACCGGGTTCGCCCAGTAGTCGCGGCCTCCGTTTCCACCGATCACGGAGCCGTTGTCGAGGGCGGGGGACGTGGCGCGCAGCTTGTAGCCGTCGACGGAGTGGATCGTGTCGCCGCCGGTGCCGGGGTTCACGAACTGCGGGTCGCCGACGATGCCGTTGGCCGTGGGCCGGGGCACGCCCTGGAAGACGTTCCACAGCCAGGAGATCCCGGCCCCGGTGGGCAGCCGGGAGTCGCCGGTCCCGACCCAGATGTTGTTCTCGACGACGCTCTCGTCGGGGAGCGTGATGCTGAACTTCTTGTCGGTGCAGTAGAGGACGTTGTTGTAGAGGTGCAGCGCGGAGCGGCCGGCGCTGACGCTGCTCATGCGGCAGTCGTTCTCGGAGATGTTGTAGCGGATCACCTGCCGGGCGCCGCCGATGGTTCCGCAGCCGTCGCAGTCGAGGAAGAAGCCGCCGATGTTGTCGCGGCTGAAGTTGTACTGGATCGTGCAGGTGCCGGTGTTGCCCCAGTCGCAGTCGAAGGCCTGGCTGTCGGCCACGGACATCCGCGTGATGCCGTACACGGCGTTCTTCTGGATCGTCGGGTCGTGGTCGCCGAGCACCCAGATGCCGGCGAAGTTGCCTCCGGAGAAGGGGTAGACGCCGTTGCCGACGCCGGAGGCGTTGTTGTACTGGATCAGGGGGGCGTCGGCGTAGCTGGCGATGATGCCGTCGCCGCCGACGTCCTTGACGACGTTGTTCTCGATCAGCACGCCGGTGCCCTTGACGGCCATGGCGCCGACGCGGATCTTGAGGCCGCCGCCGCCGGTGTTGCTGATGTGGTTGTCGTGGACGTGGACGTCGTTGAGGGTCGAGTTCGTGCCGCTCGCGCCCGTGACGATGCCGGCGGACTGGACGAAGTCCTCGGTGGTGGGGCTGTTCTTGTTCGTCTGGCCGGCCACCCGGTCGATGACGAGGTCGCCGATGTCGAAGCCGCGGTGCGCCGTTCCGTCGGTGGCGGAGATCCGCAGACCGGTGCGACGGGCGAGGGTGGAGGCGGGGTTGGTGAGCTTGAGGTTGCTGATCCGCCAGTGGTCCTGGTTGGTGAGGGAGACCGTGTTCGGGGCGCCGCCGCCGTCGATCACGGGCAGGGCGCCGGTTCCGTAGCCGGTGAGGTCGATGGGTGCGGCGGCGGTGCCGCTGCCCCGGGGGGCGAGGGCGCCGGTGCACGTGGTGCCGGCGGCGAAGGCGAGCGTGTCGCCGGGGCCGTACGTCCTCGCGTTGGCCTGTTCGATGCTGTTGAACGGCGCCGCCTGGCTGCCGTCCCCGGCGGTCGCCCGGGAGCAGTCCACATGGGTGACGCTCCCCGCGGCCTCGGCGGGCGCGCCGGGGAGGACGGCGATTCCGCCGAGCGCGAGGACGGCGGCGACGAGCCCGCGGAGGGGCGACTGCCGTGCGGGCAGGGCTCTGGTGGTCATGGCGCAACAACCTTTCTGGCGGTCGGGTGCGGCCAGAAGCTAGGTGCGGCCGGTGATCGAGTCAATGCGTTCCCGTCGATTGATCGAATTTCGATCAGATGGCGGGCGATTGGTCGATCCGGTACGTGCGCTTGACCGTCCGGGCGGGCGAGAGCGCCGTCGACCGGATGCCGGGCGGCCGGAGGCCGTACTCAGGGCCGCGTCCGACAGGGCGATCCCCGAGGCCGCCGCGTCGGCGGCCTCGGAGGCCAGGGCTTCGGCGGCCCCGGGGACGGGGCTTCGGCGGCCCCGGGGACGGGGCTTCGGCGGCCCCGGGGACGGAACGTCCGAGCCCGTCGGCGCGCGGGCCGGTTCCCGGATCCCGCGCGCCCCGGTCAGAAGCCGACGGCGGTCGGCACGAGCCGGAGCCGGCAGGCTTCCAGCGCGCTGTCGAGATGAGCGCCGAGTCCCGGGTCGGGGGCCAGCGCGGAAAGGCGGTGCATGGTCAGCACCGCGTCCCAGGCCGATGCCCTGGCCAGGGCCGACGCACTCCAGGAGACGTCTTCGAGGTGGGTCCAGAGGTGGGCGCCGAAGCCCAGGTGAATCGTTCCTGCTCGGGATTCCTCCTCGTCGAGGGCGCGACGTGCCGCCGTCAGGAAGGCCATGGCGTCCTCGGGACCGAGCGCCGAGACGACGCCCCGGAGGAGGGAGGCGGTCAGGGACGTGACCTCGGCCCAGTCGGCCGCGTCACCGAAGCGCTCGCACAGGCGTACGTTCAACAGGTGTTCCATGTCGGTGGTCATGCATGCACAGATACGTTTCCGCTGCCCGTGCCGCCCGGCACGACACGCGGGACGTACCGCCCGCCCCCCGTACGGAGTGATCGCCCCCGGTCCCGCCCGGGGCCCACGACCCGAACGGCCCACGCCGCGGAACGCCCGGGGGCCGGGGCGCGGAAAGCGCTCCGGCCCCCGGGCGGGTCGGTGTCGGCGGGGTCAGCCCTGCTCGTCCTCCGGGATGCTGACCAGCCAGCGGGTGTCCTTGCGCGGCCGCAGGTACAGCGCCCAGTAGAGGGTGGCCGCGGCCGTGATACCGCCGGTCCACAGCAGGTACTCGACGTCCTGCATGTACAGGATGTACGCCATGACGCCGATGAGCACCACCGGGACGGCCGGCCACAGCGGCATGCGCCACGCCGCGACCTCGCGGTGCGCGCCCCGGCGGCTGAACAGCGCCGCCACGGCCACCAGCAGGTACATGCCGGTGACGGAGACGCCGGTGACGCCGTAGAGGGTGTCGAGGTTGACGAAGCACAGGGCCGCGCCCGGCACGCCCACGACCAGGGTGGCCACCCACGGGGAGCCGAAGCGGCCCAGGCGGGACAGCGCGTTGTTGACGGGCTCCGGCCAGGCCTTGTCGCGGGCGGAGGCGAACAGGACGCGGGAGTTCTGGATGACCATGACGATGCCGGCGTTGATGATGGCCAGCGCGACGCAGAGGCTGATGAAGGTGCCGACGGCGGAGTTGGACCAGGCCTCGATCATGCCGCTGATGTCGCCGCCGGTGAGGGTCTCCAGGTCGCCGGCGCCGAGGGTGATGGCGACGACGGGCACCAGGATGACGGCGGTCGAGATGGCGAGGGTGGCGAGCACGGTGCGGGCCACGTTCTTGCGCGGGTTCTCCAGCTCCTCGGAGAGGTAGACGGCCGTCGAGAAGCCCTGGGTGATGAAGAGGGCGATGGCGAGGCCGGAGACGACCATGGCGCCGGTGACGAGCGAGTGCGAGCCGCCCTCGGCGGCGACCTGGCCGTGGACCAGCGCGCCGACGCCCCGCTCGGAGTGGGCGAAGCCGAGGATCGCGACGATGCCGGCCGCGATCACCTCGAGGACGAGGAAGATGCCGGTGATCCAGGCGTTGGCGCGCAGGTCGAGGAGGCCCGCGAGGGTCGCGAGGAGCATGACGCCGGCGCCGGCGAGCGGGGCAGGGATGTGCACCAGGGGCGCGAGGTAGTCGGCGGTTCCCATGGCGATCACCGGTGGCACGATCATCACCACCAGCAGGGACAGGACGAACACCAGCCAGCCCGCCAGGCGGCCCGAGAGGGTGGAGACGATGGCGTACTCGCCGCCCGCGCTGGGGATCAGGGTGCCGAGCTCGGAGTAGCAGAACGCCACGCCGATACAGAGCAGCGAGCCGATGGCGATGGTCAGGGCGGCGTACGTGCCGACCCCGTCGAAGAGGTCCGGCACGACCACGAAGAGGGTGGAGGCGGGCGTCACGCACGACAGCGTGAGCAAGGTGCCGCCCACGACACCGATGGAGCGCTTGAGCTTCTGCGGCACGGGTTCGGTCTGGGGGGCCAACGCGTGCGGCGCGCTGAGGGTGTCGGTCATCAGGCGGTTCCGATCGATGGGAGCGGTGGTTCTGAGCGGGAGCGGTATCGCCTCCGAGGCGGCTGGTGATCAGGTGGTTCCGTGGGCTCCCGGCTGAATGGAAGCGCGAGCAGAACCGCAGGTCAATGGCCTTCCCGCTGCGGAATCCGTTGTTCCGACACGCCCGGGAGGGACCTCGGGGCGTCAAGGGCGCGTCAAGACGGCCGAAACGCTCCGTGCGGGAACCGCAGCGCGGCCGGGAGGACTTTTCCCGCGCTTTACCGCCGATCCACATTCCGGAATACGGGACGCATTCCCCGGAACCGGCGCATTCGACCCCGCGCCGGTCCGCGCCGTGTCACGTTTCCGGCCGCCGTGCCGTCGTACTGCCGAGAGGTCCCGATCCGGAACAGAAGGAGATCCCCGTGCCGACAGCCGAGACGACACGCAACATCGCCGCGCTCCACCGCTTCCACTCCGCCACGAACAGCGGCGACCCGGACCTCGTCGCGCGGGCCGTCGACGAGTTCACCGCGCCGGACGTGGTCTTCCACGCGCCCGTGCCGATGGGCGGGACCGGGGCGGAGGCCATGAAGCGGGTGTGGGAGGCGCTCCTGCACGCGTTCCCCGACATCCACGTCACCGTCGAGGAGACGGTCGCGGAGGGCGACAAGGTCGTCGCCCGGAACACGGTGACCGGAACCCACCTGGGCGAGTACCGGGGACTGCCGCCGACCGGGAGGCGCGTCACGTACGGCGAGATCTTCGTCCTCCGTTTCACGGACGGCCGGATCGCCGAGATCCGGGGCGTCGTGGACGTCCTCGCCCAGCTCCGCCAGCTCGGCGCCCTCCCGTCCTGACGAGGTCCGAGGGGGCGGCCGGAGCGCCTTCCAGGCGCCGGGCGACTCCTGAGCGCCGGGAGCGGCTCCGCGCCGGCCCCTACGCCCACCGCCCGCGCATCAGCTCCAGGTCGTCGCCCCACGCGTCGAGCACCGCGTCGAGGCCCCGGTGGCGCGCCTCCGCCTCGACCTGGGCGAAGAGCCGGCGCTGGGCGGTGACGTCGCCCGATTCCGAGATGCGGCCCAGGGCGTCGAGCAGCGTGCCGGTGTCCCAGCCGGGCAGCGGGTACCGGTCGAGCTCCCACTCCAGGTACTTGTTGTAGGGGCGGGGGCGGCGGTCGAGCGCGAAGAGGAGTTCGAGCAGGTGGCCGAGGCTGTCGGTGGCGTCGAGCCGGGCCGCGAGAGCGTGGCCGTCCCTGTCGTTCTTCAGCGAGCGGTAGAGGCAGTTGGCGTAGGCGTCGAGCCGGTCGGCGGCGGCGCGGGAGGCTTCGTCGGCGGTCAGGCGTGCCTTGGCCGCCAGGATCCGGGCGATGTCCCCGTCGAGCCGGTCGAGCACGACCCGGGCGCGGGCGAGGGCGTAGCGTTCGAAGCCCGGCATCCCGACGGACCGGAACCGGTCGAGGGTGAGCAGGACGAGGTCGAGTCCGCGGGTGCGGTGCCCCGCGAACCCCGCCAGCTCCGTCGGCACGCCTTCGGCGAGGACGACGTACAGGTCGTGGTCGGAGTGCTCGGTGGTCATGCCCTCGTGTGCCCGGGACCCTTTGAGTACCAGGCCGACGACGGCCGCGTCCGCGGAGGCGAGCGCGACGAACTCGTCGTAGGAGAGGGGCCGCCCCGCCGTCATCGGGAGGGCTCCGGGGTGATGCCGCAGGCTCCGAGGACCAGGTGCAGGCGTTCCTCGGTGGTGCGGGTCAGGGGTGGGAGGAGCAGGGTCGTCAGACCGGCCTCGACGCCTCCGCCGTCGTGGGCGGAGCGGTCGCCGACCATCAGGGCCGCCTCGGGGCGCACCCCGAGCTGGTCCAGGGCCACGCCGAAGAAGGCGGGGTCGGGCTTGCACAGGCCGTGTTCGAAGGACAGGGCGTAGCCGTCGACGTGGGCGTCCAGGCCCGCCCGCACGAACGCGGGCCGGATGTCGAAGTGGATGTCGCTGATGAGGGCCACCTTCAGGCCGGCGGCCTTCAGCGCCGCCAGGGTGGGCGCGACGTCCGTGGCGAAGGGGTTGCCGACGGGGTCGGAGAGGGTCGCGTAGAGCGCGTCGGCCAGGGCCGGGTCGATCCCCGCGGCCCGCACCCACCGGGTGTAGCCCTCGCGGTGGGCGTCGGCCGACGCGTCGGACCAGCCCCGTGCCACCTCCGGCAGCCGGCCCGCCTCGCTCAGGGCCGTGCTGAGTCGCCGTACCTCCGTCTCCGCGGCGTCGAGGCCGAGGTGGAGGAGGGTGCGTTCGATCCACCGGGCTCCTCTCGGCCTGCCGGGGACCGGACCCCACTTGGGGACGACCAGCGTTCCGACCCAGTCGAGCAGTACGGCTTCGAAGTAGGGCATGTCTCCCCCGAGAACGGCCGGTTCATGATCGCGGGCAGCCTCTCAGTCGCGGACGGAGGCGTCAACGGACTTCTCTCCGCCGTGCTCGCTCAGCCGTGGAGCAGTCGCCACGTGGTGAGGGCGAGTCGTGCGCGGGTCAGGCCCGTGGGGGCGGTGAGGTCCAGGGCGAGCGCCTTGCCGATGTGGTCGAGGCGGCGGGCGATGCTGCTGTGGTGGAGGTGGAGGAGGTCGGCCGCGCGGCGGACGGAGGCGGTGGCGCAGTAGGTGTCCAGGGTCTCCAGGTCCTCCGGGGACAGGCGGTCGATCGCGGTCACGTCGGGGTTGTCCCGTACGGCCTCCTCGGGGATGTCCGCCAGGAGGGCCAGGGCGCCCAGGTCGGCGTGGTCGACGACGGGTTCGCGCGGGGTGGTGAAGCGGAGGGCGGTGCGGGCCTGGCGCCAGGAGCGGTCGGGGCTCTCGGTGGCGCCGATGCCCGCCCGTACTCCCGCGGGGAAGCCCGTGCGGTCCAGGGCGGTGGCCAGGATGACGCCCGCGTCGGCGAGCGGGGCCGCCTTCACGGGGCGGGCCGGGCAGACCAGGGTGCCGACGCGGTCGAGCGGGAGGCTGGTGCGGACGGCGACGACGTGGACGGGGAGGCCGGGGGCGAAGCCCAGGAGGCGCAGCGCCCGGGCGCGGGCGGCGTCGTCGCTGTCGGAGCTGATGGCCAGTTCGACGAGGGCGGGGTCGGCCATGGTGGTGCGGGCGGGGCCGTAGCGTTCGGCGGCGGCCGCGGCGGCGATGGCGAAGCGGTCGAGGAGGACCTCGTCGAGCGGGTTGGGCGGGCCGGGGCGCTCCAGCCAGACCGTGCCGATCTCCTCCTCGTCGAGGGTGATCGGCACCTCGGTGGAGGCGGGCGCCGGCGGGGTGGGCGCCTGGGTGCCGTGGGGCGAGACGCGGGTGGAGCCGCCGGTGCCGTGGAGCCGTATCCCGGCGACGCACTCGGCCAGGCCCGCCGAGGCGCGGGCGAGCGCGGGGAGGTCGACCCGGCGGCGCATCAGGGTGTCGTAGAACGCGACGATGCGCATCGCGCCGTCGACGTACGGATCGAGTCCCGACAGACGTACGGCCAGTGCCTCCATGGCAGAAGGATGGCAGAAGGCCCGGGGGAGGACGTGCGCCGCTCGGTGCGTGATCGGGACGGGACGCGCGACGGATGGCGGGTGATCCCTCGGGAGCCCGACCGGAGGATGGTCGTCATGGATCCCGAACTCGAAGCGTTCATCCCGTTCTTCCCGCAAACCGACCTGTCCGATCCGGTCGCCGCCCGTACGTACTTCGCCGGTCTGGCGGCCGCCGTGCCGACGCCCGACACCCCGGAGATGGAGGTCGAGGACCGGGTCGTGCCGGCCGACCCGGACGTGGCGGTGCGGATCTACCGGCCGCGCGGGGCGCGGGGGGCCGTGGTCTGGCTGCACGGCGGCGGCTTCGTCATGGGGGACGTGGACACCGAGCACCCGTGGGCCACCCGCATCGCGGAGACCTCCGGCGCGGTGGTGATCTCGGTCGGCTACCGGCTGGCCCCCGAGCATCCGTTCCCCGCCGCCCTGGACGACGCCTACGCCGTCCTGACCTGGACGGCCGAGCACGCGACCGAACTCGGCGTCGACCCCGCGCGGATCGCGGTCGGGGGCCACAGCGCCGGCGGCGGGCTCGCGGCCGCGACGGCGCTGCGGGCACGTGACGAACAGGGGCCGCCGATCCGCTTCCAGCTGCTCAACCAGGCGGGGCTCGACGACCGGCTGGAGACCTGGTCGGCCCGGAACTTCACGGACACGCCCTGGTTCCACCGGGGCAAGGCGGTCGCCGCGTGGGGCCACTACCTGGGCTCCCGGCCCGCCACGCCGTACGCCGCTCCCTCGCGTGCCACCGACCTGTCCGGCCTTCCGCCGGCCTACGTCGCCTCCGCCGAGTTCTGCCCGAACCGCGACGAGGACATCGACTACGCCGTCCGTCTGCTCCGGGCGGGCGTGTCCGTCGAACTCCACCAGTGGCCCGGCACGTTCCACGGGTCGCAGGCGATCCTCTCCGCCGAGGTCTCGCAGCGGCAGAACGCCGAGCTCGGCGCCGTTCTGCGCCGCGCCCTCGCCGGCTGACCGCCGCCCTCTCCCCTTCCACGAACGAACCCGAAAGGACTGATCGTCATGAGGATGCGCATGGTGCTGTGCGGAAGTGTCGCCGCGCTCGGTGTCTGCGCGGGCATGGTCACCGCGGCCGCCGCTCCCGGCGGCACGGGGACCGTTCCCGCCGGGAGCGCGCGTACGGCCGCCGGCTTCGATCCGGCGGAGCTGGAGTCCGCCCTGGACGGTGTCCACCGGGCGGGCGTACCGGGCGTGTTCGCCGAGGTGCGGGGCGACGGCCGGACCTGGCGGGGCGCCTCCGGGGTCGCCGACGTCACGAACGGCCGTCCCGTCACGGTCGGCATGCGGCACCGCGTCGGCAGCGTCACGAAGACCTTCACCGCCGCCGCCGTGATGCAGCAGGTCGAGCAGGGCACGATCCGGCTCGACGCGCCGATCGGCGACTACCTGCCGCGGCTCGTGCCGGGCGAGCGGGGCAGGAGGATCACCGTGCGGATGCTGCTCAACAACACGAGCGGCATCCCCGACTACCTCACGTACGCCTTCCCCTCGCTGCACGGGTTCCCCTCCCGGCTCGACGTCTCGACCCGGAGCCTGGACGACAACCGGTTCCGCACGTTCCGTCCGGCCGAGCTGATCGAGTGGGGCCTCTCGGCGCCTCCCGTCGGCGAGCCCGGCGGGCCCACGGGCGTGTACTCCAACACCAACTGGCTGATCCTGGGCGAGCTCCTGGAGCACGTGACCGGCGTGCCGGCCGAGGAGTACATCACGCGGAACGTCATCGAGCGCGCGGGGCTCCGGCACACCGAATTCCCGACGGGGACGCGGGTGAGGGGACCGCACTCGCGGATGTACGAGGCGTTCTACGGTCTGATCGACCCCCCGCGCGACTACAGCGTCTACGACATGTCCTGGGTGGGGCCGGCCGCCGCCCTGGTGTCGACCATGGAGGACCTCAACCGCTTCTACGCCCTGTTGCTCGACGGCCGGATCGTCAGCCGGTCCTCGCTGGCGGAGATGCAGCGCACGGTCCCCACCCGCGCCCTGGACGGATCGCTGATCCAGTACGGTCTCGGGCTGCACAGGGTCGACACCCCCTGCGGCACCTTCTGGGGCCACGACGGCACCGTCTGGGGAGCCGGGACGATGTCCCTGACGCGCGCCGACGGCGGGCGGCAGATGTCCGTGGCGGTCAACCTCGTCAGGTGGAACAGGCCGGACGCCTCGGGGAAGCCGCAGCCCCACCCCATCGACGGCGCCCTGAAGACGCTGTACCAGCGGGCGATGTGCGGTGGGGCCCCCACGGCCCCGGAGGTCGTTCCGTAGGACGGGGTCAGGCCGCCGGTCCCGCCGGCGCCAGGGTGTACGTCCGGCCGGAGGTGTAGAACTCGAGGGCCGCCGCGCCCTGTTCGCGCGGCCCGTGGCTGGAGGCCTTCGACCCGCCGAAGGGCAGGTGGAAGTCGACGCCGGTGGAGGGGGCGTTGATCCGGATCATCCCGGTGTCGAGCAGGTCGAGACCGTGCAGGGCGGTGTTCAGGTCCGCCGTGTGGACCGAGGTCACCAGGCCGTACGGGACGGAGTTGGTGATCCGGATCGCGTGGGCGACGTCGTCGGCGGGGAGCAGGGAGGCGATCGGGCCGAAGACCTCCTCGCGCAGCAGCCGGTGTCCGGGGGAGACCTTCTCGACCAGGGTCGGGGCCGCGTACCAGCCGGCCCTGTCGGGGGCGGTGCCGCCGGCGAGCGTGGCGAGCCCCCGGCAGGCGTCGAGCACCCGGTCGCGGGCGCCCTCGTGGACGAGCGGTCCGCACACGGTGGCCGGGTCGGCCGGGTCGCCGACCGGGAGGGCCCGCAGCGCCTCGGAGAGGGCCTCGCGCAGCGGTTCGAGGGCGGCGCCGACCGCGATGACGCGGCTGGTGGCGGTGCACTTCTGGCCCGCGTATCCCGCGATGGAGGCGGCGATGTGGCCGGCGGCCTGCTCGATGTCCGCGTCGGGCAGCACGACGGCCGCGTTCAGGCCGCCCATCTCGGCCTGCGCCGGGATGCCCCGGACGGCCGCGGCCCCGGCCACGGCCTGGCCGACGGGGGTGGAGCCGGTGAAGGAGACGACGTCGGCGGCCGAGACGAGCGCGTTGCCCTCGGTCGCGCCGCCGGGGAGGACGGTGAACACCCCTTCCGGGACGGCCCGTCGCACGATCTCGCCGAGGCGCCGGGCGCAGGCGGTGGCCTCGGGCGCGGGCTTGAGGACGACCGTGTTCCCCGTGGCGAGCGCCGGGGCCGCCTTCCAGGTCGGGATGGCGAAGGGGAAGTTCCAGGGGGTGATGAGCGCTGCCACGCCGTGCGGCCGGCGCCGGGTCAGCAGCAGGCCGGCGCCCGCCGAGGTCTCGTGGACGGAGCCGGTGGGTTCGAAGGGGGCCTGGGCGTAGTAGCGCCAGATCGCGGCGGTACGGGCCACCTCGGCCCTGGCCTCGGAGAGCGGCTTGCCCACCTCGCGCACGGCGAGCCCGGCCAGTTCGTCGGCCGCCGCCTCGACGGCGGTGGCGACCGCGCCCAGGGCCGCCGAGCGTGCGGCGGCTCCGGCCAGCAGCCAGCCGGGCTGCGCGGCACGGGCCCGTTCGACGGTGTCGACGGCCGCGAAGGCACCCGGCGCGGGGATGCTCAGGAGCACGTCGGCCGGGTCGGCCGGGTTGCGCGAGGTGAGGAGGGGAAGTACGTCGGTCACGGGAGGAGGCCTCCGGGGAAGGGAACGTTCGGGTCACGGAAGTACTGCGTCGCTCCGGCGGCGCGCGACCGCCGGCGGCAGCCGCCGGCGGGGCGTCGGGACGGCGCGCGGCTCAGTGGTGGCCGGCCGCGACGGCCTTCTCCGTGGCGGTCCGCACCGCGGCCTCGGTCGCGCCGGTGAGCGGGTGGCGCGGCGGACGGGTGGGGCCGCCGGTGCGGCCGGCGAGGTCCATGGAGAGCTTGATGGACTGGACGAACTCGGTCTTGGAGTCCCAGCGCAGCAAGGAGTGCAGGGACTTGTAGAGCGGCAGGGCGGTCGTCAGGTCGCCCGCGACGGCGGCGCGGTACAGCGCGACGCAGCTCGTGGGGAAGGCGTTGGGGTAGCCGGCGATCCAGCCGACCGCGCCGGCCACGGCCAGCTCCAGGAGGACGTCGTCGGCCCCGATCAACAGGTCGAGCTCGGGGGCGAGTTCGGCGATCTCGTACGCCCGGCGGACGTCGCCGCTGAACTCCTTGACGGCGACGACGCTGCCGTCGGCGTGGAGCCGTGCGAGCAGGTCGGGGGTGAGGTCGACCTTGGTGTCGAAGGGGTTGTTGTACGCGACGACCGGGATCCCCACTCCGGCCACTTCGGTGTAGTGGGCGCGCACGGCCGTCGCGTCGGCGCGGTAGGTGTTGGGCGGCAGGAGCAGGACCGAGCCGCAGCCGGCCTCGGCGGCCTGTTCGGCCCAGCGGCGGGATTGTGCGCTGCCGTACGCGGCGACGCCGGGCATGACCCTGGCCCCGTCCCCGGCCGCCTCGACGGCGGTACGGACGACCTGGGCGCGCTCCGCGTCGGTGAGGGTCTGGTACTCGCCGAGGGAGCCGTTGGGGACGACGCCGTCGCAGCCGTTGGCGATCAGCCAGGCGACGTGCTCGGCGTAGGCGTCGTGATCGACGGAGAGGTCCTCGCGGAAGGGGAGGGTGGTGGCGACCATGATCCCGCGCCAGGGGCGGTCGGTGTTCCAGGTGGTGGTCATGAGGGTGACCTTTCTATAGTGTGTGACATTTTATAGATGTGTGCAGAAGAGAGGCCCGCGCGGGCCTCTCCCCTCAGGGGGTCCGGGGGTGCGGATCGGCCGGTTCCCCGTCGAGCTCGGCGAGCGTCGAGAGCCGGACCGGCACGGCGAACGGGCGGCGCTCGGCGGGCGGTTCGGGGGCGCCTCCGCGCGCGGCGAGGCAGGAGACGGCCGTCCCGCACATCCGCCCCTGGCACCAGCCCATGCCGGCCCGGGTGAGCAGCTTGGCGGTCCTCGCGTCCCGTGCCCCGAGCTCGGTCACCGCCTCGCGGATCCGTCCGGCGGTGACCTCCTCGCAGCGGCACACGTCCGTGTCGTCGGTGAGCCATTCCTGCCAGCCGGGACCCGGGGCGTGGGCGGCGGACATCACGTCCGCGAAGGCGCGCAGCCGGTCCCGACGGCGCCGCAGTCCGGCGGTCCGGTCCTCGTCGGGGCGGCGGCCGAGGAGTCGCGCGGCGACGGCACGAGCGGCCAGTTCGCCCTCCGTGCGGGCGAGTTCGGCGCCGCCGACTCCCCCGGTCTCACCGGCCGCCCACAGGCCGCGCTCCGAGGTCTCCTGGAGGTCGTCCAGGGCGAGGCCCAGGGTCCCGTCGGGGAGCCGTCGGGTGGCGCAGCCGAGGGTCGTGGCCAGTTCGATCTGCGGGACGAGGCCGTGGCCGACGGCCAGGGCGTCACAGGCGATCCGGCGGCCCGTCCCCGGCACGGGACGCCAGTCGGCGTCGAGGCGGGTGACGGTGACGGCCTCCACCCGGCCGGTGCCGTGCACTTCGGTGACGGCGCTGCGCGGCCGGACGCGGACGCGGTGCCGGAGCAGTGCGGCTCCGTGCGACAGCGCTTCGGCCGCCTTCGCCGGGTTGGCGAGGAGGGCCCGGGGGCTGCGGGCGTACCGGAGGTAGCCGGCGGCCTCGACCACGGCGGGCACCCGCGCGCCGGCGGCGGCGAGGGAGGAGGCGACGGCGAGGAGCAGGGGGCCGCTGCCGGCCACGACGACGCGGCGGCCCGGCAGCACGAGGCCGGACTTGAGCATGGCCTGCGCTCCGCCCGCGCCCACGACGCCGGGCAGGGTCCAGCCGGGGAAGGGGAGTTGGCGTTCGTACGCCCCGGTGGCGAGGAGCAGCGTCCGGGCCCGGATGCGCACGGGTCGCTCTGCGGTTCCGTCGGTTCCGGTGACGGCGTGCACGGTCCAGGTGCCGTCGTCCTCCCGCACCGTGGACCACACGTGGTGCCCGGCGAGGTGGGCGACGTCGCTTCCGGCGAGGCGTCGGCGGAGGTCGGCGAAGGAGGACCAGTCGTGGTGCAGGGCTTCGGGGCGCGCGGCTCCGAGGGTGGGCGCCGGGTGCCGGTGGAACTGTCCGCCGGTCTGGGCCGAGGCGTCCACCATGGCCACGGAGAGCCCGAGTTCGGAGGCCGTGACGGCGCCGGCGAGGCCCGCGGAGCCCGCTCCCACGACCGCGAGGTCGTACGGCTCGTGCCGCGCCTCCGGCTCAGACGGCGAGGCGGTCATGGCCGTGTCCCTCCTGGGTGGTGATCGCGTCGCCGGGGCGGGCCGGGACCAGGCAGGCGCGCCGGTTGGGTTCGCCGTTGACGGTGGCGAGGCAGTCGTAGCACTGGCCGATGCCGCAGAAGGCGCCGCGCGGCCGGCCGCCGTCCCGGGTGGTGCGCCAGGCCAGGATGCCGGCGCCCCAGAGGGCGGCGGCGACGGTCTGGCCCGGCAGGGCGGTGACGCGACGGCCGTCGAAGGTGATCTCGAACGGCGGATCGGGCTGTGCGCCGACGAGGTCGGCGGGGGTGCGGGCCACGGGCCCTCCTCTCGTGACGGTGGGAGCGCGCCTCAGGGGGCGGGGGGTGCGGTGTCGGCGAAGCGTTCGGGCCGGAACGGGTGGATGTCGAGGGGCGGTTCGTCGCCGGTCATGCAGGCGGTGACGATCCGACCCGTCACGGGGGCGAGCCCGATGCCCGCGCCTTCGTGGCCGCAGGCGTGGAGCAGGCCGGGGACGCGCGGGTCGGGTCCGATGGCGGGCAGGTGGTCCGGCAGGTACGGACGGAAGCCGAGGTAGGTGCGGACGGCCCGTACGGTGCCGAGGACGGGGAACAGCGTGGTGGCTCCGGCGGCGAGCCGGCGCAGGACCTCGGTGGAGAGCGTCCGGTCGAAGCCGACGCGTTCCCTGCTGGCGCCGATCAGGACCGGGCCCGCCGGGGTGCCCTCGACGACCGCGGAGGTCTGGAGGGCGGCGGAGCCGCTGGCGACGTCGGCCACGTAGTCGGCGGCGTACACCTTGTGGCGCACCACGCGCGGGAGCGGCTCGGTGACGAGGACGAAGCCCCTGCGGGGCAGTACGGGCAGGTGGACGCCCGCGAGTCCGGCGAGGGCGCCGCCCCAGGTTCCGGCGGCGTTGACCACCTGCGGGGCGTGGAGGTCGCCGGTGGCGGTCCGTACGCCGCGGACCTCCCCGGCGGGGCCGGTGAGGAGACCGGTGACCTCCTCCCCCAGGCGCAGCCGGATCCGTTCGCCTCCCGTGCGCAGCAGCCGGGCCGCCGCCTGGGCGGGCATCACCTGGGCGTCCTGGGGATAGAGGAAGCCGCCCGCCAGGGTGGGCGCGAGGTGGGGCTCCAGGTCGTGGAGCCGGTCCGCGGGGACCTCCCGGCTGGTGACGCCCGCCTTCTCCTGGCGGGCGGCGAACGCGCGCAGGGCGCTCATCCCGGGCTCGTCCGAGGCGACGACGAGCCCGCCCTTGGCCTCGTACTCGACCTGCGGCGGGAGAAGTTCGGCCAGCTCCCGCCACAAGGCGGTGGAGATCAGGGCGAGTTCGAGCTCGGGGCCCGGCTCCTTGTCGGAGACCAGGAGGTTTCCCTCACCGGCTCCCGTCGTGCCGCCGGCGACGGGACCGCGGTCGACGACGGTGACGGAGAGGCCGGCTCGGGCGGCGTAGTGGGCGCAGGCCGCGCCGACGACGCCGGCGCCGACGACGATGACATCCGAGGTGTTTCTCGTGGGCACGGCAGTAATATTTCACATGGCACTCGGGTTGCCAAGACCCGTGGCGGGCTTGATCCCTTGACAACCGCTCACGTTCATCGTCCTCATGTTCCTGACAGAAGTGGGACCACCACGAGGGGGACGAACAGCGCATGACCAAGCCCGAGAGCGCGGAACCCGAGTACGACGTCGTCATCAGCGGGGCGAGCCTCGCCGGCTGCGCCGCGGCGATCCTGCTCGCCCGGCGCGGCGCCCGCGTCGCACTCCTGGAGCGCCGCTCGCGCCCCGCGGCGTACAAGACGCTGTGCACCCACTCCCTCACCGCCAACGCCAACCCGGTTCTGGAGGAACTCGGCCTGATCCCCGCCCTGGAGAAGGCGGGGGCGGTGCGCAACGAGGCCCGTTGGTACACCCGTTGGGGATGGATCGAGCCGGGGGCCGCGCCCGGCCCCGAGCTGCCGTACGGCTACAACGTCCGGCGCAGCACCCTGGACCCGCTGATCCGGTCCCGTGCGGCCGAGACCCCCGGCGTCGACGTGCTCCTCGGCCACCGGGTGACCGGGCTGCTCCAGGAGGCCGGGCGGACGGTGGGGGTGCGCGCGTCGGCGCCCGAGGGGGAGCGCGGGATACGGGCCCGGCTCGTGGTCGGCGCCGACGGCAAGGACTCGGCCGTGGCCAAGTTCGCCGGAGTGGCCACCAGGCGCCACGAGAACGCGCGCTTCGGCTACTTCGCGCACTTCCGCGGCCTTCCGCTGCGCGACGGGATCAGCCACGCCTGGTTCCTGATGCCCGACATGGCCTACGCGTTCCCGAACGACGACGGCGTGACGGTCGTCGCGGTGCTCCCGGACAAGAAGCGGCTCCCGGACTTCCGGAGGGACCTGGAGGGCAGCTTCCTCGAATTCGTCCGCGCCCTGCCCGACGCACCGGCCATCGACTCCGCCGAGCGCGTCACGAAGATCACCGGCACGGTCGACTACCCCCTGCACACGCGCAGGCCCACGGCACCGGGGCTCGCTCTCGTCGGCGACGCCGCCCTGACCGGCGACCCCCTGTGGGGAGTGGGATGCGGGTGGGCCCTGCAGTCCGCGCGGTGGCTGGCGGAGGCGGTCGGCCCGGCCGTGACCGGCCGGGGCGGCCTCGACCGGTCCCTCGCGCTCTACGCGGCCAGGCACCGGCGCCGCCTGAGCGGCCACCAGTACCTGGCCGCCGACTTCGCCAAGGGCCGCCCGTTCAACCCCGTGGAGCGGCTGATGTTCTCGGCGGCGGCGCGCGACGCCTCCCTGGCACGGCACATGCATCTGTTCGCGTCCCGCCTGATCGGTCCGCCGCGTTTCCTGAACCCCGTGGCCGTGGCCAGGGCCGCGGCCGTCAACATCAGGCACCGGGGCGCGGCCGGCCGCCCCGCGCCCCTGTCGCACCCGGGGTCATGAGCCCCCGCGGGCCGTCCGGTACAGGGCGCTCGCGACGGCGAGGTCCTCCCAGGCCATGCCCACGCTCTTGAAGAACCGTGGACGCCCGGAGGGGGCACGGCCGTTCACCAGGTCGGCGAGGGTGCCCGCGACGTGGTCCTCGCCGATCGCCCCCTCCGCCATCGGGAGGAGCAGGTCCCCCGCCTCGCGGAGCGCCGCCGAGCGCGCCTCGACGTACACCTCGGCGCGGGTCACGAGTGCGGTGTCGGTCTCCCGGGCCGTCGGCTCGTGCGAGCCGACGGCGACGACCGTGGCGCCGGGGGGCACCAGGGCGCCGTCGAAGAGGGGTTCACGGGCCGTGGTGCAGCAGACGACGAGGTCGGCCCCGTCCACGTCGTCGGGCGTGCCGGCGCGGGCGGGCACGTCGAGCGTCCGCGCGTATCCGGCGAGGGCCCGCGCGCCGATCGGACCCCGTCCGACGACGACCACCTCGGCGAGCTCGCGCGCCGCGAGGACGGCCTCCAGGTGACCGTACGCCTGGGGTCCGGTGCCGAAGAGGACGAGGCGCAGCGGCCGGTCGTCCGGTGTCAGACGGCGCACGGCGAGCGCGGAGACGGCCGGGGTGCGCAGCTCGGTCAGGGCCGCGCCGTCGAGGAGGGCGAGGGGCCGGAGGTCCGCACCGTCGAGGAGCAGGTAGGAGCCGGTGACGCGGGGCAGGCCGAGGGCCGGGTTGCCGGGGGCCACGCCCGCGATCTTCACTCCGGCGTACGCGCCGGAGGCGGCGGGCATGAGCAGGAGCTCACCGGCCGGGACGGGGACGGCGGTGCGGGGCGGGGCGGTCTCGGGGTCGAATCCGGCGCGCAGGACCTCGGCGAGGACGTCGGCGGTCGCCGCCGGGGTCAGGAGGCGGGTCATGGCCGGGCCGTCGAGCAGGAGCAGGTCGGACATGGCGGACGCGGCGGTCGTGGCCGTCGGGGCGGGCACGGCGGTCGCAGAAGGCGTGGTGGTCGCAGAAGGCGTGGTGGTCACAGAAGGCGTGGTGGTCACAGGAGGAACCCCGTCCCCAGGGCGTCGTGCGGGTCGAGGACGAAGGTGTGGGTGCCGGTGCGGTGGGTGGCCCCCGTGACCTCGGTGACGCCGCCGGGCAGCAGCCGGCCGGTGAAGACGGTGCCGGCCACGGACTCGTGCGTGAGGACGTCGCCGGGTCCGAGGCGCCCGTCCTCGCCGAGCAGGGCAAGCCGGGCGGAGGTGCCCGATCCGCAGGGCGAGCGGTCGATCTGCCCGTCGGCGAAGACGGTGACGTTGCGCTGGTGGGGCCCGTCGGGGGTGTCGGGGAGTTCGTCGTACAGGATGACGCCGTACAGGTCGTGCTCGGGGAGCGCGGCGCGGATCTCCCGCCCGGCCCGGACGAGCGCGGGCAGGGAGGCACGGCCGGTGTCGAGGCCGAGGGCGCGCGCGGGGAGCGAGGCGTAGCGGGCGCCGGAGTCGGCGAGGTCGACCTCGGCGGTGCCGGACGCGGTGGCCACCGGGACCTTGCGGGCGAGGACGCACGTCGGGACGTTGCGGAAGGTGACGCCCGTGGTGCGGCCGCCCGCGCGGTGCACGGTCGCGGTGACGCGCCCGGAGGGCACGTCGACGCGTACGGGGACGTCGCCGTCGTCGGGCGCCGGGACGCGTCCGGTGTCGACGGCCCAGGCGCCGAGGGCCATCGTGCCGTGGCCGCAGGCGGTGGAGTAGCCGTCCTTGTGCCAGAACAGCACGCCGAAGTGGGCGCCGTCGTCGTCGGGCGGGACGACGAAGCCGCCGTACATGCCGGAGTGCCCGCGGGGCTCCCGGACCAGCAGGCGGCGCAGGTCGTCGAGCGGGCCGAGCCGGAGCGCGAGGGCGCGGCGCTCGGCGACGGTGTCGCCGGGGATCGGGGGCAGGTCCTCGTCGACGATCCTGAAGGGCTCGCCTGCGGTGTGGTAGTCGGTGGTGCGGACCGGGCGCGGGGTGGTGCTCACGGAGTACGGCCTCCAGGGGGAGAGTCGTGGTGCCGGGCCGGCCCTCCCCCGTGGAAGGGCCGGCCCGGACGGTGGGCGGGTCAGCTGCGCAGGGGGCCCTCACAGCTGTAGCTCGACGTGCCCGCGACCTTGGTGGACCAGATCTCGACGGGTCCGAAGCTGCAGTTCATGTCGGCCAGGTTGTTCGAGGCGGCGCCGGCCCGGTCGAGGATGAAGTAGTCGACCGTCTCGGACATGTCCTTGAAGTTCTGGTCCTCGCTGGCCCAGTTGGACAGGTTCGCCGTGATCCGGCCGGTGCAGAGGAAGCGGCGCTTGCCGGGCTCGCCGTTCTCCACGCAGTCGGGGGCGTTGTAGGTGGCGGTGGCGAAGGACGCCTTCACGGACGCGAGGTCCGCGTCGCGCAGCTGGGCGTTGGGCGTGTACGTGGTGTCGGGGACGTACAGCCGGTCGACCTCGGCGATCCGCGCGTCGAGGAAGCGGTCGTAGGCGCGCTGGAGGTTCGCGTCGGAGCTCAGCCGGTCGCGCCAGGCGTCGTACGCCGCCACGTCGTTCGCCCGCAGGTGGGTGTACATCTCGCGGAGCAGCGAGGGCCTCTCGGTCCAGAGGAACTCGAAGAACGTGCCCGCGTAGTTGTAGAAGCGGAAGCCGTCGCCGTCGTAGGTGGCGTGGAGGATCTGGCGCAGGTTCATCCGGGGGCCGCCGCCGGCGGTGTCGTTGATGATCCCGCGGACGAGGGACTTGCGGACGGCGATGCCGTTGTCGCGGGTGGCTCCGTCGAAGAACTCGGCCGTTCCCTCGTCCATGGCGGTGGTGCGGTCGCCCTGGTACCAGGGGCCCTCGCCGAAGGAGCCGGGAACGGCCCAGCGGCCGTTGAGGTAGTGGGTGTACTCGTGGCGGAAGAGCTCCTCCAGCGTCAGCGAGGAGTCCTGGGGGACCCGCCGCTGGTACGTGTAGAAGGTCGCGCCGCGCTCGATGTAGATGCCGCCGTTGTTGGTGCCCATGCCGGTGAGGATGGGGTGGTAGTTCTCGTAGTCCGCGCGGGAGGCGTAGAGGACGATGTTCAGGGTGGCGTTGGTGTCGCCGGCGAGCGGCCGGTCGGTGCCGAGGACGCGGTGGTACTGCGCCTTGACCTGCTTGCTCGCGTAGTAGAGCTGGTCGACGGTGGCCCGGTCGAGGGCGGTGCGGACCTTGATGGCGCCGTTGTCGTAGGTGTACGCGTACGGGAAGAGCTGCTTCTCGATGTCCTCCTTGCACACGCCGTACGGCTTGCAGGCCTCGTAGAAGTTGAGCCAGGAGACGACCTTGGCCCACTGCTCGCTGCCGCGGCCGAAGGTGCCGACGACGGTGGTGAGGGAGGCGCCGAGGTCGGCGACGACGCCGTCCCGGAGGGCCGCGATCTGGCCGAAGCGGCCGTACTCGCCGAGGGCGTCGCGGGCGACCCAGGCGTTGGCGGTCCCCTTCAGGTGGCCGTGGTCCGCGAAGGCCTTGAAGGCCGCGCGGTAGGCCGGGTCGGCGGTGACGGCCGCGTGGAAGGCGCTGTCCTGGTTGCCCGGGTAGACGCCGAGGTAGTTGACGGAGAGGGCGGCGAGGGCGGCGCCCGCCCAGGTCGGGTCGAGGTTCGTGGCGGGGTGCGCGGAGTCCATGGTGGCCAGGACCCGCTTGACGAGGCCGAGTTGGTGCTGGCGGAGACCGGGAGAGCTGGCCGCGTAGAGCGCCTCGCGGAGGGTGTTCGCGTTGCTCTTCGTGACGTCGAAGGTGTGCGCGGCGGCGCCGAAGTCGGCGACGGCCCGGCGGATCGCGTCGACCGTGGGCGCGTCGGTGGCGTCGATCTCGTCGCGCGAGAAGTCGTGGTAGGCGACGGCGTGCAGGTACGTGAACATCTCCTCCAGGTGGGAGGTGTTCCGTCCGTCGTGCGCGGCGGAGAGGCTCGATATGCGGCGGGCGACGGCCTGGACGTGGGCGTCGGACATCACGGGGGCGAGCCGGGCGTCCCAGGTCCATATGAGGCCCCGGAGACAGCCGTCGGCGGTGACGGCGGGGTCGGCGAGGAAGTCGGCGAACCGCTCCGGGGCGAGGCCGGTGATCCCGTCGAGGGTGCAGGGGACGCCGGCGGCGGTGGTGCCGGTGGCGGCGAACGACCGCGCGGTGGCGGCGGCCGGTGCCCGGCCGGGGACCCGGCCCGTGGCGTGGCCGCCGGGGGCGGGGGCGGGGCCGAAGGTGGTGCGCGGGGCCGAGGCCCGGTGATCGACCTCGTCGAAGGGGTGGGCCGCCGGCCGCGCCTGCGGGCCCGGTGCGCCGAGCGCGGGGGCCGGGGCGGGTCGGTCGTCCGTGCCCGCGACGGAGGCACCGGCCTGGCCGGCGGAGGCGAGGAGGGTGACCGTGACGGCGGAGGCGAGCAGGGAAGAGCGCACGCGTCGGTGGAGGGACAACAGGACTCCTGCTGGTGAGGGGGGTTGGTTCGGGGATGTATGGGCGAACTGGTCTGGTTCGCACGGCGTATGACGGACGTTCATCGAACCGTGTGCGCTGTAACATAGTAATGTGAAATTGCACTGACAAGACCTGTGACGGCATCAGTTCCCCACCGATGGGTGGAAGGGGTCGCCGCGGCGGTCTTCTTCGCCCGGGCCGGCTGACCAAGGCCCGCCTGGCCGGGCTCGACGACGAGAGCATCGAGGCGCTGTTCACGAACACGTTTCGCAACGACGCCGGAGAGGACGTGACATGAGCGCTGCCCTGCGAGCCCGGGGCCTGGGCAAGAGGTAGAAGCAGCGCTGGGCGCTGCGGAACTGCGACCTGGACGTCCCCGACGGCCGGCACCGTCGAGGTGTGCGGCGGCCCTCCCGCCGAGGGTGTGGAGCAACTGGCCAAGGTCGGCTTCGTCGCCCAGGGCACCCCGACCTACGCCACGTTGAGCGTCGCCGACCACCTCGACCTCGGCAAGCGCCTCAACCCGAACGGGGACGACGCCGTGGCGCGCGACCGGATCCGTCGCCTCGGCCGGGACCCGAAGCAGCGGGCCGGCAAGCTGTCCGGCGGCCAGCGCGCGCAGCTCGCCCTCACCCTGGGCATCGCCAAGCGCCCGGAACTGCTGATCCTGGACGAGCCGGTCGCGGCCCTGGACCCGCTCGCCCGACGGGAGTTCAGGCAGGATCTGATGGAGGCCGTCGCCGAGCGCGAATCGTGGCGCACCTCGAAGAGGTGCACGGGGCCTGGGTCACCTCCCAGCAGACGCTGAACGCCGCCGGGCGACCTGACGGCCGCCAGTCCCACCACGGCGGTGACCGTGAGGGGCGGCCGGGTCCGGCCGCCACCACGGCGTCGGGGCCACCTGAGGGACCCCGGGGCCGACGAAGCCGCGCACGGGGCTGTTCATCCGCCCCCTCAGCCCCCACCATGCTCCTGACTACTCGTGCGTAACTCGTAGGGGGAGAGAGCGTGCTGAGACTCCGTGGCCGGATCGCCGTTCCGCTGCTCGCCGCCGTCGCGTCCCTGCTCCTGCCGGCGGCGCCCGCCCGGGCCGGGATACCCGCGCCCGGCTCCTCCGCACGCGTTCCCGTCGTGTTCGTCCACGGGTACAACGCCGACCCGGGCGTGTGGGGCGGACTGCGCGCGGACTTCAGGGCCGACGGGTACACCGACGCCGAGCTGTTCTCCTTCGGCTACGACACGCACCGGTCCGTGAACGAGGTCCTTTCCGGCGAACTCGCCGCGTACGTCGAGGGCGTCAAGCGGCGGACCGGGGCCGCCCGGGTCGACCTCGTCGCCCACTCCTTCGGCAGCCTCGTCACCCGCTGGTACGTGAAGTTCGACGCCGCCGGACAGTCCTCCGTCGCCCACTGGGTCTCCCTCGCAGGTCCCAACCACGGCACCTCCACGGCATGGGCGTGCGCGCTGTGGGACCAGGCCTGCCGTGACATGACCCCGGGCTCCTACGTCCAGAAGAGGCTCGCGGAGGGCGACGAGACGCCCGGGGCCGTGCGCTACGCCACCTGGTGGTCGAACTGCGACGAGGTCATCGACCCCGACGGCAGCGTGCCGCTGGCCGGCGCCGTCAACGAAGGCGCCGGCTGTCTCGACCACAACGCGCTGCCGGGAGACGACGCGGTCTCCCGGGGCGTCCGCGCGTTCCTCCGCTCGTAGGGGATGCCTTGTCGGTCAGGCCCGGCGGAAGCGCGCCGTCGGGCGTCCCGGTGCGGAGCGTGCGGTGGCGAGCAGTCGCTCCCTGTCGACGAGCTTCACGCGGGGGCGTCCCTGGTGCCGGCCCGCCGCGCGCTCGCTCTCGTCGATCGCCCGCCAGCCGTCGAGGCCGACGGCCTCGGGGTGCCCGCCGGACGCCGGGGCCCCGCCGGCGGGCGCGGTGAGCAGACCGGCTTCGAGGTCGTCGAGGAGCGCGGAGACGGTCTCCCGGGCACAGGACTTGTTGGTGCCGATGAACCCGTTGGCGCCGCGCTTGATCCAGCCGGCCACGTACACGCCGGGCCGGACCCTGCCCCTCTCGTGGGGCACCGTGCCGGTCGCCCCGTCGAACGGGAGGCCGGGGACGGGACGGGCCCGGTAGCCGATCGCGCGCAGGACGAGCGAGGCCTCGACGTTCTCCACGGCCCCGGCCGTCTCGACGGTCAGACCGGTCACCCGGCCGTCGCCGAGGATCCGGGTGGGGCGGGTCCGGAAGCGCAGGACGATGCGGCGGCGTCCCGGCACGGGGGTCCTGGCGGCCAGCTCGGCGAGCACCGCGGTCTTGGGCGTGGCGTCCGGCGGCACGTCGGCCGGCCAGCCCCGGACCAGGACGTCGACGCCGTCGAGCGCGGCGAGGGCGAGCAGTTCCGGCAGGGTGAACGCCGCCTCGGCCGGTCCGCGGCGCCCGAGCACGAGCACCTCGCGGACGCGGCTCGTCCGCAGCGCGGCGAGCGCCCGGTCGGAGATGTCGGTGCGGGCCAGGGCGTCGGGGTCGGCGGTGAGGACGCGGGCCACGTCCAGGGCCACGTTGCCGTTGCCGATGACGACGGCCCGCTCGCCGTCCAGGGCGTAGGGGGCGGCGCTGTGGTCGGGGTGGCCGTTGTACCAGGCCACGAAGTCGGTGGCGGAGGCGCTGCCGGGCAGGTCCTCGCCGTCGATGCCGAGCCGGCGGTCGGTGGCCGCGCCGACGGCGTAGATCACGGCGTGGTGGTCGCGGACCAGGTCCTCGTGGTGCAGGTCGCGGCCGATCTCGGTGTTGAGCCGGTACGAGAAGCCGGGCTGGCTCTCGACGGCGCGGAACAGCCGGGCGACCCGTTTGGTGTCCTGGTGGTCGGGGGCCACTCCCGCGCGGGCGAGTCCGTACGGGGTGGGCAGCCGGTCGTGGACGGTGACGGTGACGCCGGGGTGCCGGAGCAGCTCGTCGGCGGCGAACAGCCCCGCCGGTCCGGCGCCGACGACGGCGACCCGCAACTCGGCTGCGGAGGTGCGGCGTTGGACGGGCACGAGGGCCATGGGTGCCCGGTCCTCGTGCGGATGGGCGTCGTAGTAGGCGCGGTTGAGTTCGAGGAACGGCAGCTCCGCCTCGGTGAGCCCGGTGTGCGGCTTGAGCGCGTCCACCGGGCAGGCCGTCGTACAGGCGCCGCAGTCGACGCAGGTGCGGGGGTCGACGTACAGCATCTCGGTCTGCCCGAAGCCCGGTTCGCCGGGGGCGGGGTGGATGCAGTTGACCGGGCAGGCCAGGACGCAGGAGGCGTCCGCGCAGCACGACCGGGTGACGACGTAGGGCATGGTTCTCCGTTCCAGGGACCTGCGGGCCGTGTCAGGCGGCGTGCGGGGCGGGCTCGCCGCGGTGGCGGGACGGGCGGCCGTCGATGCGCAGCGCCTTCCACACGCGCCGGGAGGCCCTGTTCATCAGGCCGATGTCCTCGGCGAGCATCCGCACGTCGGAGAAGAGGTCGCGGAGCATCTTCTCGCCGTCGGGCGACTTCCAGAAGATCTCCTTGATCACCCAGTGGGGCACGCCTATCGTCTCGGCGGTCTTCCGGTCGGGGACCATGATGACGTCGCCGAGCACCCGCATGATCACGGGGAAGGCCACCGAGAGCGCGCCCCGGCGCGCCCTGCCGTAGCCGGGGACCTTGACGCGCAGGAACTCGTGGGCGAAGGAGATGTGCCGGGCCTCCTCGGCGACGTGGATCTGCATGAGCCGGCGCATCAGCGGGTGGATGTCCCCGCCGCCGCGCAGGATCGCCTTCTGGAGGTGGTCGATGGGCTCCTCCCCGGCGAGGACGCCGGTGAAGAACGACTCGGGGACCAGCGAGCCGGCCAGGGGCAGGAAGCGGCTGAGCACCCGGAAGGAGCGGCGCCCGCCGGGCACGTCGGCGCCCGCGCGGTTCACGAACTCCTGGAACATCTGGGTGTGGTGGCACTCCTCCGTGACCTCGTGGGTGAGGTAGCGGAACTCCGGGTTCTGGTTGCGCAGGGCGAAGAGGTAGTCCATCACGCCGCGGATGAGGACGTTCTCGAACTGCATGCCGACCTTGACGATGTTGGCGTACCGCCACAGTCCGATGCGCGTGCGGACCTCCAGGGGCTGCTCCTGGTACCAGGGGTGGCCGCCCAGGGGGTCGGCCGCGGGGAGCACCCAGCGGGGGTCCGACGGGTCGATGGCGAAGTCGGGGTGGTCCCAGTCGATGTCGGTGAACGCGTCGAAGTGGATGTGCACCGAGGCCTCGGACAGGGTCCGGAGCCTCTCGTGGTAGCTCTGCACGCTGGTCATGGTCGTCCTCGCTCTCTCGCGGCCGGCTGTCCGGAGGCGCTTTTCTGAGGGGTTCTTCGAGGGCTTTTCGAGGAGCTTTTCCGAGGGCTTCCCAGAGGGGCGTCAGACCGCGGGGGTCCGGTCCTCCCGCTCGGCGGGGCGTCCGTCGGGGGCCGCGCGGTCGAAGCGGAGCGCGGGGTCCTCGATCGGGGACCGCCGCAGCGCGCGGCGGTCTCGGTAGTAGTCGTTCCAGATCCGCCACGGGTCGCGGGTGCCCTGACGGGGCATGATCGCGTCGCCGCGGGCGATGTAGCCGGAGGTCAGCGACTCGCCCATGACGGAGACGGAGGAGCGGTCGGCCTCGGTGGCGACGGGGGTGACGGCGGTGAGGCCGTGGCGGTCCATGTGGGCGACGAGCCGGCTGACGTAGGCGGAGGCGAGGTCGGCCTTGAGCGTCCAGGAGGCGTTGGTGTAGCCGATGATCATCGCCAGGTTGGGGACGCCGTCCAGCATCACGCCCTTGTAGAGGAGGTGCTCGCGGGTGACGACGGGCTTTCCGTCGACCGCGAGCTCCATGCCGCCGGCGAGCTGCATGCGCAGGCCGGTGGCCGTGACGACGATGTCGGCGGGGATCTCCTCGCCCGACCTGACCTTGACGCCGGTCTCGGTGAACGTCTCGACGTGGTCGGTGACGACGGACGCCCGGCCGCTCCTGAGCGCCGTGAAGAGGTCCCCGCCGGGCACGACGCACAGCCGCTGGTCCCAGGGCTTGTACGCGGGGGTGAAGTGGCGCATGTCGACGCTCTTGCCGAGCCGCGCCCGCACGGCGCCGAGGAGCACCTTGCGCATGAGGCGGGGGGCCTTGCGGCACAGGGCGTACAGGGCGCGCTGCATCGCGATGTTGCGGGTGCGCCCGACCCGGTGGACGAGCGCGGCGGGGACGCGCAGCCGGCGCAGGAGGACGGAGAGGGGGTCGTCCGCGGGGAGCGCCAGGACGTACGTGGGCGAGCGCTGGACCATGGTGACGTGGGCGGCTTCGGGGGCCATCGCGGGGACGAGGGTGATGGCGGTGGCGCCGCTGCCGATGACCACGACGCGCTTGCCGGTGTGGTCGAGGTCCTCGGGCCAGTGCTGCGGGTGCACGAGGGTGCCGCGGAAGCGTTCCTCGCCGGGGAACTCGGGGCGGTGGCCCGCGTCGTAGTCGTAGTAGCCGGTGGCGCCGACGAGGAAGCGGGCGGTGAGGAGGCGGGTCTCGCCGGTGGCCTCGTCGAGGGTCTCGACGGTCCAGCGGCCCTCGGCGCTCGACCAGTCCGCCCGGACGGCCCGGTGGCCGAAGCGGATGCGGTCGGCGACGCCGTGCTCCTCGGCGGTGGCCCGGATGTAGCGGCGGATGTCCGGTCCGGCGGCGAGGACCTTGGTGCCGTGCCAGGCGCGGAAGCCGTAGCCGAAGGTGTACATGTCCGAGTCCGAGCGGATGCCGGGGTAGCGGAACAGGTCCCAGGTGCCGCCGATCCCCGCGCGCCGCTCGACGATCGCGTACGTGGCTCCGGGATTGCCGGCGAGCAGGTGGCAGGCGGCACTGATGCCGGACAGTCCCGCTCCGACGATCAGCACGTCGACGTGCCGGTTCTCCATGTCCGTCCCCTCCGCTGCCGGTCGTACCGGCGGGCATTCTTCCTCAGGCCCCGGAATTTACCTGTGTCACCGCGTCCAGGATACCGGCGGTAACGTGACCTGCGCCACCCTCCGCGCCCGGTCTCCTCCCCGCCGCCGGGTACGATCCACGCCGTGGCCGAGGACAGACACACACGCAACGACGGGCGCCCCGACGGCCGTGACACCCGCTGGACCGGCCACCGCGCCGAACGCCGGGACCAGGTCCTCGCCGCGGCCCTCGCCGTCATCGGCCGCGAGGGGACGACGGTCAGCGTGGCGGCGATCGCCGCCGAGGCCGGCATGCCCCGCTCCGTCGTCTACCGGATCTTCCGCAGCCGCGAGGACCTCGACGAGCAGATCCGCGCGCGGATCACCGACGACCTGATGACCGCCCTGTCCCCCGCCCTCGACCCCAAGGGCACCATCCGGGAGGCGATCGAGCTCGCCGCGGCCACCTACGTGGGCTGGGTGGCGCTCCACCCCCACCTCCACCGCTTCCTCGGCACCGGCTCGCCCGGGCAGCCCGCCGCCGGCTCGCGCGCGGTCGCGGGGACCCGCACCGCCGTCGCCCTCCACCTCGCCCGGCTCCTGGACACGTACGCCGAGCGGTTCCTCGACGGCGAGGCGGCGCCCCGGGGGTTCAACCTCAACCTGGCGTTCGGCATGGTCGGCCTGGTGGACGGCGTGGTGAACCAGTGGGCCGCCCACCCCGAGTCGCGGAGCTCCCTCGACGACCTGACCCACTTCCTGAGCGACGCCCTCTGGGGTCTGCTGGCGGGCGCCACCCCGCGCCTGGGCGTCAAGCTCGACCCCGACCAGCCGATCGGGCCGGCCCCGGAACCGCCGCAGCCGGACGCCCCGTACGGCACGGCGGACGACCGCCGCTGACCGCGGCCCCTCCCCCGGCTCCCGGCCCTTGGCCGGCCGTCCGGTGCGCCTCTACGATGCCGGTGATCAGCGCCGCCGTACCACTCGGCCGCATCGGGGGGATGAGACATGGACCAGTACAACGTGCCCGTCGGGCCCGCGGCGGTGCGCGGACCGCGCTACCGCTTCCGCAACCCCGCGGGGCCCGCCCTCGTCGTCCAGTGCCTGATAGCCACGTCGGCCCTCGCCGAGGCGTACATCATCCACACCGGCCCCGACGCCCCCTGGCTCGAGGACGGGAAGGCCGCGCTCGGCTTCCTCCAGATCCTCTGCTGGATCTCGTTCCTGGTCTGGTTCCACCGTGCCCGCTGCAACGCCGAGGTGCTCGCGCCGGGCACCCACAAGTACGCCCCGGGCTTCGCCCTCGGCGCCTGGATCGTCCCGCTCGCCATGTGGTGGCTGCCCCGGCGCATCACCCTGGACATCCGGCGCGCCGGCGGCCCGCCCCGCGACACCTGGCTGATCAACGCCTGGTGGTTCGTCTGGCTCGCCGACGGTCCGCTCTCGGTCGCGGTCCACCTGCTGGTGCTCCATCAGACCCAGTACGACAACCCGGTGGACCACGCCATCGGCATCCTGGACTCGATCCTGGCGATCGCCGTGATCCGCCGCGTGACCGCCGGCCAGCCGGCCGGCCCCCTCCCGTACTTCAACATGACCTGAGCACCGCCCTCCCGCCGCCGCGCGGACGCCCCGAGTGGCGGGCACCACACGGGAGGAGCGTTGTGGACGGCCCCGGTGCGGGGTCCCGGAGCGCGGCAGCGGAGCGTTAGCGAGACGTGAGTAGCGCGCGGGAAGCTGGACGGGACATCGTGACCGGTGCGCCGGTCGCGGACCAGCAGACCACGGGGAGCCTCACCGTGCGTGGCGACCGACGGCCGGAGGGCCGCCGTCGCCGCGCCGGCCGGTCCCGGGCACCCGACCACGCCCGGACGGTCGAGGCGCGTGAGAAGGAGCAGGCAGCGGAAGTGCTCACCACACGGGTGACGGTGACCGTCCACGCATCCGATCCACTCAGCAGGGCCGGACTCATCAGCCACTTGAGGCACCAGCCGACCATCGACTTCGTGCCCGAGCACGACGACGGGGAGCGGGACGCCCCCGCGGTGGCGGTGATGCTCGCGGACCGGATCGACGAACCCACCACCGCGGAACTCCGGCGCCTGCTGCGCGGCCGCGACCAGCGCGTCGTGCTGATCGCCCGCGAGCTGCGCGAGCCCGACCTCCTGACCGTGGTCGAGCACGGGGTACGGGCCATCATCTGGCGCCACCAGGCCACCGAGCAAAGGCTGTTGAGCGCCGTGCACAGCGCGGCACGGGGCGAGGGCGAACTGCCGCCCGACCTGGTCAGCCGCCTCCTGAACCAGGTGGGCCGGCTCCAGCGGGCGACGGCGGCGGGAGCGGGCACCGGCGGATCGGTGCCGCTCTTCGGGATGGCGCCCCGTGAGGTGGACGTGCTGCGGCTGCTCGCCGAGGGTCTGGACACCCGGCAGATCAGCGAGAAGCTCGCCTACTCCGAGCGCACCGTGAAGAACGTCCTGCACTCGCTCATGACCCGTCTCCAGCTCACCAACCGGGCGCATGCCGTCGCGTACGCGCTCCGCGAAGGCTACATCTGATGATCCACGAGATGGACGAGGCCCTGCGCCGACTGCTCGCACCCGCCGTCACGGGCGACGTCGCCTTCGACGCCCCCACCCGCGACTGGGCCGCCCGCCGCAACACCCCCACGCTCAACGCCTACCTGTACGACATCCGGGAGGACGTGTCCCGGCGCGAGCGCGGCGCGCGGGCCGAGCGGGACGCCGACGGGATCGTGACGCGCAGGCGCCTGCCGCCGCGCTGGTTCCGGCTCTCGTACCTGGTGACCGCCTGGACCTCGCGGCCCGAGGACGAACACCGGCTCCTGTCGAACGCGCTGGCGCTGCTCCTCCCGCACGAGGCGCTCTCCGGGGACGCGGTGCCGGAGTCCGTGCGGCCGATCGCCACGTCCCTGCCGCTCTCCGTCGCGGTGCCGCCCGCCGAGTCGCGCTCGCTGGCGGACATCTGGTCCGCGCTCGGCGGGGAGCTCAAGCCCTCGCTCGACGTCGTGGTCACCACACCGTTCCCGGTCGCCCCGGTGTACGGGGCGGCGCCGCCGGTCACCGAGGGCGCGGAGGTCCTCGTGCGCGGGATCGACGGCGTACCGGGCGACTCCGCTCCCCGGACGCGGCGGCGCATCGGCGTCAGGACGGACCCGCGACGGGAGGGCGGCGCATGAGCGCGGACGGCCTGCGGGACACCGACGGCGTGCTCGGCCTGGTCTCCGCGCTCCGGACCAGGGTCGCCGCGCTCGTGGACGCCCGGAGCGCCGGGGACCCCACGGCGGGCGATCCGCTGCGCGGCCTGTACGTCACGGGGGAGACGGCCCGCCGGATCGCGGCGGAGCCGGGACCGACGGCGGAGCGGCACGACGGCTCCCTCCCGCCGGGCGGCGGCGCCCCTCTTCCGGACACCGGCGGAACGGACCGACTGGCCCGAACGGCAAGGGACTTCGGGCTCACCGCGCTCGACGCCCACGTCCTCCTCGCGGCGCTCGCGCCCGACGTGGACCGGGACTTCGAGACGCTGTACGGATACCTCAACGACGACGTGGGCCGACGGCGCGCCACCGTGGCCCTGACCCTGGACCTGGCGGGCACCGGCCCCTCCGACCCGGCCGCCCGGGACCGTTTCCATCCGGCCGCCCCGCTGCGGTCCGGCGGTCTCCTGGAGGTCGAGGACGAGGACCGGCCGCTGCCCGGGCGGGCCCTGCGCGTGCCGGAGCGGGTGGTGGCGCACCTCCTCGGCGACGACGGGCGGCTCGACGCCGGACTTCCGTCCGCCGAGGTGGAGTTGCTGCCGGCGGGGGTGGCGGACGCGTCCGCCGCGGCCACGCCGCTCGGGGCGCGGGTCGTCGCCGCCGGGCCCGTCACCGTCCATCTGCGTCAGCGCGTCCCCGGCGCCGCCACGGACGGGGTGGTGGCCGCGCTGCGCGCCTCCGGACGGCCCGTGCTGCGGTACCGGCCGGAGGGCGTGGACGAGCGGGCGGCGCGGCTGCTGCTGCGTGAGGCCCGGCTGCGCGGCGCCGCCGTGGTCGTCGACCCGTTGCCTCCGCGGCCCGGGCCGCTGGTGCGCGCCCTCGCCTCGTCCGGTGCGACGGTGGTCCTCGCCGGCACCGAGGCGCCCGATCTCCGGTGGGCGCCGGACGCGGAGCTGATCGCGCTCGACGCGCCGGAGGACGCGGCGGGCCCCGAGGGCCTCTGGCACCGCGAACTCGGTTCGCCGGACGTCGACTTCGACCTGGACGCGGCCACCGCAGCGTACCGCCTCAGCGGCGATCAGGTGCGCCGGGCGGCGCGTTCCGCCCGGGCGCTCGCCGCGTTCGAGGGCACGGCGCTGACGCTCGCGCAGCTGCGGCGCGGTGCCCGGCTGGTGTCGGCGCCGCTCCTCGACAGCCGTGCGCGGCGGATCCGGCCGGCCGTCGGGTTCGCCGACCTCGTGCTCCCCGAGGAGCCGCTGGGGCTGTTGCGCGAGCTGACCGGCCGGGCCCGGGACCGGGACCGGGTGCTCGGCGAGTGGCGGCTGCGCACGGGCGGCGGGCGGGGGCGCGGTGTCGTCGCGCTGTTCGCCGGGGAGTCGGGCACCGGGAAGACGCTCGGCGCCGAGGTCGTCGCGGGCGAACTGGGGCTCGACCTCTATGTGGTGGACCTCTCGTCGGTGGTCGACAAGTACGTCGGCGAGACCGAGAAGAACCTGGAGCGGATCTTCGCCGAGGTGGACCGCACGGACTGCGTCCTCCTCTTCGACGAGGCCGACGCGGTCTTCGGCAAGCGGTCGGAGGTGAAGAGCTCGCACGACCGGTACGCCAACCTGGAGAGCGCCTATCTGCTCCAGCGGCTGGAGGCCTTCGACGGGATCGCGGTCCTCACGACCAACCTCAGGGCCAACATCGACGAGGCGTTCACCCGCCGGCTCGACCTGGTCGTGGACTTCCCCTTCCCCGATCCCGGGCAGCGCCTCTCGCTCTGGCGCTCCTGCCTGGCGGCCACGCCGAAGGCCGAGGGGGTGGACGAGGAGATCGCGCGGTGCGCCGCGGAGTTCGAGCTCGCCGGCGGCGCGATCCGCTCGGCGGCGGTGACGGCCGGCTATCTGGCGGCGGCCCGCGGCTCGGCCGTGACCGGCGAGGACGTCCGGGCCGGGGCGCGGCGCGAGTACCGGAAGGCGGGAAGGCTGGTCGTGGACGCGGACGCGCCCTGGGCGCCGTGATCGCCGTGATCGCCGTGATCGCCGTGAAGGGCCGAGGGGGCCACCCGTGTGGGTGGACCCCTCGGCCCTTCGTCCGACGTCCGCCGTCGGCTCACATGACGCTGCCGCCGAGCATCTTGCGGAGGGTCGGCCAGTCGACGGTGCCGGTGGCCGGGAGCCCGACGGCCGTCTGGTACTGGCGGATGTGGTCCTGGACGTTGCTGCCGTTCCGGGTGGCCGTCACCTTCCCGGTCCGGAGGTTGTCGATGCCGTACTGGGCGCGGGCGCGCGCCTTGGAGAGGTCGTCGTCGGAGAAGCTGCGGTTGTACGCCCACCAGAAGGCCGCCACCAGCTGTGTGTTCTCCATGCCGCTGCTCCCCGGCTCCACCTCGTCGGGCGTGATCCCCTGGACCCAGAGGGAGGTGAGGGTGGCGCGCCCGAGGGTGCCCTCCGCGTCGACGCTCAGGATCTCGCCGGAGTTCTTGCCGTTCGCGGCGTCCTCGACGACCGCGCGCTGGTAGCAGGCGATCGCGTCACGGGTCGCCCTGTCGATGACCCCTCGGCTCCAGCTCCCCGTGAGCCTGCACGGGTTGGTGCCGCTCATGGCGGCGAGGCGCTCCTGGGCGTACTCGACGACGAGGTCCTTCGGGTCGCCCTGGACCCAGGGGGGAAGGGTCTTCGTGGAGGCGGGCGGGGGCGGCGGCTGGTTCCCGCCGTCGCCGGTGCCCGGCCCGGGGTCGGTCGGCTCGGCGCCTCCGCCGGATCCCCCGCCGGTCGCCCCGCCGCCCGAGCCGTCACCGGCACCCCCGTCCGTGCCGCCGTCTCCCCCGGCCGGCGGGGGTCCCCCGTCCACCGGCGGAGGCGCGTCGCCGGGCGGCTGCCCGCCGGGCGCGGGTCCGCCGGGCGCGCTGGGCGGGGGCGCTTCGGGCAGCTCGTCCCCGTCGCCCTGCGCCGCGGGCCTGGGCGCGCCGGTGGCCTGGATCTCCTTGGCGGCGCTGACGATCTTCGGGGAGAAGCCGAACCAGAGCACGGCGAAGGCGATGGCGGCGGTCACCAGGAGTCCGCCCACCACGACCAGCCAGTTCCCGAAGACGGGTCGCTGGTCGTACGTGGCCTCCAGGTCGAGAGCGGTGTCGTCGCCCGCGCGGCGGACGGCCACGGTGAACCGGTGCGACTCCTCGGCGCCGGTCCAGCGCACGGCCTGCGGCCGTACGACGAGTTCACCGAAGGCGGCGCGGCCGGGGGCGATCTGCACGGCGTTCGGCCGTACGTCGAAGGTGAGCCGGCCGGTCTCGTCGCGGGCGATCAGGGACGCGGTCAGCGGGGTGTTCCCGAGGTTGTCGACGGCGATGCGGGCCCGGCCCCGGAAGCGGCCCACGAGCGCGGGCGGCAGCAGCTCGGCGCGGGTCTCGGCGAAGGGCGTGACGGTCAGCCGGCCCTCCACCACGTCGCGGGCGCCCGCGTTCTCCCGGGGGTCGACGCGGACGCCGTACGCGTGGGGTCCGGCCTCCACGTCCGAGGAGCGCGGCGGGGCGAAGGTGATCTCGGCGGTCCCCTCGCTGCCCGGGTAGAGGCGCAGGACGTCCGGCTCGACCCGGGACCAGCCCGAGGGTTTGCCGACGAGGGAGAGCCGGTACTCCTCGACGGTGTCCCCGGTGTTGCGCACCCGCAGCCGGGCGGAGGTCCGGGTCCCCGGCTCGACGGTGACATCGGCCGGGTCCAGAGAGGTCCAGATGGTCATGACCGCAGGCTAGGGGGGCGGGGGCCGGTTCCGGCTGCCCGAAAGTGCCGGTGCGGGGGCAACACGGCCTGCCCCGGAGCCCCTCGGGACGGTGTCGGGCACGCACCCGGGGCACGGGGCCGGTCTCGGCCGGGGGTGCCGCGCTCCGGCCCCACCCTCGCACGCCGGGGCGCCTTGTCAAGGGGTGCGGGCGACCTCCCGTCGGTGTGCGGCTCCGCACGGCGTGACCGTGCCGGCGCCGGACCCGCGGTCCCGGGGGCGTGACCGTCGGGGCAGCCCCGGCTGCCCTCGTGACCGCCCCTTCCTCCCTGGTCGGGCGGCCGGGGCCTCGGCGAGAGTCGGAAGCGTTCGGACGCCGTCCACGAGCCGAGGAGAGGGGAAGCACGATGGAATCGACACACCGCGACAAGCCGGGACCGGACCGGGGCGACCGCCCGGCGCATCGCCCTGCCCGGGAGCCCCTGCCGGAGGACGCGGCGCGCCTCGCCGCGACCGGCGGGACGGCACGCCTGACCCCGGGAGCGGCGGCCGCGCTGCAACGGGCCGCGGGGAACGCCGCGTTCACGGCCGCGGTGCAGCGGGACGCACACGTCCACGGCGCGGGCTGCGGCCATGCCCCGGGGGACGGGCGGACCGTGCAGCGGTCCTCGGTCCCCGACGTGCTGCGCTCGGCAGGCCGGCCGCTGGAGGACTCGGTCCGCGCGGACATGGAGTCCCGTCTCGGCGCGGACTTCTCCGACGTGCGCGTCCACACGGACGCGGCGGCGAAGGCCTCGGCGGCCGAGGTGGGTGCCCGTGCGTACACCTCGGGTTCCCACGTGGTCATCGGCGAGGGCGGTGGCGACCCGCACACGCTCGCGCACGAGCTGACGCACGTGATCCAGCAGCGTCGGGGCCCGGTGGCCGGCACGGACGACGGCTCCGGCCTGAAGGTCTCGGACCCCTCGGACCGCTTCGAGCGCGAGGCCGAGGCGAACGCGACGCGCGCGATGAGCGGGACGCCTCCGGTGCGGGCCTCGTCGGACACCGCGGCCGCACCGGGCACGGCGCCGGCCGCCCGCACGCCCGACGCGCCGGTCCAGCGGCTGACCGAGGACGAGAAGGTGGAGTGCGTCCGGCTCGAAGCGGAGCTGGAAGCCGTCCTCGCCCGGATTCCGCAGACCATCACGCGCCACGCGCCCGGCGACCATCCGGGGATCACCGCGGTGCAGCAGGTGATCGAGGGCGCCCAGCCCGGCCTGGGGACGCCGGCGGAACGCATCGCGTCGATACGCGCCCAGGTGGCCTACCTGCGGGACGCCGTCACCGACGCGAAGCCCCATCTCGACCAGATCGCCCGGGTGTACACCACGTTCGGCGACGAACGGCTCGCCGTCCACGACAAGACGCTCAGGAAACTGGCCAGGCAGGCCTGGGCCGACAGCACCGACACGGCACGGAAGTTCTTCCTCGCCCTGGAGAACTTCCGGCGCGCCGTCCAGGCGACGGTGGTCAACACGAGCGCGGAGATGCAGAAGCTGCGGGCGCTGAGCGGCGGCCAGTCGGCGGAGGAGGTGGGGAGGCTCTTCACGGCGTCCCTGGTGAGGATCAAGTCCTCCGGAGCGGCCTCCTACTACGCCTCGGACTACGACAGCGCGACCGACGACTTCGGCGGGGCGTGGGGCCTCGAACCGACCGCCGACACCGGCAAGCTGCAGTGGATCAACACCTGGGAGCTCCACATCCACGGGCACGCCACGCGGGGGGCGAACGGCGAGGTCGACGGATTCACCACGAAGCGCGCCCACATCAAGCCCTCGAAGCAGCAGCACGCCCTGGGGGTCTCCATCCAGGTGACCGACCCGCAGGCGCTCAAGGCGTTCGAAGCCGAAGCCGGCGACCGGTTCGTGCGCTGGGCGGCCACCGACGTCGGGAGGGCGACGCTGCGCAAGTCGAACCGCTAGGCCCCGTCCTTCGGATCGGGCCCCGGCCGCCCGCACGGCCCCGCACGGCCCCACCCGGTCACGGAGGACCGGCGCCAGGTCGCCGGCCGACCGGAACAGTCCCCCACTTCCGTCCACACCGTCCTGTCCAAGGAGAGCACGCGTCATGCCCACCTACCTGTCCCCCGGCGTCTACGTCGAGGAAGTCGCCGGCGGCTCCCGGCCCATCGAGGGCGTCGGGACCTCCGTCGCGGCCTTCGTCGGCCTGTCGCCGACCGGGCCGCTGAACGAGCCGGTGCTCGTCACCAACTGGTCGCAGTACGTCGCTTCCTTCGGTGACTTCACGGACGGGTACTACCTCGCCCACTCCGTGTACGGCTTCTTCAACAACGGCGGCACCGCCGCGTACGTGGTGCGCGTGGGCGGCGGGGACGCCCAGGGCGCCGTGGAACCCGTCGGGACGGCCGCCGCCGCCCCGCGCGAGCTCGTCGCCGGCGAGGCCGTCGCGCTCGGCGCCTTCCGGGTCGCGGCCGTCGCCGCCGGGTCCGAGGCCGGCGGGGCGCTCACCGTCGAGGTGCAGGACGTCGAGGGCGAGGCCGAGCGGTTCAGGCTGGTCGTCAAGGACGGCGAGAAGGTCGTCGAGAGCTTCGACGCCTCCGCGAAGAAGAGCGCCCGCAACTACGTCGTCGCGCAGGTCAAGCAGCGCTCCAAGGCCATCGTCCTGGAGGAGGCCGCGGCCGGCGGACAGCTCGCCAGGCCCGACGCCCAGACCGTCATCCTCCCCCCGCCCGCGCAGCTCCCGGCCCCGGTCGCGGTGCGTGCCGACGCGCCCGCCGCCATGGAGTCGGGACAGTTCATCGGCGACTCCGCCGACCGCACCGGCTTCGGCGGTCTGGAGGCCCTCGACGAGATCAACATGGTCGCCGTGCCGGACCTGATGGCGGCCTACCAGCAGGGGCTCATCGACCTGGAGCAGGTCAAGGCCGTCCAGCTCGGCCTGGTCGCGCACTGCGAGCTGATGGGCGACCGGATGGCGATCCTCGACCCGCCGCCGGGGCTGAACGCCCGGGACGTCCGCAAGTGGCGCCAGGAGGTGGCCGGTTACGACTCCCGGTACGCCGCGCTCTACTACCCGTGGATCAAGTCCTTCGACCCGGCCGGCGGCCAGACCCGCACGGTGCCGCCGTCCGGTCACATGGCCGGCGTCTGGGCCCGCAACGACTCGGAGCGCGGTGTCCACAAGGCGCCCGCCAACGAGATCGTGCGCGGCGCGGTCGACCTGGAGCTCCAGATCACGCGCGGCGAGCAGGACCTGCTCAACCCGGTCGGCGTCAACTGCATCCGTGCCTTCCCGGGCCGGGGCATCCGGGTGTGGGGCGCGCGGACCCTCGCCTCCGACCCGGCCTGGCGCTACCTGAACGTCCGCCGCTACTTCAACTACCTCGAGGAGTCGATCCTCGTCGGGACGCAGTGGGTGGTCTTCGAGCCCAACGACCCGTCGCTGTGGGCCCGTATCCGCCGCAACATCTCGGCGTTCCTGGTCAACGAATGGCGCCAGGGCGCCCTGTTCGGCCAGCGCGCCGAGGACGCCTTCTACGTGAAGTGCGACGCGGAGACCAACCCCCCGGAGTCGGTCGACCTCGGCCGGGTGGTCTGCGAGATCGGCATCGCGCCCGTGAAGCCCGCGGAGTTCGTGGTCTTCCGCCTCGCGCAGTTCCAGGGGGGCGGCGGCGAGCTGGAGGAGTGATCCCCCGCCCCGCCCCTCCCCCACACATCCCGACCCCCTCATGAACAGGAGTGAACCGCATGTCCCTCGACACCGGTGACGCCCTCACCACCCACAATTTCGGCCTGCAGATCGACGGCGTCATGGTCGAGACGCTGCAGGAGATCAGCGGCCTCACGATGGAGCAGGACGTCATCGAGTTCCAGCAGGTCTCGGCCGACGGCAAGCCCATCATCAAGAAGCTCCCCGGCGTGAAGAAGGCCGGCGAGTGCACGGTGACCCGCGGCGCCACGCAGTCCGCCGCCTTCACCGAGTGGATCTCCGCGTCCATCGCCGGCGACATGGGCTCCGCCCGCAAGGACGCGTCCATCATCTTCCTGGACTACCAGCTGACCGAGGTGAAGCGGTACAACCTCCGCAACGCCTGGTGCACGAAGGTCGAGCTGAGCTCCACCAAGGCCGGTGACGCGGCCGCCCTGACCGAGCAGGTCACCATCACCTTCGAAGAGCTGACGCTCGGCTGATGCGACGCGAGGGATCGACGGGGCCGCAGCCCGACCGCCGGCAGGAGCCCCTGCGCACCGAGTTCGAGTTCGAGCTGCCCCGCGGGTTCGTCGACGAGGCGGGCACCGTGCACCGTCACGGGGCGATGCGGCTGGCCACGGCCCGGGACGAGCTGCTGCCGCTGCGGGACATCCGGGTCCGGGAGAACCCGGCGTACCTGTCCGTGGTGCTGCTCGGCCGGGTCATCACCCGGCTGGGCACGCTCCCGTCGGTCCACGACGGGACGGTGGAGAACATGTTCGCCTCCGACCTGGCGTTCCTCCAGGACTTCTACCGGCAGATCAACGCGGAGGGCCACACGCGGGCCGCCGTCGCCTGCCCCCACTGCGAGGAGTCCTTCGAGGTCGAGCTGGCCGGGAGCCGCCTGGGGGAATCGTGACGTACGCGGCCGACCGGATCGAGGAGGAGACCGCGTACCTCGCCTTCCACCTCCACTGGGGCATGGACGACATCCTCGACCTGGAGCACGCGGACCGGCGCGGGTACGTGGCACAGGTGGCCTCGCTGGTGGAGCGGTCGCAGGCGTAAGCGGATCACTGGGAAAGGAGGCTGGAGAAGGTGGGCATGTTCGAGAGGTGGCGGGCGCGGAAGCCGTCCGGAGCGGAGCCCGTCGCGCCCGCGACGGCTCCGGGGGACGCGTGGCTCGGGCTGCCGCCCGTGCGGCGCGTCCTCGACGGGGCTCCCCGCACCGTCACGGAGCACGGCTTCGCCTCGTCGCTCGCCACCCACTGGAACCCCTCCTTCCAGACCGGCCTCGGCCACGGCGCGGTGCCGGACGCGCCCGGAGGCGTACTCCTCGACGCCGTGCGTCCCGTGCGGCAGCCGGCGGGCGCCCCCGCCGCGGAACTGCCGGGCCTGCGGCTGCCGGTGGCGGTGACGACCTCGCCGAGCCCCGAGGCCGCGGGCGGCTCCGAGGGAGCCGCGCCGCCGCGCGTCCAGCGCGCGACCGGGACACCGGGCGCCCGGCCGACGCGGCCGTCCGGGCCGGGACGGACGGAGACGGCCGCTCGGGCGGGGGGACGGGCCGCTGCCCCCGCGCGGGTACGAGCCGAGGCGACGGCTCCGCCGGAGGACGCGGCGACCAGGCCGGCACGGGGCCGTACGCCTGCTCCGGAAGGGGGGGAAGCGCCTCTGCCGGTACGAGGAGAAACGGCTTCTTCCGTACGCGCTGACGCACCCGCCCAGGTGCGGGACGAAGCGACCGCCCCGGTGCGGGGGGAGGCGACCGGCCCGGTGGGACGGGCCACGGCTTCCCCGGCACGAGCGGACGCTCCCGCGCCGGTACGGAACGACGCACCCGCCCCGGCACGAGGCGGGGCCACCGCCCCGGTGCAGCGGACCACGGCTTCCCCGGTGCAGCGGACCACGGCTTCCCCGGTACGGACCGACGCACCCGCCCCCGTACGGAACGACGCACCCGCACCGGCACAACGGGCCACGCCTTCCCCGGTACGAACGGACGGACCCGCCCCCGCACGGAACGACGCACCCACCCCGGTACAACGGGCCACGACTTTCCCGGTACGAGCGGACGGATCCACCCCCGCACGGACCGACGCGCCCACCCCCGTACGGAACGACGCACCCGCCCCCGTACAAGGCAGGGCCACCGCCCCGGTGCAACGACCCCTGGCTTCCCCCGCCCGGACCGACGTGCCCACGCCGGTGCGAGGTGCCGCGTCCGCTCCCGTGCGGGGAGACGCGGCAGCCCCGGCGAGGGCCGACGTGCCCGTTCCGGTACGCCCTGCATCGCCCGCTCCGGCACACGGCGGCCGCACCCGGCCCGCGCCCCCTTCCCCTCCTCGCGCGGTTCGGCGTGCCGTCGCGGGTGCCCCGGGTCCGTCGCCCGAACCCGTCGGGCGCGAGGTCGTCGGCGCACCGCGCGTGGAGACGACGGCCGCGGGTGCCCCGTCGCCCGGGCCGGTCCGGGCCGTGCCCGCCCGGCGCTCGCCCCTGGTCTCCGCCCGGCCCGTGCAGCCGCCGCGCCGGCTGGCCCCGGCCGGTGCCGCGGGGGCGGTCGGCGCGCCCGCGTCCGGCGCCCCCGCCGTCCAGCGCGCGGCGGCTCCCCCTCGTACGGACGCGGTCGTGGGCGCGTCCGACGACGCCGCTCCGGAGCCCTCGCGCGCCGGGCGGCCCCAGAACGTCCCGGGCCCCGACTCCCCCGTTGGGCCCGGGACTCCCGTCGGCGCGCCGGACGCGCCGGTGCAACGCCGCCCCTCCGTACGGCGTTCCCGGCGCGCCCCGGGCGCCGACTGGAGCACGACGGCGGCCACGTCCCCGCCGGCCGGGACGGCCCCGGTCGCCCCCGCACCCGGAACGCGTCCGGGGCCCGGCGTCCCCGCGTCTCCGGCTGCCCGGGCGTCCGAGCCGTCCCGAGCCGCGGCGACGCCCCCCGCCAGGCCGGGCCTCGGCGCGCCCGTCCAGCGCTCCTCCGCCGCCTCGCCCGCGCCGCATGCCGAGCCCGCACCGCGCCGGTCCCCGATCGGGGCGCCGATCACCCGTACCTCCGCTGCCGCACCCCGGCCGGCGGCCCCGGCGTCGTCGGCGACCCCGGCGTCACCGACGGCCTCCCGCCCTCCGGTCACCGCCACGGCACCGCACACGGCCGGACCGGTCGGACCGCCGTCGACGCCCGTACGGACCGAGCCGCGCCCCGAGGGTCCCGAGGCTCCCGCGGCGCCCGCCGCAGGTGTCCCCGCCGGACCGGCCGTCCCCGCGTCCCTCCCCGTGGTCACCGTCACCGATCTCCCCCGTGCCACCGCGCCCACCGTCCAGCGCCGTTCCGGCCGGCCGCTCGCCACCGGCCGGCCGCTCACCCCGGGCCTCCCCGGTGCCGCGAGCGCGCCCCCCGGTCCGCGCACGGCTCCCGCGGCTCCCCCGGCGGCCGTACCCGTCGCCACGCCCGGCACGCCCGGCGTCCCCACCGTCCAGAGCTCCGTCGCCGCGCCGTCCACCGGAGCCGTCCGTCCCGTCGTCGTCCCGCTCGCTCCGCCGTCCGTCGCGCGGCCCGTCGCCCGACCGGTGGCGGTACAGCGCCGGAGCAGCCCCGCTCCCACGCCCGTCCCGACGCCCGCGGCCCCCTCCCCTCCCCCTCCGGTGCTCCCCGTACCGGTCCGGCCGACCGCCGCCGTCCCCGCCCCCCTCCCACCCCGCGCCCCCGCGGCCCCCGTGCAGCGCAGTACCGGCACGGCGGCCTCCCCACCCGCCGCTCCCGCTCCCGCCCCCGGGCCCGGACCCGAATCGCCCACCCAGCTCGACGAGTTGGCCCGCCGGCTCGTCACCCCGCTCTCGCGCCTCCTGCGCGCCGAGCTCCGTGCCGACCGCGAGCGGGTGGGCCGGCTCCGCGATCACGGCCACTGACCAGAGCCCGCCCGCCCCGACAACCGCCCCGACCCCGCCTACCGAGAGACCGCCTCATGCCCACGCAGTCGGACCCCGCTTCCACCGTCTTCTTCAAGCTCACGATCGACGGCCAGGACCTCGGCCTGTTCAACGGCTGCGACGGCCTGGCCTCCGAGGTGGAGGTGGAGCAGCGCCGGGAGGGCGGCAACAACGGTTTCGTCTGGCAGCTCCCCACCCGCGTCACCTTCTCCACCATCCGCCTCACCCGCCCCCTCACCCCGGACACGGCCAAGGTCGCCGCCTGGATCTCGTCCCTCGCGACGGGCATCACGCGCCCCACGGCGCAGATCGCGGCGTTGCGCGCGGACGGTTCGACGGTCGCGCAGTGGGGTCTCGTCGAGGTGCTGCCGGTGCGGTGGACGGGGCCGACGCTGGACCCGGCCAGTCCGGCCGTCGCCACCGAGACGCTGGAGATCGCGCACCACGGCTTCACCGACGCGGGAGGCGCCTGAGATGGCCGGCGTCATGGGCGCCCTGGCGGCCCGCGGTCTCTCCCGCGCCTCGCTCTCCATCCACCAGCCGCCGACGGACCTGGGCGGCTCGATGGGCGGCCGGATCGGCGAGGTGAAGTTCCAGTTCAACCCGGACCAGCTGCAGCTCAGCCGGTCCGCGAACTGGCACACCGAGCGGGCGGTGGCGTACACCCGTGGTGCGCCGCCGAAGTTCACCGGCAGCGAGCCCGCCCGGCTCCAGCTGGAGGTGTTCCTGGACCGGTCCGACGACCCGTCCTCGAACGACGTGCAGCAGCAGGTGGAGCTCCTGCTCTCCTGCTGCGAGGTGACCCAGCAGAGCATCGGCGCGAAGGCGCCGTCGCCGCCGTGGGTGGAGTTCTCGTGGGGGTCCTTCTCGACGGTGCGGTTCGTCGCGTACGTGACGTCCGTCTCCGCGACGTACACCCTGTTCAGTCCGAGCGGCATACCGATCCGCGCGACCTGCTCGCTCTCGCTCACCGAGGTCGCCACCGCGACGAAGAAGCAGAACCCGACGTCGGGCGCCTTGTCGGCCCGCAAGGCGCACCGCACGGTCGCCGGGGACTCCCTCGCGTCGCTCGCCTGGCGGGAGTACGGCGACGCGACGCGCTGGCGGGTCATCGCGGAGGCGAACGGCATCGACGATCCGATGCGGCTGCGTCCGGGCACGGAACTGCTGCTCCCGTCCACCACCGACATGCCGGAGAACGAGAGCGCCTCATGAGCGAGAAGACCTTCACCACCGTGCTCCACGTGCAGCTCGACGGCACGCCGCTCCCGGATCCGCTGGCGGTCCGGCTCACGGAGGGCTGGGTGGACGCCAGCGTCAACGTCCCGTCCGCGTTCCAGCTGACCTTCGGCGACAAGGACGGGACGCTCACCGAGAAGTTCCCCTATCTGAAGGTGGGGGCCATGGCGGTGCTGTCCCCGTTCACCGACGGGCGACTCGGGGAGCCCATGCTGACGGGCGAGGTGACCGCCGTGGAGGTGGACGCGGCTCCCGGGCACGGGCGGTACCTGATCCTCCGCGGTTACGATCCCGGCCACCGCCTGCTGCGCAACCGGCGGGTCGAGGGCTATCCGAACATGACGGCCTCCGACATCGTCCGGAAGCTCGCCGCGCTCAACCGCATCCCCCTCGGCAAGGTCGAGGCGACGCCCACCGTCTACGAGCTGGCCACCCAGCCCAACATCACGGACTGGGACTTCCTGTCCCGGCTCGCCCGGGAGAACGACGTCCGGCTGTCCGTCGACCCGGCGGGCCGGCTCGTCTTCGCGGCGCTGCCGCCGGCCTCCTCGGCGCCCGCCGACACCACGCCGGCCGCGGCCAGCCCGTACGTCCTGGACTTCGGCGCGAACACGCTGCACAGCCGGGTGTCGGTGACGGCCGCCGGGCAGGTGGGGAGGGTCGACGTGCGGGGCTGGGATCCCCGTACCAAGCAGGCGCTGTCCTCGCCGACGCCCGCCGTGGCGAGCCGGGACATCGTCTCCGACATCACCCCGGCGCAGCTGTCGGCGCCCTTCGGCGAGGCCGAACTCGCCGCGACGGGAACGCCGTTCACGACGCAGTCGGAGGTGGTGCAGGCGGCCGCCGCGCTCGCCGACGACGTCACCGGCTCGTTCGCGGAGGTGGAGGTCGCCGTCACCGGCAATCCGTCGCTGAAGCCGGGGCAGCCGGTGGCGGTGAAGGGCGCGGGTTTCCCCTTCGAGGGCCGCTACACCGCCACGGGGGTGCGTCACGTCTTCGCCTCGGGGCAGCAGTTCACCACGTGGCTGACGGTGTCGGGCCGGCAGTTCCGCTCGCTGTACGGGACGGCCTCGGGCGGCGGGGAGCCGGCGCCGCCCATGCCGGGTGTCGCGGTCGCGCTGGTCACCAACACCAAGGATCCGCTGTCGCTGGGCCGGGTCAGACTGCGTTTCCCGTGGCTGTCGGCGACGTACGAGAGCGGTTGGTGCCGGGTCGCCCAGCTCGGCGGGCGCGGCGGCGGGGGTCTCGTGCTGCCGGAGGTGGACGACGAGGTGCTGTGCGCCTTCGACCGGGGCTCCCTCGAACACCCCTACGTCCTGGCGGGGTTGTACAACGGCGTCGACCGGCACACCCCGGCCACGGACCGGGTCGCGCCCGTCGATCCGACCAGCGGGCGGATCCAGTGGCGTGCCCTGACCTCGCGCACCGGGCACACCGTGGAGCTGCGCGAGGAGGGCGGCCGGACGCGGGCCTCGCACGGCATCCGGCTGCGGACGTCGAAGGGCGGACTGAGCGTCGAGCTGAACGAGGCCCGCACCACCCTGACCATCGACAGCGACGGCACGGTCACGATCAGCGGGGCCCGGGGAGTGACGGTCGAGTCGGGGACCGACCTGACGCTCTCGGCGACGGGGCGGATCCGGCTGGACGCGGGGCTCGGCGTGGACATCAAGGCCGGGGCGAAGTTCAAGGTGTCGGCGCTGACCCAGGCCGTCGTCAACGCGCCCGCCTTCGTCACGTCGACCGTCCCGATGCCCAATCCCGTCGCGGCGAACCTGCCGTTCTGAACCCGCCGTCCCGAGCAGAAGGAGGAAGCGATGAGTGAGCACTTCGTCGGTGCGGGCTGGGCCTTTCCCCTGCGCACCGGGCCGAGCGGCTCCATCGCCCTGGTGCGGCGCGACCGCGAGATCGAGGAGTCGATGCGCCTGGTCCTGGCCACGGCGCCGGGCGAGCGGCCGATGCGGCCCGAGTTCGGCTGCGCGGTGCACGAGCTGGTGTTCGCTCCGGTCAACGACGCGACGATGGGGCGGGTCCGGTACGAGGTGCTGTCCTCGCTCGACCGCTGGGAGCCGCGGATCGAGGTGGAGGACGTCACGGTCGCCCCCGCGCCCGGGGAGCCGACCACCCTCCACATCGACGTCCGTTACCGGGTGCGCGGCGCGAACAACCCGCGCAATCTCGTCTTCCCCTTCTACGTCATCCCCTCCGAGGACTGAAAGAGCCGCCATGGCCCTGCCCGCACCCCATCTCGACGACCGTCGCTTCCAGCAGTTCGTCGACGACGCCAAGCGCTACATCCAGCAGGCGTGCCCCGAGTGGACCGACCACAACGTCTCCGATCCGGGCGTCACCCTGGTCGAGGCCGTCGCGCACATGGCGGACCAGCTCGTCTACCGGCTCAACCGGGTCCCGGAGAAGAACCACCTGGCCTTCCTCGACCTGCTCGGCGTGACGCTCTTCCCGCCCGCCGCCGCCCGCGCCGACATCACCTTCCGGCTCTCCGCGCCGCAGCCCGAGCCGGTGCTGCTGCCCGCCGGCACGGAGGTGTCGACCGGGCGCACGGAGACGGAGGAGGCGGTCGTCTTCGCGACGACCGCCGATCTGACCGTCGTCCCGTGCGAGTTGACCCGCCTGCTGCGGCAGGAGGCCGGGGGCACGCCCGAGGACCGCTCGCAGGACGTGGTGGGCGGGGCGGACGTCCCCGTCTTCTCGGCTCTGCCGCGCGTCGGGGACGCCCTGCTCCTCGGCCTGTCGGCGGCCGTGCCGGACTGTGTGCTCGTCCTCGACCTGGACAGCAGGGTCGACGGCGTCGGCGTGGACCCGCGCCGCCCGCCCCTGGTGTGGGAGGCGTGGTCGGCGGCCGAGGGCTGGGTGGTGTGCGAGGTCGACGAGGACTCCACGGGCGGGCTCAACCGGCCGGGCGAGGTGGTGCTGCACATGCCGTCGGGGCACGCGCTCTCGCGGCTCGGCGGGCACGAGGCGGGCTGGGTGCGCTGCCGGGTCGTGGAGCCGGCCGAGGGGCTGCCGTCCTACAGCGAGTCGCCGACCGTGCGGGCGGCGGGCGCGTTCACCATCGGCGGCACGGTGCGGGCGGCGCACGCCGAGGCCGTGCGGGACGAGCCCCTGGGCGAGTCCGAGGGCGTCCCGGGGCAGCGGACGCGGCTCGCGCACGCGCCGGTCGTGGACCGGCCGCCGCTGCTCCTCCAGGTCGCCGGGCGCGCGGACGGCGGCGGCGACGAGGAGGACCCGGAGTCCGGCTGGCAGGAGTGGACCCTCGTCAGCGACTTCGCCTCCTCGCGCCCCGGCGACCGGCACTACACCCTGGACGCGACGACCGGCGAGATCGCCTTCGGCCCGTCCGTGCGCCAACCGGACGGCACGCTGCGGCAGTTCGGGGCGGTGCCGCCGAAGGGCGCGGCGATCCGCGCGGTCCGCTACGGCACCGGGGGCGGCCGGGCGGGCAACGTGGCCCGCTCCACGATCACCGTGCTGCGCAGCTCCATCCCGTACATCGCGCGCGTCGAGAACCGCGAGGCGGCGCGGGGCGGGGTGGACGGGGAGACCGTCGAGGAGGCCAAGTCCCGCGCGCCGATCACCCTGCGGGCGCAGGAGCGGGCCGTCACCGCCCGGGACTACGAGGAGCTGGCCCGGCGGGCCGCGCCCGAGGCCGCGCGGATCTCCTGTCTGGCGGCGGACGCCGCCGAGGCCGGCGAGAACGCGGTCCGGGTCCTGGTGGTGCCGCAGGCGGTGCCGGACCGGGGCGGGCGGCTGCGCTTCGAGCAGCTGGTCCCGGGCGACGAACTCCTCGCGCGGGTGACGGGTTTCCTCGACGAGCGGCGGCCCCTGGGCACCCGGCTGGCCGTCGGTCCGCCGTTCTACCAGGGGGTGACGGTGGTCGCGACGCTGCACTCGTTCCGGGCGGCCGAGGCGGAGCGGGTGCGCGCCGAGGCGCTGGACGCGCTGTACGCGTACCTGGACCCGCTGACGGGCGGGGCGCACGGCGAGGGGTGGCCGTTCGGGCGGCCGCTGCGCGCCGGAGAGGTCTTCGCGGCGCTCCAGCGGGTGCCGGGCGTGGAGCTGGTGGACGAGGTGCTGCTGCATCCGGCCGATCCGCTGACCGGCAGGCGGGGCGAGGCGACGGACCGGATCGAACTGGCGCCGTCCGCGCTGCTGTTCCCGTTCGACCACCGTGTCCGTGTGATCGAGGCGCGGTGAGCGGCTCCGCGCGGGGCACGGTCCCGGGGCTCGCGACCCCGTACCCGCTGGGGGCGGCGCTGCCGGCCGTCTACGCGGAGGACGACTTCGGGCAGCGGTTCGTGTCCGGCCTGGACGTCGTCCTCGCTCCGCTGTTCCACGTCCTCGACTCGCTGGAGGCGTACTTCTCGCCGGCGCTCGCCCCCGAGGACTTCGTGGACTACCTGGCGACCTGGGTGGGCGCGGAGCTGGACGGCGGCGAGCCGCTGCCGCTGCGGCGGCACGCGGTCGCCTCGGCCGTGGCGCTGCACCGGGTCCGCGGCACCCGGCAGGGGCTCGCGGCGGCGGTGCGGCTCGCTTTCGGCGTCGCCCCGGAGATCACCGAGAGCGGCGGCGCGAGCTGGTCCGCCCGTCCGCTCGGTCCGTTCCCGGGGGCGCCCGTGGCCGGGCTGCGCGTCGTCCTCCGGGTCGCCGACCCGGCCGCCGTCGATCCGCACCGGCTGCGCGCGGTCGTGGCCGCGGCCCGCCCCGCACACCTGCCGTTCACCGTCGCGGTGACCTCTTCCCGTACATCCGAAGGAGCCTGACCCCCATGAGTGACGCGCCCCAGTCCCGTCCCTGCCCGGAGTGCGCGAGCCCGGTGCGGACGGCGGACCAGTCGTTCTGCGACGGTTGCGGAGCGTTCCTGCGCTGGGACACCCCGGCCGGGGCGGCCCCGGCCGCCGACCGGTCCGCCATGGAGCCGGCCCGCGTGCCGGGCCCGGCCGACGCTGCGGATGAGGCGCCGGAGCCGGCCGCCCGCGCCGCCGACGCGCCGGAGTCCGCCGCCGGCGCCGGGGGCCGTTCCCCCGCCGCCTCCGAGGAGGTCACCGCCCCGCTGCCCGCCGTGCCCCCGTCAGCCGAGGAAGCCGCGACCGTGCCCGTGCCGGGGGCGGTCGCGGAGGCGGAGGAGGCACCGTCCGGGCGCGCCGCGTCGGGGCGGCCCGCGCCCGGGGAAGCGGCGCCGGCGGCTCCCGGGGAGCCCTCGGACACGGTCGTGCGCTCGCTCCTCGTCCCCGTGCCGGGGAACCGGCCCGCGGAGCCGGCCGTCGCCGCCCCCGTGCTCCCCGCCCGTCCGGAGGCGGCGCGCCCGGCGGTACGGGCGGCCGCGGCGCCCGCCCCCGTCGAGGGCGGCACGCCGTGCCCGGCCTGCTCGCTCGCCAACGCTCCGGGCCGTCACTTCTGCCGTTTCTGCGCGACGCCCATGGTCCCGGAGCGGCTCTCCACGGCCGAGGGCCCCTACGCCGGCCGGCGGCCCGGTCTCGCCCGCGACCGGAGTCGCGTGCTGGTCCGCGCCCTGATCGCCGCGGCGGTCGTGGCCGTGGTGGTCGGCGGCGTCCTCGGCGGCCCGCCGGCCGCCCGCGCGGTCCAGGACCACTTCGCGACCCGCGTCCCGGTGCACCCGGTCGCCTGGGTGGCCTCGCATTCCGCGCCGGGGCAGGATCCGAAGCTGGCGGGCGACGGCTACTCCAACACCTGGTGGGGCACGGGGTACGCGGGCGATTCGGCGGGCCAGTACCTGGAGGCGCGGTTCGCCGAGCCGACCGATCTGCTCAGCGTCCTCGTCACGCCCGGCAGTTCGAAGAACACGACCCAGGCGGACGGCCAGGCCACCCCGCGGACCTTCGACCTCGTGGTCAAGGACGCGGCGGGCGAACTCCACGTCTCGCACCACCGCGTCAACGACGGCGGCACCCAGCGTGTCGACCTGCGGGTCCGGGACGCCCTGTCGGTCAGGCTGGTCCTGCGCACGGCCTGGCGCGCCGACCCCCGCAAGCAGGTGGCGGTCGCGGAACTGGAGTTCTTCGGCAGGTCGGTCTGACCCCCACGCACGAGTGCCGTCGGCGCGGGTGGCGGCGACGGCACTCGGAGGCGTACGGGGTCAGGGGCAGCTGATCCGGTTGTCGCCCGGGTCGGTGGTGCAGGTGTCGGTGCCGGGACCGCCGTTGGCGGTGTCGTTGCCGGCGACGCCGTCGGTGGTGGTGAGGCGGTCGTTGCCGTAGGAGCCGGTCAGGGTGTCGTTGCCCGGACCGCCGTTCAGGGTGTCGTCGCCGAAGCCGCCGTCGATGTTGTCGTTGCCGTAGTTGCCGTGGACGGTGTCGTTGCCGGAGTTCGCGCGGATGGTGTCGTTGCCGCCGAGGCCGCAGATGACGTCGCCGCCGGAACCGCCGTTCAGGGTGTCCGCGCCGCTGGTGCCGATGATCGTGCAGCCTCGCGCGTTGTTCACCGAGGTGGTCGCGGTGGCGGTGTTGGGGGTCGAGGGGTCGGGCTGGGTGGCGGTGACGCCGGCCGTGTTCGTGAGCGTGCCGGCGGACCGGGGCTCGGCCGTGACGGTGACCGTCGCGGCGGCGCCCGGAGCGAGGGAGCCGAGGGCGCAGCCGGCGCCGGTCGCGGTGGTCGTGCAGGTGCCCTGCGAGGGGACCGCCGAGACGAGGGTCGCTCCCCCGCCGGAGAGCGTGTCCGTGAGGGTGACCCCGGTCGCGGTGGCGGTGGAGGACGCCGCGTTGGCGACGGTCACGGTGTAGGTGGCGCGGTCCCCGATGCTCACGGTCGTCGTGCCGGACTTCGTCACCGACAGGTCGGCGTACGGCGGGGTCGTGCCGTCGCCGCCCTGGTAGCGGGCGAGGGCGAACTGGTGGCCCGCCCCGTAACCGGCCGCGACGATCTTGCCGTCGGGCTGGACGAGCACCCCGCGGGCCTCGTCGAAGTCGTTGAAGCCGGTGACCACGAAGCCGTCGCCGCCGAAGCCGGTGTCGACGGCGCCGTTCGGCTGGAAGCGGACCAGGCCGAAGTCGTTGGCCTCGGAGCTGTCGGGGTCGTCGGCCTGGCCGGCGAGGACGATCTTGCCGTTCTGCTGGAGCGCCATGGCGTTCGCGAAGCCGCCGTCGCCCGGGAAGGCGACCGAGGTGCGTCCGTCGCCGCTGAAGGTGGTGTCGGGGCTGCCGTCGGCGTTGTAGCGGAGCAGGGCGTAGCCGGCGCCGCCGGCGCCCGCGGCGAGGATCTTGCCGTCGGACTGCACCGCGGCGGCGCTGCCGAACTCGGTGCCGCCGAAGTCGGCGGTGACCATGCCGTCACCGCTGAAGGTGGTGTCGAGGGTGCCGTTGGGGTTGTAGCGGACCACGCCGATGTCGAAGGCGGTGTTGCCCACGTAGCCGACGGAGACGATCTTGCCGTCCGGCTGGAGGGCCATGCTCCGGGCGATGCCGCCGGCGTCCTGGGGCGAGGTGGGCGTGAAGCCGGCGACCACGGCCCCGTCGCCGCCGAGGGTGGGGTCGAGGCCTCCGCCGGTGGTGAGGCGGACCAGCGCGAATCCGCCGCCGGCGCCCTTGCCCGCGGCGACGATCCGGCCGTCGGGCTGCACGGCGACGTCGGCGCCGTCCGCCGAGCCGCCGAACTCGTCGATCCGTACCAGGCCGCCGTTGCCGAAGCCCGTGTCCGGGCTGCCGTCGGTGTTGTAGCGGGCCACGGAGAAGAAGCAGCAGCCCCCGCCCTCCTCCGCGACGACCTCGGTGGTGCCCGCCACGACGATCTTGCCGTCCGAGGGCTGGATCGCCACCGCGTTGGCCGAGTGGAAGCCTCCGCCGAAGTCGCTGGTCACGATGCCGTCGCCGTTGAAGGTCGGGTCCAGGGCTCCGTTGGTGCCGTAACGGGCGAGCGCGAAGCCCGCCTCGCTCATCCCCACCACGACCAGCCTGCCGTCGGCCTGCCGCGCGACGTCGTTGCCCTCCGCGGAACCGGTGATGGGGGTCGTCACCCGGCCGTCGGACCCGAAGGCCGGGTCGAGGTCGCCGGGTGCCGCGAGGGCGGTGCCGGGCAGGGCCAGGACGAGCGCGAGCCCGAGCGCGACCGGCGCCCCGGCCCTCCCGACCGGTCCCCGGCGCCGTGCCGCGGGTCTGAGGAGTGCGTGGGTCATGGGTGGACGAACCTCCGTCGTCGCAGGCGAACAGGGAACGGGCGACAGCTTCGGGCCCGAACCCCCCGCACCCGCGCGGACCGTGCCGCGTCGCGCCCCACTGGGCCCAGGGGAACCACCCCCTCGGCGGAGCGCGAGGGGCGCGCGGGGCCGGCGGCGGGGAGGGCGCCCCCGGCTCGGATCGTGTCCCGCCCACCGCGTACCCTCGCCACCGACGGTTGCGGGACGGACGGTGGGCAGGGCGAGGACGATGGCTGAGGGGCCCGGGCAGGGTACGGAGTCCGGTGACGACAGGGCGCGGACCGCGACCGTGCGCGTGTTCGTCGCGCTCGCCCCGCCCGACGACGCGAAGGACGAGCTGGCGCGCGAGCTGGGCCCCGCGTACGAGGCGTACCCGCGCATGCGGTGGAACCGGATCGAGGACTGGCACATCACCCTGGCGTTCCTCGGGGAGCTCCCGGTGGAGGCCGTCCCCCCGCTGCGGCCGCCGCTGGCGGAGATCGCGGCGGCGCGGCGCCCCGTGGAGCTGGCGCTGCGCGGTGGGGGGCACTTCGACGACCGGGTGCTGTGGAGCGGGATCGACGGCGACCTCGACGGACTGCACCGGCTCGCCGCCGAGGTGCGGGCGGTCGTCAAGGAGTGCGGCATCCCCTTCGAGGACCGGCCGCTGCGCCCCCATCTGACGCTCGCCCGGGCCCGCCGCGACGATCCGACGTCGGTGCTGGAGGCCGCCACCGGGCTCGCCGGCTTCACCGGCCGCCGATGGGCGGCCGAGCGCCTCCACCTCGTCGGCAGCGACTACGGCCGCGGTCCCGGCCCGATCCGCTATCGCGACATCGAGTCCTGGTCCTTCGCTCGGCGGTAGCCGAGAGCGCGGCACTCGACGGTGAAGACGGTGAACCGGAAGGAGCCGTACGGTTTCGCGGCCGGGAGGTTCTCGGCGTCGTGATCGACCGTCACGCGCCGGAGACCGAGCTCGGCCGGGGGGTCGAGGTCAGCGACCGTACAGACCGCGGCAGAGGTCGGCCGCGCCCATGGGAGCCCGGATGTCCTCGGCCTGGCGGCAGAGGCGGCGCATCTCGGGCGGCTGGGCCTCCGTCCGCGGGTGCGGGCGGACCGGGACGGACCGGTTCCCGGGCGAGGAGCGGGGCGGGGTCCTCGTACCGGACCTCCTGTGCGCGGGCTTCCCGTTCGTGGGCTTCCGGGGTTCGTCCGCCGTGCTCCGCGGGCGTTGCGGGGCCGCCTTCCGAGGTCGTGGGCGGCGGGCGGCGGGTTCCTCGGCGGCCGGGTCGGCGGCCTTCCCGCCAGGGTCCCCGGCCGGTCGGGAAGCGGGGCGGGGGTCGGTGGCGGTCAGGGCCTCGCGAGGGGCGGGCTCCGTGGGTGCGGGCCAGGTGGGCAGCGGGGCGGGCGGGCGGTCGGCGGCCGGTGCGAGCCCGCCGGGACGGGGCGCCGGCGTCGGGGCGGAACCGTGCGGGACGGCCACGCAACCGGTGGCGAGGAGCGTGATGAGCAGCAGGAACGTGGCGCGGCGGGCGTGCATGGAGTCACGGTGCCCGAGCTCCGGGGGACGCGGACGGCGGCTCGGCCCGAGTCCACCGTGACGGGTGAACCGCCGCCGTGCGTGGACGGAGTGGTGCCGCCGTGTGCGCCCCGGCCGCGCGCCCCCGTACGACTTCGCGCTCCGGCGGTGTCAGCGGCCTCGCGCACGAGGGGCGTTCCGCGGCCGGGGCGAGGTGGACTCCCTGGTCGTGCACGACGACAAGAGGCCCGGGCGGCGCGGCCCCGGAGAATTCCGTGGCGGACCCGCGTCCTCACGCATGAGGATGAGCGGATGAGTGATCAACCCGAACGATGGAGCCGGGCGACCGTCTACCCCGACATGTGGGCGGACCCCGCCGACGACCCCCGCGAGAACGTCGACGGGCCTCCGGAGGGCGAGCTCGCGACGCTGCGGGACTTCCTCTCCGGCTACCGCCTGACCCTGCGGATGAAGTGCGAGGGCCTGGATCCGGAGCAGCTGGCCCGCCGTTCGGTCCCGCCGTCGACGATGTCGCTGCTCGGTCTGATCCGGCACCTCGCCGAGGTGGAACGGGACTGGATCACCTGGATCACCGGTGAACCGCTGCCGAAGGTGTACGGCGGGCGGGACGCGGACTTCGACGGGGCCGTCGCCGACCGGGCGGTGGTCGACGCCGCGTACGCCGATCTGGAGCGCGAACAGGCCGCGGCCGACGCGGCCCTCGCCCAGCACCCGGACCTGGGCGAGCGGCTCCCCAAGGACGGGATCGCGGTACGGGAGCTGATGGTGCACCGGATCGAGGAGTACGCCCGCCACTGCGGGCACGCCGACCTGTTGCGCGAATGCGTGGACGGAAGGGTCGGCCAGTGACGGGCGCGGAGCGCCCGGCGGTCGGGGACGGGGCACGGCCCACGCGGGTGGACGTGGACCGTGCCCCGTCCCGGCTCCGCCGTCCGGGTCGGGGGCTCATCGGGCGGTGAGGACGCTCGCCAGCGCGTCGGCGGTGGCCGGATGGGCGGTGAGGAGCGCGACGCCGGTTCCGGTCCGGGCCGCCGCGTCCGTCGTGGTCCAGCCGTCCGCGCGGCCCAGGAGCTCCGCGAGGGCGTCGCAGGTCGTCGGGTGGGCGGGGAGGAGTGCCGCGCCCCGGGGGGCGGTGGCCGCCGGGAGGACGCTCGGACCGGCCGGCCGGTGGTGCCAGGGCGGCACCCAGGCGTCCAGGGCCGCGAGCCGGGCCGGGAAGATCCGTCCCGCTTCGCGGATGAGCAGCGGGGCGAGTTCCGCGGCGTTCGAGCGGAGGGTCGTGATGAGGACCGGGAGCCACGGCAGCAGTACGTCGTCCGGCAGGCGCCCGAAGGCGTTCGACACGGCCTCCACCACCACGTCCGCGAGGCCCGGCACCGGTTCCAGGGCGTGCACGAAGCCGCTGAGGTAGCGCGGGTAGGACGGCACGACGAGGGGGTTGGCGAGGAGCTCGTCGCAGCGTGCCCGCAGCTCGCCCCGGGAGAGCGTGCCCAGTTGCACCCGCGCCGCCCACAGCAGGGCCGTCTTCGCGGGGTCCTCGGGGCGCGCCTGGGCGACGGCCAGCTCCAGCTGTGTCCGGTCGCAGCCCAGGGAGAGCGCCAGGCCCTCCATGCCGAACAGGAAGCCGAGCATCGCCGCCACCTGTCCCACCGTGGCGTCCTCGTCGCGGAAGGCCGTGGGAAGCAGCGTGCAGTAGTGCGCGTACCCGGTTCTGACGAAGGACTCGATCCACTGCGGGAGCACCGGTTCGCCGGTGCGGTGGTACGCGAGGAGCCGGCGCACCCGGCGCAGGACCTCCGGCGCCCCGTCGACCGTCCGCTCGCCCGCCAGGACTTCGAGGGCGCGGGTGCCGAGCTCGTCGGCGAGGCGCCGGCCGCCCAGGTACAGGGTGGCGTCCTCGACGGCCCCGAGGACCTCCGCGGTCGTCGCCCGCGGCCCGTACGCGGTGCGGCGCAGGCGCTGCTCCAGGACCTGTTCGAGGCTCACGCCCTCGTAGCCGAGCTCGATGAGCGCCCGCTGGTGGGTGCCGAGGGCGAGGTCCCAGGACTCCTGGATCGACCGCTCGCCGAGCCGCCGCTCTCCCATGACGGGCCGGGCGGCGCCGGCCGGCAGCAGGCGGCGGAGCATCCACAGGACGTCCGAGCAGGCCCGCAGTTCCGGCCGGGAGGTCATGTCGAGCAGGGCCCGGCGCACCCCGCGCTGCTGGAGGGTCAGCTCCAGGGGGGCCAGCCGGTCGTGGACGTCGCGGGCGAGCGGCGGCAGCGCTTCGTAGCCGACCTGGCCGATCCGGTCGCCGCCCATCATGATCTCGACGAGGCGGCGCACGTCCCGGCGCCCGGGCACGCCGTCCTTCTCGATGCAGGTGACCGCGGCGTCCTGGAAGTCGTACGGCGTGGGCTTGGCCCGGTCCCGCATCCCGGCGAGCAGGATCGACGTCTCGAAGACGGCGATGGCGTCGGCGGTGGAGGCCAGGTAGCCGTTGCGACGGGCGGCGCGGACGATGTCCACGGACCAGCCGAGCAGTTCGGTCTCGTCCAGGGCGTCGAGGACCGGCGGTCGTCGGAGGAAGCCGGAGAGGCGGTCCTCGGCCGGTGTCCCGGCGGGGAGGGCGGCGGCCGGCGCGGGGGTCCTCGTCGCCGTCTTCCTCGTGCCGGCCTGCCCTTCCAGGCGGTACGGCTTCACCCGGGTGCGCTTGAGGTTCTTCGTCCACTGCGTCGCGGCGATCGACACGGAGCCGGGGGCGAGGCCGAACTGGGCCTCGACGGCCGCGTGGCTGGAGGGGATCAGGCCGTACTGCCAGGTCGTGGCGGTGCGCGGCGGGATGGCGAAGGTGTCGCTGCCGCCCACGCCGAACTCGTCGACGCGGCTGGCGGCGTGGAAGGCTCCGCAGACGTACAGGCAGTCCGCCGGGTCGGTGCCGGTCGCCGCCAGGTGCTCGCGCATCCGGGTCCACATGTGGCGCTCGCGGTCCTCGTCGACGCGGACGCGGTCGCCGTCCCCCGGCGCGAGCCGCCGGAACAGGCTCCCGATGAGGAACATGACCTGGCGGTAGGTGTCGTGGTCGCTGTCGCCGAGGGGCACCTCGACGTACTGGTGCCACCATTCCGACCAGTGCCGCACCTTGCCGTGGCGCAGCAGGTGCTCCTCCAGTTCGGCGAAGCGCGGCCGCAGGTCGCCGATCTCGACGCCGACGGCCTCGCCGTGGAGCGCGGTCTCGGCCTCGGTGCCGCTCGTCCCCCCGCTCGCGGGCGCGGGCGGCTCCTCGCCGTCCGGGGCGTGGGCACGGTCGTGCCGCGCGTCCCACTGGAAGACGTGGTCGGAGGAGCGGTCGACGAGGACCAGTTCGACGCCGGGGGTGTCGAGGGCGTACGCGATGGCCTGGTACTCGGCGGAGGCCTCCGTGATCGGGGCCACGACCGACAGCGGCGCCCAGTCGGGCGGGAAGCCGTCGATGTCGCTCGCGAACGCCTGCACCGCCACCGGCAGCCGGCAGTTGCGCAGCTCGGTCAGGAGTGGCGCCATGTCCTCGCACAGCTCCAGGTACACGACCTTGGGCCGCTTCTGGCGCAGCCTGCGGGCCATGGCGAGGGCGGAGGCCGGCGAGTGGTGGCAGACGGGGAAGATCTCCAGCGGTTCCGCCACGGCGCGGTCGACGTCGTCGACCAGTCCGAGGAGGATGCCCTCCAGGGCGTCCGTCCCGCCGGCGAACTCCGCCGCCGCCTCGTGCAGTCGACCGCGCAGCGCGGTGAACGGGGTCCCGGTCACGACAGCTTCGCGATCGCTTCGCGGCCGCCCTCGAGGAACTCGGGCCAGGGCCCGCCCTCCTCCTTGCCGCGCGGCTCGACGACGCCGTGCAGGTACTTGTTGAGGATGGCCAGGTCCTCCGGCGCGCGCCGGGCGAGCGTGCCCACCAGGGAGGCGGCGAGGCTGCGGGCGGTCAGGGTCCGCTCGCCGAAGAAGTCGCCGTGCAGGATCGAGTCCTCGAGGACGCCGATCTGTTCGGCGGTCGAGAGGGCGGACTCCAGCTTCTCGTCGTCGCTGCCGGCCGCGGCGGCGGAGGCCCGCAGGTCGGCGAAGCTCTGGAGGAGGACGTCGAGGAGGGTGGGGGGCACGTCCAGTTCGATGGCGTGCCGGCGCAGCAGCTCCTCGGTGCGGAAGCGGACGATCTCGGCCTCGCTCTTCTTGTTCGTCACGACCGGGATGCGGACGAAGTTGAAGCGGCGCTTGAGCGCGGAGGAGAGGTCGTTGACGCCGCGGTCGCGGCTGTTGGCGGTGGCGATGACGGAGAAGCCCGGCTTGGCGAAGACGATGTTCTCGCCGTCCGCGCCGTCGAGCTCGGGGACCGAGACGTACTTCTCGGAGAGGATCGAGATGAGCGCGTCCTGGACGTCGCTGGTGGAGCGGGTCAGCTCCTCGAAGCGGCCGATGGTGCCGGTCTCCATCGCGGTCATGATCGGCGAGGGGATCATCGACTCGCGGGACTGGCCCTTGGCGATGACCATCGACACGTTCCAGGAGTACTTGACGTGGTCCTCGGTCGTGCCGGCCGTGCCCTGGACCACCTGGGTGGAGTTGCGGCTGATCGCGGCCGCGAGGAGCTCGGCGAGCCAGCTCTTGCCGGTGCCGGGGTCGCCGATGAGGAGCAGGCCGCGGTCGGAGGCGAGGGTGACGATGGAGCGCTCGACGAAGCTGCGGTCGCCGAACCACTTCTGCGCCACCTCCCGGTCCAGGCCGTCGGCGCGCTCGGAGCCGAGGACGAAGAGGCGGACCATCTTCGGGGACAGGCGCCAGGAGAAGGGCTTGGGGTTGTCGTCGATCGATTCCAGCCAGTCGAGTTCCTCGGCGTACTTGATCTCGGCGGGAGCGCGGAGCAGGTCGGACATGTGCGGAGCCTTTCGGTCTCAGGTCTCAGGTCTCAGGTCGCGGGTCTCGGGTCGCGGGTCTCGGGTCGCGGGGCTCAGGTGAGGAAGGTCTTGAGTTCGTGCACGAGCTTGTCGATGTGGCCGGAGATCACCGGGGTGCCGAGCGCTTTGAACCGCTCCCGGAACCAGGGGTTGACCTCCTGCCGTCCGGAGCTGGTCACCGAGCCCACGGGGATGAACCGCACCCCGGAGCGGTGGACCTCCTCGATGCCCTCGAACAGCGGCTGTGAGCGGTCGAACTCGTAGAAGTCGGAGATCCAGACCATCACGGTGTTCTTCGGCTCGGCGATCTTCGGCCGGGCCATGGCCATCGCCACGGGCCCGTCGTTGCCGCCGCCGAGGTTGGTGCGCAGGAGCACGTCGAAGGGGTCGCGCACCCAGGGCGTGAGGTCGATCGCACGGGTGTCGTACGCGATGAGGTGGACGTCCACCTTGGGCAGCCCGGCGAAGATCGAGGCGAGGACGGTGCAGTTGACCATCGAGTCGACCATGGAGCCGGACTGGTCCACGACGACGATCAGCCGCTGGGGCGTGGTGCGGCGGACGGTGTGCCGGTAGTGGAGGCGGTCGACGTAGAGCCGCTCCTCCTCCGGGCTCCAGTTGGTCAGGTTCTTCCAGATGGTGCGGTCGAGGTCGAGGTTCCGGAAGACCCGCTTGGGCGGGACCGAACGGTCCAGCTCGCCGGCGGTGGCCTTCTCGACCTGGGTGCGGAGCACTTCGGCGACCTCGTCGACGTACCGCCTGATCAGCGCCTTCGCGTTGGCCAGCGCCACTCCGGAGAGGTTGCCCTTGTCGCGCAGCAGCTGCTCGATCAGGGACATGCTGGGCGTGAGCCGGGCGGCCAGCGCGGGATCGGCCAGCACTTCCCGCAGGTGCATGCGCTGGACGAGGTCGGCCTCGACGGCGCCGAGCTCGGCTCCGAGACCGCCGCCGGTGAGGGCCGCTCCCGCCGCCCGCCCGCCGCGCGGCCCGCCGGGCGAGGAGCCCAGGGCGCGCTCCAGCCATCCCGCGTCCGCCTGCCAGCGGGCCAGCTGCCCGGCGGAGACGGCGCCGGAGCCGGTGGCGAAGACGTTCAGCAGCAGCTTCGACGCGAGCGCGGCGCGCCGTACCTCGGCGGCCCGGTCGCGCGCGCCGTCCGGATCGGGCTCCGGGGCCATCAGACCGTCGAACTCCTCGGCCAGCTCCGGGTGGCGCTGGACGACGGAGTCCACGGAGGCGCCCGGGTCGAGCAGCGCGGACGGCAGGCCGATGTCCTCGACGACGGCGAGGCTCGCCGCCTCCAGGGCGGCCTGCTCCTCGGGGTCGAAGAGCCGGGCGAGCAGCCGCCAGTAGAGGACCTGGCGCCGGTTGTCGTCGGGGTCGGGGCCGGCCGGCGCCGAGGGCACGGGACCGGCCGACGGCACGGGACCGGCCGAGGGAGCGAGGTCGGGCGAGGCCGTGGGGTGGGCCGGGACCACGGCATCGGGCGAGACGCCGGGGTCGGGCGAGGAGGTCGCTTCGGTCATGAGCGCAGCAGCCTTCCCGCTCGCTCGCGCAGGACGGCGACCGCGTCCGTGGCGGCCTTCTCCGCACGCGCTCCGGCCTTGTCGGCGGTGCCGCCGGCCCACGCGCCCGCGTGGACCGCGACGGTCTTCTTCCGGACGGTCGTCTCGACGGCGAGCGGCTGGAGGAGGAACCGTCCGGAGTCCCAGCGGAGCAGGCCCAGGCAGGCGCCGGACGCGGCGATCGCCTCCGGGGTGAGCGGGCCCGCGGCCGGTACGCGGTCGGTGTCGACGGCCAGCCGGCGGCCGGCCACGGTGAACGTCACCGGTCCGTCGTCCTCGCGCTCCGCCGCGTACCCCTCCAGGAGGACGGGCGCCGCGATCCGGACCGGGTGGCGGTCGAGCGGGGCGGTGACCGGGTCGGTCGCGGTGGCGAGGGCGACCCGGGCCGTGGCGAAGGGGTCGGCGGGCTCCCCCGCGCGGGCGCGCTCGTCGTCCCAGAGGAGGTCGCCCTCGGCGGTGACGGGCATGGCGTCGAGCTCCATGGCGCGGCCCTCGCTCACGGCGGTGAGCAGCGACATGCGCGGCCGCAGCAGCTGCCAGAGCCCGGCGCCGACGACGGTGTCCGGCTTGGGAGCGGACACCGCCGCCCGGACCAGGCGCGGTGGCGCCCCGTCGGCCGGTTCGAACACGGCGTGCACCTGGGCCTGTACGGCGGTCGCGTGCTCCTGGACGTCGACGCCGAGCGGCAGCAGACGACCGGTCGCGGGGGAACGGGCGGGCGTGCGGGCGGCTCCGGGCAGGGTCAGGAGCAGGGCGCGCGACCACAGGTCGGCCCAGCGGCGCACCGGGACCCTCTCCAGGGTGGCCCCGGGGCAGGAGGCGGCGAGTTCGGCCGAGAAGCCGTCGAGCAGCGTCGCCTGCCGGCGGAGCGCCGGGTCCCGCAGCATCGCGGAGACGACGGGCGCGGCGCCGCCGACGAGTTCGTGGTCGAGCCCCTGCCAGCCCGCGCGGGCGAGGTCGCAGAGCCAGGCGCGGGCGGCGGCGAGCACGTTCGCGACGGGCTCCTCCCCCTCGGCGGGCGGTGCGGTCCCCTCGGCGGCCGGGCGGCCGGTGACGTCGGCGACGCGGGCCGTCAGGGCGTCGTGGACGGATCCCATGAGCGCGGTGCGGGCGGCGGCGAGCGCGACGAAGTGGTCCTCGCCGGCGGCGCCGGCAGCGGTCTTGTCGGCGGCCTCGGCGACGAGGGAGGCGAGCGGTGTGCTGGCGAGGGCGTCCGCGAGCACGGCGAGGCCGTCGGTCTGCGCGGGCTGCGGGCGGAGCAGGCCGGCGACGAGCGCGTCGTCGAAGGCGTCCACGGCGGCCAGCGCCTCGTCGAGTCCGTCGACGGGGTCGTCGAGCAGGTCCGTACGCATCAGGCGACCGCCCTCGTCGGCGGGAACCACTGCATCTCGGGCAGCGGAGCGGTGACCGGCTCCAGTTCGAGGTAGGCGAGGTGCCTGAGGAAGCGGCTGAAGACGGGCGCGGCGGCCGAGGTGTCGCCCCGCGCGGGGCGCGTGGCGGTCATCGTCGTGAGGAGCGTCTGGGCGTCGGGCTCCCCGGCGGGCGCGTCGGCCTTCAGGTAGCGGGCGACGCGCCGCGCGCCGTACTGGAGGACGGCTTCGGTGACGAGGGCGCGGATGTGGTTGCAGAACGAGCCGCGCGCGCCGCCGCAGGGACGGTTGTTGTTGGTGCTGCACGCGAACGCGTACGTCCCGGCGGCGACCGAGGACACGTACACGCGCCCGATGTCGGACCCGCTGGACACCACGCCCTGCAACCGTCCGTCGGCCAGCTCGACGAACGGCACCTTGGCGAGTTTCCGCGGCCGCGCGGGCGGTACCACCCGCGCCTCGCTCGACCTCTCCCAGACCGGCAACGCACTTCTCCCATGCACGTCAAAGGGGATGTCCACGCCGGAGCGGCGGAACATCGACAACGTATCCCCGCCCACTGACAACGCCTCGGGGACGGCCTCGCGCAAGGCTTCTGACGGGCCGTCACGACCGGGTCCGGAGCCGGTCTCCGGACCGTCCGGGGCGGGCGGCGGGCAGGAGGGGGCGGGCGGCGGCCAGGACGGGAACGCGGTCCTCCTCGGGGGCGGAGCCCGCGGCGTCCAGGGACTCGGCGAGGAGGAGGGCGTCCCCGCCGGCCGTCGCCGCTCCCCGCGCGAGGTGCGGGGTGGAGGCGTGGGCGGCGTCGCCGCGCCGCTGCGGCGGCTGCCCGCACCGCGCCGTGCGAAACGGCGGTCCCGCGAGGATTCACCGGGATCCCCGGCGCGCCGACGCGGCCTCATGGCGGGGCGTCGCGATTCGATGGTCCGGGGGCGGGCAGGCGTCCACAGGTCCCCGACCATGAAAGGAGGAGTACGCCATGCCGCACCCGTGGCGCCGATGGAAGTGGTGGCAGCGATGGGGGCGGGACCCGGTGGTGGTGCAGACGCTGCGCTCCACCGCCGCCGCGACGATCTCGTACGTGGTCGCGCTCCGGCTCAGTTCCGAGCCCGCGCCGCTGACCGCCCCGCTGACCGCCCTGCTCGTCGTGCAGGTGACGCTGTACTCGACGCTCACGACGAGCCTGCGGCGGGTGAACTCCGTCGTCGTCGGCGTCCTCATCGCCATCGCGTTCAGCGTGCTCGTCGGACTCACCTGGTGGAGTCTCGCGCTGATCATCCTGGCGTCGCTGGTCGTGGGCCGGTTCGTCAAGGTGGAGGAGTTCGTTCCCGAGGTGGCCATCAGCGCGATGCTGGTCCTCGGCGTCACGCAGGTCACCGACACGGCGTGGGACCGCGTCCTCGAGACGCTGATCGGCGCGGTCGTGGGCCTGCTCTTCAACGTCGTGCTCGTGCCGCCCGTCTGGGTGGACACCGCCGGGGACTCGATCATCGACCTCGCCGGGCGGATGCGCAGGCTGCTCCTGGACATCGGCGAGGAGCTCGCGGAGCCGGACGCGCACCCCGATCCGTCGCCGATTCGGGAGGCCGTCACCCCCGCTCCCTTCGAGCGGGCCGCGGCCCGGCTGCACGAGGCCCGGCGCCTGGACAACGACGTCGCCGACGTCGACGCGGCGCTGCGGCAGGCGGAGGACAGCCTCCGGCTGAACCCGCGGGTGAAGGAGGGGCTGCTCCACCGCATCGTGCTGCGCACGGGCCTCGACACCCTGGAGATCTGCGCGGTCGTGCTGCGCGTCCTCGCCCGTTCCCTGACCGACCTCGCGAAGGAACGGGACGGGGCCCCGCTCGTGCGGCGGGAGGTGGGCCTGGCCCTCCGGGAGACGCTGCGGCACCTCGCGGACACCCTCGTGAGCTTCGCCGACCTCGTCACCTCGCATTCGAGCGCCGGAGCGGAGACGGCCGAGGACCGCCTCGGCGAGGAGCTCGGGGCGGCCCGCGCCGCCCGTGACCACGCCGCCGGGCTGCTGAAGGACGAGGCGGCGCACGACCCGGAGCGCTGGCAGCTGTACGGCGCGCTGCTCGCCGAGATCGACCGGGTCCTCGACGAGATCGATCCGGATCACCGCGGCCGCCGGCTGATGGAGGAGCTGGACCGGCACACGCGCATGCGTGCGGAGCGGCGCCGCCGCGTCACCTCCCTCGCGGCCCGGGCACGCCGTACGCCGTGACGGGCCGCGGGGCCGCCAGGTCCGCCGATACAGGGGTGCGGTGTCCGCCCGCTCCCGCGATCATGAGGGGATGACACGCACCTTCGAAGAGCTCGTCGCGGAAGCCTCCGAAGCCTCGGTCGACGGCTGGGACTTCTCCTGGCTCGACGGGCGGGCGAGCGAGGAACGGCCCTCCTGGGGCTATCAGCGGCTCCTCGGCGAGCGGCTGGCGGCCGCATCGGCCGGGCTCGACATCCAGACGGGCGGCGGTGAGGTCCTGGGCGGGGTCCCGGTGCTGCCGCCGACGATGGCGGCGACCGAGTCGTGGCCGCCGAACGTCGCCCGGGCCACCGCGCGGCTCCATCCCCGGGGAGTGGTCGTCGTCGCCGATCCCGACGAGCCGCCGCTGCCGTTCGGGGACGCCGCCTTCGACCTCGTCACCAGCCGGCACCCGGCCACCGTGTGGTGGGCGGAGATCGCGCGCGTCCTGCGGCCGGGCGGCACCTATCTCGCCCAGCACGTGGGCCCCGCCAGTGTGTGGGAGCTGGTCGAGTGGTTCCTCGGACCTCAGCCCGAGGCGGCCCGGCACCGCCGCCCCGACGACGAGGCCGCCGGGGCGCGCGCCGCCGGGCTCGACGTCGTGGACGTGCGCTCGGAGCGGCTGCGCATGGAGTTCCACGACATCGGCGCCGTCGTCTGGTTCCTGCGGAAGGTCATCTGGATCGTGCCGGGGTTCACGGTGGAGGACCAGCTGTCCCGGTTGCGCGAGCTCGACGCGCGGATCCGCGCGGAGGGGCCGTTCGTGGCGCACTCCGCGCGGACCCTGATCGAGGCGAGGAAGCCCTCCGCACCGGCCGCGTAGGCCCGTCGGCCCTCGGTGGGAGCCGTCGGGGTGGTGCGTCCCCGGGTCGAAGGCCGTGCCGCCGCCCTCGTTGCGGCCGGTGGTGCCGGAGAAGACGGTGCCGCGCGGACGAGGTGACCGCCGGCGGCGGGAAGGCCGCCGCCGTGCGCCCCTATCCGGGCGCGATGACCACGACCTGGTCGTCCGGATGCCAGTGACGGACGTGCGCTTTGGGCGGGTTGACGCGCAGGCCGTGGCCGGGGGCGGTCGTGGAGCGGTAGCCGATGGCGCGGGCGCCCTGGCGGGCGGCCGATTCGACGACGGTGGCGAAGGACGTGGTGCGTCCGGTGCGGACGTAGTGGGCCGCCGGGCGGAGTCGGAGGGCGTTGCCGTCCGGCCCGAGGAGTTCCTCGAACACGGCGGTGAGGTGGGGGTTCTGGGAGATCTGGGTCATCAGGAGTCCGATGAGCCTGCCGCTGACGACGAAGTCGGCGCCGGGGAGCCGCGGCGCGATGAGCCGGTTGCGGTCGTCGGTCATCTCGGTGACGACGGGGGTGGGTCGACCGCCCGCCCGCCGCCCGGCCCCCAGGTGGAGGAGCGTGACGAGTGTCCGGTCGTCCGGGTCGGCGTGGCCGGGCCGGTGGTCGGGGCCGAGCACGATCACCGTGTCGTACCGGTCGGGGTCCGGCGCGTCCGTGGTCCCGCTCAGGGTGGGGTCGCCGGGCCGGTGGAGCACCGTCATGCGCCCGCCGACGGCTTCGGTGACGGTCCGGATTCCGGTGAGGGTGTCGGTGCGCGGTTCGGCCACGACGTCGAGGGACGAGCCGGGCGGTGTACGGCTCGCGAGCCGGGTGGCGATCAGGGGTGCCCGGCGGTTCCACCCGAGGAGGAGGACGCGCTCGGGGCGCCGGGGGGCCTCGGGGGGAGCGTGGGTGAGCGCGGTCGGGTCGTAGGGCGTGGGGGTGGCCGACAGACGGGTCGCGTGCTCGTCCTCGGCGATCACGAGGAGGGTGTCGTCGGCGAGCAGCGGGGTGGAGCGGGGCGGGTTGAGCTCGACGGTGCCGTCGCCGTGGACGATGCCGACGGCGGTGGACACCGGGCAGGCGCGGGCGGCCTCGTCGAAGGCGCGGCCGGACAGCGCCGGGTCCCGGAGGGTGTGGAACTCGTGCCCGGCGAAGTCGAGGAGTTCCTGGTGGACGAGGGAGAGTCCGGGCTGTCGTACGCAGTCGACGAGGAGGCGCGCCGCGATGTCGTCCGTGTCGAGGACGGTGGCGCCGGGCCCCGCGGCCAGGCGGGCGGCGCCGAGGTGGCGGTCGTCGCGTACGGCGGCGACGACGCGTACGGGGTCCGTCTCCCCCACGGCCGCCGAGAGGGACAGCAGGGTCTTGACGACCTCGGCGTCGTCGCGGGGGTCGTCGCGGGGCAGGACGAGGACGCAGTCCGCCGTGGCCGGGCTCACGCGCGCGAGTGCGGCGGGGTCGGTGGGCCGGCCGGTGCGGCAGAGGATCCTGGTGCGGCCCGTGGCGCCGACGGAGGCGCGGAGGTCCTCCTCCATGGCGGGTTTGTCGCGGTCGGCGAGGACCGCGACGATCCGGCGGGTCCGGTCGGTGCGGGCGGCGACGAGTTCGGAGAGGACGGTGGGGATCTGTTCGGACCAGCCGAGGACGACGGTGTGTCCGCTCTCCAGGATCCTGGCGTGGCCTCGGTTGAGGGCGATGAGGCGGTCGGTGAGGCCGGTGGTGATGAGGCTGACCAGGGTGGAGACGTAGACGAGCGCGATGAGGGCGAGGAGTACGGACAGGGCGACGCGCAGCGGGGGGCCGACCTCGCCGCCGAGGCGCATGGTCTGTCCGGTGTTGCGCCACACCGCGGCGATCCTGGAGCCGAGGGAGGCGGGGGTGTGCCGGTCGGTCCAGACGAGGACGGTGCTGACGGGGACGACGAGGGCGAGGCAGACGAGGGCCAGCCAGCCGCAGAGCGCGGCGGTGCCACGGGTGAGGGTGGTGTCGAACCAGTAGCGGAGGCGTTCCCCGGTGGAGTGGTCGCGGTGGGCGGACCGGGTCCGGGTCCGGGTCCGGCCACCGGAGCGGCTTCGGGAGGCGGACCGCATCCGGGAGGCCGGCCGGGTCCGGTCCGTGGGCCGGTCGTCGGTGGTCGGGGGCTCCTCGGTCCGGCCGGGGCCGGCTCCCTGTGCGGCGCCCCGCTGCCGGGGTACGACCTTTTTGTCTTCTTTTCGCACGTCAGCAGGGTGCCGTCCCGCCGACGGCGGCGGGACGGCATCGGGGCATGTTCATCCCTTCGTGATCAGTCCGCCCCGCGCGGGTGGGACCGGCCGGTCAGGCGTACGGATCGAAGGGGATGCCGGCCGGCTTCGCCTTGGCCAGGTGGGAGGCGAGGTTGCCGTCCTTGAGGCCGAAGACCGCGCTGCCGAAGTCGGCCTGGGTGAGCTTCTCGCGGATGCCCGCGGGGTAGCCGTTCCAGCCGACCAGGCTGGGGAACTGCCAGGTGTGCTGGTGGTTCTCGGGCGGTTCGTCGTTGGAGTTCGCCGGGCGGAAGCAGTGGGTGCCGATGCCGTCCTTGTGGTAGACGATCTTCGGGTGGGTGCCGTCCCAGCGGATCCGGTCGCGGCCGTAGACGTCGAATTCGCCGTGGGCGGAGGTGGAGACGTACTGGGCCTGGTCGTTCTGCACCCAGACCACGACGTGCTCCCAGTCGTGACGGTGTCCGCCGAGGCTGCTGCCGGGCAGCGCCTGGTCCTTCTCGAAGTAGAGGCCGTAGATGATCGCGCACCAGCCGTTGTTGCACTTGGCGCGTGCGTATCCGTTGGTGTTGGTGAGGTCCGAGGCGTCGCGGCACTGGCCGTTGAGGGCGCCGGAGGGGTTGAGGCCGCCGTTGAGCGTCCCGTCGGGACCGATGGCCGGGGTGGGGTAGCAGCCGTCCGTGTCGTAGTCGTAGGCCGGCTGGAAGGTCTGCTCCAGGCCGTCGGCGTTGGCGGGCAGGGTGGTGGGCGGTGCGGCGAGCGCGCTGCTCGGCAGGGCGATGATCAGCGCGAGGGCGCCGGCGAGGGCGAGCGCGCCCTTCGTGGCGTACGCCTGTGTCTTCAACTGCGTCCCCCTGGGTCGGTGGGCAGGAACCGACCGCATCTTGACATGCACATCCCACGAGGGCGAGGGTGCCGGCCCCCTCGGGAAAGCCTTCACCGGCCGGCCGCCCCCGGTTCACCCCTGCCGCAGCGCGGCCTCCACCAGGCGGCGGACCTCCTCGGCGGGGACGGCGCCGCCGTTGACCAGGCGGTCGAAGACCAGGCCGTCCACACAGGTGAGCAGGGTGATCGTGCGCTCGCGGGCGTCTTCGAGGCCCCGGGCCGCCAGGAACTCCTCGACGGAACGCCGGGCCGCGTTGTCGCGCGGGGCGAGGATCTCCCGCAGCTCGGGGTGGTGCACGCCCTCCAGGGCGCACGCGTAGCGCGCGAGGGAGCGGCGGCGCCCCTCCCCGGTGAGCCGGAGCGCGGCGAACGCCGTGAGCCCGGCGACGAGTTCCCCGGCGTCGCGGGGCGCTCCGGCCCGTCGGCCCGCCTCCTGGATCTCGGCCTGGTCGCGCTCGACGAGACGGCTCACGAGCGCGGTCAGGAGCGACTGACGGGTGCGGTGGTACGCGGAGGTCGTTCCGGGCGGCAGGCCGGCGGCCCGGTCGACCGCGCGATGGGTGAGCCCGCGCATGCCGTGCTCGGCGAGGACGTCGATGGCGGTGTCGGCGAGGAGGGCGCGTCGGGCGGCGGCGGAGGCGGGCATCCCCCCTTTCTACACCTGTAGAGGAGAGGAGTACGGTTCTTCTACATCCGTAGAAGAACCGTGGAGGGGAGATCCGGCATGGACGGCGGCAGCGCGGTGGTGGTCGGTGGCGGGATCGGCGGCCTCGCGGCGGCGATCGGGCTGCGACGGGTCGGCTGGGAGGTGACCGTCCTCGAACGCGCCGCCGCCCTCGGCGACGCGGGCGCGGGCATCTCCCTCCACGCCAACGGCATCCGCGCCCTGGACGCGCTCGGGGTCGGCGCGGAAGTGCGCGAGGCCGCCCGGCCCCAGTACACCGGCGGCACCCGCGTCCCGGGCGGCGGCCGGCTGGCCCGGATGGACGGGGCCGCCCTGGAGCGGGCGCTCGGCACGCCGATCGTCGGGCTCCCGCGCGCCGCCCTGCACCGACTGCTGCGCGAGGCACTCCCCGCCGGGTGCCTGGTCGTGGGGGCGGAGGTGACCTCCCTGGACCTGACCGCGCCCGACCGCGTGGGGGTGATCACCGGGGAGGGGGTGCGGGAGGCGGATCTGGTGGTGGCCGCCGACGGCGTGAACAGCGCGCTGCGCCGGCTGCTCCTCCCCGGCCACCCGGGGCCGGCGTACAGCGGGTCCACCGTTCTGCGCGCCATCACCGAGGCCCCGCTGCCGCTCGCGTCCGACTTCGAGCTGACCTGGGGCCGGGGCGCCGAGTTCGGGCACATCGCCTTCGCCGACGGGCGGGCCGAGTGGCACGCCGTGCTCAACTCCCCGCCGGGCGTGCGCCATCCGGATCCCCTGGCCGTCCTGCGCCACCGCTTCCGGGACTGGCACGAGCCGATCCCGGCCCTGCTCGCGGCGACCCGCCCCGAGGCCGTGCTGCACCACGACATCCACGAACTGGCCACTCCCCTGCCGGCCTTCACCGCCGGCCGGGTCGCCCTGCTCGGCGACGCCGCCCACGCCATGACCCCGCACCTCGGACAGGGCGCCTGCCAGGCGCTGGAGGACGCGGCGTCACTGGCCGCCGCACTCGCCACCGCCTCCGGCGTCGGCGCGGCGCTGGCCCGGTACGACGCCGAGCGGCGTCCGCGCAGCCAGTCCGTCGCCCGGGCCGCCCGCCAGGCCGGCCGGATGGGCCAGCGGCTCTCGCATCCGGTCGCCGTCGCCGTACGGAACGCGGCTCTGCGGGCGGCGCCGGACCGGGTGGCCCTGCGCGCGATCCTGCGGCACGCCGACTGGACGCCGCCGACCCTCCGTCCAAATGAATAGACGAGACGTCTCGTCTCATCTATGGTGGCCGTCATGACCGCCTCCCCCGCGCACATCGCCATGTTCTCCATCGCCGCCCACGGCCACGTGAACCCGAGCCTGGAGGTCATCCGTGAACTCGTCGCCCGGGGCCACCGCGTCAGCTACGCCGTCCCCGCGTCCTTCGCCGAGAAGGTCGCGGAGACGGGGGCGACCCCCGTCGTCTACACCTCCACGCTGCCGACCGACGACGACCCGGACGCCTGGGGCACCGAGCTGATCGACAACCTCGAACCGTTCCTCGCCGACGCGACGCAGGCGCTCCCGCAGCTCGCCGAGGCCTTCGCCGAGGACCGTCCGGACCTCGTGCTCCACGACATCACCTCCTATCCGGCCCCCGTCCTCGCCCACGCCTGGGGCGTGCCCGCCGTCTCGCTGTGGCCGAACCTGGTGCCGTGGGAGGGGTACGAGGAAGAGGTCGCCGAGCCGATGTTCGCCGAGCTCAAGGCCTCGCCGCGCGGCAAGGCGTACTACGCGCGCTTCGAGGAGTGGCTCGGCCGGCACGGGATCGACACCCACCCCGACCGGTTCGTCGCCCGCCCGCGCCGCGCGATCGTCCTCATCCCCCGGGCCCTCCAGCCGCACGCCGACCGGGTCGACGAGTCCGTCTACACCTTCGTCGGCGCCTGCCAGGGCGCCCGCGCCGAACAGGGCGAGTGGCGGCGGCCGGAGGGGGCCGAGAGGGTGCTGCTCGTCTCCCTCGGCTCCTCCTTCACCAAGCGGCCCGGCTTCTACCGGGACTGCGTCGAGGCCTTCGCCGGCCTCCCGGGCTGGCACGTCGTCCTGCAGATCGGCAGGTTCGTCGACCCCGCCGAGCTCGGCGAGCTGCCGTCCGGCGTGGAAGTGCACACCTGGGTCCCCCAACTGGCGATCCTGCGCCAGGCCGACGCGTTCATCACCCACGCGGGCGCGGGCGGCAGCCAGGAGGGGCTCGCCACCGGCACGCCCATGGTGGCCGTGCCGCAGGCCGTCGACCAGTTCGGGAACGCCGACATGCTCCAGTCCCTGGGCGTGGCACGGCACCTGCCCATGGAGGAGGTCACCCCCGGGAGGCTGCGGGAGGCCGTGCTCGCGCTCGTCGACGACCCCGAAGTGGCGCGCCGCGCACGGGAGATCCAGGAGGCGATGGCCCGCGAGGGCGGCACGCTCCGCGCCGCCGACCTGATCGAGGCGGAGCTCGCCTGACGGCGACGCGCCCGGCGGCCGCTCCCCGTCGGCGGCGACACGGCGGAGGCCGGGGGGCGGGTCGCGCCTCCTGCCGCCGCCCTCGCGGGTACGGTGCGTCCTGACCCCGACACGCACCGTCACGGAGGCGGTGCGGAGGACCGACCGCACGAAGGAGATCTCGATGGCGATTCTGGTGAAGGCCGAGATGGCGGGCATGACGACCGATCAGTACGACGCCCTCAACAGCAGGCTCCAGGCGCTGCCCGGGAACCCCTTCGAGGGCTGTCTGTCCCACGTCTGCGTGCCGACCGACTCGGGCCTGGTGATCCACGACCTGTGGGAGTCGGAGCAGGACATGCAGAGGTTCATGGGCCGGGTGATGCCGGTGGCCGAGGAGATGGGCCTCCCCCAGGGCTCCCGGCCCGAGATCCACCAGGTCCACAACTACTGGACGCCGTGACCGGAGCCGCCGGGGGGCCGCCCGGCGAGGCGTAGGGTCGTGTCATGTCCAAGACCGAAATTGACCGGGTGACCGCCGGGTTCTACGGCGCCTTCGACAACCGGGACGGCAAGGCCGCCGACGTGGACCGGATCCGGCGGCTCGTGCTCCCGCAGGGGGTCATCGTCTGCACCGCGCCCACGTTCACCGCGTACTCCGTGGAGGAGTTCATCGCGCCGCGCGAGCGGCTGCTCTCCGACGGACGGCTCGTCGGGTTCTCCGAGTGGGAGACCTCCGAGGAGACGCGGATCGAGGGCGACATCGCGTCCCGGTTCGGCACCTACCGCAAGTCCGGGGTCCTCGACGGGAAGCCCTACGAGGGCGAGGGCACCAAGACGCTCCAGTTCGTCCGGACACCGGACGGCTGGCGGATCGCGGCCCTCTCCTGGTTCGACCACGCCTGACCGGTCGACGGCGGCCCGTCGCCCCCCTCTCGTACGAGGGGCGACGGGCCGCCCCCGTCAGACCACCGCCCCCGCGCCGCTCCGGCGCGGCGCGACGGCGGCCGGCGCCGGGTGGCGGGTCTCCAGGGCGACGGCCAGCGGCATCGCCGTGAACACCGTGGACGCCATGCCGAGGACGAGGCCCGCCAGCAGCGCGACGGAGAAGTCCGTGAGCGAGTCCCCGCCCAGCACCGCGAGCGCCGCCAGGACGAAGAGCGCCCCCGTTCCCGTGTTGACCGTGCGGGGCAGGGTCTGGGCCACGGCCCGGTCCGCGAGATCCGCCAGCGCCGCTCCCCCGCCCCGGCGGCGCAGCTCCCGCAGCCGGTCGAGGACGACGACGGAGTCGTTGACCGAATAGCCGACGACGGTGAGCAGCGCGGCCAGGAAGACGCTGTCCACCGGCTTGCCCAGCCAGGCGAAGAGACCGACCACGAGCAGCACGTCCTGCGCCATCGCCGCCACCGCCGCCGTCGCGTACGTCCAGCGGAACCGCAGGGTCAGATAGGCCAGTTGCGCCGCCACGGCGAGGCCGAGCGCGAGGAGGGCGTGGGCGCGCAGCTCTCCGCCCAGGCTCGGGCCGATCAGGTCGTCCCGCTCCACCTCCACCGGGCCCGCGACCCGGGCGAGCGCCTCCCGGATCTCCCGCTGCTCGCCGTCCCCGGTCTCCCGGACGCGCACCGAGACGTCGCCGCCGCCGGTGGTCTGCACGACGGCGTCGGGGAAACCGGCGCGCGCGACGGCCGTACGGGCCGTGTCCGCGTCCACCGGACGGTCGGCGGCGTACCGGACGACCCGGCCGCCGGTGAACTCGACGCCGAACTCCACGCCCCGCACGCCGATTCCGGCGAGGGCCACGAGCAGCAGCCCGGCACATCCGGTCAGCCAGCGGCGCCGGTTCGCCATCAGGCGGGGCGCCCGGCGGGCCAGCCTGGTCCGCAGCCTGCCGAGCGCGGCCATCCCGGTCACCGCCGGCCGCCTGCGGACGGCGGGCAGGCGGAGCGTGAGGTCGGCGAGGAGCCGGGTGATCACCATCGCGGTGATCAGGGAGGCGAGGACGCCGATCGCGAGCGTCACGCCGAAGCCCTTGACGGGTCCCGTGGCGAAGACGAACAGGAGGCCGGCCGCGAGCAGGGTGGTGACGTGCGAGTCCGCGACCGCGCTCCACACCCTGTCGAACGCCGTCGCCACCGGCCGCCGCAGATCCCGCCCGGCGGCCCGGCCGAGCGACGCGTACTCCTCCCTGGCCCGTTCGAAGACCAGGACGTTCGCGTCGACGGCGATGCCGACGGCGAGGACGAAGCCGGCGAGACCGGGCAGGGTGAGGGTGGCGCCCAGCGCGACGACGGCGGCGTACGAGATCAGTCCGTACAGCAGCAGGGCGATCGTGGCGAGGACTCCGAGGAGCCGGTAGACGAGCATCACGAAGAGTCCCGTGCAGGCCAGGCCGATGACGGCGGCCAGGGCACTCGCCCGGATCGCCTCGGCGCCCAGCGTCGGACCCACGGTGCTCTGCTCGACCGTCGTCACCGGCACGGGCAGCGCGCCGCCCTGGACGAGCGCGGCGAGGTCACGGGCCTCCTGCGCGGAGAAGCCGCCGGTGATCTGCGCGGAGCCTCCGCCGATGCCCGCGCCGCAGGGCACGCCGGCCTGCATGCCGGGCGCGGAGACGATCCGGTCGTCGAGGACGATCGCGACCCGGCGCGCCGGGTCCGCGGGGGCGGCGCAGGCGGCGTCGCCGGTCAGCCGCGCCCAGCCGTCGGCCGCGCGGCCGTGGAAGGCGAGGTCGACGGTCCAGCCCCGGCCGGTCGCGGTGTCGAGGACGGCCTCGGCGCTCTTGACGCCGTCGCCGGTGAGGGCGGGTGCGGCGAGGGCGAGGAAGCCGCCCGGGGCGTCGGGGTCGGCCAGGACGCGCGTCCCGTCGGCGGCGGCCGGTCCGGCCGGCCCCCGGGCCGCGCCGGTGACGGCGTGGAAGGTGAGCTGCGCCGTACGGCCGATGGTCTCGGCCGCCTGGCGCGGGTCGCGCAGGCCCGGCAGTTCGACGACGATGCGTCGCTCGCCGGAGCGGGCGAGGGACGGCTCCGCGACGCCGAGGCCGTCCACGCGCTTGCGGAGCACCTCCAGGGCGCGGTCGGTGGCGGCGGCGTCGGCGCGGGTGGTGGGTCCGTCCTCGGTCTGCAGGACGATGCGGGTGCCGCCGCGCAGGTCGAGTCCGAGGCGGGGCGGGGTGGTCAGGGTGATCCAGAGGGAGAGCGCGACGACGGCGAGCGCGAGGAGCGCGCGCCGGAGCGAGGCACGAGAGGACATGGGGTCTCCACGGGCGGGCGGACCCGGAGCGGGCGCCGCCCCTGTGGGGGCGCCCGCGGTCCGGCGGGGCGTACGGTCGGATGCGCGTCGAGGACCGGTCCGTGGGCATGCCGAGGGCCCGGACGGCGACGCGGGAGGACGTCAGCTGTGCCGGGTGGAGGGTGGTCCGCGCGACTCGCGCGGGCCGCGGGGACCGCCGGGCGGCGCCCGCTCGCGGCGCGGGTCGCCTTCGAGGAGACCGCGCGCGGGTACGGAGGGGCCGGCCGGCGCGACGGCCGGGGCGGCGGGCGGTGCCGGGAAGCGTACGGGGCTCTCGACGGCTGCCGGGAGCCCCACCACGGCGGCGGGCGCGAAGCGCGGCTCCTGCGCGCCGGCACGCGGTGCGGGGCGGGAGGGGGCGGCCGACCGAGCGTCGGAGGGGTGGGGGCGGGCCTGGTGCGCGGCGACGTGGTGGGCGTCGGCTCGGTGGGCGGCGCTCGCCGCCGGGAGGTCCCGCGGGGGCCCGGCCGTCGTCCGGACGTCACGCGCCGGGACCTCGTGCACCGGCGCGTCGTACGCCGGGGCCTCGTACGCCGGCGCGTCGTACGCCGGGGCCCACAGCAAGGACCAGAGCACGCAGAGCATCGCGGGCACGAGGGCCGCGAGTCGGCGTGCGGGACTGCTCACCGTGCCCGTCCCTCCCCGTCGCCCCATGATCCCCTGAGAGGCCTCAGCCTAGACGGAGTACGGGGCGCGGTTGAGTACGGGGGCACGCCCGGCGGTTGAGTACGAGCGCTCATGTCCGGTCCGCGGGGGCCCTGGACGATGGTTCCGTCACCGTTCCGCCTCGGACCCAGGGGGCCTCCCGTGCTCAGTCGTCTCGCCGCCCACGTCGTCCCGTTCTTCGGGCGGCTGACCGTCACCTCGGACCCCGGGGCCCGTGTCGAGCCGGGCAGCATCCTCGTCGTGAACCACACGTCGCTCGCCGACCCGGCGCTCGTGCTCGCCGCGCTCCGCAGGCGGCTGGCCGTCGAGCCCGTCCTGCTCGCCACCTCGGGGCTCTGGCGGGTGCCGGTCCTCGGCCGGGCGCTGACCCGCGAGGGGCACGTCCCCGTCCACCGCGGCTCGGCGCACGCGGCGGCGGCCCTGGACCACGCGGCGGTCGCGCTCGCCTCGGGGCGGCACGTGATGCTGTACGCGGAGGGGCGCATCCCGCCGCGCCGGGACGCCGCCGAGAACCCGCCGGAGACGTTCCGCACCGGCCTCGCACGGCTCGCGCGGGCGACGGGGGCGCCGGTCGTGCCGATCGGTCAGGCCGGGGCCCGGCGGATCACCTCGGGCGGGCGGGCGAAGCAGCTCGCCGGAGTGCTGACCGCGCCCGTCCGCAGGCCGGGCCTGCACGTCCACATCGGCACGCCGCTGCGGCTGCCCGACGACGTGGCCGCGGCGACGGAGCTCGCGCACGGGGCCGTGACCGAGGCCTGGCGGACGGCGGCCGGGGCCCTGGGCGAGCCCGCGGCGCTCGGCGGCGAAGGGCGGGCGGCCGCGCCCGCGCGCCGGGGCTGAGTCGCCGTCCCTCCGTCAGGCGGCGGCCCCGCTCCCGGCCCGCTCATCCGCGTCCGCCAGCAGGAACAGCAGCGGGGAGAGGGCGAGTTCGAGGGCGGCGAGCGCCAGCTGGAACCAGTGCGGCCGTCCTTCGACGGCGAGGGAGAGGAGCCTTCCGAGGGCGCCCAGCAGGAACACGGCGGTGAGCCCCCGTACGACCGCGGCGGGGACGGGCGACTGCCGCGCCGCCCAGAGCCAGGCGAGGCCGTAGCCGGCGAAGGTCGCGCCGAGGAACCGGCCGAGGCTGTCGACCGTGGGGCCGGCCGATCCGGCACCCGGGATCGCGGCGTTGCCGAGCAGGACGTGGAGGAGCCCGATCGCCACGCAGGCGTACCCCATGGCCAGGACGAGCCCCCGAAGCACTCCGGCTCTGGTCATGTGTGCGACCCCCCATCAAGTAGACACGCGTCCAGTAGTGGTGGGCCTCAGCGTACGGCCGCTTACTGGACACATGTCAAGTAACATGGCGGGGTGCCGCCCCGCAGACGCCTCAGCCCCGCCGAACGCCGCGCCCAGCTCCTGGACGTCGCCGCACGGCTCTTCGCCGCGCTGCCGTACGACGAGGTGCTGATGGAGGAGGTCGCCGAGCGGGCCGGGGTCTCCCGGGCGCTGCTCTACCAGCACTTCCCCGGCAAGCGGGAGCTGTTCGCCGCGCTCTACCGGGAGGTCTCCGCACAGCTGCTCGCGAAGACGCGGCTCGACCCCGCCGACACCCTGGTCGAACAGCTGACGCAGGGCCTGGACGCGCACATCGAGTACTTCGCGGCGAACCGCAACACGGTTCTCGCGGCGAACCGCGTCCTGGCCGGCGACCTCCTCGTCCAGACGATCATCACCGACGAACTGGACGCCCTGCGCGAGCGCCTGCTCGGCGTGCTGCCGCTCGCCGACGACCGGACGCGGGCGGCCGTGTCGGGCGTCCTGAAGAGCTGGCTGGTCTTCGTGCAGGTGCTGTGCGTGGACTGGCTGACCCACGAGACCTGCACGCGCACCGAGCTGCGCGACGTGTGCGTCGGCGCGGTCGTGGGCGCCCTCCGGCCCCTCCTCGACGAGGACCCGGCCCCCGACTGGCCCCGCTGACCACCGGCCGAACGGCGGGCCCGGTCAGAAGACCGACAGGCCCGTGATGGTCGTGAAGCGGTCGAGCGCGGCCACTCCCGCCACCGAGTTTCCCCGGCTGTCCAGGCCCGGGCTCCAGACGCACAGGGTGCAGCGGCCCGGGACGACGGCGACGACGGCTCCGCCGACGCCGCTCTTGCCCGGGAGCCCGACGCGGTAGGCGAAGTCGCCGGCCGCGTCGTAGGTGCCACAGGTGAGCATGACGGCGTTGACCTGCTTGGCCTGGCTGCGGGTCAGCAGACGGCTGCCGTCGGCGCGGAGGCCGTGCCGGGCCAGGAAGCCGGTGGCGAGGGCCAGGTCGGCGCAGGAGGCCTCCAGGGAGCACTGCCGGAAGTACTCGCGCAGCAGCTCGGGCACCGGGCCCGTGATGTTGCCGTAGGAGGCCATGAAGTGGGCGAGGGCCGCGTTGCGGTCGCCGTGGGCGGCTTCGGAGGCGGCGACGTCGGCGTCGAAGGCGAGGTCCGGGTTGCCGCTCTCGGCGCGCAGGAAAGCGAGCAGTTCCCCGGAGGCGTCGCCGGTCAGGCGGTGCAGCCGGTCGGTGACGACGAGGGCGCCCGCGTTGATGAACGGGTTGCGCGGGATGCCGTGCTCGTACTCCAGCTGGACGAGGGAGTTGAACGGGTCGCCGGAGGGCTCCCGGCCGACGTGGGCCCAGAGCGCCTCGCCCTCCCCGGCGAGGGCGAGCGCGAGGGTGAAGACCTTGGTGACGGACTGCGTGGAGAAGGGGCGGCGCCAGTCCCCCACTCCGTAGACCGTGCCGTCGAGTTCCGCCACGGCCATGCCGAACTCGCGCGGGTCGCCCGCCGCGAGGGCCGGGATGTAGTCGGCCGGGGTGCCCCGGTCCGTGAGCTCCGCGATCTCCTCGGCGATGCGGTCGAGGACGGGCTGGAAGGAGGTGGTCGTGGTCACGCGCCGCCTCGCTCCCCGTGGCCGGCGGTCGCGGCGGCCAGGCCGAGGTCGCCGTCGGCCGGCACGGCGAAGTAGCGGGCGACGTCGGCCTCCGTGACCTCGGCGAGGGTGGCCGGGGTCCAGTGGGGGTCGCGGTCCTTGTCGACGACCTGGGCGCGGATGCCCTCGACGAGGTCGGGGGTGGTGAGGGCCGCGCAGGAGACGCGGTACTCCAGGTCGAGGACCTCTTCGAGGGTGGCGAGGGTACGGGAGCGGCGGAGCGTGGCCAGGGTCGCCTTGAGGGCGGCCGGGGAGCGCGCGAGGAGGGTCTCGGCCGCCTCCTTGGCGTCGGGGACGCCGGTGTCGAAGAGTCGCTCGACGATCTCCTCGACGGTCGGGGCGGTGTAGCAGGCGTCGATCCACTCCCGCTGCTCGGCGAGGACGCCGGCGGGCGGCGCGACGGCGTGGCGGGCGAGTGCCTCCTCGGCCGGCAGGGCCGTCAGGTCGCGGGTCAGGGCGGGCAGTTCGGCGGAGGGCACGCAGGCGTCGGCGAGGCCGGTGAGGAGGGCGTCGGCCGCTCCGACGTGGCCGCCGGTGAGGGCGAGGTGGGTGCCGAGTTCGCCGGGGGCGCGGCCGAGGAGGCGGGTGCCGCCGACGTCGGGGACGAAGCCGATGCCGGTCTCGGGCATGGCGACCCGGGAGCGTTCGGTGACGACGCGGACGGAGCCATGTGCGGAGACGCCGACGCCGCCGCCCATCACGATGCCGTCCATGAGGGCGACGTAGGGCTTCGGGTAGTGGGAGATGCGGGCGTTGAGCCGGTACTCGTCCCGCCAGAAGGCCGCGGAGGCGGAGCCGCCGGCGCGTGCGTCGTCGTGGATGGCGCGGATGTCGCCGCCGGCGCAGAGGCCTCGCTCGCCGGCGCCCTCGATGACGACGGTGGTGACGGCCGGATCGTGCTCCCAGGCGGTGAGCGCGCCGTCGACGGCGCGGACCATGGCGTGGGTGAGCGCGTTGATGGCGCGGGGCCGGTTCAGGGTGATGAATCCGGTCCGGCCCTCCGTCCGGAGGAGCACGTCGGGGGTTCCGGTCGGCACGGTCACTCGGTTCCTTCGGGTGGCACGACGTCGTTGTCACGGCCACCGTACCGGGGCGTGCCGCACCCCCTGGGAGGGGGTGGAGCGAAGGGGCGGGAAGGGCTCATCCGCTTCTCGCGGATCCTGATTGCACGGTGCGCGGTCCGGTGGGGGCCGCTACTCCGCGTCCTCACACCGAGCCCTTCCCGTCACCTCCATGGAACCACCGGCGGGCCGCGGACGCGAGTGCCGGATCAGGGCGACGGGACGGGGTCGGGGAGCCGGTCGCGCGCCGCCCCGGCCCCGGTCGGCGGGGGTCCGTCGGGAGGGGCCGGGGCGGCGGAGGGCCCGCGGGCCTCAGGCGGGCAGCAGGTCCTGGGGAACGCGCACCTGCCGGGGGGCGGAGAGCCGCAGCTCGATGATGTCCCGGACGGTGGGCCATTCCTCGTCGAGGATCGAGTAGAAGGCCGTGTCGCGGACGGCGCCGTCGAGTCCACGGGAGTGGGCGCGGCGGATGCCCTCGCAGGTCGCCCCGAGCCGTTCGATGGCGATTCTGGAGCGGGTGTTGCGGGCGTCGGCGCGCATGGTGATGCGGCGCACGCCCCAGGCCTCGAAGGCGTGCCGGAGCATGAGGTACTTGGCCTCGGTGTTGATTCCGGTGCCCCGGGCGTCGCCGGCGATCCAGGTGTTGCCGATCTCGGCAGCGTCCGGGACGGCGGTCAGCGGATCGCCGTGGGGCATGCCGGGCACCGGCGGCCACACCAGCGGGCCCCGCCAGTAGTCGAGTTCGAGGAAGCGGGTCGAGCCGATGACTCTCTCGTCGGCCGTACTGACCAGGGCGAAGGGCAGGCAACGGCCTGCCGCCTGATCGGCGAGGGCGCGGGCGATGTAGTCGAGGGCCGATTCGAGGCCATCGGGTACGGGGGTGAAGGCGTAGGCCGATCGGTCCGCCCCGCCGGCCCGGGCGAGGGCTTCGGCGTGCCGCATCGCCAGCGGCTCCAGGCGCACGGAGCGCCCGGTCAGGAGAACAGGTACTGGCACGGAACCTCGGGTCTTTCACGGGCAGGGACGACTCCCGCCGCGGGGAGTCCGCGGCGGCAGCAGGAGGGGGTTCTCGCCCGGTGCCGAAAGTGTCGTGAGAACGACAAATGAGCAGGTAAAACGGTTCGCCACCGGGTGCGAGGAGGATCAGTATGCAGCCACAACCGCTCCGAGAACAGAACCCCGGGAGAACCGGCGTCCACGCGAGGGTGAAGCCTGTCGTGCGCCCGGGTCGAGCGGTCTCACGGGCCGGACGGGGCCGCCCGCCAGTCGGACGGCCCTTCGGTTCAGACGCAGGTGGGATGGCCCCAGCCGTCGGAGTTCTTCGCGATGCTCTCGCCCTTGTCGTAGGCACGACCACAGCGGCAGCGGCCCGGGAATTTGGCGTTGAGGGTGCGGCCGGACGGGCGAGTCCCACGGGCGGAACCCCCGCCGGAGCCCGCGGAGCCCTTACGGGGCGCAGAGGAGCGCGCCCGGGGCGTGGAGGTGCGCGTGGCGGGGTCGGCCGCGGGCAGTTCGGCTCCGTCGGCGGAGGCGAGGGGCTCCTGGGTGCGGGCGGAGTGGCTGGCCGCGCGGTCGGCTGCGTCGTTGAGGGGGTCGCCGTCGACCTGGTGCGCGGGGACGTACACGAAGTCGATGTCCCGGCCGGTGAGCAGCGCGTCGATCCGTACGACCAGGTCCTTGTTGGCGACCGGGGTGCCGGCGGCGGTCTTCCAGCCCTTGCGGCGCCAGCCGGGGAGCCAGGTCGTGACGGCCTTCATGGCGTACTGCGAGTCCATGCGGACCTCGGCGGGCAGTGCGGGGTCCAGGGCCTCCAGGAGGCGCTCCAGGGCCGTGAGTTCGGCCACGTTGTTGGTCGCCCTGCCGAGGGGGCCCGCCTCCCAGCGGTCGATCGCCCCGTCGGCGCGGCCGATGACCCATGCCCAGGCCGCGGGGCCGGGGTTTCCCTTCGACGCGCCGTCGCACGCCGCGATGATCTTCTCCACCATCCCACGATCCTGACACGCCGACGGGGGTGGGCGGTCCCACCCCCGTCGGCGCCCGGCCGGACCGGGTCAGAAGGCGCCGTAGTTGACCTGCCAGGTGGGAAGGCCCATCCGGCGCCAGAGGGCGACGACGCGGTCGCGGTCGTCCAGGGAGACCCGGACCGCGTACCGGTGGCGCACATGGGCGTCGAAGAGCTCCGCCTTCACGAGGTCGTCGCCGCGGCCGTCGCCGGAGGCGCGCATCCACAGCTCGTCGTACGGCACCTCGTGCCGGGCGAGCCAGCTCTCGGTGAGGGCACGGTGGTCCTCGCTGCGCCCGGAGAGGAGGACGATCCGGTCCCGCTCGGAGTGCCGGAAGGCGCGCAGGGCGTCGCGGACGGAGGGGTTGACCAGGTCGCGGTCGCAGCGGCCGAAGTCGTACGGACCCCGGTCGACGCGCAGCGCGAGGGTGCCGTCGATGTCGCACATGACGGCGGTGGGGAGCGCCGGGTCGGGGACGTACGGCTCTCCGACGGCGGGGCGGTCGTTGAGCCAGTCCGCGGTGAGCCGCCAGCCTCCCCGGGTCGCCTTGGCGTGCTTGTCGGCGAGGATGCGGATGATCTCCTCGCCGACGGGTCGCTCGCGGGCGGCGTCGCGGCGGACGCACTCGTCGACGGGCACGCCGGTGAAGTCGTGGACGGCGAAGGTGGCCAGGCCGCCGACGGCCGCCTTGAGCCGCTTGGGGACGTGCGGCGTCAGGTGCGTGTTGTCGACGACGACGTCGAAGCCGTCGTCGACGGCGGCGCGGACCGCCGCGTCCTGGATGCCGAGCACCGTCTGCTCGTGCTTGTGGGACCGGCCGCGGTCCGGCGACGGGACGTCGAGCATGGCGCGGAGGTCGTCGAGGTTGACGCGGCGCATCCGCCCCTCGGCCTCGGCCTGGAGGGCGCGGGCGGCCGTCGTCTTCCCGGAGGCCGGGAGGCCGGTCATGAGATGGACGACAGGCACGGTCGGTTCTCCTCGTCGTGGGCGAAGGGGTCGGTGGCCTCGGGGCGCAGCTGGCGCCAGACGAGGAGGTCGGTGGGGCGCCCGTCGAGGCGCAGGAAGAGGAGGGCGCGCAGCGCCCGGTCGGTGAGGCCCGAGGCGGCGCGGGCGAAGGCGGCCCGGTCGTCGGCGAGGTGGGCGAGGCGGGCGTACTCCTCGTCGACGGCCCGCTCGCGCTCCGCCGCGGCCGCCTCCAGCTTCGCGATCACCTCGCGCACCCAGGCGTCGAACTCGTCCGGGACCTGTTCAAGGAGGGCGTCCAGGGGCTTGCCGCCGGAGGCCTCGACGTCGGTGACGGCGCAGCCGAGGCCCTTGGCGACCTCGCCGGCGGGGAGGCCGGCGAACCGCTGGATGCCGTGGCCGCGCCAGATGTCCCGCTCGGTGACGCCGGTGAGGACCTTGTGCAGGCGCACGTACTCGCTGAGCTTGGCCTTGGCGCGCAGGCCGGAGGCGAAGCGCAGGACGAAGCCCTCGGCGTCGGTGCCGGTGGCCGGGGTGCCGCCGGGAAGGGTGCTGGACTCGGTCAGGGCGACGAGCTCGGCGACGTCCATGGCGGGCCACGTGCGGACGACGGAGCCGAGGGGCTCCCACCCCTCGGCCGCCTCGGCGAGGGGCAGTTCGGTGCCGTCCGCGCGGAAGGCGGCGAGCAGCACGAGGTCGCGGCGGTCGCCGTAGTTCACGACGATGCGGTTGCCCGGGTAGAGCATCTCGGCGAGGTAGGTGACGCCGGGGGTCAGGCCCGTGGTGTCGGCGGCGTCGAGGCGGCGCTGGGCCCAGGTGGCCTGGCCGCTGGTGAAGGAGCCCTTGGAGGCGACGTGCCAGCGGTCGGCGTAGTGGAAGACGACGGCGAGGCTGCCGTCGACCTTGTCGTACACCTCGAAGGGCTCGTCGGGCAGCGGGGGCGCGTAGGGGCGGTCGCCGGCGTGCTCGGAGAGGTTGAAGAACTTGGGGAGGGGGAGCGCGACGATCCGCCCGGTGGCGTCGTCGGCGACGAGGCCGCGACAGCGCGTGGTGGCCCGGTTCCAGTGCTGGGCGTACTGGCACGCGCGCGTGTACGTGTAGATCGACAGCGGCAGCTCGGGGTGGTGCTTGCGCGTGACGTGCCCGTTCGCCAGAGCGGCGGCGAGTTCGTCGGACGGCATCAGGTCGTGCAGAGTCAGGGTCGCCTGGCTCATGGGGTCCCTCCCGTGTGTTCGGTGATCCATTCTGGGGCGGGGCGGCCGGGCGGGACACCGAATTTCGCGGCGGGGCGGGGCGGGCGGGGGCGCCGAGCGGGCTCCCGATCCCGGGCGTGTCGGTGGTGCCCCGTAGACTCGCCGTCTGCCCGTCGGTGACGGAACCGGCCTCAGACGAAGGAAGCGAGCCCCATGAACCACGCGGACGGCACGGCACCGATCTATGCCGAGCTCATACGGGAGCGGGGGGACGTTCCCGGTGACGTCCGCCAGGTCGCCGAGGAGGTTCTGCGGGATCTGAGCCGGGTGATCCAGATGCCTCCGCAGGGGATCCCCGGACCGCAGGGCGCCGTCGTGCACGCCGGTGCGCCGCACCCCGGTGTCGGCGGCCCCATGGGCGTCGGCGGTGCCGGGGGCGTGATGGGCCAGGCGGGGGCCGTCGTCCCGCACCGGCCGATGCGCTGACCTCGCGGAAGCCGTGTCCCGGGCCGCTGTCGGTGGCGTGCGTCATGCTGCCTCCCGAAGCGGCCCGCGTCTCGACGCGAGCGGGCCCCGTGCGGTGATCCAGGGGAGGACGACATGGCCGAGGTACTGCTCTTCCACCACGCGCTCGGACTGACGGAGGGCGTCGGCGCGTTCGCCGACGGGCTGCGGCGGGCCGGGCACACGGTGCACGTGCCCGATCTGTACGAGGGGCGGGTCTTCGAGGACCTGGAGACCGGCGGCGGGTACGCCCAGGAGGTCGGCTTCGGCACGATCGTGGCGCGGGGCGTGCGGGCGGCCGAGGGGCTTCCGGAGGACGTCGTGTACGCGGGGTTCTCGCTCGGCGTGCTGCCCGCCCAGAAGCTGGCGCAGACCCGGCCCGGGGCGGCCGGCGCCCTGCTGTTCGGCGCCTGTGTGCCGGCGGACGCGTTCGGCGCGGCCTGGCCGGAGGACGTGCCCGTCCAGGTGCACGGCATGGACGCCGATCCGTACTTCACCGGCGAGGGGGACCTGGAGGCGGCGCGCGCGCTGGTGGCGGGCGCCGGGGACCGGCAGCTGTTCCTGTACCCGGGCACGGCCCATCTGTTCGCGGAGCGCGGGGCGCCCGACCACGTGCCGGAGGCGGCCGCGCTGTGCGTCGAGCGGGTGCTGTGCTTCCTGGACGCCCTCGGGGCCTGAGCCCCGCGCGGCGGATCGACCGATCGGTGGACCCCGGGGTCGGCCGTCCCGCCGTCCCTCCGGAGACGGGTGGCGGACCCGGCGGGGGCGGTCGCGGGCGGAGGATCGGGGCAGGGCGCGGGCACCCCGGCGGGTCCGTCCGCGCGGTCGCCGTACCGAGGAGTCCGTCATGCCGAAGTTCCGCCGTCCGTCCCGTGCCGCCCGGGCGCTCCTGACCGGCGCGGTGGCCGCGGTCCTGCTCGCGGGCTGCGCCCAGGGCTCCGGAGGGCCGGCTTCCGCCGCCGGCGGGACGACGCCCGCCGGAGCCTCCCCCACGGCCGAACCGGCCGCCTCCGGCTCCGCCGTCACCGTGACGCCCGTCCCGGCCGGGACGACCGCCCCGGGCACCCTCCTCGTCACCGACTTCGGCTCCGACACGGTCACCTTCGTCGACCCCGCGCGGGGCGCCACCGGCTCCGTGGAGGTCGGCACCGCGCCGTACGGCCTGGCCGTCGGCGAGGACGGGCGTGCCTGGGTGGCGACCGCCGAGGGGGTGGCGGTCGTGGACACGGCGCGCCGTGAACGCCTCGCGCTGATCCCGTACCGCACGGACACCGGGCCGGTGACCACGGGCGAGTACCGGGGCGGCGGCATGGGCATCGCGCTCGCCCCGGACGGGCGGCGGGTGTACGTGGGGGTCAACGTGCCCGGTGGGAACGGCGCCCTTGAGGTCGTCGACACGGCGGCGCTGAAGGTCACGGACGCCGTCCCGGTCGGCCGGCGGCCGTTCGACGTGGACGTGTCGCGGGACGGCGCCGAGGTGTACGCGACGAACCACGACTCCTTCGACGTCACGGTCGTCACGGCGAGGACGCTGGCCCCGCGCCGGATCGAGGTCGCCCCGTACGGCACGGAGGGCGGGCTCGGCTCCTGGCTCAAGCCGCACTACACGGCCGTGCGACCCTCGGACGGGAAGCTGCTGCTGCCCTTCGAGGGCGAGCGGCTCGCGGTGGTCGACCCCAGGACGGGCCGGACGACGATCGAGCCGATGACCGCGAACACCCATCAGCACGGCGCGACCGTGACCGCCGACGGGACGCTGCTGGCCGTCGGCACCGGGCCGATCGACCCGGACGTGGACCGCGGCCCCTCCCTGACGGTGCGCACGCCCGACGGGGCCGAGCGGGTCCACCCCCTGGAGGGCCCGCACGAGAGCGTGGCCGTGTCGCGCGACGGCCGCACCGCCTACGTGACGGGCGGGTTCACCCGGGACGGGTACTGGGACGGTCTGACCGTCGTCGACCTCGCCACGGGCGACACCCGCCGTCTCCCCGCGGGCTCCCGCCCCCTGGGGATCGCCGTCCTCTGACGCACGGCGCCGCCCCCTGGCCCACGGCGCCGTTCCGGCGCCTCAGCGCCGGGGCGGCAGGACGGTGAGGACGCGCTCCACGAAGGCCTTGAAGTCGGTCATGAAGTCGGTCAGGAACTGCTGGGTGGTCGGGTCGGTGACCTCGCCGTCCTCGCCGAACAGCCCCGGGGTGAACTGGATGTACGCCTCCGGGGCGTTCATCTGCGGGGAGTTGCAGAAGCTGAGCACCGACCGGAGGCTCTGCTGCGCGACGGCCGTGCCGATCTTGCCGGGCGAGGCGCCGATGACGGCGGACGGCTTGTGGGTGAAGGAGTTCGTGCCCCAGGGACGGCTGGCCCAGTCGATGGCGTTCTTGAGGGCGCCGGGGATGGACCGGTTGTACTCCGGTGTCACGAAGAGGATCGCGTCGACGGCCGCGATGGCCTCCTTGAGCGCCTTGCCCTCGGGCGGGTAGTCGGCGTCGAAGTCGTGGTTGTAGAGCGGGAGGTCCTTGATGGGGATCTCCCGGAACTCGAGGCCGGGGGGCGCGACACGGATCAGGGCCCGGGACAGGACCCGGTTGATGGACTTCGTCGAGAGGCTGCCGACGAAGTAGCCGACCTGGTACGTGCTCATGCGCGCTGTCCCGCCTTCCGCTGGGGGCTTCCGGAGGCCTTCCGTGGGGCCTTCGCAGGGTCTTCCGCAACGTGACCCGATGAGCAATATGGCACCAATCACGATAAAAAGGTTGGACCACGACTCATACGGAAAGGCGGACAGCGTGACGCGACCGAGGATCCTCGTGGTGGGCGCCGGCTTCGCCGGGGTGGGCTGTGTGCGGCGGCTCGAACGGCGCCTCACCGAACGGGAGGCGGTGATCACGCTCCTCTCCCCGTTCTCGTACCAGCTCTACCTGCCGCTGCTCCCCCAGGTGGCCGCCGGGGTGCTGACCCCGCAGTCGGTCGCGCTCTCCCTGCGGCGCAGCCAGCGGCACCGGACCCGGATCGTGCCGGGCGGTGTGGTCGGCATCGACACGGCGGCGAAGGCCTGTGTGGTGCGGACGATCACCGGTGAGTTCGTGACGGAGCAGTACGACCATCTCGTCCTCGCGCCCGGCAGCGTGACCCGCACCTTCGACATCCCGGGACTCGCCGAGCACGCGCGCGGGATGAAGACCCTCGCGGAGGCCGTCTACATCCGCGACCACGTCATCGCCCAGCTGGACCTGGCGGACGCGAGCGACGACGAGGAGGAGCGGGCCGCGCGGCTGCAGTTCGTCGTGGTCGGCGGCGGGTACGCGGGGACGGAGACGGCGGCCTGTCTCCAACTCCTCACGCACAACGCGGTCAAGCGGTACCCCCGGCTCGACCCCGGCCTCATCAAGTGGCACCTGGTGGACATCGCGCCGAAGCTGATGCCCGAGCTGGGCGACAAGCTGGGCGCCGCCGCCATGGACATCCTGACGAAGCGCGGCATCGAGGTGTCGCTCGGCGTGTCGGTGGCCTCGGTGGACGAGGAGTCGGTGACGCTCACCGACGGACGGGTGCTGCCGAGCCGGACGCTGATCTGGACGGCCGGCGTGGCCGCGAGTCCGCTGATCGGCACGCTGGGAGCGGAGACCCTCCGGGGCCGGCTCGTCGTCTCGGCCGAGATGGTCGTGCCGGGCCTCGACGGGGTGTGGGCGCTGGGCGACGCCGCGGCCGTCCCCGATCTCGCCAAGGGCGAGGAGGGCGCGATCTGCCCGCCGACCGCGCAGCACGCGATGCGGCAGGGCAAGGCCGTCGCCGACAACCTGGTCGCGACGCTCCGGGGCGAGCGGACCTACCCGTACGCCCACAAGGACCTGGGGCTCGTGGTGGACCTGGGCGGCATGGACGGGGTGTCGAAGCCGCTCGGCGTGGAGCTGCACGGGGCGCCCGCCCAGGCCGTGGCCCGCGGCTACCACTGGGCGGCGCTGCGGACCAACGTGGCCAAGACCCGGGTGATGACGAACTGGCTGCTCAACGCCGTCGCGGGCGACGACTACGTACGGACCGGGTTCCTGGCCTCGAAGGCGGGGACGCTGCGGGACTTCGAGTACACCGACGCGTATCTGACGCCGGAACAGGTCCGCAAGCACACGGGCTCGTTCCGCGGGGCGGTGGGCTCGGGCGGCGGGCACTGACCTCCGCGCGGCGAGCGGCCGGGGCGGCCGGAACCGGCTCCGCGCGGCGAGCGGACCGGGCCGCGCGGAGCCGGCTCCGCGCGGCGGGTGTCCGGCTCCGGCGCCGCGCCGGCCGTCACCGCGCGAGTTCGGACGCCGGGCCCATGACGACGACGGGTTCCGCGGCCGGGTCGAGGGCGCGCAGGAGCTCGCGCAGCGCCTCCCGCTCCAGGGCGACGCAGGCCTGGGTGGGGCCGCCGTGGTCGACGTGGATCCAGACGCCTCCGCCCTTCTCGTCGCCGAGGGGGCGCTCCTTGTCGAGCGGGGTACGGCCGGGCACCCGGTTGTAGTCGATGGCGATCACGTGGTCGAAGGAGCCTCCCAGCGGCTCGCCCATGAAGCCGGTGCCGCTGATGTCGAACTCCTCGTCCTGGTCGTACGGGAGCCGGGCGCCGGGGTCGGGCAGCCGTCCACCCGCGTCGCCGAGCCGGAAGACCCCGATGGGAGAGCGCAGGTCACCGGCCGTGTGGTCGGAGGTCCAGCCCTGGAGGGCGTTGCGGGCGGGCCACGGTCCGGCGACCTCGGTCCAGCCGCGCGCCGGGTCGCGCCGGTACAGGGTGGCGGTGGCCGTGTTGGAGTCGGCGTCGGCTCCGGTGACGACGAAGGCCTGGGTGGTGGCGTCGGGCACGTGGGCCTGGGTGCCGGGGCCGACGCCGGGGATCCGGCGTGCGGGGGCCGGGGCGGAGGCGAGGCCGTCGCCGGCCGGCGGGCCCGGGGCGGGACGGCTGTCGCCCGAGGCGGGCGCGGACGTCGGGGCGGGCGCGGGCGGGGCGGGGCTCGCACAGGCGGTGAGCAACAGGGCCGCGCACAGCGTGCCGGCGCTCAGCAGCGCGGGGGCGCCCTTGCGGACGGGCATGGGACGGCATCCTCCTGGCCGGGGGGGGCAATGCAGCGATCCGTACCCGTTCGGCGGGCCGCACTGCCCCCGCGACCGCGCCCTCACCCGTACGGCCGCTTCCGCGGCGGGCGCGCCCCGTCGAGCCGACGCCCGGAGGACCGCGCCGCCCGGGCGTGCACCGCCGGCCCGACGAGCGGGGGGCGCGTCAGCCGGTCGCCCGGAGCACCGGCGCCGGCCCGCCTCCCCCACGGCCGGTCGAGCGGACGGCCCTCCGCGGCCCGTCCGGTCGCGTGCCGCTGAGGGCGATCGGCCTGCTGACGGGGACTCACACCAGGCCACTCTCCTCGGATTGGCCCCTGCGAACGCCCTGACGGCCTCCCTACCCTGAGGCCATGCATCCCACGCTCGCCGCCGACCTCGCCCGGCTGCCCGAACTCCTCCAGTCCGTCCGCGACGTCGCGGCCCATGAGCTTTCCGGGGTCGGCGAGCGGCCCGTCGCCTCCCCCGCGAAGGCCCCCGAGCCCGAGCCGCTGCCGCGGGGAGGCGTCGGCGCGCAGGGGGCGCTCGACCGGTTCGCACAGCGCTGGGAGCCCGGGTTCTCCGGCTCGGCGGGCCCGCGCTACCTCGGCTTCGTGACCGGCGGCGCCACCCCCGCGGCCCTGGCCGGCGACTGGCTCACCGGCGCCTACGACCAGAACGGCTCCAGCGGCGGCGGCTCGACCGCCGACGCCCTGGAGCGCGAGACGGTGGGCTGGCTGCGGGAGCTCTTCGGGCTGGGCGAGGCGCACGGGGGCGCGTTCGTCAGCGGCGCCACGATGTCCAACACCGTGGGGCTCGCCGTCGCCCGGGAGTGGCTGGGCGAGCGGCTGGGCGTTTCGGTGTCCCGTGCCGGGGCGGCCGCGCTCGGGCCGGTCGACGTGCTGTCCGGCAGCCCGCACTCCAGCATCGGCAAGGCGCTGTCCTTGCTGGGCGTCGGGCGGGACCGGCTGCGGCCGGTGCCGCTGCTCGGCGGGGAGCGCGAGGCCGTGGACGTGACCGCGCTGGCCGCGGCGCTGGAGGCGCTGGACGGGCGGCCCGCCGTCGTGGTCGCGAACGCCGGGACGGTGAACACGGTCGACTTCGACGACCTGCGGGCGATCGCCGCCCTCAAGGAGCGGTACGACTTCTGGCTGCACGTCGACGCCGCGTTCGGCGCGTTCGCCGCGCTCTCGCCCGCCCGTGCCGGGCTCGTCGACGGGCTGGACGCGGCCGACTCGATCTGCGTGGACCTGCACAAGTGGCTGAACGTCCCGTACGACGCCGCCGTCCAGTTCACCCGCCGTCAGGACCTCCAGGTGCGGGTCTTCCACAACGAGTCGCCGTATCTCGGCCTTCCCGCCGGGACGCCCGACTTCCTCCATCTGACGCCGGAGAACTCCCGCCGGCTGCGCGCCCTGGCCACCTGGTTCTCGCTGACCGCGTACGGGCGCGAGGGGCACGCCGAGATCGTCGAGCGCTGTGTCGCGCTGGCCCGGCGCCTCGGCGAGGGGATCTCCGCGGTGCCCGGGCTGCGGCTCCTCGCGCCGGTGCACCTGAACGTCGTCTGCTTCACCCTCGCCGACGGTCCGACGGCGGAGCGGCTCGCCGCCGTGGCGCGGGCGGTCGCCGACTCCGGCGAGGCGTTCCTGACCCCCACGGTCCTGCACGGGACGCCGGCGCTGCGCGCCGCGTTCAGCAACTGGCGCACGACGGAGGAGGACACGGACCGGGTCCGGGACGCGCTGGCGCGGGCGGTCCGGGGGCTCCCCGCGGCGGGGGACGCGTGAGCACCGGACGGCGGACCGCCGGGGCCGCCGGGGCCGCCGGGGCCGCCGAAAGCGGTTGACCCGCCCGGGCGGGCGCGGTTTCCTGCTCCGATGAGTGATCTTCGCATCGAACGGGCCCGTACCGGGGAGCAGCTCGCCGACTGGCGGGCCGTGCACAACACGATCATCCCGACGGCGGTGCTCTCCCCCGAGGAGGTGCGGGAGCGGGCGGGCCGGAACCGGCTGGACGTCGCGTACCTCGGGGACGTGGCGGTGGGCTGTTCGACGGTGCGTCCGCCGGACGAGGAGACCCCGGCGGCCACCGTCATCGCGCGGACGCTGCCGGAGTACCGGGGGCGGGGTTTCGGGACGGCGCTGTACGAGCGGGGGCTCGCGCACGCGCGGACGCTGAGCGACGAGGGCGTGGAGACGGTGGTCCTCGCCTCGAACGAGGAGGGGCTGCGGTTCGCCCTGGCGCGCGGCTTCGTGGAGGTGGAGCGGTACGTCCTGCCGGGCGACACGATCCCGTTCGTGGCGCTGCGTCTGGCCTGACGCACACCATTCCTGACGTATCGTCAGAAGATTGCGTCGCGGGTATGGGAACCTTCGGGTCCCGGCGCTACCCTCCGCGCATGATTCGGACGGTGGTGTGGGGTACCGGGAACGTGGGGCGCGCGGCCATCCGCGCCGTGGACGCCCATCCGGGTCTCGAGCTCGCGGCCGTGCTCGTCTCCGACCCGGCCAAGGTGGGCCGGGACGCGGGCCGGCTCGCGGGACTGGGACGCGATCTCGGGGTGGCGGCCGTCGACGACGTCGGCGCCGTACTGGACGGGCGGCCGGGGGCGGTGGTGTACGCGGCCTCCGGCGACACCCGGCCCGACGGGGCGCTCGCCGATGTGGCCCGGGCGGTGGCGGCGGGCGCGGTGGTGGTGACGCCCGCCCTGTATCCGCTGTACGACCAGCGCAACGCGCCGCCCGAGTTCCGGGACCCGGTGCTCGCGGCGGTCGCCGAGGGCGGCGGTTCGCTCTTCGTGTCGGGCGTCGACCCGGGCTGGGGCAACGACGTGCTGCCGCTCCTGGTGAGCGGGCTCGCCGCCACGGTGGACGCGATCCGCTGCCAGGAGATCTTCGACTACTCGACGTACGAGCAGGAGGAGTCGGTCCGGGAGCTGGTGGGGATGGGCCGGCCGATGGAGTACGAGCCGCCCATGCTGTGGCCCTCGGTGCCCACCATGATCTGGGGCGGGCAGGTGCGGCTGATGGCCCGCGCGCTCGGGGCCGAGCTCGACGGGATCCGCGAGACGCTGGAGCGGCGCCCGCTGGAGTCCACGGTGAAGACGCGGACGATGGGCGTCTTCGAGGCGGGGACGCAGGGCGCGGTCCGCTTCGAGGTGCAGGGGATCGTCGGCGGGGAGCCCCGCATCGTGATCGAGCACGTCACCCGGATCCACCCCTCGTGCGCGCCGGACTGGCCGGTCCCTCCGGACGGCGCCGGCGCGCACCGGGTGATCATCGAGGGGAGCCCCCGGATCGAGGTGACGGTGGCGGCGACCGACGAGGGCGAGAACCGTTCGGCGGGCGGGAACGCCACGGCGGTGGGACGGCTCGTCGGGGCGATCGACTGGCTGGTGGCGGCGGAGCCGGGACTGTACGACGCGCTGGACGTGCCGCTGCGGCCGGCGGTCGGGAAGCTGGGAAGGAGACCACGGTGATCATCGACATCCCCGAGGGCCAGGAGCCGATCGGGTACGTGTGGGGCGACATGGTCCCGGAGATCGGGACGGCGGCGGCGAACTTCTCGCTGTCCGTGTACGCCCACACGACCCTGGGGCTGCGCGAGTTCGAGGCGGCGCGGCTGCGGATCGCGCAGATCAACGGCTGCGGCTTCTGCCTGGACTGGCGCACCGACCGGGACGGCGTGAAGGTCGAGGAGGGCTTCGACGAGCTCGTCGCGGCCTGGCGCGAGACGGAGGTCTCGGAGGCCTTCGACGAGCGGACGCGGCTCGCGGCCGAGTACGCGGAGCGGTACGCGCTCGACCACCACGGCCTCGACGAGGAGTTCTGGGCGCGGATGACGGCGCGGTACAGCCAGGCGGAGATCGTGGAGCTGACGATGAGCCTGGGGTCGTGGCTGGCGTTCGGCCGGCTCAACCGGGTGCTCGGGCTCGACACGGTGTGCGTGCTGCCGACGCACTGAGCGCCAGGGGGGGAGGGGCCGGCCGGGGTTCCGGCCGGCCCCTCCCCCGTGTCTGCGGTCAGAAGTCCTCGGCGATGATGCGCTCGATGTTCCGCTCGGCGAGGGCGGTGATGGTGACGAAGGGGTTGACGCTGGTGTTCCCCGGGATGAGGGAGCCGTCGATGACGTAGAGGCCCTGGTAGCCGTGGAGGCGTCCGTGGTTGTCGGTGGCCCGGTCGAGGACGGCGCCGCCGAGCGGGTGGTAGGTGAGGTGGTCGCCCCAGATCTTGTAGGCACCGAAGAGGTCGGTCCGGTAGATCGTCCCCTCCTTGCTGTTGATCTTGTCGAAGATGGACCTGGCCATGTCGATGGACGTCTGCTTCCAGGCCCGGTCCCAGCTCAGGTCGACCTTGCCGGTGGACGGGTTCCAGGTGAACTCGGCGCGGCGCGGGGTGCGGGTGATGGACAGGTAGAACGACGCGTAGGTCTCGATGCCGGTGGGCAGCGGGGCGACCTCGGCGAAGGCCCCGCCGGCGTCCCAGTTGTCGATGCCCGCGGTGGGCATGGCGGACTGGAGCTTCCCGGTGGGGTCCCACATGTGGTTGGCACGCCCGCACATGACGTTGCCGTTGTCGCCCCAGCCCTTGCCGATCTGGTCGTTGAGGGCGGGCAGGGTGCCGGTGGCCCTGAGACGGGTGAGGAGCTTGCTGGTGCCGACGCTGCCGGCGGCGAAGAAGACCCGGTCGGCGCGGACGGTCTTGGTGACGAGGGTGGCGCCGGTGGTGTCGATCTGGTCGATGACGACGGTGTAGCCGCCGGCGGCGGCCGGGCTGACGGACGTCACCCGGTGGAGCGGGGAGACGTTCACGCGGCCGGTGGCGGCGGCCTGGGCGAGGTAGGTCTTCTGGAGGCTCTTCTTGCCGGCGTTGTTGCCGTAGATGACCTCGCCCTCCAGGGCGGACTTCTGGACGGTCCCGGCGGCCTCCTGCTTCATGTAGTCCCAGTCGTAGACGTTGGGCACGAAGACGAAGGGGAAGCCGGAGCGCTGCGCGTGCTTGCGGCCGACCCGGGCGTACTGGTAGCAGTCCTGGCTCTCCCACCAGCTGACGTCCACCGAGCCGACGCCCAGGCCCGCGTTGGCGCGCGGGTAGTAGGTGGAGTACATCTCGGCCGGGTCGACGGTCGGGAGGATCGCCGGGAAGCGCTCCCGGAGCGGCGTGACGGCCATGCCCCCGTTGACGAGGGAGCCGCCGCCGACGCCGCGCCCCTGGTAGACGGTGATGCCGGCGAAGTCCTCCGCGTCGAGGATGCCGGTGTGCACGGGCACGTCCTTGTCGAGCGGGAAGCCGAGGAACTGGCTCAGCGGCTGCTTGGTGCGGGTCCGCAGCCAGAAGGAGCGGTAGTCGGGCCTGGTGGTGTTGGCGAAGATCCTGCCGTCCGGCCCGGGGGCGTCCCAGGCCATGCCCATCTCGATCATGTGGACGTCGACGCCGGCGCGGGCGAGCCGCAGGGCGGCGACGGAGCCGCCGTAGCCGGTGCCGACGACGAGGGCGCGCACCTGGGAACCGTCGGGGATGGGGGTGCAGTTCAGGCCGGGGACTTCGGCGCGGGCGGGGGCCGTGATCGTGCCGGCGAGGGCGGCGGCGCCGAGAACAGAACCTGTTCCCGCGAGAAAGCGGCGACGGCTGAACCGTGGATCTCCCTGGGCGGACAGGGGGTGTTCACTCATGTGATCTTCCTCACTCGCGAGTGAATGGGAACACGTTCTACGACCGTCCGCCGAGGAAGTCACGAGAAACCGACGGGTAACTTCAGTCCGGGAAGGCCCTCTTGATCGCCTCTGCTACGTACGCGGCGTGCGCCCGCGCCGCGGGCAGCGGTTCCACCCATTCCCCGTACTCCCCCGCCAGGTACTGGTCCCGTGCGGCGACCAGCACGGGTCGGTGTTCCTCGGGCAGCCCGCGGAGCACCCACGCCGCCGCCCCGTCCTTCGAGCGGATCCGGCCGGTGCGCAGGGTGGTGAGGATCCGGGCCAGGGTCAGCAGCACGTTGCGGGTGTCGTCTTCGAGGTCGGCAAGCAGTTCGGGGACGCCCGCGACGATCGCGGCGCGCAGATCGCGCTCCGGGACCGGGTCGAAGAGCGCGGACGGACGGGGGCCGTGGAGGGAGAGGTCCCCGGTGCGGGCCATGACGAGGAGCGGGGCGAGGTCGGGGCAGGGCGCGGGGGCGGGGGTGAGGCCGCGCTCGAAGTCGTCGCGGAGCCATTCCCCGTACAGGTACTCGCAGACCGGCGGGTAGCGCCAGGGGCGTACGTCGGCGTGGACGACCAGGCTCAGCTCGACGGGCCGCGCGGGGCCCTCGTACGCCCGCGCGCCCGAGACGGCGAGCAGGGCGTCCGTGAGGGCGCGGCGTTCCCGCTCGGTGGTGCGCCGGGCGAGGACGACGAGGACGTCCACGTCGCTGGTGGGCCGCAGCCCTCCGAGGACGGCGGAGCCGTGGAGACAGGCGGCGGGGACGGCGTCCTCGCCGAGGGTCTCGCGGACGATCCGCACGACGCGGCGGGCGGCCTCGTGGTCGGCGCCTTCGGGAGCGGTGCCCCCGGGGGCGTGGGCGGGCATGCGACGGCTCCTGGCGGGTGACGGGCGCGGGGCCCGTCACCGTACCGGAAGGGCGGCGCGGCGGGCGGTCAGGCCAGAGCCGGGCCCGGGGCGCCGGTGAGGCGCTCGGGGGTGAGGAGTTCGGCGAGGCGGTGGGCGGGCAGCAGGCCCTTCTCCACGGTGAGCTCGACGACCCCCCGGCCGGTGGCGAGCGCCTCCTGGGCGATGGCAGTGGCGGCGGTGTAGCCGAGGTGCGGGTTGAGCGCCGTGGCGAGGCCGATGGAGTTCTCCACGGCCGCCCGGAGCGCCTCGGTGTTGGCGGTGATGCCGGTGACGCAGCGGTCGGCGAGGGTGAGGCAGGCGGCGCGCAGCGAGAGCAGGCTCTTCGAGAGGGCGTGGAAGATCACCGGCTCGAAGGCGTTGAGCTGGAGCTGGCCCGCCTCGGCCGCCATGGTGATGGTGATGTCGTTGCCGATCACCTCGAAGGCGACCTGGTTGACGACCTCGGGGATCACCGGGTTGACCTTGCCGGGCATGATGCTGGAACCGGCCTGCACCGGCGGCAGGTTGATCTCGCCGAGGCCGGCGCGCGGCCCCGAGGAGAGCAGCCGCAGGTCGTTGCAGGTCTTGGAGAGCTTGACCGCGATCCGCTTGAGGACCCCGGAGAGCTGGACGAAGGCGCCGCAGTCCTGGGTGGCCTCGATGAGGTTGACGGAGGTCACGAGCGGCAGGCCGGTCAGCTCGGCGAGCTTGCGCCGGGCGGTCTCGGCGTAGCCGGGGGCGGCGTTGAGGCCGGTGCCGATGGCGGTGGCGCCGAGGTTGATCTCGTGGATGAGTTCGATCGCCTCGGCGAGCCGGCCGCGGTCCTCCTCCAGCATCACGGCGTACGTGGAGAACTCCTGGCCCAGCGTCATGGGCACCGCGTCCTGGAGCTGGGTGCGGCCCATCTTCACGACGTCGCGGAACTCCAGGGCCTTGGCGGCGAAGGCGTCCTGCAGGACCGCCATCGCCTTCAGGAGCTCGCGGGCGGCGCCGATCGCCGCGATGCGGATCGCGGTGGGGTAGACGTCGTTGGTGGACTGGCCGAGGTTGACGTCCTCGTTGGGGTGGAGCCGTCCGTAGTCGCCCCTGGCGTGGCCGAGGAGCTCCAGGGCCCGGTTGGCGACGACCTCGTTGGCGTTCATGTTGGTGGAGGTGCCCGCGCCGCCCTGGACGACGTCCACGACGAACTGGTCGTGCAGGCGTCCCGTACGGATCTCCCGGCAGGCCCCGGCGATGGCGTCGGCCTTGTCGGAGGGCAGCAGGCCGAGCTCCTCGTTGGCGCGGGCGGCGGCCTCCTTGACTGCGGCGAGCGCGTCGATCAGCAGCGGGTAGACCGAGATGGGCGTGCCGGTGATGGCGAAGTTCTCGGTGGCGCGCAGCGTGTGGACGCCCCAGTAGGCGTCGGCGGGGACGTCCCGGTCGCCGAGCAGGTCGTGCTCGCGGCGGACGGGGACGTCGTGCGGGGCCGGTGCGGGAACCATGAGGGGCCGTCCTTGGGGAGAGGAGGGGGTGGGTGCGGGTGTGCGCGGCGCCGGAGGGGCGCGCCCGGTGTCCACGCGTGCGCGTACGGCCCCGGTGGCCGTTTCCGGGCGCGGCGGAGCCGCCGGGCGGAGCCGGCGGGCGCGGTGCGCCGCTGGGAGAGGTTGATTCCGGCTCGCGGGCGGGCGGGGGGATGCGCCGTCCGCGAGCCGGGGCTCGTGGGGTGCGCCTGTCGGACTCCGGTCGGAGGACAGGCGCTGCGCGGTGCCTATGCGCGGGCGGCGACCGCCGAGGCCGAGCGGGAGCCGCCGGTGGCGAGGGCCGGCTCGGCCCGGACCGGGCCTTCGAGGAGGCGGCGCAGGAGGGCGCCGCCGCGGGCGGGGCCGCCCGCGGCGGCGGCGCCTTCGGCGAGGAGCGTGGAGAGGAGGGCGATCCGCGCCTGGCCGGCCCGGAGGGTGCCGGTGAGCAGGGCGCCGGCGGCGACGAGGTCGACCGCGCCGCCGCCGGTGTACATCTCGGCCAGCGGTCCCGCGGGGACGCGGGTGGTCACGGCGACCAGGACGCCCCGGGCGACCGCGTCCGCGACGGCGGCGGCGATCTCGGGCGTGGCGTTGCCCGCGCCGGTGGCGACGAGGACGATGCCCCGGGCGCCGGCGGAGACGGCCGCGTTCAGGAGGAACGGGTCGCCGTCGGAGTGGTGCGTGATGATGTCGACGCGGGGCAGGGGGGCGGCGTCGGCGGCCCCGGGCGCCGCGGTCCGCGCGGCGGCCGGCAGGGGCAGCGGGGCGGGTCGCTCCGGCTGCCGCTCGATGTCGACGCGGGAGAACCCGACGCGGCCGAGGCGCTCGGCGGAGGGGTCGGAGAAGGCGTCGGCGGCGAGGGTCTGGGTCTTCACGGTGCCGCGCGCCGCGTGGACGCGCCCGTCGAAGACGACGAGGACGCCGAGGTCGCGGACGGAGGCGGCGACCTGGAGCGCGTCGTAGAGGTTGCCGGGGCCGTCGCCGTCGCCGGTGCCGAAGGGGCGCTGGGCGCCGGTGAGCACGACCGGGCGGGGGTCGGCGTGGTGGAGGTCCAGGAGGAAGGCCGTCTCCTCCAGGGTGTCGGTGCCGTGGGTGACGACGATGCCGTCGACGCCGGGGTCGGCGAAGGTCTCGTGGACGGTGCGCAGAAGGGCGAGCTGGTGGGCCGAGGTCATGCGGGAGCTGTTCACGTTGAACAGGTCGATCACCTCGACGGTGACGCCCTCGGGAAGCGGCGCGGTGGCCAGGACGTCGTCGCCGGAGGCGTCGGCCGCGTAGCCGGTGCCCTGCCAGCGGCTGGCGATCGTGCCGCCGGTGCTGATGACGACGACCCGGCGCGCCCCTCCGTCGTTCGTCCTCTTCATGCCTGCCGTCCTCACTCCGTGCTCATGTCTGCTGCGCTCGCAACGATAGGTCAGGAAGCACGCAAGGCGATTGCGAAATAAGCCGTCTTTTTGTTTCATCGTGGTGGATAATTGCGCCATGGACCGGATTGATCTCCACATCTTGCGCGAGCTCCAGAACGACGGCCGACTGAGCAACCAGGAGCTGGCCCAGCGGGTCGGGCTCAGCCCCTCCCCCTGTCTGCGGCGGGTGCGCCAGCTGGAGCAGGACGGGGTGATCCAGGGCTATCGGGCGATCATCGACCCGGAGGCGGTGGGGCGCGGCTTCGAGGTCCTCGTCTCGGTGGAGGTGAAGCGGGACCGGGAGACGGTGGAGGCCTTCGAGGAGGCGCTCCAGGACGTGCCGGACGTGATCGAGGCGTACCGGCTGTTCGGGAGCCCCGGCTGCCTGCTGCGGATCGCGGTGGCGGACCTCGCGGCGTACGAACGGCTGTGGATCGAGCGGCTGACGACGCTGGCCGGGGTCACCGAGGTGAACTCCCAGATCATCATGAAGCGGATCAAGGAGCCGAAGGGGATGCCGGTGGACGTGCGGGGCGCCTGAGGCCCCTACCGCTCCCCCTGGGGGGCGGGCGGTTGCTCCCTATGCGAGAACGTCATGGAACAGCCTCCTCCTCGTTACATGACAGGTACCTGACGTGTGCCACTCTCCCGGTGACACGAAGTCAACACGCGTAGACAACGGTGGCGTTGAGCCGACGCCCGCCGTCCCGCGCGTGCCGTCCCCGGGAAAGGGCCCCCCATGTCCGTTGTGCGGACCCGCAGCTGGAAGGTGTGGGCGACCGCCGTCGCCGCCACCCTCGTCGGCGTCACGCTCCCCACGGTCACCGCGACCCCCGCGAGCGCCACGACCACCGCGTACGACACCACGTACTACAAGAACGCGATCGGCAAGACCGGCACGAGCCTCAAGTCCTCGCTGCACACCATCATCAGCAGCCAGAGCAAGATCTCGTACGACGCGGTCTGGAACGCGCTGAAGGCGACCGACCAGGACCCGAACAACACCGCCAACGTGATCCTGCTCTACAGCGGCGCCTCGCGCAGCAAGTCCCTCAACGGGGGCTCCGTGGGCGACTGGAACCGCGAGCACACCTGGGCCCAGTCCCACGGGAACTTCGGCACCTCGGCCGGCCCCGGCACCGACCTGCACCACCTGCGCGCCTGCGACGTGCAGGTCAACAGCACCCGCGGCAACAAGGACTGGGACAACGGCGGCAGCGCGGTCGGCGGCGCGCCCGGCAGCTACACGGACGGCGACTCCTTCGAGCCGCGCGACGCGGACAAGGGCGACGTGGCCCGCATGATCCTCTACATGGCCGTCCGCTACGAGGGCGACGACGGCTGGCCGAACCTGGAGCCCAACGAGTCCTCCACGAACGGCAGCGTCCCCTTCCACGGCCGCCTCTCGGTCCTGAAGCAGTGGAACGAGCAGGACCCGCCGAGCGCCTTCGAGGAGCGTCGCAACGACGTCATCTACAACACCTACCAGCACAACCGGAACCCGTTCATCGACCACCCGGAGTGGGTCGAGGCGATCTGGTAGCCCGAGCACCGCGGGAGTGACGGAGCCGGGCCGGACGCGACGCGTCCGGCCCGGCTCCCGCCATGTCGGCCCCTACACCTGACCGCTCCCGGCACCTTCAAACGTGAAATCGCGGATCGTCTCACGTTTTTGAAAGACCGACTCCGACACCCCAAAGACGTTACCTAGCCGTTATAAACGGTGATTTTGACCGTTTCTGATCAGATTTGCCATGCGCTCGGAAGCGGGTTCCCGGCGCGGAGAGCGTCGGCGCATCTATCACGCCGCCACCGCCCCGAACAAGACCTCAGCCCCAGGAAGTTCCGCGATCCGCTCGGTAGCTTCGGCGCCCATGACCACTGCCCCCCTGTCATCCCCGGTCGGCGGCCTCTCCGTCGGCCCGGCCGAGATCACGGACGGCGCCGAACTCTGGCGGATCGCCCGCGGCTCGGGAGAACTCGACCTCAACTCGCCGTACAGCTACCTGCTCTGGTGCCGCGACTTCGCCGACACGACCGCCGTCGCCCGTGACGCCTCCGGACGACCGGTCGGCTTCGTCACCGGCTACCTGCGGCCCGACGCCCCCGGCACGCTCTTCGTCTGGCAGGTCGCCGTGGAGGGTTCGCACCGCGGAAGCGGGGTAGCCGGGACCCTGCTCGACGCTCTGTCCGCCCGAGTGGCGGCCGAGCACGGACTAGACCGGCTGGAGGCGACCGTCACCCCGGGAAACCTGGCGTCCGACCGGCTCTTCCGGTCCTACGCCCGCCGGCACGGGGCGGACCTGACCCGAGAGGTCCTCTTCCCGTCCGCCTCCTTCCCCGTGGCGGGGCACGAGGCCGAGGTGCTGTACCGCATCGGCCCCCTGGCACCCCCGGCGTCCTGAGCGCCCCGGCTCCCCGAGCCGCCCCGGCCTCCCGAGCCGGGCTCCGCACACTTCCCCCGCACCACACCCTGGAGAAGAGACTCCGTGACCCTGACCGACATCGCCGCCCCCTCCGTCTTCGAGACCGTCGAATCGGAGGTCCGCAGCTACTGCCGTGCCTGGCCCGTCGTCTTCGAACGCGCCAGCGGGAGCCGGCTGTACGACGAGGACGGCCGGCCGTACCTCGACTTCTTCGCCGGGGCGGGCTCGCTCAACTACGGCCACAACAACCCGGTGCTCAAGCGCGCCCTCCTCGACTACCTCGCCGACGACGGCATCACCCACGGCCTCGACATGTCGACGACCGCCAAACGCGCCTTCCTGGAGACCTTCCGCGCGACGGTCCTCGAACCCCGCGCCCTGCCCTACAAGGTGATGTTCCCCGGCCCCACCGGCACCAACGCCGTGGAGGCCGCCCTCAAACTCGCCCGCAAGGCCACGGGACGCCAGACGGTCGTCTCCTTCACCAACGCCTTCCACGGCATGTCGCTCGGCTCGCTGGCCGTCACCGGCAACGCCGCCAAGCGCGCCGGAGCGGGCGTCCCGCTGCACCACGCCGCCCGGATGCCCTTCGACGACTACCTCGACGGACAGGTCACCGACTTCCTCTGGTTCGAGCGGCTCCTGGACGACTCCGGCTCCGGCCTCGACCACCCGGCGGCCGTGATCGTCGAGACCGTCCAGGGCGAGGGCGGCATCAACGTCGCACGGGCCGAGTGGCTGCGCGCGCTGGCGGAGCTCTGCCGCCGGCACGAGATGCTCCTCATCGTCGACGACATCCAGATGGGCTGCGGGCGCACCGGCGACTTCTTCTCCTTCGAGGAGGCGGGCATCACGCCCGACATCGTCACCCTGTCCAAGTCCATCAGCGGCTACGGCCTGCCCATGTCCCTCTGCCTCTTCCGGCCGGAGCTCGACCTGTGGGAGCCCGGCGAGCACAACGGCACCTTCCGCGGCAACAACCCCGCCTTCGTCACCGCCACGGCCGCCCTCGACGCCTACTGGCGCGACGGCACCCTGCGCGAGCGGACCCTGAGCCGGGCCGACCGGATCGAGCGCGCCCTGCTCGACCTGTGCGGCGACGACGGCCGCGCCGGCCTGGCGGTGCGCGGACGCGGCCTCGTGTGGGGCCTGGAGTTCGCGGACGGGGAGCGCGCCGCGGCCGTGTGCCGGCGGGCCTTCGAGATCGGTCTGCTCCTGGAGACGTCGGGGCCGCGCGGCGAGGTGGTCAAGCTGCTGCCGCCGCTGACCGCGACGGACGACGAACTCGACGAGGGCCTCGGCATGCTGGCCCGCTCCGTACGCCACCGCGCCTGAGACCGCACCGACAGATCCACCCGAAAGGCACCACCCATGATCGTCCGCACCTTCGACGAGCTGGAGAACACCGAGCGGCACGTCCGGGCCGCGTCCGGGACCTGGGAGAGCAAGCGCATCGTGCTGGCCCGCGAACGGGTCGGCTTCTCCCTCCACGAGACCGTGCTGTACGCCGGCACCGAGACCTCCATGTGGTACGCCCACCACGTCGAGGCGGTCGTCTGCACCGCCGGCGAGGCCGAGCTCACCGACCACGAGTCCGGCCGCACCTACACGATCCTGCCCGGAACGATGTACCTGCTCGACGGGCACGAGCGCCACACCCTCAAGGTCAAGCGGGACTTCCGCTGCCTGTGCGTCTTCAACCCGCCCGTCACCGGGCGCGAGGACCACGACGAGAACGGCGTCTATCCGCTCCTCACCGAACCGGAGCCCGACCACGGCCAGGCCTGAGGCCGGCCCGTACCCCCGACGACCCCGTACGCGAAAGGAAGCACCCCGCCCCATGACCTCCGCACCCACCCGCCCCGTCGACCTCTACCCCACCCGCGGCTCCCGGGAGGAGCTCATCGGCCGCAAGGACCCCGTCGTGTGGTCCGAGCCCGGCACGCCCGGCCCCTTCTGGGCCCGTGAGCTGGAGGAGTACGACCGCGACGGCTTCGTCACGGTGGAGGAGCTCATCACCCCGGCCGAGGTCGACGAGCTCCGCGCCGAGCTGGACCGGCTCGTCGCCGACCCCGTCGTCCGGGCGGACGAGCGGGCCGTCGTCGAGCCCCGCTCCCAGGAGATCCGCTCCGTCTTCGAGGTGCACCGGATCAGCGAGGTCTTCGGCAGGCTGGCCGAGGACCCCCGGATCGTGGGGCGGGCCCGCCAGATCCTCGGCTCCGACGTGTACGTCCACCAGTCGCGGGTCAACGTCAAGCCCGGCTTCGGCGCCAGCGGCTTCTACTGGCACTCCGACTTCGAGACCTGGCACGCCGAGGACGGGCTGCCCCGGATGCGGACCGTCTCGGTCTCGATCGCGCTCACCCCGAACCACACCACCAACGGCAGCCTGATGATCATGCCGGGCTCGCACCGCACCTTCCTCGGCTGCGCGGGCGAGACGCCCAAGGACAACTACAAGCAGTCGCTGCGGATGCAGGACGCCGGGACGCCGTCCCACGAGGCGCTCACCACCTTCGCCGACGCCTGCGGCATCCGGCACTTCACGGGCCCGGCGGGATCGGCCACCTGGTTCGACTGCAACGCCCTGCACGGCTCGGGCGACAACATCACGCCGTACCCCCGGAGCAATGTGTTCCTCGTCTTCAACAGCGTCGAGAACGCGCCCGAGGCCCCCTTCGCCGCCCCGGTCCGGCGCCCCTCCTTCATCGCGGCCCGCCCGGAGGAGCTGGCGTGAGCGGCTCCGCGCCGCTCGACCGCCGCCGCTTCCTCACCAGAGCGTCGCTCCTCGGCGGCCTCGCCCTGACGGCCGGGCCGCTCACCGCGTGCACCCGCACCCAGGCGGGGACGGGAGCGCCCGCGGACGACGGGAAGCTCCTCGCGAAGCTGCGGGGACAGGGCTTCGTCCGGGTCGGGTTCGCCGGTGAGGCGCCGTACGGCTTCCAGGACGGCGACGAACTCGCCGGCGAGGCCCCGACGCTGCACCGCGAGATATTCGGGGCGCTCGGCGTACGCGAACTGCGGCCCACGCTCACGGAGTTCGGCGCGCTGATCCCCGGGCTGCTCGCCGGCCGGTTCGACGTGGTGAGCGCCGGCATGTCGATCACGCCGGAGCGCTGCGCCAAGGTGATCTTCTCCGAGCCGGAGTTCGTCTCCCCCACCGCGCTCATGGTCCGCAAGGGCAATCCGAAGGGGGTGAGCGACCTGAGGTCCTGCGCGGCGAAGGGCGCCACCGTCGGGGTGCTGACGGCGGCCGTGGAGGCGTCCTACGCGAAGGCGGCGGGCGTTCCGGACGGCTCGGTGAAGACGCTCGCCAAGCAGCAGGACGGGCTCGACGCGCTCCTGGCCGGCCGGATCGACGCCTTCGCGCTGACCGCCGTCTCCCTGCGCTGGCTCGCCCGGACGAACGCGGGCGCGCCGGTGGAGGTGGGCGAGGCGTTCGCCCCGGTGGTCGGCGGCGCCCGACAGCTCGGCGCGGGCGGGGCCGTCTTCCGGCCGGGGGCGACCGGGCTGCGGGACGCCTTCGACCGGGAGCTCCTGAAGATCACCGGATCCCCCGAGCGGTTCGTCGGACTCGTCGGGCGGTACGGCTTCACGGCCCGCGAGGTGCCGCCCCGCTCGCTGCGGACCGCCGGCCTGTGTGCCGGATGAGGGGCACCCGCCGTGACTGACTTCCTCCCCGAGCTCCGGCGAGCGCTGCCCCGGCTCGCCGAGGGGCTCCTGGTGACGGCGGAGGCCACGGTGCTCGGCGCCGCGCTCGCCCTGCTCCTCGCGTACGTCCTGGGCCTGCTGTCCCGGTCGGCGAGGCTGCCGGTGCGGGGCGCGGCGCGGCTCGTGGTGGAGTTCTTCCGGGGGACCTCGCTGTACGTGCAGCTGTTCTGGCTGTTCTTCGCGCTCCCCATGGTCGGCTTCCGGCTCGAACCGCTCGCCTGCGCCGTGCTCGCGCTCGGCCTCAACTACGGGGCGTACGGCGCCGAGGTGGTGCGGGGCGCGGTGGCGGCGGTCCCCCTCGCCCAGACCGAGGCGGGGATCGCCCTCGGCATGGGGGCGGGGCTGCGGCTGCGACGGGTCGTCCTGCCGCAGGCGCACGCCCTGATGGTGGCGCCGTTCAAGAACCTGCTCGTGCAGCTCCTCAAGGCGACGCCGCTGCTCTCCCTGGTGACGGTCCCCGATCTCACCTTCCAGATCGACCAGTTGCGCTCGGCGACGGGCGCGACGGCTGCCTCGTACCTGCTGCTCCTCGGGCTCTACTTCGCCATGGCCGTCGGCCTGGGCCTCCTCATGAACGCCCTGGAGCGGGCGGCGAAGGCCCGGCTCGGGCAGGAAGGCGGTGCCTGATGTGGGACGGGGAGGCGGCCCGGGCCGCGCTGCCCGCCGTACTGGAGGGGTTCGGCGTCACGGTCCTGGCGACCGTGCCGGCGTTCGCCGTCGCCATGGTCCTCGGGCTCGTGCTCGCCCTCGTCCAGCGGGCGGGCCCCCGGTGGCTCGCGCTCCCGGTGCGCGCGGCGGCCGCGTTCGTCCGCTCGACGCCGCTCCTGGTCCAGCTGTTCGCGGCCTGGGTCCTGGTGCCCGCCCTCGACGCGCCGGTGCTCGGCGTCCTGGTGCTGGGCGTGCACTACGCCACGTACCTCTCCGAGGTGTACCGGACGGGCATCGACGCCGTGCCGAAGGGCCAGTGGGAGGCGTGCACGGCCCTGTCGCTGCCGCGCCGGCGGGTGTGGCGGGCGGTGGTGCTGCCGCAGGCCGTCCGCAACGTGCTGCCGCCGCTGGGCAACTACGCGGTGTCCATGTTCAAGGAGACGCCCCTGCTCTCGGTGATCACCGTGCACGAGATGGTCCACGAGGCGAACACCTTCGGCAGTACGCACTTCGCCTATCTGGAGAGCTTCACCCTGGCCGCCGCGGTGTTCCTGCTCGCGAGCTGGCCGACGTCCGTGCTGGTACGACGACTGGAGACACGCCTTGCGCACTGAGAACCGGAAGGATCCGTCGCCCGCCGGGCACCGGAAGGAGCCGACGGCCCCCGAGCGGCGGAGGGATCCGGCGGCCCCCGCGGTCCGCTTCGACCGGGTCACCAAGCGGTACGGCGACCACACCGTGCTCGACGGCCTCGATCTGGAGGTCGGACGCGGGGAGCGCGTGACGCTGATCGGGCCGAGCGGCTCGGGGAAGACCACGATCCTCCGGCTGCTCATGACGCTGGAGCGGGTCACCGACGGCGTCATCCACGTGGACGGCCGGCCCTACTCCCACATGCCGGGAGGAGGGGGCGGGGGGCTGGTGCCGGCGGACGAGCGCCATCTGGCGGTGCTGCGGCGCAGGATCGGCATGGTCTTCCAGCAGTTCAACCTCTTCCCGCACATGAGCGTCCTGGAGAACGTCGTCGAGGCGCCCGTCCACGTGCTCGGCGAGAGCCGGGAGGAGGCGGACCGCAGGGCGCGGGACCTGCTGGACCTGGTGGGGCTCGGCGACAAGGCCGGGGCGCGGCCGACCCGGCTCTCCGGCGGCCAGCAGCAGCGCGTGGCCATCGCCCGCGCCCTCGCGATGCGTCCGGAGATCCTGCTCCTCGACGAGGTGACGTCCGCGCTCGATCCGGAGCTGGTCGCGGAGGTGCTCGACGTGCTGCGGGACATCGCCCGCGGCACCGACATCACGCTGCTGTGCGTGACGCACGAGATGGGCTTCGCCCGGGACGTCTCCGACCGGATCCTGATGTTCGATCGCGGCCGGATCGTGGAGTCGGGCCCGGCCGGGGAGCTCCTGGAGTCGCCCACGCACGCGCGCACGCGCGCGTTCCTCGGCTCGGTCCGGTGAGTCCGCCGGCCGGGTCCGGCCGGGGGCGCGCTCCGGTCCGCCGGGCGTGCCCTCCCGGTCAGCCGCAGGCCGGCGCCCCTGCCATGCCTTGCCGCAGCCGGCCCAGGCTCCGGGACAGGAGGCGCGAGACGTGCATCTGGGAGACGCCGAGGCGCTCGCCTATCTGCGTCTGGGTCAGCTCCTCGACGAAGCGCAGGTGCAGCAGCAGCCGGTCGCGCTCCCCGAGGGCCTCCACCAGCGGGGCGAGGGCGTGGAAGTCCTCGACGAGTCCGAGCGCCCGGTCCTCCTCGCCGAGGAGGTCGGCCAGGGCCGCGTCGTCGTTCTCGTCGTCGCCGCTGCCGATCGCCGCGTCCAGGGACGCCGACCGGTAGCCGTTGGCGGCCAGCTGGGCCTCGACCACCTCCTCCTCGGACAGCTCCATGAGGGGCGCCAGTTCCGCGACCCGGGGTGCGCGGCCGAGCCGCGAGCTCAGCTCGTCGGTCGCCTTCGCCAGCTCCACCCGCGCCTCCTGGAGCCGGCGCGGGACGTGGACCGCCCAGGTGGTGTCGCGGAAGAACCTCTTGATCTCGCCCACGATGTAGGGCAGGGCGAAGGTGGTGAACTCCACCTCGCGGGACAGGTCGAAGCGGTCGATCGCCTTGATCAGACCGATCATGCCGACCTGGACGATGTCCTCCCGCTCCTCGATCCGTGCGCGGAAGCGGCCCGCCGCGTAGCGCACGAGCGTCATGTTCATCTCGATCAGGGTGTTCCGGACGTACTGGTGCCCGGCCGTCCCCTCCTCCCGTTCCGCGAGTTCGCGGAAGAACACCCGCGACAGGGCGCGCGCGTCCCGGGGCGCCACCTCGCGGGGCACCTGGAGAACGGGAAGGTCCCCCCTCGTACCGCTCGTGTCGTACGTCGTCGTCGCCTCGGCCACCTCGGTCCGCACGGGGACGCCCTCCTCCTGCTCGCTGTCCGTTCGGCGGTCCCGGTTCGCGTACCCCCTCCTTCCGGACCCACTCCCCCCATCCATGCGATCCACCCCGGACCGGACAACCGAGCATCAGTCCGACATGTCCGGGCAGGCGTGTCCCATCACCCTTCGACACACCGGGAAGAGAGGGAGCCTCGATGAACAGCCGGAGTGGAACCCTGCCCCGTACGACCGCCGGGGTCTCTCCGGCCGCCGCCGGGAGGGCCGGACCGTCACCCCTCCTCACCCCGGCCCAGGCCCGGCGGCTGGTCCGCCGCACGCTCGCGGCCATCGGCCCGCTGCGGGACTCCCAGGTCGACGACCTGCTGCTCGTCACCTCGGAACTGGTCACGAACGCCCACCGCCACGGAGGCGGACTGACCTCGTTCGGGATCGCCGTCGGCGACGACCGGGTGACCGTCTCCGTGGCCGACGCCAGCGGTGAGCCGCCGCGCCACGAGCCCCGTGAGGGGCTGCGGCCCGGCGGCTTCGGCTGGCCGATCGTGCTGCGGCTGTGCCGCGAGGTGTCGGTGGACACGCGACCGGACGGCAAGACCGTCCACGCCGCGGTGACGGTCGACCGCTGAGTCCCGGGACCCGTCCTCCGGACCGTGCCGGGCTCGCGGGGCCCGGCCCGGAGGACGGACCCGCCGCTCAGGCGTCCGCGGGGCGGGCGGGGTGCCGCTCCGGCGGTCCGTGGAGACGGACGGAGGCGGGGCCGCCGGTGGTGCGGTGGCGGTCGGCCCAGGATTCGAGCGCGGCCCGGCAGGCGTGGTCGAGGTGGTGGATCCCGGAGAGGTCCAGGACGACCGGGCGGTCGCGCGGCAGCGCTTCGAGGGTGTCGAGGATCGTGGGCAGCCTCAGGAAGGTCACGGTGCCCGAGAAGCCGACGCGCACCGGTCCCTCGCCCTCGTCGGTGTGGTCGACGCGGAGGTGGGAGGCGTCCCAGGCCGCTTTGGCGACGGAGACGACGAGTCCGACGAGGACGCCTTCGAGCATGTTCACGGTGACGATCGCCAGGGCCGTCACGACGAGGACGAGCGCCTCTCCGCGGTGGCCGCGCCACAGGCCGAGGAGGCCCCTGAAGGGGATCAGCTTCCAGCCGGCGTGGACGAGGATCCCGGCGAGCGCCGCGAGCGGCACGTACTCCAGGGTGCCGGGCAGCAGGGCGGCGAAGACCAGCAGCCACAGGCCGTGGAGGACGCGGGAGGCCTTGGTCCTGGCGCCCGCCTGGACGTTGGCCGAACTGCGGACGATCACGGCGGTCAGGGGCAGCGCTCCGAGCAGCCCGCAGAGCGTGTTGCCGAAGCCCTGGGCGAGCAGCTCCTTGTCGTAGTCGGTGGGCGGTCCGTCGTGCAGCCGGTCCACGGCCGCCGCGCTGAAGAGGGATTCCGCCGAGGCGATCAGCGCGAAGGCGAGGACGGTGCCGAGCAGGGCGAGGTCGGTCAGGGCCGCGAGGCCGTCCGCTCCCGGCAGCCGCACCGCGTCCAGGACGCCGCTCACCCGTACCGTCGCGACCGGCAGGTCGAACAGGGCGGTCGCGAGCGCCGCGAGGAGGACGGCGACGAGCGCGCCGGGGACGGCCCGCACCCGGCGGGGCAGGTGCCGCCAGGCCACGATGACGAGGACGGTGGCCGCGGCGACGGCGAGCGGGACGAGGGCGGCGCCGGCGGTCACCGCGCGCCCCAGGGCGGCCGGCAGCCCGGCGAGCCGGGCCGGGCCGGAGGCGGGGGCGCTGAGTCCGGCCGCGGCGTAGAGCTGGCCGGCCACGATGACGAGGCCGATCCCGGCCAGCATGCCCTCGACGACGGAGAGGGAGATGGCCCGGAACCAGCGGCCCCAGCGCAGCAGGCCCATGAGGACCTGGAGCAGACCGGCGAGGAGCACGATGACGCCGAGCGCGGCCGGGCCGAGCGTCCGGACCGCGTCGAGGACGAGGACGGTGAGTCCGGCGGCGGGGCCGGAGACCTGGATGCTGCTGCCCCGCATGAGGCCGGTGACGGTGCCGCCGACGATGCCGGTGACGAGACCGAGCTCGGCGGGGACGCCCGAGGCGACGGCCACGCCGATGCAGAGCGGCAGCGCGACGAGGAAGACGACGAGGGAGGCGGCGAAGTCCTGCCGGAGGTACGGAAAGGAGGAGGCCATACAGGGGGTCATACGCCCTGCCGGGGCCCGTCCCGGGCGGCCCGGCGCCCGGCGGCGGTTTCCGACCGGAACAGGCCGGAACGTGACGCGATCGCCGCCGGGGAAGGCGCCCGGAGGTGCGGATCGCCGGGGCGCACCGGACCGCAGGCGCCCGCACACGCGGTCAGGCGGAGGGCGTACGGGCGCCATGCCGGGGGCGCAGGCGGGCGCCGCGCCGGGGGCGCAGGGCGGAATCGGCCCGTCCGGAGGCGGCCCCCGGGCTCACCACCAGTAGGCGGGGTATCGCGGTGCCGCGCGGCGGATGCGGGAGGCGGCGAAGGCGGTCAGCACGAGCAGGACGGTGGCGCCGAAGAGCAGGGGGACGAACCGGCCGGGCGCGGGGGCCTGGAGCACGATGACGACGGCGGTCGCGCAGGCCGGCGAGTGCGGGGTGCGGGCCAGTGTGGTCAGTGCCAGGGTGACTCCGGCGGCGAGGGCGGCGGCCCAGGCGCTCCCGTGCGCGGCGACGGCCGCCACGGCGTATCCGGCGGCGGCGCCGAGGAGGTGGCCGACGATCACGCTGCGGGGCTGGGCCAGGGGCAGGGCGGGGGCGCAGTGGACGAGCGCGGCGCTGGCGGCCAGCGGGGGTATCAGCACGGGCTCGTGGATGAGGGCGCCGATGGCGACGAGGCCGAGGAGGGCCGCGGTCGCGGCGCTGACGTTGTGGAAGGCGGCGCCGGGGGCGGGCCGGGCCGGGGCCCGGCCGGCGATCCACGGCAGGCGCGGTTCCCTGGGGGCGGCGGAGGTCGGGGCGGTGTCGGGACGCGGAGCGGCGTCGGTGCTCATGGGATGCGAGGTTTCCGGGGCAGGCGGCCGTGGCCGGGCGGTCGGGGACGGGTGGGGCGGTCGTACGGGTCCCTGTGGTCGACAGTCGGCCCGGTCTCACGCCCTGCCTGGTGCGGCGGCGTGGCCTCGCACCACTCTAACCAGCGGTTTCGCCACGGCGCGGGCGGGGTCGGGGGCAGGATCTCCTCATGACCGACACCTCCTCCGCCGCGCCCCGCGCCGTGCCCGCCTCCGCCCCGCCCTCCTTCCGCCTTCTTCCCGGGGCCGCGGACTCCCCCGTCCTCCTCCATGTGCCGCACTCCTCCCGCGAGGTGCCCGCGGAGGTGCGCGCCGGGATCCTCCTCGGCGACGAGGAGCTGGACCGCGAGCTGGACCACATCACGGACTCCCACACGGCCGAGATCGCCGCCGTGGCGGCGGCGGCGGCCGGCGTGGCGCCCTGGCGGTTCGTCAACGGGCTCTCGCGGCTCGTCGTGGACCCGGAGCGCTTCCCGGACGAGCGCGAGGAGATGCTGGCCGTCGGGATGGGGGCGGTCTACACCCGGACCAGCCACCGCGCGCCGCTGCGGCCGACCGGGTTCGACGCGGCGCCGCTGCTCGACCGGTACTTCGCCCCGTACGCCCGGGCCATGACGGAGGCCGTGGCGGAGCGCCTGGTCGTGGCGGGACGGGTGGTGATCGTCGACGTCCACTCGTACCCGACCGAGCGGCTGCCGTACGAGCTGCACGGCGACGGCCCGCGCCCGCCGGTCTGCCTCGGGACGGACGCCTTCCACACGCCGCCCGCGCTGCTCGACGCGGCGCGGGAGGCGTTCGGCGGGTTCGGCGGCGTCGGGACGGACAGCCCGTTCGCCGGGACGTACGTGCCGCTGGAGCACTACGGCCGGGATCCGCGGGTGAGCGCCCTGATGGTCGAGATCCGCCGCGACCTGTACATGAGCGAGCCGGGCGGGCCCGCGGGTCCGGGCGTCGAGGCCCTCGGGGCGGCCCTGGCCGCCCTGGTCGACGCGGTGGCCCCGGCGGGTGAGCGTGCCCGAGGAGCGTAAAATCGGACAGATGAGCCCACTCCGATACGAGCTGGTCTTCTCTGACGACACGGGGGCGACCGAGGACGTCGTGGTCGTGGAGCGCACGCTCCTCACGGGGTCCGGCGGGCATCCCGTCTACGCCGACCCCACCGGCATCATCCGGGCCGAGATCAGCGACCGGGACGAGGTGCGCATCCTCGCGACCGGGGCGCATCAGGAGATCTCCCGGCAGGTCCGGGCCCGTGCGCTGCCCGATCCCGAGCCGGAGGATCCGTCCGCTTCGGCGGCCTGAGGTCACGCGCCCGGCGGAGGCAGGTGTCGAACGTACGGCCGGGTGGGAGCGCGGCCCGTCGGCCGGCGGCTCGCACCCGGGCGGCGTGACCGGGGATGACCGCGCACGGCCTTCTTCGACGGCCGGGCCGGAATCGGGCCTGTCCCCGCCGTGGAGGCCCTGTCCACGGGCCTCGGAGTCGTGGTGTCCGGATGCCCGCCTCCTCCCCCGCGCTCGCCGTATCACCGAGCCCGTCCCGCGTCCGGGACCGGCCTTGCCGGGGTGCTCGGCCCGACGCGTGCCGGTGGACCGGAGGACGGGCTGTCAGGCGACCGGCCCAGTTCCACGAGCGCCCGGGGCGAAGGCCTGGTGAGCTGTACCGGGAGATCTCGGGTGCCCTCACATCCGAAACCCCGGAGCGTATGGAGGAGGATTCCGTGCCGGACCCGACGACGTCGTACGCCGACCTGCGCGCCCTGGTGATCAACTGCACCTTGAAACGTTCCCCGGAGCGCAGCCACACCCAGGGGCTGATCGACATCAGCACCGGGATCATGGAGCGCCAGGGCGTGCAGGTCGAGGTGCTCAGGGCGGTGGACATCGACATCGCGACCGGTGTCTGGCCGGACATGACGGAGCACGGGTGGGAGACGGACGAGTGGCCGGTGATCTACTCGCAGGTGATGGCCGCCGACATCCTGACCCTGGCGGGGCCCGTGTGGCTGGGAGACAACTCCTCGGTCATGAAGAAGGTGATCGAGCGTCTGTACGCCTGCTCGTCGATCCTCAACGAGCTTGGCCAGTACGCCTACTACGGCCGTGTGGGCGGCTGCCTGATCACCGGCAACGAGGACGGCGCCAAGCACTGCGCGATGAACGTCCTCTACAGCCTCCAGCACCTCGGATACGTGATCCCGCCGCAGGCCGACGCGGGCTGGGTCGGCCCAGCCGGCCCGGGACCGTCCTACCTCGACCCCGGCTCGGGCGGTCCGGAGAACGACTTCACCAACCGCAACACCACCTTCATGACCTGGAACCAGCTCCACCTCGCCCGGATGCTCAAGGACGCCGGCGGCATCCCGGCGCACGGAAACCAGCGCTCCGAGTGGGACGCCGGCTGCCGGTTCGACTTCGAGAACCCCGAGCACCGTTAGGGGCGGGCCGGGCGCCGTGGAGCAGCCGGGGGCAAGCGGCGGACACCGAGTGCGGGGGACATGTGAGGGCTGCCTGAACCGTGAAGATCCGCTGACCGCTCCCCGGTCCGTGGCGGCAGGCCCGGAACCCGATTCCGTCGCACACCGGGCCCGCACCGTTGCCGTGAGGGCAAGGCCAGATCGGTCCGCACGAAGTCAGGCCCGCTCCCACGGTGGGGGATCTGGGCGGCGAAGCCACCACCACCAGCCGACCGAGGTCGGTTCAGACGCCCCGATCAGCCCCCTGCGAACGCTTCCTGACGGGTTTTCAGCTGTTGCCGCCGCATCCGACCGCCTGATGACTCGCTCCCCTACGAGCAGGTCGTCCCCGGCGGACCAGACGGGGCCGCCCCTGTCGGAGCAAGGGTCAAGAGGTGTGGATGAGCTGATTCAGCTCTCGCCGCGGTGGCTGAGGGTGGCCTTCGCGGCGTTGCGGATCCGCTTGGTGCGACCGGCTTCGGCGAGGATCCCGATGGCCTCCGTGTTCGTCCCGGCGGCCGCCATGAGCTGGAGCCGGTCGGACGACGCGAGCAGGTCGTCCGGCTGCCAGGGCAGCTCGAGCGTGACGGCGCGGAACAGTGACCACTCCCGCAGGCGCTGAGCCGGGAAGGGGTGGCCGGTCGTGGCCCGGGTCATCGCCTGCGCCCACCCCTCGTAGGCGGGACCGGGGTAGAGGACGGCGGCTCGACGGTCCAGGTGCCGCAGCACCGCGGACCGGGCCATCGTCGGGTCCGGATCGGTGAGCACGCGGCGGACGAGGTCGGCCTCGTCCGCATCGGCGACCTGCCGCAGCTCGTCGAGGTAGGCCGCGAAGCGGACGTGCTCGTCCGGGTTCTGCAGGATGTCGTCGACGTTCTTCATGCGGACCGCTCCTCGCGCTCGACCAGGACGCCGTTCTCGAATCGGGCGCCCGCCCGGACCGGGGACACCAGGTGGGCTCCGGTGATCGCTCGCCGGCGGGCCGGGACGGACTCGACCGGCTTGGACACCCTCGCGAGTGCCGCCGGGCTGCCGGCGTCGGTCGCGGCCCAGGTCGACCCGGACGGCCGTGTCCTCGTCCTCTGCCGTGATGCGCGCCGAGGCAGACGCCGTGGACGCCGCGTCCCACGGAGTGCGGCTGCCGAACCCGCCGGGCGATCCCGTCCCTACCTCTCGGCAACGCTGCCACCGGGATTCTCGGCAGCCGCGGCCAGCAGCCCCGGCTCGTCCGGTATGACCTTACGTCGGTTTCGCGCACCGAAGAGCCCCACGTTCCACCCCCACCGATCACCGTCTCGTCGGCTCCGATTGTGCCGCAACGGTCAGGACCGCCGACAGCAGTCCGTCGGCGGCCTCCGACACCCTCTTCGCCGTGAGGCGGCCACAGTTCACCGGCCGCCCTCCCGAACGCGAGGAGTGGCCCCGCACACCGACGAGTTCCGCGGCATCGTCATCGAAGGCCGCCAGACGATGCGGCTGGACGCCCGGAGGTGCAGCGCGGCGAGCTGCGGAGGATCCCGCTCGACTCGCTCCCGACCGGCACGGTCGGGTGGGGGCACAAGGCCGGCGGCACGTCGTTCGTCGACACCCACCTGTACGACGCCGACACCCGGCACACCGCCGCGGCGAAGGTGGTCGGAGGCGGGTCGACGGTCGCGCGGGAGTCCGGCGGATGGGCACCCGAGCTCACCGCGCTGATCACGGACACCGACACCGCACCGCTCCTGCGCCCCCACTACGCCCTCTCGATCCGCGAGGCGTACCCCCCACCGCCCCCGTCGACAGCAACGGCTCCGTCGCGGACACCGCTCGAACTAGTCTTCGCACCATGGCTTTGCGACCTGACGAGTTCTACGACCACGCGCTCGCGTCCTCGGACGCCGAGCGCCGGCTTCCGCTGGCGCGGATGACCGGCTGGGACATCAGCCCGTTCGAGGAGGACGGACTGCGCGTCTCGCCCTTGCGGCCTCCCGTCCTGCCCGAGCCGGCGCGGCACGGCGAGGATCCGTCCGATTGCGATGCCTGCCGCCGGCGCGCTGAGGGGATCTGGTTCAACGACAACTGGCGGCTGACGCGGATCACGGGCGTCGGGGTGCCGCTGGTGCTCATGCTGCATCCGCTCGACCACCATGACATGGCCGACCTGCCCGACGAGCTGGCGGCCGAGCTGGGCGTACTGACCACGCACATCGTCCGTCACGTGCAGGCTCTGGAGCACGTCTCGCGCGCTCACGTCTACCGGATCGGGGACGGCGGGGCGCACCTGCACATCTGGTTCTTCGCCCGACCCGCGGGGCAGGCCCAGCTGTACGGTTCGTGGCTGCCGGTGTGGGACGACCTGTTGCCGGAGTATCCGGCGGATGTCGCGGAGGCGGACGCGGCGGTCGTCGCGGACGCGCTGGTCGCCTCCGCGGGAGGGCGCCGTCGGGCCGCCGCGGAGACGTCCGGCGGCTGATCCCCGCGGCCGGCCTCCTCCTGCTGCTCGGTGATTGCCTTCCACCCCGTCGATCACGGGCCGCCAGGCATCGGCCGGCGCACCGGCCCTGCGCGAGGGGAACGCGCATGTGCGTGTGGGCGGTCGTGCGTGGCGGCACGTGTCGAGGCCGGACGGGGAGGGCCGGCGCGACGATCGGGCCGCTGACGGCACCCGGGTCCGCTGCTCGTACGATCCGTCCGCCGGACAGAACCCCTGGAGGACGCATGGCTGACACCAGCAACACCCGATCCGCCGCCGGGGAGGAGCCTGGGGCGTCACGGAGCGGATTGCAGCGCCTGATGCGCTACCTCCCCTTGATCGCGCCCCTCCTGCTGTGGGCCGTGCCCTGCTGGGTCCTCCTGTACGCGGGACAGCACTGGCCGCTGCCCGTCACGCTGAGCGGCACCGCCCTGTTCGCCCTCGGCCTGACCGGGATGCCGCTCGCGATGGTGCGCGGTCACGGGCGGCGTCAGCGGGACCGGGCGGCGATCGTCGGCGACACGCTGCTGGGCGGCAGCTGGGTGCTGTTCACCTGGTCGGTGCTGCTCGGCGTCCTGTTGCGGCTCGTGCTGACCGTGGCCGGTGTCGGTGACGGACAGGACCGGGCGCGCATCGTCACCTGGGCGGTCCTCGGCCTGACCGCCGTGCTGCTCGGGTGGGGGTACTTCGAGGCCCGGCGCGTGCCGCGCGTGCGCCGGCTCGAGGTGCCGCTCGCGCGTCTGGGAGCCGGACTGGACGGCACCCGCGTCGTCCTGATCACCGACACCCACTACGGTCCGCTCGACCGCGCCCGCTGGTCGGCCCGGGTCTGCGAGACGGTCAACGGCCTGGAAGCCGATCTGGTGTGCCACACCGGCGACATCGCGGACGGCACGGCCGAACGCCGCCGCGCCCAGGCCGCCCCGCTGGGAACCGTGCGGGCGACGCGGGCCCGGGTCTACGTCACCGGCAACCACGAGTACTACAGCGAGGCCCAGGGCTGGGTCGACCTGATGGACGAGCTGGGCTGGGAGCCGCTGCGCAACCGCCATCTGCTGCTCGAACGCGGGGGTTCCACCCTCGTGGTGGCGGGCGTGGACGACGTCACGGCCGAGTCCTCCGGACTGGCGGGGCACCGCGCCCACCTCGCCGGAGCCCTCCAGGGCGCCGATCCCGACCTGCCCGTCCTCCTGCTCGCGCACCAGCCCAGGTTCGTCGACCGGGCGGCGGCCCACGGCATCGACCTCCAGCTCTCCGGCCACACCCACGGAGGGCAGATCTGGCCCTTCCACCACCTGGTCCGCCTCGACCAGCCCGCCGTCGCCGGTCTCAGCCACCACGGCGCTCGCACCCTCCTCTACACCAGCCGCGGCACCGGCTTCTGGGGCCCGCCCTTCCGCGTCTTCGCCCCCAGCGAGATCACGCTGCTCGTGCTCCGCTCCCCGCAGCGGTCCACCTCGCCCTGAAGGCCGTCCCGCGATGGCCTGGAGGCACCGGTCAGGGGTCGAAGGCAACCAGCGCCCGGTCCGGGACGCCGGGTGCGCACCGGGCTCCGCCCCGCCGGAGCGCCGCCGAGGGCCCTTCCGAGGGCCCTTCCGAGGGCTGGGACGTACGCCACACCGGCTTGACGTGCACACAGGAGGCACTTAGCTTCGCCTTACCTTAGTTATGCCGTCCTTACGTCCGGAAGATCAACGCATGTCCAGAACCGCGCAGGAGCTCAGACCCGCGCAGGAGCTCACCCCTTCCTGGCTCCTCACCGTCCTCGGGCTCGTCGCCACCGCCGCCATCGCGGCGGCCTGCTGGACCGCCGGACACGTCCACGCGGACGCCTCCCTGCTGACGGTGGCCCGCTTCTTCCACGTCGCCTTCCTCGTCGTCGGGCTCGGTTCGGTGCTCGCCGTCGACTGGCTCGCCGCGCTCTGGCTGGCCGGGAAGCGGCCGCTGACCGCCGTCCTCGACACCGCCGTCGCCCTCCAGACGCCCATCTGGGCCGGGCTCGGCGGGCTCGTCGTCTCCGGCCTCTTCCTCCGCCCCGACCTCCACTCCCCGCTGACCCTGGTCAAACTGGGCCTCGTCCTGGCCGTCACCCTCAACGGACTGTGGGCGCACCGGCTCGGCCAGCTCCTGGAGGGCCACCGCACCGGCACCGTCCCGCGCCGGCTGCTCGTCCGCTCCGCCCTCGCCGCGACCGTCAGCCAGACCGGCTGGTGGGGCGCCTGCCTCATCGGCTTCCTCAACAGCCAGGGGGCGTGAGCCGGGGTCACGAGCCCCACCCCGGTTTTGGTTTGTCGGACGATCATCAATACGATCCGGCGATGATCACGAGAAAACGGCTGGCGACCGGCGCCGCGCTGCTCGCCGCCCTGAGCGCCGTGCTCCTGCCGACGAGCGCGGCCGCCGACGAGCCGGCGGCGAAGGAATCCCCCAAGGTCGAGCTGGTCCTCGACGTCAGTGGCTCCATGCGGGCCAAGGACATCGACGGCAAGTCCCGCATGGCCGCGGCGAAGCAGGCCTTCAACGAGGTCCTCGACGCGGTGCCCGAGGAGGTGCGGCTCGGCATCCGCACGCTCGGCGCCGACTATCCGGGGCAGGACCGCAAGCGGGGCTGCAAGGACACCCGACAGCTCTACCCGGTGGGCCCGCTCGACCGCACCGAGGCCAAGACCGCGGTGGCCACCCTGGCCCCGACCGGCTGGACCCCGATCGGTCCGGCGCTGCTCGGCGCGGCCGACGACCTCGGCGAGGACGGGGCGACCAAGCGGATCGTGCTCATCACGGACGGCGAGGACACGTGTGCCCCGCTCGACCCGTGCCAGGTGGCGCGGGAGATCGCGGCGAAGGGCATCCACCTCGTCATCGACACCCTGGGCCTGGTGCCGGACGCCAAGACCCGGCAGCAGCTCACCTGCATCGCGGAGGCGACCGGCGGCACGTACACCTCGGTCCACCGCACCGAGGAACTCTCCCGCCGCGTCAAGCAGCTGGTCGACCGCGCGGCCGACCCGGTCGTCACCCCGGTGGCCACCCAGGGCGCGGCGCGGTGCGAGAAGGCACCGCAGCTGAAGCCCGGCCTCTACACGGACCGCGAGTCCTTCGGCGAGCACCGCTGGTACCGGGTGGACCTGCTGCCCGGCCAGGAACTGCGCGCCTCCGTCAGCGTGTCGGCCGACCGGGCCGTCAACAACGACTACGGGGTGCTGCTGCGCGCCGTCACGCTCCACGGCCGGGAGATCGTCCGCGGCTCCGAGGCGGGCGACGGGCGCACGGACGTGATCTCGACGGGGCTGCGCTACCCGAAGCCGGAGGCCGACGACGAGCCCGGTGACGCCAAGCCGGCGGCCGAGACGGTCTGCCTCCAGGTCAGCAACTCCTTCTCCGCTCCCCCGTCGGTCAAGACGACGCCGGGCATGCCGGTCGAACTGACGGTGGACGTCGTCGACGGCCCGTCGTCCGCGTCGGACGTCGCCTCGTTCGGTCTCGGCCGCGGCTGGTGGCTGCTCGGCGTGCTGGTCCTCGCCGGCTTCCTGGCCGGTCTGCTCTGGGGCTGGCTGTCCCGCTGGCGCGTCGCTGTCTGGAGGACCAACTGATGCGTACCGTACGCATGCTCGCCACGGCCGCGCTCGCGGGCGCCGCCCTGCTCGGCCTCGCGGCCCCGGCCGCCCTGGCCGACTCGCCGAGCCCCTCGGCGTCCTCCTCCGAGGAGGCCGGCCCCACGGAGGCCGGCACCACCTTCCGCACCGCCGCCCGGTTCCTCCCGGGGCAGCAGGCCACGGCGCAGGCCGCCACGGGTGACTACCTGTACTGGGTGTTCCCCGCGGACACCGGGGAGCGGCCGACCGTGCGGGCCACGGTCACGCTGCCCGACGCGGGGCTGCGGCACGGGCCCGCCACCTGGCGGGTCGACGTGTACGACGGGCTGCGGCGGCGTCAGCCGTGCATGTACGGGATGCAGTCCCGTACGGCGGCGAAGGAGGCCACGACCGTGGAGCTGGCCTGTGTGCTGCGCCCGGTCCGGGCCTCGGCCGACGCCTGGGCGAACGACCCGCTGCCCGGCAGCTACTACGTCCGGCTGACCGTCGCCGGCGGCCCGGAGGAGGACCTCGGCCAGCCGTTCACCGCGCGCCTCGGCGCCGACGTCCTCGACAAGGGCGGCGCCTACGCGACCGACGGCTCGCTCGCCGCGCCGCTGGTCCCGGGGGCGACCACCGCCGACCAGGCGAAGGCGGACGAGGACGCCGGCCGGAAGACGGCCGTCGAGGCGGCGGCCCCGGAGGACGGCTGGTCCTCCGGCTGGTGGTCCGACCGCTGGATCTGGACCCTCGCGGGCGGCGTCCTGGCCGCCCTCGCGGGCATCGGCGGCTACGTCCTGACGCGCGGCACGGGTCGCCCGTCCCGGGTGCCGCCGGCCGTCTGACCCGGCCCCAGACGCACGGAGGCCCCTCACCGCGACCGGTGGGGGGCCTCCGTGCGCGCGGCGGGACAGTGGCCGGTCATCCGCGGGCCGGGAAGCCGTGGGCGCGGGCGCCCGCCACCACGGCGACCACCGGGACGAGCAGCACGAGGACGCTCCACGGCAGGGCGCCGGGGCCGAGCCCGTCGAGGAGGAGGCCGCCCGCGACGCCGCCCGCCGCCATGGCCGCGTTCCAGAGGCTGACCAGCATGGTCTGCGCGGTGTCGGCGTCGTCACCGCCCGCCTCCGCGACGGCCGTCTGCAGGAGCGTGGGAGCCCCGCCCCAGCCGAAGCCCCAGAGCGCGGCGGCCACCAGGACCAGGGCGGTGCTCGCCGCGGGGACGGCGAAGGCGGCCGCGGCGACGGCGAAGAGGATCGTTCCGGCAAGCGTCAGGGCCCGGAGCCTGCGGTCGATGTGACGGCCCGTGAACCAGATCCCGGCGAGCGAGGCGGCGCCGAAGACCAGCAGGACGAGGCCGGTGGATCCGGCGAGGCCGAGGTGGTCGAGATAGGCCGCGACGTAGGTGTAGAGGACGGTGTGGGCCAGGACGAGGGTGAAGGTGACGGCGAGGACGGGGAGCACGCCGGGGACCCTCAGGGTGCGGGCGACCGGGGCGCGCCCGCCGCGCGGTTCGCCCGGCAGGTCGGGCACGGCGAGGGCGATCCAGCCGAGGAGCACGACGGCGATCACGGTCATGGCGGTGAAGGCGGCCCGCCAGCCGACGGCCTCGCCGAGGAAGGTGCCGGCCGGGACGCCGAGGGAGAGCGCGAGCGGGATGCCGGTCATCGCGACGGCGACCGCGCGGCCCTGGAGGTGCGCCGGGGCGAGGCGGCGGGCATAGCCGGCGAGCAGGGCCCAGGCGACGCCCGCGGCGACCCCGGCGAGGAACCGGGCGCCCATGGTGAGGGCGTACGAGGAGGAGACCGCCGTGACCGTGTTGGCGGCGGCGAAGCCGGCCATCGAGGTGAGCAGCAGGCGCTTGCGGCGCCAGCCGGCGGTGCGGGCGGCCAGGGGGACGGCGGTGAGGGCCGTGCCGAGGGCGTAGCCGGTGACCGACTGGCCCATGGCCGCCTCGCCGACGCCGAGGTCGGCGCTCATGCCGGGCAGGACCCCGGCCGGGAGGGTCTCGGTGAGGCTGGTGACGAAGACGGCGGTGGCGAGGGCGAGCAGCGCCGGGAGGGGCAACCGGCCGGAGGCGGGGCGGGGTTCGGGATGCGCGGGGGCGGAGGCGGCGGGACCGGCCGCCACTGTCGTGTCGTGGGTCATGTCCGTATGCTCGGACCCTCACATTGATGTGAAGGTCAAGCGATTCCCTGGAGGGGCTTCCCATGCGGATCGGCGAGCTGTCCGAGCGCACCGGAACACCGCGCAGACTGCTGCGGTACTACGAGGAGCAGGGTCTCATCGTCGCGGACCGGCTGCCGAACGGCTACCGGGTCTACGACGAGTCGAACGTGGACCGGGTGATGCAGATCCGGGGCCTGCTCGACGCCGGTCTGCCGACCCGGATCATCAAGCAGATCCTCCCGTGCCTGGACAAGCCGAGGGTCATCCACTTCCCCGACGCGACGCCGGAGATGCTGGCGACCCTGGAGAACGAACGGGACCGGATGGACGACCGCATCCGCTGCCTGACCAGGAACCGGGACGCGGTGGCGGAGTACCTCTCCGTGGTGCGGGAGAAGCTGACGTCGGACTCGTCGGCGTAACCCGCGCCCTCCCGGCCCAGGCCCGCAGCATCCCGACTCCCGGCACGGCCCGTGAGCGTGACGTCGCCCGGGAAGGGGTTTCCCTCGCGGACGAGGGGACGGCTTCGGCGTGGAGGACGGGCGGCTCCGCCGGGTACGGGTGCGGGGGCTTCGTCACGTCGCGTGCGCCCGGTTCACGGCGGAGAGGACGGGCTGCACGGAGGCGGCGAGGACGCCCACGGCGACGTGGTCCGGGCGGTGGAGGCGGCCGCCCCGGAGAAGGCCGCGCACCTGACGCGGAAGGAGCCGGAGTCCGCCCTCGCCCCGCCCCAGTCGACGCCCTGAGCGCCGGGGCCCGCCTTTCGGATCAGGCCGGGTCGACGAAGACGACCGGGACCTCGTTGTCCTGGACGACCCGGCCGAGCAGTCGGGCCAGCCGCTCGCGCTCGGGGGCCTCCAGCCCGGCGGGCAGCTCCTCGACGCGCCGGCAGGTCTCCGTGTAGAAGTCCTCGGCGACGCGTGCGCCGTCCTCGGTGAGCGTGACCCGCACGGCCCGCCGGTCCTCGGGGTCGGGCTCGCGGCGGACGAGGCCGAGGCGGGAGGTGCGGTCGACGAGCCCGGTCAGGCTGGACTTGGCGAGCCCCAGCTTGGCGCCGAGCTCGCCCATCCCGGACGGGCCCGGCATCAGGACGCAGAGCAGCTGGCCCTGCTGCGGCGTCAGCCCGTACTCCCTGCCCGCCTCCGCGTAGACCGCGTTCACGAGGAACGCGCCGCGCACCAGCGCGGTGACCACGCTCATCTTCCCGCCGTCGTCTCTCGCCATGCGGCAAGAATACCTTCGCGGTACGAACCGATCTCACTCCATCCGGCGGGCGCCCTCCAGGACGGCCTGCCGGATGCGGTGGTAGGTGCCGCACCGGCAGATGTTGCGGATGGTGTCGAGGTCGGCCTCGGTGACCTCGCGGCCCGCCTCGCGCGCCCGGCGGACGGTGGCCACCGCGGCCATGATCTGGCCCGGCTGGCAGAAGCCGCACTGGGCGACGTCGAGGTCGAGCCAGGCCTCCTGCATGGGGTGGAGTTCGGCGCCGACGGTGTCCGGGAGGCCCTCGATGGTGGTGATCTCGTCGGTGGGGGCCACGTCGTCGACGCGCACGGCGCAGGGGGTGAACGCCTTGCCGTTGAGGTGGCTCGTGCAGGCCCGGCAGACGCCGACCCCGCAGCCGTACTTGGGGCCGGTGACGCCGAGGACGTCCCGGAGGACCCAGAGGAGCCGGACGTCGCCCTCGACGTCGGCGGTGACGGCCTTGCCGTTCAGGATGAAGGTGTGCTGCGGCACGGGGGCTCCAGGTCTCAGATGGTGCGGTCGCGGCCGTCGGTGGGCGAGGCCGGGACGGGCGGGACGGTCGGCAGGGGCGTGAAGGCGAGCGGCTCGGCGTGGTTGACGGGGAAGACCGTCGGCATCGTGCCGGTGGCCCGGCCGTAGGCGCAGGCGACGGCGGCCATGGCGCCGGCGACCGCCAGCTCCCCCGCGCCGCCGGGCTTGTCGCCGCTCGGCGGCATCACGACGATCTCCAGCTCGGGCGGGGTGTTCCACTGCCGGGTGTAGAAGTACTGGTCCCAGCTGCCTTCGAGGAAGTGCCCGTCGCGCAGGTGGAGTCCGGACGTCAGGGTGATGGCGATGCCGTCGGCGATGCCTCCCATCATCTGGGCCTCCAGGCCGCGCGGGTTGACCGCGAGGCCGACGTCGACGGCGCAGACGACCTTGGTCACGCGGGGGCCGGTGTACGCGCCCGGGATCTTCCGCCCGGCGGTCTCGGGCCGGCAGTCGATCTCGGCGAGGATCGCGACGGCGGAGTGGTACTCGGTGTGGACGGCGATGCCCTGGCCCGTGCCGGCCGGCATGCTCCGGCCCCACTTCCCCACCTCGGCGACCTTGTCGAGGACCGCGCGGGCCCGCCCGTCCTTCAGCAGCCGGCGCCGCATCGCGTACCCGTCCTGGCCCGTCCGCTTCGCCAGTTCGTCCAGGACGAGTTCCTGGGCGCAGCGGACGTTGGGCGAGTAGATGTTCCGCATGGAGCCGGTGTTGAAGCCCTTGTCGGTCTCGGCGAGGAGCTGGGTGGTGACGCCGAGGTGGTAGGGGCTGATCTGGGTGAGCTGGAACATCGTCTCGGAGAAGGTGGCGTCGGCGACGGGCAGCCGGGCCGCCTCCGCCGTGAGGACCTCACCGACGCCGTGCCCGAAGTCGGTGGCCACGGAGGTGTGGCGCTGCTCGTACGTGAGGACCTCGCCGAGCGAGTACGTGGCCCGGACCCGGGAGGTGGACATCGGGTGCGTACGGCCCTGGCGGAAGTCGTCGGTGCGGTGCCACATCAGCTTCACCGGCTTGCCGAGGGCCTTGGAGATCTCGGCGGCCTCGTGGGCGGCGTCGGAGAACAGCTTGCGGCCGAAGGAGCCGCCGCCCTCGGTGACGTGGACGCGGACGGCGGTGGGCGGCAGGCCGAGCTTGAGGGCGATCTGCTCCTGGGCGACGATCGGCGCCTTGAGCGAGGCCCAGATCTCGGCGGAGTCCTTCCGCACGTCCGCGATCGCGCAGTTGGTCTCCAGCGCGGCGTTGCTGGCGAAGTGGAAGGTGAAGCGGGCGTCGACCGCCTTGGTGAGGAGCGGCAGCGGCGGGACGACCAGCGGGAGTTCGGCCCGGCGGAGCTTCTCCAGGATCGTGGCGTCGGAGGCGCCCTCTGCGGTGCCCGGCCCCCAGTCGACCCGGAGGGCGCGGACGGCGTCGACGCACTGGCCGAAGGTGCGGCCGCGGACGGCGACGCCGGTGGAGACGGTGACGACGTCGGTGATGCCGGGCATGGCGCGGACCTCGGCGAGGTTGGCCACGGAGCGGACCGTGCCGTTGATGGTCGGCGGCCGGCAGACCATGGTGGGCAGCGCGTCCGGGACCTGGAGGTCCATGGCGAACTTCTTGCGTCCGGTGACCGCTTCGAGGGCGTCCACCCGGCGCTGCCCGGTGCCGATGACGCGGAAGCGGTCCGGGTCCTTGAGCGTGACCTCCACCGCCGCGTCGGTGAGGGCGGCGGCCCTGACGGCCAGTTCGCCGTAGCCGAGGAGCGTGCCGGCCGGGGAGAGGACGGCTCCGGCCTTGGTGGTGAGGGTCTCGACGGCTTCGCCGAGGACGAGGGAGGCGGCGTGGAGGAGCCGGCCGCGGGCGAGGGCGGCGGCGACCCGGATGGGGGTGTAGGTGGAGTAGGTGGTGTTGGAGCCGCCGGTGAGCTGGTTGAAGAGCAGCTCGGGGCGGGCGTCGGCCAGGGTGACCTTCACCTTGTCCAGGGGCAGGTCGAGTTCCTCCGCGACGATCATGGCGCTGGAGGTGGTGACGCCCTGGCCGACCTCGGCGCGGGGCAGGGCGAAGTGGGCGGTGCCGTCGGTGTCGACGCGGATGGTGATGAGGTTGCTTGTGGGCAGGGCCGCGAGCGTGAGGAGCTCGTTGAGGTCGAGGAGTTCGGCCGGTCCCGGCAGCGAGGGGATGAGGGCCGGTGTCGCCGCGGCGGCCGGGCGCGGGGCGAGGGCCTCGGCGCCGAGCTGGGCGGCGACGGTCAGGGTGGGGGCCGCCAGGACGTACCCGAGGAACCGGCGCCGTCCGATGCCGGGTTCGTCCCGGCCGGCCGGGCGCGCGTCCCCGGCGCCGCTCGTGTGGTCGTCGTCCCGCGCGGGGTGCCGCCTCGCCATTCGGTGTGCCTTTCGCCGTGAACCCGGCGAGCTACTGCCGGGTATCCTCAGAGGCGACGATCATCGCTCATGTGCGGGACCTCCGGGAGCCGTTCGGAAGTGGACGTCTTGCGGAGACGTCTCGCGAGGGGCGTCGTGCGGGGAGACCGGGCCGCGGTCGGCGTCGCGGCGCCGTCGTAGGGTCCCCTCCGTGACCGAGGCCGCGCACGATCGGCGACCTGGGGTGCGGGACGGGCCGGGTGACCTCCCACCTGCGGGACGCCGGAGCCGACGTCTTCGGCGTGGACCCGTCGCCCGGGATGATCGCGGTCGCCCGGGACACCCACCCGGGGCTGCGCTTCGAGGTGGGGTCCATGACCGGACTCGACCTGCCCGACGCGTCGCTCGGCGGGGTCCTCTCCTGGTACTCGACGGTGCACATGCCCGAGGACGAACTCGCCTCCTCCTTCGCCGAGTTCCACCGGGTCCTCGCGCCGGGCGGGTACGCGCTCGTCGCCTTCGAGGTGGGCGACGAGCGGGTGCGGCTGGAGCGGGCGTACGGGCACGAGGTCGCCCTCGACGTGTACCGCTGGTCACCCGACCGTCTGGCGGCCCTGCTGGGCACGGCGGGCCTGGTCGAGTCGGCCCGTCTTGTGCGGGAGCCGGACGCCGGGGAGAAGACGCCGCAGGCCTTCCTCCTGGCGCGCAGGCCGCACGTCTGAGCCGGATCGCGCGACGGAGCGGGGCCGCGGGCCCGGGCCGCGGCGCACGCCCCGCTCCTTCCGCGCGGCCGGGCCGGATCCCGGAAGGAGCCCCCGGCTCCGCGGGCGGGCCCGGGGCCGGAGCCGGGCTCCCGAGCGGAGCTGGGCGCGGGAGATCCGGGCGCGCTGGCCGCCGCCCGCGATCAGGGCGTTGACGGAGACCATCGGGTCCCCGCCGACCGACTTGGCGAACAGCGCGCCGACGACCAGCGGGCCGAGGGCCACCGCGAGGGCCGTGCCGGTGGCGGTGACGTGCTGGAGGCGGCGGCTGCGCCGGGCGTCGAAGGTCATGGCCCCAGTCCATCAGCGGACGCGGGCCCGCCGTATCGGTCGGCGTACTCAGACGCCCGTACCGCGCTACTCAGACGTGCTCACGCGCGGGTCCCCGGGGGCTCCCGCGCCGGTGCTTCTTCGGCGATCCTCGGGGGAGCGGACGCGCCCGGGCGTTCCGGGGCAGGACGGGGAGGCGGGGCGGCCGTGACGGCGGAGACGGGAAGGGCCGGTGGGTCCGGAGCGGGAGCGGCGGAGCGCGGCGGCCCGGCCGTGCTCGTCGTGCAGCACGAGGAGGACGCCGGCCCCGGCCTGGTCGGCGAGCGTCTCGTACGGGCCGGGATCCGCCTGGACCCGATACGCGCCTGGCGGGGCGAGGCCCTTCCGGAGACCCTGGGCGGCCACGCGGGGCTGATCGTCCTCGGCGGGTCCGTCGGCTGCGAGGACGACGGGGCCGCGCCCTGGCTGCCCGGGGTCCGTGCGCTCGTCCGCGAGGCCGTGGCCGGGGAGGTGCCGCTGCTGGGGATCTGCCTGGGCGGCCAGATCGTCGCCCACGCCCTGGGCGGTTCGGTGTCGCGGCGGCCCCGGGGACCCGAGGTGGGTGCCGTACCGCTGCGCAGGCTGCCGGCCGCCGGGGGCGACCCGGTGCTCGGCGGGGTGCCGGAGGGCGCTCCGGCGGTCCAGTGGCACGGGGACGAGGTGGACCGCCTGCCGGCCGGCGCCGTGCCGCTGCTGACGGGTGACGACTGTCCGTACCAGGCGTTCCGCGTGGGCGACGCGGCCTGGGCGGTGCAGTTCCATCCCGAGGTGGGCGCGGAGACGGTCGCGCTGTGGGCGGCGGCCGACGGGGAGCGGCTGCGCTCGGCGGGCGTCGACCCGGGGACGGCGGTGGCGGCGGTGCGGGAGGCGGAGCTGGAACTCCGGGCGGTCTGGGGTGCGGTGTCGGAGGCGTGGGGCGCGGTCGTCCGCGCCCGCGCGGACGCGCGGGGCGTCTGAGGTTCCCGCCTCCCCCGGCGCGTACCGTACGGGAACACGCACGTGAACGAAGGAGCCCCACCGCCATGGCCGACTACCGGATCGAGACCGTCCGCACCGGGTACCGGAACTGGACCGCCCGCAACGACCGGGGCGCGGAGGTCCGGATGGCCGCCGCCGACGACGCGGACGCCCAGCCCTCCTTCACGCCCGTCGAGTTGCTGCTCGCGGCGATGGGGGGCTGCGGCGGTCTCGTCGTCGACCGGACGGCCCGGGCGGTGGACCACGACGACCTGCGGATCGTGGTGGAGTCGGTGTCGGGGCCGGAGGACGACGGCAGGCTGGGCCGGATCCGGGTGAGCTACGAGTTCGACCTGCCGGACAACAACCCGAAGGCGGCCGAGGTGTTCGCCCGCGGGGTGCGCCTGACGCACGAGAAGTTCTGCACGGTGAGCAGGACCGTCGAGCACGGGGCGCGCGTGGAGGCGATCCTCCCGGACGGCACGGTCGGCTTCGAGGGCTGAGCAGCGGGCGGCGCGGTCACTCCTCGATCGCGCCGCCGATCCGGCGCAGGTGGCGGCGGAAGGTGTACGAGGGGTCCTCGGCTCGGCCGGCGAGGTACTCGTCGAAGCGGGTCTGGGCGCGCAGGGTCTCCCCCGCCCGGATCCGGCGGGCCTGTTCGCGCTCGGTGCGGAAGAGGGCCCGGGCGGTCTCCAGGACGGCGTCCAGGCGGTCGGCCGCCACGAAGAGCACGCCGTCGTCGTCGCCGAGGACCACGTCGGCGGCGGTGACCTCGTGGTCGCCGAACCGCGCGGTGGTCAGCGCGTCCGGCTCCTGGTCGTCGAGCCGGACGGGGCCGGGCGCGTGGCGTCCGTACGAGAAGACGGGCAGTCCGATCTCGATCAGGTCCGGGGTGTCCCGGTGCAGGCCCCAGACGACCACCCCGGCGACGCCCGCCGCCTCCGCCTCCAGGACGGCGAGGTCGCCGATGCAGGCCTCGTCGCGGCGGCCCGCGTTGTCGATGACGAGGACGTCCCCGGGCGCGGCGTGCGTGAGGGCCTCCAGGAAGACGTCGACGCTTCCGTAGTGACGGGCGGGCAGCACCCGGCCGGCGACGCGCTGCCCGGCGACGACGGGCAGGATCCCGGCGGGCGCGGCCCGCAGCGGCTCCCCGAGGCGTACGCAGGCGTCGGCGATCAGCGGGGTGGAGAGGTCGGCGAGGTCCTCGTTCATCTGGCGTTCCGATCCGTCCGTGGCGGGTGCGATGGGCCGGGCGCGTCCTACGCGGCCGGGGGTGTGCGGCGGGCTCCGTTCAGCACGGAGTCCAGCAGACCGGGGAACAGCGCGTCCAGGTCGTCGCGGCGGAGCCGCACCAGCCGGGACCGGCCCTTGACGGTGGTCCAGGTGACGCCCGCCTCGCGCAGCACACGGTAGTGGGACGAGTCGCTCCTGACCCTGGTCCCGCCGGCCTGGGGCGTCGGGACACCGGCCGGGAACCTCGCGGCGGGCCGCCTGGTCGACCGCCTCGACGCCGCACCCGTCCTCACCCGCGCCCTCGCCCCCGCGGCGCTCGCCCTGGCCCTGCCCCCTGGCGACCCGCGCCCGCGCCCTGATCCGGGCCGTCGCCTGGGGCGTGGCGGTCGGTGTCGTGGTCCCCCAGCAGCACCGGCTCATCGCGCCCGGCCCCACCGCCGCGCCGGTCCTGCTCGGCCTCGACTCCTCCGCGCTCCACATCGGCGTCGCCCTCGGCGGCGGCCTCGGAGGGCCGGCACAGCGGTGGTTCGGGCTCGCCCCGGCCGCGCTGGGGCCGGTGGCCGCCGGCCTCCTCGTCCTCGCCCTCCTCTGGCGCCTGGGGACGGCGCGCACCCCCGCCGCGCCCACCACCACGGCGGCGCCCGCCCCGGCCGGTCCGGAGAGGTCCGGGGCGTGACCCGGCCCGCCTCCCCCGTGCGCGCCGGGGCCTCTCGGCCCCCGGCGCGCGCCGCTCCGCACCTCCGCGGCCTCGACGGTCGACGCGGGCCCGGAAGGGCCGCCCCCGGTCAGTCGAGCCAGAGTTCGCGGACCCGCCGGAGGGGGTCCACGGCGATCCCGGGCTCCGCGTCCCAGATCTTCGTGGCGCGCTCCGCGGCGGTGTAGCGCGGCCAGTCGGCGCCCGGGTCCTGGTCGGTGACGAACGCGACCCACGCCCGGTGCAGGGCGTCGGCGAGCGCGCGCGGCGGCTCGCCCCCGGCGGCGGCCGCGACGCCTTCGGCGTCGAGGAGGTCGAAGGCGAAGGGCAGGTCCAGGCAGTGGAAGGCGAGGCCGACGGCCGGCGAGCGCCAGCGGAACTCGTAGAACCAGGTGGGGCGTTCACGGGCGGCACGGGCGTCCGCGACGGCGAGGTTCGGGGCGCGGAAGAGCGTGTCCGTCAGCGCCCGGCCGAAGTACCGCTCCTCGCCGCCCGCCGCGTACGCCTCGGCGAAGGCGCCGGCCCGGGCGGGCTCCAGGCCGAGGCCGCCGAGGAGGACGGGCAGCGGCGGGGCGCCGGGGCCGGGCGGCGGAATCATCGTGAACTCGTCCTCGGTGAAGCCGAGCATCAGCGGCACGTCCGCGCCGGCCCCGCCCGTCGTCAGGGCGTCCAGGACGGGTACGGGGAGCAGCTCGCCGTCGGCGAAGGGGGCGAGGGCCAGCATCGGCGGCAGGCCCTCGCGGTCCGGTCCCGGTGCGGACATCCGGTCCTGGAGGTCGAGGAGTTCGTCGTCGGTCAGGTCCCGCAGGGCGGCGACGGTCGCCGGGACGCCGGTGCGGGACGTGAACAGCCGGGCCGCGGCGCGGGCGACCTCGGGGCCGTCGGGCCGCATGACCGCGCCCGAGACGGAGAGCGCGCCCCGGAACAGGCCCTGCGCCGACGGGACCGCGAGCAGCGTCTGCACGGCGCCGCCGCCCGCCGACTGACCGGCGATCGTGACCTTCGCGGGGTCGCCGCCGAAGGCCGTGATGTTGTCCCGCACCCACTCCAGGGCCGCGATCCAGTCCCGTACGCCCCGGTTGTCCGGCGCGCCCTCCAGGCGCAGGAACCCCTCGATCCCGAGGCGGTAGCCGACCGAGACGAGCACGACGCCGTCCCGGTTGAACGCGGCCCCGTCGTACCAGGGGCTCGCCGCCGAACCCGCCACGTACCCGCCGCCGTGGATCCAGACCAGCACCGGCAGGCCGGCCTCCGGGTCCGCGGCCGGCGTGAAGACGTTCAGGTTCAGCACCCCGGCGCCCGGGATCGACGGCTCCGGGATCGTCGTGACCTCCGCGAACGGCCGGCGCTGGGCCGTCGGCCCGTACGCCGTCGCGTCCAGCGGCTCCGGCCAGGGCTCGGGCGGCACGGGGGCCGCGAAGCGGAGATCGCCGACGGGCGGCTGCGCGTACGGGACGCCGAGGAAGCGCAGGCTGCCGTCCGCACGGCGCTCGCCGCGCACGGGTCCTCGGGCGGTGGTGACGGTGGTGCTCATGGGGCGCTGCTCCTTCTGCGCGGGCACATGGGGCCGGAGAAGGAGCGTGTCACCGTGCACTTACACGTGTCAATTCCCTGCTTCCCCGCAGCGGACACCCGGGCGCCGCGTCGGGCGCGACGCGCGGGCGGCGCCCTAGACTCGGAGGCTCGGCAGCGGCCCTCGGGCCCGGGGGAAAGGCGACGGGGCGATGAAGTGGGACGCCGGAGCCGTGGGGTGGGCGCTCTTGTTCCTGTCCGGGGCCGGCGTCATGGCCGCGGGCGTGGTCCGGAAGGGGCGGGCCGTGCGGCCGTTCGCCGCCTCCCGGGCGCGGTCCGTCGCCCGGCGGGAGTACGACCGGGACCTCCGGCGAGCGGCCGACCACGTGATCGCGGAGGCCCGCCGGTCCGCCGGTGAGGGCGAGCCGGCGATCGTCGCCGTCGGGGCGGTGGTGCGGACGGCCGAGGAGCGGTACGGCCGCACGGAGGTGGAGCGGTGGCACGCGGCGGCGGTGCTCCGCCAGAGGTTCGAGCACTGGCGCTGCGCCGCCGACTGCGTCACCGACGCCTACGAATAGGACTCCGCGGGCGCTTCGGGGGCCGCCTCGGGTGCGGTTCGGGGCGAGGCCGGGGAGGGCGACGGTCAGGACCCGGTCGGTGACGACCACGTCGGTGTCGGTGAAGCGCGCCGATCCGGGACGGTCCCGGACGAGGCAGCGCAGCTGCGGGTGCCGGGCGTCGGGGTCGGGGCGGAGGACCACCGGCGGTTGGAGGTCTCCGAGGCGCCCCGCAGGTGGACCTGCGGGGGCAGGTGGACCTGCGGGGGCAGGTGGACCTGCGGGGGCAGGTGGACCTGCGGGGCAGGGCGACGGCCGCGGGCGGAGGGGCCGACGGGCCGAGGGCGCTGCCGCCGGGCGCGAGGAGGGCGCCGCACCTCGCCGTCCGGCCGCTCCCGGTGGGCACCGTCCCGCCCGGCCGCGCCCCGGAAGGCCTTCCGGGGCGCGGCCGGGCGGGGAGGCCGTCAGGAGGGCGGAGGCATGGCGTAGTCGGTGAAGCCCGCCCAGTCGAGGACCACGCAGGGCTCGTCGCCGAGGACCCAGGCGTCGTGTCCGGGCATGACCTCCATGTAGTCGCCCGCACCGAACTCCGTCGTCTCGCCGTCGTCCATGACGACCTTCATCCGGCCGCTGACCACGTATCCGACGTGCGAGGCCTGACAGCTGTCGGTGCCGGCGATGGGCTTGATGTGCTTGGTCCACTGCCAGCCCGGCTCGAAGACGGCCCGGCCCACCGAACCACCGTCACCGTTGAGCAGGTCGAGCCTGCCCTTGCCGTCCTCGAAGGGACGCGTCTCGTCCGCTGAGTCGAAGCTCTTCCGTACGATACCGGCCATCGCGCACTCCCGGCGGTGGGAAAGATCCGGTCCCCGAGTCCGTTTCCAGGCTACGCCGGGGCGGCTCGGTCCACCGGGCGGGAGCGACTCCCCCGCCGACACGGGGAACGGTTCGGCCGTGCGTTGAATTTTTGTTGAACAGAAATGCCCTTGGTGGGTTCCTTCATGTCGATCATCCCTTTTCTGTGCACATCCCTTATCGGGCAGATCTACACATAAAGTCCAGATAAGCGCACAATGAAGCAGCGGCGCGATTGCCGCAGCGCGGCCGGACATGCACCACGCCAAAAGGAGGCGAGTCACATGGCCGACGTCTCTCACCGTCACGGTGACATCGCGGGACACCCCGACGCGTCGGAAATGCGGGACCGTTACGCCCGCATGCTCCAGACCAGAGGTGTCGCGGCCGTCGAGGAGCTCGTGATCCTCGCCGGCGTGTACGCCGCGATCTCCGCGTGGACGGTCCACTTCTCCGCCGCCCGACCGGAACTCGCCATCAGCAACCTGATCGTCGGCATCTCCCTCGCGGTGCTCGGCCTGTGCATGTCGATGGCCCCCGAGCGCTCGCAGGACCTGAACTTCGTCGTTCTGCTCATGGGCGTGTGGCTGATCGTCTCCCCGTGGGTGGTCTCGCGGAACCCCGACACGGGCGCGGTCCTCAGCAACGTGATCACCGGCGCGTGCGTCTGCCTGTTCGCCCTCGTGGCCGGCGGCCTGCTCATGTCCAAGAGAAGGACGTGACGCCCTGATCCCCCACCCCTGACCCTCGTCGATCCTCTCCCGGAACGGCGGCATCTCCTCTCCCGGAGATGCCGCCGTTCACCGCGTTCCGTACGTGAACGGCAACTGCCAAGTAACGAATTGACCCACATGGTTTCAGCCACATAAGTTCTGCGTAAAGCTTGCTCCACAGGGACAGGCTCCCGCTCGCACACCCAGTCCTTGGGGGGACAAAGTGAACTGGTACCTCGACGTTTTCAAGAAGTACGCGGTGTTCAGCGGCCGGGCGCGCCGCAAGGAATTCTGGATGTTCTACCTCTTCAACGTGATCGCGATCTTCGTCCTCGCGCTCATCGACTCGGCGCTCGGCATCTACCCGGCGCTGACGGGCATCTACGTCCTGGCCATGCTCCTGCCGTACCTGGGCGTGACCGTCCGCCGCCTGCACGACACCGGCCGCTCCGGCTGGTCGATCCTCTTCGGCCTGATTCCGCTGGTCGGCGGCATCATCCTGATCGTCTTCCTCGCCGGCGAGGGCGAGCAGCACCAGAACGCGCACGGCCCGAACCCGAAGCTGGCCCCGGCCTACTGACGGTCCCTTCGCCGAGACCCCCGGGAAGCTCCGCTTCCCGGGGGTCTCGCGCTTTCCGGAAGCACGTGCATAGAGCCGGTACGGAGTGATGGACCGCGCCGCCTTGTGCACGGTGGCGCAGGCCCCGGCCCCGCCGCCCCGCCTAGCCTCGCCGCAACAGCACGAACGAGGGGCGGTACCACCGGTGAACTGGCACATCCACGACTACCGCGAGAGTGATCTCGCCGCCGTCGTCCATCTGATCGACACCACCGCCGAGCTCGGGCAGGAGTCCGTCTTCTCGCTCGCCGAGTGCATCGGCGCCCTCACCTCCCGTCAGCCGGCCGTGGTCGCCGTGCACCAGGGCGCCCCCATCGGGGCGGCGCTCGCCTGCGTCTCCGGCGAGCGGGCCTGGGTCATGCGGATCGCGATCTCCTCGGCCTGGCGCGGCCGCGGCCTCGCCAGCGCCCTCCTCGTGGAGCTGGAGCGACGGCTCGTCGCGGCGCGCGTCGGACGCATCGCGTACGTCCTGCCGGAGGAGGAGCTCCTCGGCGAGGGCCTGCTGAACGCCGGGTACACGCGCCAGCCCGCCGTCGCGTACTTCGAGAAGGTGGAGCCGCTGCACGGTCCCGCCGCCGGACTCCTCGACGACCTGGGCGGCCGGCTGCTCCCGGGCGACCTGTGGGCGAAGGTCGCCGGCATGGAGCGGGAGAAGGACCTGATCGAGCGCCGGGTGGTGCTCCCGCTCGCCGAGCCGGAGCGGGCCACCCGGCACGGGGTGCGGCCGCCGCGCGCGGTCTGTCTGTTCGGCCCGCCCGGCACCGGCAAGACCACGTTCGCGCGGGGCGTCGCCTCCCGGCTCGGCTGGCCCTTCGTGGAGATCCTGCCGTCCCGCCTCGCCGACGAGGGGAACCTCGCCGCCGCCCTGCGGTCCGCGTTCGCGCGGATCGCCGAGCTGGAGCGGGTCCTGGTCTTCATCGACGAGGTCGAGGAGATCGCCCCGGTCCGCTCGGAGCCGGCCCAGCCCGGCGGCATGCACGGCGTGACCAACGAACTCCTGAAGCTGATACCGGGCTTCCGGGAGCGCGACGAGCGGCTGCTGGTCTGCGCGACCAACTCGATCCGCTCCCTCGACCCGGCGTTCCTGCGACCCGGCCGCTTCGACTACCTCATCCCGATCGGCACGCCGGACAAGGCGGCGCGGGCGGCGATCTGGTCCCGCTACACCGACGGGCGGCCGGACGTCGACATCGACGAACTGGTGCTCGCGAGCGAGCTGTTCACCCCCGCCGACATCGAGCACGCGGCGCGGATCGCCGCCCAGGCCTCCTTCGAGCGGGACCTGGTCGCGGTCGGCGGGGACGACCCGGCGCCCGGCGCGAGCACCGCGGACTACCTGGAGGCCATCGCCGAGTGCCGGCCGACGGTCACGCCGGAGATGGTCGAGCAGTTCGCCTCGGACATCACGACGCACGCCCGCACCTGACGGTGAACCGCTCCCCGGCCGCGTCCAGTTCGGCCCGGTCGGGCGGCCGGGCGCCGGCCCGGGAGACGGTGACGGCCGCCGCGGTGGTCGCCCTCCGCAGCAGCCTCGTGAGGTGCTCGGCGCCCAGCCCCGCGAGGACCTCCCGCTCCGCCCCGGCGAGGGTGTCGAGGACGGCCGACATGAACGAGTCGCCCGCGCCGACCGTGTCGACGACGGCGACCGCGGGCGCCTCGGCGAAGACCGACTCCCGCCGGGTGAGGGCGAGCGACCCGGCGGCGCCCCGGGTGACCAGGACGACGGCGGGCCCGAGGCCGAGCCAGCGGGCGGCGACCTCGCGCGGGTCCTCGCCGGGGTACAGCCAGTCCAGGTCCTCGTCGCTCGCCTTCACCAGGTCGCTCAGCGCGACGCAGCGCTCGACGCGCGCGAGGGCCCCGGCGTGGTCCCCCATCAACGCGGGCCGCACGTTGGGGTCGTAGCTGACCGTGGCGGCGCCCCGGAACCGTTCGGCCTCGGCGAGGACCGCGTCCGCGCCGGGAGCGGTGACGGCGGCGATCGACCCGATGTGGACATGGGCGGGCCGCTCCACGAGGAGCCCGCCCGTCTCCAGGGTCCAGGTGATGTCGAAGCCGTACGTGGCCTGCCCGCGCGCGTCGAGCGCGACGACCGCCGACGGGGTGCGGGCGGGGACGCCGCCGACCTCGATCCGTACGCCCGCGCCCTTCAGATGGTCCGCGATCAGCCGCCCGGCGGGATCGTCGGCGAGCTGCGTGAGGAGGGTGACGTCCCGGCCGAGGCGGCCGAGGCCGTGGGCGACGTTGGCGGGGCTGCCGCCCGGGTGGATCCGTTCGGTGCCGTCGGCGCCGCGCACGATGTCGGCGACGCACTCGCCGATCACCAGGAAGGACATGGTCGGAGCTCCTTGGCGTAGGCGTCCTGGTGGACGATCCGCAGATCGTACGCGGCGTCGACGCCGCCTCGCCCGGCGCGGAGGAGATCCTCGACGGCCCCCTCGCCCACGGCTGGACCGCCGGCCGGCGCGAGGCGCGCGACGAGCGGAGCCGCCTGCGGAAGGTCACCCCGCGCGGCCCCGCAGCCTCTGGTCCCGGGTCGATGTGCGCCAGGTCGCGGCGCCGGCCGCCGCGGGACGGATGCGGGAGCCGGGCCCCGCCGCGGTGCGGGCGGCGCGGCTCGAACGCGCGGTGGCCGCACTCGCGGCGGGACGGCGGCCGGCGGAGGACGGGAAGGTCATCGGCGCCGTCGGTACAGCACCTGGTGGGCGTCCCACTCCACGAAGGACTCGGCGTGCTCCAGGCCGACGGCCTCCAGGAGCCGGCGGGACCGGCGGTTCGCCTCCTGGGTGACCGCGACGACGCTCGGCGCGCTCTCCAGCGCCCGCTCCACGGCCGCGCCGACCGCCTCGCGCGCGTATCCCCGGCCCCAGTGCTCGGGCAGGAACTGGTACGAGACCTCCGTCTCGCCGTCCCGGCCGCCGTCCTCCACGGTGACGAGCCCGAGCAGGACACCGTCCCCGGCCCGGACCACCGCATGGAAGCCGGGCGCCCCGACGATCCTCCGCTGCCGGATCCGGATGACCGAGTCGATCACGGGGCCGCCGAGGTGGCGCCGTACCTCCGGGTCGGTCCACAGCCTGGTCACGGCCGGCACGTCGGCGCTCCGGACGGGCCGCAGCGTCAGGCGCTCGGTGACGAGCGGGCGGGCGGCAGGCGCCGGGGTCGAGGCGGCGTGCGGGGAGACGGTCACACCTCCGATCATCCCAGGCCGGGGCGGAACCGGGGGCGGTCCGGCCGCCCGGGGACGCACCCGCACCGGCCGGTTCCGTGCCGGCGCACTCAACTCCCTTGCCGTCCGGGGCTCTTGCGCCCCGGCAACGCGCCCTCTAGCCTCACCCCCACCAAACAATAGGAAGCTTTCCTATCAGTCTGGCGCTCCACCGTTCCAGAGTCCCCGCGATTCCCACCCCTGGAGTGACATGCCCCCCACGATCAACGCGCCGCGCGGCCGCCGCCTGGCGGCCCTCGTCGTCGCCTCGGCCACCGGCGTCCTGCTCCCCGTGCTGTCCGGCCTCACGCCGGCCACCGCGGCGGCCGTCAACCTGGCCGCGAACCGCCCCGTCACCACCTCCTCCACCGAGTCGAGCTCGTTCGGCGGCGCCAAGGCCGTCGACGGCTCCGCCTCCACCCGGTGGGCCAGCGCCGAAGGCGTCGACAACCAGTGGATCCGCATAGACCTCGGCTCGTCGACGACCCTCGACCGGGTCGTGCTGAAGTGGGAGGCGGCCTACGCCAAGGCGTACCGCGTCGAGCTGTCGGACGACGGCTCGACCTGGCGCCAGATCCACGCCACCACCTCCGGCGACGGCGGCACCGACGACCTGAACGTCAACGGAAGCGGCCGCTACCTCCGCGTGTTCGGCACGCAGCGCGGCACGCCGTACGGCTACTCGCTCTACGAGGTCGAGGCGTACGGCTCGGGCTCGACGACCCCGCCCCCGTCCTCCGGCACCGGCCTCGACGACCCGCGGAAGAAGGAGGTCGCCATGAAGCTGGTGTCGTCCTTCGAGAACTCCTCCCTCGACTGGCGGGCCCAGTTCGCGTACATCGAGGACATCGACGACGGGCGCGGCTACACCGCCGGCATCATCGGCTTCTGCTCGGGCACGGGCGACATGCTGGAACTGGTCGAGCGCTACACGGCGAAGAAGCCGGGCAACCCGCTCGCCCGCTACCTCGGCGCCCTGCGCGCGGTGGACGGCACCGACTCCCACGAGGGCCTGGACCCGGGCTTCACGAACGCCTGGCGCCAGGCGGCGCAGGACACCGTGTTCCAGCAGACCCAGGAGGAGGAGCGCGACCGCGTCTACTTCGGTCCCGCGGTCTCCCAGGCCAAACAGGACGGCCTGCGCGCGCTGGGGCAGTTCGCCTACTACGACGCCGCCGTCATGCACGGCGAGGACGGCTTCCGCGGCATCCGCTCGGTCGCCCTCTCCCGCGCCCTGCCGCCGTCCAGGGGCGGGGACGAGAAGGCCTATCTGAAGGCCTTCCTCGACGCCCGTGAGGAGGAGATGCGCAAGGAGGAGGCGCACAGCGACACCACCCGGGTCAGCACGGCCCAGCGCCGCTTCCTGAACGAGGGCAACCTCGACCTGAACGTCCCGCTCCACTGGAGCGTCTACGGCGAGGCCTTCTCGATCACCGGCTGACCCACGGGGGTACGGGGCCGCCCACCGGCCCCGTACCCCCACGCGACCGGGGCCCCGGCGCTCGCGGGCGAGGTCCTGCTCGACGAGGACGCGGAGGCCGAGAACGCGGAGGCCGAGAACGCGGTGCGCGGTCTCCTCAGCGCCCCCCGGCCTCACGGGTCGTCAGAGCGGCCCTGATCGGCTCCCAGTCCGGGGCCGTCGGCGCGAAGGACTCCTTCGCCGTCGCGATGTCCTTGTAGCCGCTGGAGGTGACCACGCACACCACCGGGCCGTCGGCCCCGCGCGCACCGCGGGCGCGGAGGGCGGCGAGCCCGGCGGCGGAGGACGTCTCGCACCAGATGCCCTGTGCCGCCAACTCCGCCCGCGCGTCCGCCATCTGGCCGTCGGTCACCGTCCGGGCCGCTCCCCCGGTGGTCCGTACGGCGAGGACGCCCCGGTAGCTGTTGACCTCGCAGTCGATGGCGTACGCGGCGGTCGGCCCGACGGGGACGCGGGCGACGGGCCGGCCTGTGCGCAGGGCCTCGGTGAGGGCGCCGGCCGCGGCGGGCTCGGCCGCGTACACCCGGGGGACGGAGTCGGTGACGCCGAGCCGCGCGAGCTCCTGGAAGCCCTTGGCCACGCCGAAGAGCAACTCGCCGTAGCCCGTGGGGAGGTACACCTCCGCCGGCGCGCGCCCGAGGTCGAGCGCGAGCTCGTACGCGAGGGTCTTGTAGCCCTCGGGCCCGAAGGGGTGCCCGGTGTGCGCGGTGTCCGTGACGCTGCTGACGCTCTGGAAGCCGAGCTCGTCGACGATGCGGCGCATCAGGGGGCGCACGGACCCGCTCGGGACGGTCAGCACGGTCGCCCCGTAGGCGCGGAGGTGGGAGGCGACGGCGGGCGGGGCGGACGGGGAGGTGAAGACGGCGCACGGGAGCCCGGCCCGGGCGGCGTAGGCGGCGGCCGCCGCGCCGTGGTTTCCGGACGAGGAGACGACGACGCCCCGTGCCCCCGAGGCGACGGCGGCGCTGACGGCGACCCGGTTGAGCCGGTCCTTGTGGCTCCAGGTGGGATTGCGGGACTCGTCCTTGATCCAGACGCCGTCGGGGAGCTCGACCAGGGGCGTGTTGCCCTCGCCCAGGCCGGGCGCGGCGAGGGGCGGCAGCAGCGGCGCCCACCGTTCGAGTCCGTGGGCGGCCGGGCGGGTGAACAGGTCGTCGGGGACCCGGTCGTAGGCGTAGTCGATGTCGAGGGGGTACGCGACGTCCTCGGTCGAGGTGACGGGGCAGCCCCGGGTGAGCGGCGGCCACAGGGGGTGGCGGACGGACGGGTCGGCGAGCGAGCGCTGGGCGGTGGCGAGCGAGGTCACGGGTCGGGCCTTTCGGGGACGGGGATCTCGGACGGTCGTACGGGCGTGCGCGAGGGGCCGGCGGCGCCGTACGGCGGCCCGTACGTCTCCTTCGCGTCGTGCGGGCGTGCGCGAGGGGCCGGCCGCCGCTCGTTCCCCGTGCGGTCCCGTCAGCCCATGCGGCGGGTGAGGGCGGCCAGCGCACCGGGCCGACGGCCCGGGACCCGCCGGCGGAGGCCCAGCAGGGTGGGGCCGAGGGCGCGGGCCCGGTCGGGGTCGCCGATCTGCTCCCACTGGTGGTGGGCCCGGTCGACGGCCCCTTCGACGTCGGGGTCGTCCGTCCGCTGGCCCAGTCCGAGCCGGGACTCGGCGGCGGCGAGCCAGAGTTCGCAGCTGCGGGCCGGTTCCCCGGCGAGGCGGGCGAGGTCGGCCCGCACCTCCGTCCAGTGCACGGCCTCCATCGACCGGGGTCCGTGGCGGCGCAGGGCCTCGTGCTCCCAGGCGGCCGCCACCGCCGCCGCCTCCCCGTGCCGTCCGGCCCTGGCGGCGGCGAGGATCGCGGGGTGCGGGTCCTCCGCGGCCACCGGCCCGCCCGCACCGGCGGGCACGGGCGCGGGAGGCGTCACGGGCAGGGGGGCGGGGCGGGTCACGGGGACGGGCGCGGGCGCGGGGCGGGGTGCCACCGGGGGTGCCGGGTGCGCGGCGGGAACGGGTCCCGGGCGCATGGCGGGAACGGACCCCGGCTGCGCGGCGGGCACGGGTGCCGGTGGAGGGGCGAGTCCGGGCGTGAGGAAGACCGGTTCCGGCGCGGGTGTCACCGTCACCGCCCGGGCGGCGGCCTCCGCGTGTGCCGCGGCCGGCGTCAACCGGGCTCCCGAACGCCAGAGTTCGGCGCGGGCGCGCAGGTACTCGGGGGTCGTGGGCTCGCCCCTGCGCGGGGCGGGCACCACGCGCCCGTAGAGGAGGGGGCCGGGACCCAGGTGCAGCAGTCCGGGCGCGGCGGTGAGGCGCTGCCAGACGTCCGGGTCGGCCGCGAGGTCCGCGACGACGGTCGTGGTGCCGGGGGGACGTACGCCGAGTTCGCCGGCGAGCCAGTGCCAGGGCAGCGCGGTGTAGCGGAGGGTCGCCGGCGTGGTGCGGGCGAGGGCGAGGTGGGGCAGCTGCTGGCGGCGGTCGAGGTGGAGCTGGCCGGCGAGGCAGACGACCAGGGGGCCGGGGCTCGCGGCCGCCGCGCGGAGGCGGGTGAGGACGGTCTGCGGGTCGAGCGGATCGGCGAGTTCGACGACCGTGGCGGCCGTGGTGCCGGTGAGGACCCCGGGCGGTACGGCGGCGAGCACCGGCAGCACCGAGGCGGCGTCCATCGCGCGGCCCCGGCCGGCGGGCGCGGCCGCGAGCAGGACGGCGGTGCCGACCGCGCCCATGGCCTCCGCGCCCGCTTCCGCACGCGCGCCGGGACCGCCCGCCACCGCCCCCGGACCGCCCGCCACCGCGCCGGCGCCCGGACCGCTCGTCACGGCGTGGGCGCCGGCGCCCGACGCACGAGCGCCGGGGGCAAGGCCGTTCGACATCCCCGCCCCCGCCTCCGTACGCGCGTCCGAACCGCCCGCCACCGCCCCGCCCGTGACCGTCGTCCCCGCGCCCACCGTGCCGTTTCCGTCGTCGTTCACCACCCCAGCACCGTAACGGGTCGCGCCCTGTCCGATAATCGCCGGGCCTTCGGCATATGCCAGAAGCACCACCGGATCGAGTGTTGCCAAATCCCTTACAGGCCGTCCCGGGCTGTGCGACAGTCGTCCACGGGCCTCCTTCCACACCTGGCCGCGCCGCGCCTGTATCGGAGTACGACATGCCGTCCCATCTGTTCGCGGACCGCCCCGCCCAGCCGCCGGAGCCGGGCGCGGTGGACGCGCTGATCTCACAGACCCGCCGCCTGCGCGGCGAGGTGGATGCCGTCCGCCGGGACGCCGTGGCGGACGAGGACGATCCCCAGCAGCGGTGGCAGCGGGCCCTGTGCGACCTGGCGGTGCACCAACTCGACGATCTGGGCGCCCACTTGGGCCAGCTCCGGGCCGGGGTCCCGGCGAGCGCGGTCCCGGAGGACGGGATCGGGGGCGACGACGCCGTCGCCGACACCGCGCTCGCGACCGCCCCCGGCACGGCGTACGGCGTGGCCGCCCCGCCCCGGACCGGCTCGCTGCTCTCCCGGGTCGGCAGCGCCGAGTGGAACCTGCTCACCGACGAGGTCAGCTGGTCCGAGGAGCTGTTCCAGATCTTCGGGCGGCCCCCCGAGAGCGGCCCGATGTCGCTCGACGAGATGCCCACGATGGTCTTCGCCGAGGACCAGCCCGTCCTGCAGAGCATGGTGACGGACTGCCTGATCGACGGGAAGCCGATCGACGGCGAGTTCCGGATCGTACGGACCGACGGCCGGGTGCGCACGGTGCACATGACCGGCGAACCCGTGCTCGACGCCGACGGCTGCACCGCCTCCATGTGGGCCGTCCTGCGCGACGTCAGCGAACTGCGGCGCAGCGAGCGGGCCGTCCGCGAGAGCCGGGACAGCCTGGAACGCAGCCGCCACATCGAGCTCACCGAGCGGCGGGTCGCCGTCGAGCTGCAGGAGGCGGTCCTCCCGCCCTGGCGCGGCTCGCTCCGCTTCGCCCACGACGGGCCCGCCCCGCTCGACGTGGCCGCGCACTACCTGCCGGCCGCCAGCACCGGTCTGATCGGCGGCGACTGGTACGACGCGCTCGCCCTGCCCGACGGGGACGCGCTGCTGACCGTCGGCGACCTGACGGGCCACGGGGTCGCCGCGACCTCCTCCATGGCCATGCTCCTCGGCGCGCTGCGCGGCATGGCCGTCGCCGGCATCCGGCCCGCCGCGCTGATGGGCCACCTCAACCAGCTCCTGGAGACCTCCGTACAGCCCGCGCTCGGCAGCGCGATGTGCTGCCGCTACGACCCGGTGGCCCAGACCCTGACCTGGGCGCAGGCGGGCCACCCCGCCCCGCTGCTCTTCCGCGACGGGACGGGGCACGCGCTCCGGCGGCCCGAGGGCGTGCTGCTCGGGGCGACGACCGGCGCCGTGTACGGCGAGGCCGAGACCCGGCTGCTCCCGGGCGACCTGCTGGTCCTGCACACCGACGGGCTGACCCGGGGCGGTGATCCGGACGACGACACGGGCACGCGACGACTGCTCGCCCTCGGCCCCCGGCTCGCGGAGGCACGGGACGCGCAGGACGGCGTGCGCGCGGTGGTGGAGGAGTTCGGCGAGGAGCCGCGCGAGGACGACGCCTGCGTGATGGTGGTCCGGGTCACCCACCGGGGCTGAGACCACCCGCGCCGGAGCCGGGGGGCCACCCGCCGACCGGCGCTTCCGGTCTCCTGTCCCACCCGCTGACAGGCCCTTCCGTGCCGCCCGCCCCATCCGCTGACGGCGCGCTCCTTCCCGAGCCCTCCGTCCCGGCCCGTGACGAGCTCTCCCGGGCCTCTCCGCCCCTCGGGACGGGGAGGCTCAGGCCTGCCCGACCCTGGGGCGGTTGACGGGCGACCTGGGGAGGGCCAGTTCGATCTCCTCGCGCAGGGTCTCGATGCTGGAGTAGCCGGCGTACTGGCCGGTGAGCCGGTACATCTCCCGCAGCCGGTCCCAGGTCCGGTGGGACGAGGTGTCCCCCATGGACATGAGGGCGAGCCGGGCGTACCGGTCGGCCTGCTCCGGGTCGTCGGCGATGAAGCAGGCCGAGGCGAGCGAGATGTGGTCGAAGAGCTTCGAGCGCTCGTGCCCGCCGTGCCGCAGTTCGAGGGCCAGCTTGGCGTGGCGCTGCGCGGGGATCGCCGCGGCCGGATCGTGCTCGGCGAGGGTGCGGTAGGCGAGGGCCTGCATGCCGTGCATGTCGGCCTCGTCGAAGTTCTGCATCCAGTCCGGCTTCTCCTCGCCCGTGTCGGAGACGAAGAGGTCCTCGGCCTCGCCGAGGGTCCGCCGCATGGCCTGGCCCCGCCCCATGGAGGCCTGCGCCCACGCCTCGATGGTGTGGAACATGGCCTGGGTGCGGGGCAGCACCCGCTCGCCCGAGCCCACCTTGGCGAGCTTCATCAGGTCGAGGGCGTCGTCGGGCCGGCCCAGGTGCACCATCTGGCGGGCGGCCCGGGACAGCGCCTCGCCGGCCCGGGGCCGGTCGCCGCCCTCGCGGGCCGCGTGGGCGGCGATGACGAAGTACTTCTGCGCCGTCGGTTCGAGGCCGACGTCGTGGGACATCCAGCCGGCGAGGACGGCGAGGTTGGCGGCGACGCCCCACAGGCGCCGCTGGAGGTGGTCGGCGTGGCGGTAGGCGAGCATGCCGCCCACCTCGTTGAGCTGGCCCACGACCGCCTTGCGCTGGAGACCGCCGCCCCGGGAGGCGTCCCAGGCGCGGAACACCACCACGGAGTGCTCCAGGGCCTCGATCTCCTCCGACCCGATGGGGGCGGCCTCGTAACGGTCGAACCCGGCGGGGTCGGCGTGGAGGGGATCGGTGGCCCGCTGGGCGACGCCCTTGCGTGCGGGGTCGGTCTGCAGCCAGTCGTGCATGGCGTTGCTGAGTACGGAGCCGGCGGCAAGCGCGGCACCCGCGCCCACCAGGCCGCGTCGGTTGAGCATGAGGTCCATTCCCGTGAATTCGGTGAGGACCGCCGCCGCACGATCGGGGGGCCAGGGCAGCCCGTCAGGGTTCTCCGTCTTCCTGACGTCCTGCCTCTTTCCGGCACGCCCGTGTCGTACGAACCCGAGGTCCTCGATGGTCACGACACGGCCGAGTCGCTCGGTGAACAGTGCTGCCAGCACCCGGGGGACGGGATCTCGCGGGGTCTCGCCCCGGTCGATCCACCGCCGCACCCGCGAGGTGTCGGTCGCCAGCTGGGGGTGGCCCATGGCCGCCGCCTGCCGGTTGACGAGCCTCGCGAGTTCGCCCTTGGACCAGCCGGCCAGGCCGAACAGGTCTGCCAGGCGGGTGTTGGTTTGTCCGGTCACGTCTAAGCCCCCAGGTTCTCGGCTGAGTTGACAGTAGCCCCCTGTCATAGGCCTGGCGACAATTCGCCAGGCTTCGCCAGGGTGCGCGAGATGTTCCGCCACCCGCACGCGGGTGTCAGGTAGGAACGCGCCACCCCGCTCCGCCGACCGGCCCTCATTCCCCAGGGTGCGGGCCGGGGGCGGGCGGGGCGACGCACGCAATTCGTCGGCGCACGAAGGGATCTGTCACCTCCATGTACACAGCATCGTCCTCCGTGTCCGCCCCGCCCCGGCCGCAGCACCGCATCGTCCCGGCAGGCGCCGGCCCGTACCTCGCCCCCGCCCCCCAGGCCGTCCGGCCGAGGCGCTGGGCGGGCGGCACCGGTACCCAGCCGGTCAGCGGGAGAATCGATCTGTCCGGCCCCCAGGGGGCGCAGCTGAAGATGGCGATCGCGTCGGTCCACCGGATCTGCCCGGAGTTCAACCCGGTGCAGGTGCTGCGGCGCAGCGGCCGTTCCGTACTGATCGTCGGGACGACCGGGCGGACGACGGCGGTCGCGAAGTGTTTACTGGACCACTCCCCCGCCTGGGTCGAGCGGTTCCGGCACGAGATAGCTTCCTACCGCTCCTTCGTCCGTCACCGTCCCCCGGTGCGGGCGCCGCGGCTGATCGCCGCGGATCCGGAGAACTGCACGCTGGTGATCGAGCGGATGCCCGGGCGCGCGGCGGCGCTCTCGCGCCACCCCGTCGAGGCTCCGCCCCGGGCCGACGTACGGGCGGCGCTCGGTGCGATCGCCCGGCTCAACGCCTGGCGGCCGCCGGCCGGGACCTTCGACGCCCCGCTGGACTACGGGGCCCGGATCGCGCGCTACCACGAGCTCGGTCTCTTCACCGACCGGGACCGGGACGACCTGCAGAAGCTGCTGCACGGTCTGGCGCACGCGGGCGGCCGTCAGGGGATGGGCCAGTTCTGTCACGGTGACGCCCTGCTCTCCAACATCCTGCTCTCCCCCGCCGGGCCCGTGCTCGTCGACTGGGAGCACGCGGGCTGGTACCTGCCCGGGTACGACCTGGCGACCCTGTGGGCGGTGCTCGGTGACGCGCCGCTGGCCCGGCGCCAGATCAGCCAGCTCGCCCAGCAGGCGGGCCCGGCCTCCCGGGACGCCTTCCTGGTGAACCTGATGATCGTGCTGACGCGGGAGATCCGCACCTACGAGACGGCGGTGCAGCGCACCATGAAGGAGGCTCCGCCGGCCGGCTCGGTGCCGGTGCCCTCGGGGGCGCTGGCGCCCGGCGAGGAACAGCGGCTGCTGCTGAGGCGGCTGCACGACGACTGCGCGCTGGCACGGCGGGCCGTGCGCGCGGCGGTCGGGACGCGCTGAAGGGGCGGGTCCGGCCGACCACACGGGGGCGGTGCGCCGTGCGCCCGGTGCCGACACACCGGGACGCGGCGCATCGGCTTGTCCGCGCCCCTCCACGAGGGCCCTCCATTGGTCACGAGGACCCTACATTGGTCCACTCCAGTGACGCGTCCCAGGCCCGGGACCCGTCTCGGCGAAACTCCGCCGCATGGCCTCCATTCCCGCTCTGACGTGGGAACTTCCTTTCGTGCGAGTGTGATTGACGGAACGTCCGGGAGCCGATACCCCTGTACGGGTTCGGTCCCGCACGCCCCCGTGTCACCCCCTGCCTCTGGAGGCTGCCTTGCTCCGTTCCGCGTCGCGCAGACGTCCCTCGCCGATCCGTGTGCCGGGAGCGGTGGGCGCCCTGGCGTCCGCCGCCCTGCTGTTTCCCCTGCTGTCCGCCGCCCCGCCCGCCGGAGCCGACGTGCCCGAGGCGGGTGTCCTGCAGGGGCAGTTCGCGCGGGCGGCCGAGCGGCACGGCGTGCCCGAGAGCGTGCTGCTCGCCGTCTCGTACCTGCAGTCGCGGTGGGACGCCCACGGCGGTGCGCCCAGCGTGACCGGCGGCTACGGGCCGATGCACCTGACGGACGCGGTGACGGCACTGGCCCGGACCGCCCCGCACCACTCGGAGGGCGGGGAGGACGCCCGGGGCGACTCCTCCCGCCCCGCCCGCGCCACCGGGGACGTCCCGGTGCCCGCGCCCGAGGAGCTGCCCGAGCGGCTGCGGACCCTGGAGCGGGCGTCCGCGCTGTCCGGGATCCCGGCCGAGGAGCTGCGCACCGTGCCGGCCGCGAACATCGAGGGCGGGGCGGCGCTGCTCGCGGCGGCGCAGCGCGAGGCCGGCCTTCCGGCGAGCGCGGACCCGGCCGACTGGTACGGGGCGGTGGCGCGGTACTCCGGTGCGGACGACTCGGCGACGGCGGCGACGTACGCGAACGACGTGTTCGACGTGATCCGGACCGGACAGACGCGGACGACGGACAGCGGGCAGGTGGTGACGCTGCCGGCCGACCCGGCGGTGGCGCCCGCCACCGGTCAGGTGTCGGCGCTGGGCCTGCGGCGGCCGGCCGCCGGGCCCGTGGAGTGCCCGGCCTCGGTGGCCTGCGAGTGGGTCCCCGCGCCGTACGAGGAGTTCGGCGACGGCGACTACGGCAACCACGACAAGGCGGACCGGCCCGCCTCCCAGTCGATCGACTACATCGTGATCCACGACACCGAGGCGGACTGGAAGACCACCCTGAAGCTGGTGCAGGACCCGACGTACGTGTCCTGGCAGTACTCGCTGCGCTCCTCCGACGGGCACATCGCCCAGCACGTGCCGCTGAAGGACGTGGCCTGGCACGCGGGGAACTGGTTCGTGAACGCCAAGTCGGTGGGTCTGGAGCACGAGGGCTTCCTGACCTCTCCGGACTCCTGGTACACGGAGGCGATGTACCGGTCGTCGGCGCGCCTGGTGCGGTACGTCGCCGCGCGGTACGGCATCCCGCTGGACCGGCAGCACGTCCTCGGTCACGACAACGTGCCGGGCACGGTGACCTCCACGATCAAGGGCATGCACACGGACCCGGGCCCGTACTGGGACTGGGCGCACTACTTCCGGCTGCTCGGCCGTCCGGTCACGCCGAGCGCCGGTCCGCACGCGGGCGTGGTGACGATCCGGCCCGACTACGAGTCCCACCGGCCGGTCTACACGGGCTGTGTGACGGCGGCGGAGGCGTGTGCGCCGCACGGCAGCGGGGCGGTGCGCCTGCACACCGCGCCGAGCGCCGACGCGCCCCTGGTGAAGGACATCGGTCTGCGGCCGGGTGGGCAGGCCTCCACCACGGGCGTCAACGACACGGGGGCGCGGGCCTCGACCGGGCAGAGCTTCGCGGTGGCGGAGCGGCGGGGGGACTGGACGGCGGTCTGGTACCTCGGACAGAAGGCGTGGTTCTCGAACCCGGTGGAGGAGCCGACGGCGGTGAACGCGCGGGGCCTGGTCCTGACGCCCCGGGAGGGGCTGGCGGAGGTTCCGGTGTACGGGCGGGCGTATCCGGAGGCCTCGGCGTATCCGGCGGGCGTGCCGGTGCAGTCGGTGTCGCCGCTGCCGTACAGGCTGCTCGCGGGGCAGCGGTACGTGGTCGGGGGCAGCACCCCGGGCGAGTACTACTTCGCGCCGGTGTTCGATCCGAGCGGGCACACCGTGGTCCGGGGGCAGGAGGAGTACTACCAGATCCAGTTCGGCCATCGAGTGGCCTTTGTGAAGGCCGCTGACGTGCGGGTTTCCCAGGGCTGACGGAGGTCTGGCCGAAAGGTGCGGGGTGGTGCCGGCAGTGGGGTCCGGCACCACCTCTCCGGCGCTCATACGACTATTCGGGAGATCGCGTGTGCCGTCCGGGCGACGGGTAAGGCTGGGCCGGTCGACTGCCCCAGCTCACCGGAAGGCCACCCAGGAAATGCCTCAGCCCTTCGTTATGCCGGATTTCTATGTTCCGTATCCGGCACGGCTCAATCCCCATGTGGAGGCCGCCCGCACCCACACGCGTGACTGGGCGCGGAAGACGGGGATGCTGGAGGGCTCGGGGGTCTGGGAGGAGCACGACCTCGAATCCCACGACTACGCGCTGCTCTGCTCGTACACCCATCCCGACTGCGACGAGGAGGCGCTGAACCTCGTCACCGACTGGTACACCTGGGTCTTCTTCTTCGACGACCACTTCCTGGAGGTCTTCAAACGCACCCAGGACCGGGCCGGCAGCAAGGCGTACCTCGACCGGCTCCCGCTGTTCATGCCGGCGGACCCGGCGACCGGCGTGCCCGAGCCCACCAACCCCGTCGAGGCGGGTCTCGCCGACCTCTGGCGGCGGACGGTCCCGTCGATGTCCGAGGGCTGGCGGGTGCGGTTCGCGGAGGCGACGGAGCACCTGCTCTACGAGTCCCTGTGGGAGCTCGACAACATCAACGACGGGCGGGTCGCCAACCCCCTGGAGTACATCGAGATGCGCCGCAAGGTGGGCGGCGCGCCCTGGTCGGCCGGTCTCGTGGAGTACGCGGCGGGGGCCGAGGTCCCCGCCCAGGTGGCGTACTCCCGGCCGCTGCGGGTGCTCAGGGACGCCTTCTCGGACGCCGTGCACCTGCGCAACGACCTCTTCTCGTACCAGCGCGAGGTGGAGGAGGAGGGCGAGAACAGCAACGGCGTCCTCGTCCTGGAGCGGTTCCTCGGCTGCACGACCCAGGAGGCGGCGAACGCCGTCAACGACCTGCTGACCTCGCGGGTCCAGCAGTTCGAGAACACCGCGCTCACCGAAGTGCCGCTGCTCGCCGCCGAGAAGGGGCTGAGTCCCCAGGAGTGCGCGGCGGTCGCGGCGTACGCGAAGGGGCTCCAGGACTGGCAGTCCGGCGGTCACGAGTGGCACATGCGCTCCAGCCGCTACATGAACGAGGGCATGGTCGGCGGGCCCTCTCACCTGGACGGGATCATCGGCACCTCCGCGCTCGACGTCCGGACCCTGTTCGGGCGTCCGGCGGCGGCCCGGCACCGGGCGTTCACCCATGCGCCGCACCAGCACGTGGGCCCCTCGCTGCTGCCCGAGTTCGACCTGCCGTACCCGCTCGCGATCAACCCCCACCACCGGCGGGCCGCGCGGCACACGGTGGACTGGGCCGAGCGGACGGGCCTCCTCGACGACCTCTGGGACCGGTCGACGGCGGAGGGCTTCGACCTCGCGCTGTGCGCGGCGGGCCTCGATCCGGACGCGTCCCCGGAAGACCTGGAGCTCAGCGCCGACTGGCTGACCTGGGGCACCTACGCGGACGACTACTACCCGGCCGTCTTCGGACGGACGGGCGGCCTGGCCGGCGCGAAGGAGCAGACCGACCGGCTCAAGGCGTGCATGCCGCTCGACGAGCCCGCAGCGGGAGCGGCGCACGCGGTGAACCCCCTGGAGCGTTCGCTCGCCGACCTCTGGGAGCGGACCGCCGGCACGATGGCGCCCCCGGCGCTGGCACAGCTGCGGGTCTCGCTCGACGTGATGCTCGACAGCTGGATGTGGGAGATGCACAACGTGGTGCAGCACCGGGTGCCCGACCCGGTCGACTACATCGAGATGCGCCGCAGCACCTTCGGCTCCGAGCTGACCATGCTGCTGTGCCGGCTGCGGCAGGACACGGCGCTGCCGGCGGAGCTGTTCCGGTCGGGGACGGTGCGCAGCCTGGAGAACTCGGTCATGGACTACGGGACGCTCGTCAACGACCTCTTCTCGTACCAGAAGGAGATCGAGGTCGAGGGCGAGGTGCACAACGGCGTTCTGGTGCTCCAGAAGTTCTTCGACTGCGACTACCCGACCGCGGTGTCGATGGTCGACGACCTGATGCGGGGGCGGCTGCGCCAGTACGAGAACCTGAAGCAGCGTGAGGTCCCGCTGCTGTACGAGGAGTTCGGGCTCGACGCGGCGGGGCGGGAGGCCTTCGAGGCGTATCTGCGGGAGCTGGAGGACTGGCTCGCGGGCATCCTCAACTGGCACCGGAAGGTGCGGCGTTACGGCGCGGAGGACGTGCGCGCGGGCAGCGGCAGCGCTCTGCTGCGGCGCGGGCCGACGGGTCTCGGCACCTCGGCGGCGCGGATCTCGGAGCTGCTCGGCGCAGGCTCCCGCTGACGTACGCCGAAGGCCTCCGGGAGGGTTCCCGGAGGCCTTCGGACCGTCGGATCAGGGGCGCGCTCGGCGGGGCGGCGCGGGGACGCCCGTCGCCGGCGCGCCTCAGGGGCGCCGGCCGCGCAGTTCGTCGAGCTCGCGGCGCTCGCGCTTGGTGGGGCGTCCCGCGCCCCGGTCGCGCACGGCGGCGACGGCGACGTGCTCGCGCGGCGGCGGGGGCGGGCTGTTGTCCACGTACGCCTCGACGGCGACCGGCGGGCCGACCCGCTTGGTGTGGAGCTCCTTGATCTCGACGATCCGCTCCCGGCCGCCGTGGAAGATCCGGACCTCGTCGCCGGGCTTCACGGCCTGGGCGGGCTTGACCCGCTCGCCGTTGACCTTGACGTGTCCGGCACGGCAGGCGGCCGCGGCCTGGGAGCGGGTCTTGGTGAGGCGGACCGCCCAGATCCAGGCGTCGACGCGCGCGCTCATCGGCCCGGCTCCCGTCAGCCCTGCTGGAACAGCTCGGCGGGCAGCGGCTTGAGCAGCGCGTACAGGTCGTCGGTGATCGGCCGGTCCCAACTGGCGATCGTCACGAGGACGTTGTCGCTGCGGTCGAACTGGACGCAGGAGATGCGGCTCTCGGAGAGCTTGAGGCGGCGCACGATGAGGAGGTTGTCGCCCTGCATGACGGGCATGTCCTCGGTGTCGAGGACCTCGACCGGCTCGTCGTTCTCCAGGGCGGCGAGGAGCTGCGCCACCTCGAAGGGGATCTGGCCGTCGGCGAGCTCGCGCGCCGGGGAGCCCTCGGGCAGGTTACCGATGATCATCGCGGGTCCGCGGCCGCCGAACAGGTCGTAGCGGAGGAACACGCCCTGACAGGAACCGTCGGGCGCGGGCAGCAGACCGGCGCCGAGATTGCCGGGCCAGTCCCCCGGATCCATGGCCAGGACGTCGAAGTCCGGGCCCGCGGGTGTGGCGGCGCTGCGGCGGCGGAGGAAGGACATACGGCCATGGTACGTGCCCCGGCGCGCCGCGCGACGCGCCGGGCGGCCGCCCCTGGGCGGCGGCGCTCGCCGGGGCCGCCGGCCCGGGCCGGACCCGGTGGCGCGGCCCGGCCCGTGCGCCGTCGCCGACCGGCCGGGCCGGTCGGCGACGGCCTCCGGAAGCTTCACACGTACGGCGGTCCGAGGACCCGGCGGTCACGTGGGGTGTCGCCCCCGTCACGGAGGGGTCGCGACACGGGCGGCCGACGGGGGAAGCGCTCCCGGCGGGGCGGCCGGACGCATGGCCTCCGTGCGGGGGGGGGCGGGGCCGCCCGCCTTCCTCATCTCCCCCGTTCGGCCGAGTCGTCCGAGCGCCGCGAGAGGCCGTTCAGGAGGTCCAACGCCCTTTCCGCGCGGTCGTGTTCGACGAAGAGGTGGTCGTGGTGGAAACCGGCCACCACGTTGCAGCTCAGGCCCGCGGCGGCGAGCTCGCCCGCGACGGCCGCCGTGAGTCCGACGCCGTCGAGCGCGGAGTGCACCCGGAGCGTGATCCGTCCGGCCACGTAGTCGTACGGGAGGCCGGCGGCGTCCGCCTCCTCCTGCCACACGACGAGGGTGAGGCCCTCGGGTTCGGTGACGGTGACGACGGGGGCGACCCCGGCCGGGGTGGGGCCGTCCACCGTGGTGAAGACGTAGCGGCCGGGGTCGAGTTCCGGGCGCATCCCGGCGAGGAGCCGGGTGAGGTCGCGTTCCGCGTTCACGCGGGCCAGGGTAGTCCTTCTCGCGGGTGCTCAGCCGGTGGGCGGGGTGTCCCCCATCAGCCACATGGAGAAGAACTGGGCGCCGCCTCCGTAGGCGTGGCCGAGGGCCCGGCGGGCGCCCTCGACCTGGTGCTCTCCGGCCTCCCCCCGCACCTGGAGCGCGGCCTCGGCGAAGCGGATCATCCCGGAGGCTCCGATGGGGTTGGTGGAGAGGACCCCGCCCGAGGGGTTCACGGGCAGGTCGCCGTCGAGCTCGGTCACCCCGGCCTCGGTGAGCTTCCAGCCCTCGCCCTCCTCGGCGAAGCCCAGGTTCTCCAGCCACATGGGTTCGTACCAGGAGAACGGCACGTACATCTCGACGGCGTCGATCTCCCGCCGGGGGTCGGTGACGCCGGCCTGCCGGTAGACGTCGGCGGCGCAGTCCCGGCCGGCCCGCGGGGAGACGAAGTCCTTGCCCGCGAAGAGGGTGGGTTCGCTGCGCATCGCCCCGCCGTGCACCCAGGCGGGCGGCCGTGGCGCGCGGTCGGCCCCGGCCCGGTCGGTGAGGACCATGGCGCAGGCGCCGTCCGATGAGGGGCAGGTCTCGGAGTAGCGGATGGGGTCCCAGAGCATCGGGGAGGCCTGGACCTTCTCCAGGGTGAGGCCGTGCTCGTGGAGGTGGGCGTACGGGTTCTTGAGGGCGTTGCGCCGGTCCTTGTACGCGACGAGGGAGCCGATCGTGTCGGGGGCGCCGGTGCGGCGCATGTACGCGCGCACGTGCGGGGCGAAGAAGCCTCCGGCGCCGGCGAGCAGGGGCTGCTGGAAGGGGACGGGCAGGGAGAGGCCCCACATGGCGTTGGACTCGGACTGCTTCTCGAAGGCGAGGGTGAGGACGGTCCGGTGCACGCGCGCGGAGACCAGGTTGGCGGCGACGAGGGCGGTGGAGCCGCCGACCGATCCGGCCGTGTGGACCCGGAGCATGGGCTTGCCGACCGCGCCGAGGGCGTCGGCGAGGTACAGCTCCGGCATCATGACGCCCTCGAAGAAGTCGGGGGCCTTGCCGATGACGACGGCGTCGATGTCCGCCCAGGTCAGCTCGGCGTCCTCCAGGGCGCGGACGGCGGCCTCGCGGACCAGTCCGGCGATGGAGACGTCCCCGCGGGCGGCGACGTGCTTGGTCTGGCCGACGCCGACGACGGCGACGGGCTCTTTACCGGGCATGGGTCTCCCCTTCCAGGACGGCGACGAGGTTCTGCTGGAGGCAGGGGCCGGAAGTCGCGTGGGCGAGGGCGCGGTCGGACTCGCCGCGGTGGACGCGGGCGGCGGCCTCGCCGAGCCGGATCAGTCCCGCGGCCATGACGGGGTTGGCGGCGAGGGCGCCGCCGGAGGGGTTGATCCGCACGCTGTCGTCGAGGCGGAGGGCCTTCCTGAGGACGACCTCCTGGGAGGTGAAGGGGGCGTGGAGTTCGGCGGTGTCGGCGGGCCGTTCGAAGGCTCCGGCACGCTCGGCGGCGAGGCGGGTGGAGGGCGAGTCGGTGAGGTCGCGGACGCCGAGGGAGTGGGCCTCGATCCGGTGGTCCATGCCCCGGATCCAGGCGGGGCGCTCGCACAGCTCGCGGGCCCGGTCGCCGGCGGCCAGGATCACGGCGGCGGCGCCGTCGCCGATGGGCGGGCAGTCGCCCGTGCGGAGGGGCTGGACGGCGTATCCGCCCTGGGGGCGGGCGCCGGGCAGCTGGGCGTGGGGGTTGGTCCTCGCGTCCTCGCGGCTGCGGGCGGCGATCGCGGCGAGGGCCGGTTCGTCGGTGTCCCCGGCGTCGACGAGGGCCTGGGCCTGGAGGGCGGCGAGGGCGACGGAGTCGGGCCAGAGCGGGGCGAGGTAGTACGGGTCGAGCTGACGGGTGAGGACGTCGCGGACGGAGCCGGGCGAGGACTTGCCGTAGGAGTAGACGAGGGCCGTGTCGGCCTCGCCGGTGAGGAGCTTCACCCAGGCCTCGTAGAGCGCCCAGGCGCCGTCCGTCTCGACGTGGGACTCGGAGATCGGCGGCCAGGCGCCGACGCCGTCGAGGGCCATGGTGAAGGAGAAGGCGCGCCCGGCGAGGTAGTCGGAGGAGCCGGAGCAGGTGAAGCCGATGTCGGCGGCCTTCAGACCGGTCCGCCGCTGCACCTCGTGCAGCACGGGCATCACCATCTCGACCTCGGAGAGGTCGTCGGTGTGCCGTCGGTGGTCGCTCTGGGCGAAGGCGACGATCGCCACGTCCCGGCTCATAGCAGCTCCTTGTACGTGTCGTAGTCGGCGTCGGGCTCGCCGGTGGGCCGGTAGTGGTCCGGGTAGCGGCCGTCCTCGCTCCACACGGGTTCCACGCGCAGGCCCATGCGGACCTCGTCGTACGGGATGCCGGCGATGCGCCCGTGGAGGGCGAGCCCGGCGCCGTCGAGGGCGATGTGGGCGTAGACGTACGGCACCTCGATGTCGAGGTTCTTCGCCTTGATGTTGACGATGCAGAAGGTGGTGACGGTGCCGCGGGGGCCGACCTCGACCCGGTCGGTGGTGGCGACGCCGCAGGTGGGGCAGGCGCCGCGGGGAGGCACGTACACCTTGGCGCAGGAGGGGCAGCGCTCGCCGACCGTGCGGCGCTCGGCGAGCCCGTGCAGGTAGCGGGTCTGGGCGCGGCCGGGACTGTACGTGTAGTCGAGGCGGGCGGGGGCGACGATGCCGGTCACGGGGTCCTCGAACCGTCCGTCGTGCGGGGCGGGTCGGTGCTCCTCGGTGCTCTCGTACGGTTCGAAGCAGGCGATGTCCGTGATCGCGCCGGAGCGTTCGGCGGCCCAGCGGATCCGCACCCGTAGGCCGGTGCGGACGGCTTCGGGGCCGGGGGCGTCGAGGGCGTGGAGGAGGGCGGTGTCGGCGCCGTCGAGACGCACGAGGACCCAGGCGAAGGGGGTCGCGAGGGGCTGTCCGCGGCGGGGCTCGGGGTTCCAGGCCCAGGTGGTGACGGTGCCGGTGGGGGCGACCTCGACGAGGTCGCGGAGTTCGGCGGCGGTCGCGGGGTCGTACTCGACGGGCGGGACGAGCACCTCGCCCGCCTCGGTGCGCACGCCGAGGACGGTGCGCTCGCGCAGCCCGGTGAGGAAGGCGGACTGGACGGGGCCGAGGGAACGGGTGAAGGGGAACTCGACGACGAGGGGCGCGCGGAGGGCCTCCGGCGGTGGGGTGACGGCTGTCATGGGACGGCTCCTTGGGTGGGGTGGGGGGCGCTGGTGCGGGGGCGCGGGCGGGCACGGCGCGGGGGCCACCGCGCGGGGCCTTCGCCCCGCCCCGCGCCTTCCCGGACCGGTGGCGGGGGTCCTGGGGCGGAGCCCCCGGTCACGGGGAGGGGCGGGGCGGGGAGGTCACTCCCGGCGGTACACCGGTGCGCGCTTCTCCGCGAACGCCCTCGCCCCCTCCTTCGCGTCCGCCGTGTCGAAGACCGGCCACCCCCGCTTCAGTTCGGCGGCGAGCCCCTCCGTCTCGGTCATCTCGGCCGTCTCGTACACGGAGGCCTTGACGGCCTCGACGGCGAGCGGCCCGCAGGCGTTGATGCGTTCGGCGATGTCGAGGGCCGCGTCCAGGGCGGTGCCGTCGGGGACCACGCGGCCGACGAGGCCGATGGCGGCGGCCTCGTCGGCGCTGTACGGGCGGCCGGTGAGGAGCATCTCGAGGGCGTGGGTGCGGGCGATCTGGCGGGGCAGGCGGACGGTGGAGCCGCCGATGGGGAAGAGGCCCCGCCGGACCTCGAAGAGGCCGAAGGTGGCGGAGGCGGCGGCGACCCTGATGTCGGTGCCCTGGAGGATCTCGGTGCCGCCGGCGACGCAGTGGCCCTCGACGGCCGCGATGACGGGCTTGCGGGGGCGGTGGTGGCGGAGCATCGCCTTCCAGTGCAGGTCGGGGTCGGCCTTCAGCCGGTCCCGGTACCGCTCGCCCGCCATGCCCTTGCCGGCCAGGGCCTTGAGGTCCATCCCGGCGCAGAAGGAACCGCCCGCGCCGGTGAGGACGACCGAGCGGACGGTGTCGTCGGCGTCGGCCTCCAGCCAGCCGTCGTACAGGCCGACGAGCATCGGCAGCGAGAGGGCGTTCTTGGCCTCGGGCCGGTTCAAGGTGAGGACGAGCGTGGCGCCTTCGCGCCGGACGCTGAGGTGTTCGGTGCCGCCCATGGGGGTCTCCCGTCTCCAGTTCTGGAACAGGTTGCAGGAGCCGGGGGTCCAGTTCAATAGTTTTCTGACACTCAGTCAGATTCTTCTGCGCATCCCCTTCCCCCGGTGACCGGTCGGCGCTCTAATGACCGCCACGTCCATGTGAACCGGCGAACCGGGCTCAGGAGGAACGGTGGAGTACAACCTTGCCGACCTGTTCGAATCGGTCGTCGACGTGGTCCCCGACCGCGAGGCGCTGGTGTACGTCGACCATCCCGGCACGGGCGAGGAGCGGCGGCTCACCTACGCCGGGCTCGACGCCGCCGCCAACCGGATCGCGCACCACCTGATCGACGCGGGCATCCGGCCCGGCGAGCACCTCGGCCTCCACCTGTACAACGGCGTCGAGTACCTGCAGACCGTCCTCGCCTGCCTGAAGGCGCGGATCGTGCCGGTCAACGTGAACTACCGGTACGTGGAGGAGGAGCTCGTCTACCTCTACCGGGACGCCGACCTGGCCGCCCTCGTCTTCGACGCCGAGTTCACCGGCCGGGTCGCGGCGGCGCTGCCGCAGACGGAGAAGCTGCGGCACCTCATCCGGGTGGGGCCCGCCCGTCGCCCGACGACCGCCCCTCAAGGAGCTGCTGCGCAGCGCGGGATCGATTTCGAGGACGCCCCGGCGCTCGACTGCGTGGCGTTCACCGAGGCGGAGGCCTCCGGTTCACCGGAGCGCGGCTTCGCCCCCCGCTCCCCCGACGACCTGTTCGTCATCTACACCGGCGGCACCACCGGCATGCCCAAGGGCGTCCTGTGGCGCCAGGAGGACCTCTTCTTCGCGGGCCTCTTCGGCGGCGACCCCTCCGGCGAGCCCGTGAAGCGTCCCGAGGAGCTGGCGGAGCGGGTCGCGGCCGGCGGCGCCGGCATCACCTTCTTCCCCGCGCCGCCCCTCATGCACGGCACCTCCACCCTGACCGCCTTCATCGCCCTCAACTACGGGCAGCGGGTCGTCCTGCACCGCAAGTACGTGCCCGAGGAGGTGCTGCGCACCCTGGAGAAGGAGAAGGTGTCCAGCATCTCCCTGGTCGGGGACGCGATGCTGCGCCCGCTCGTGGACGCGCTGCGCGGACCGCTCAAGGGCACGGACCTGTCCGCCCTCTTCAGCCTCTCCTCCTCCGGGGCGATCATGTCCGAGACGGTACGGGCCGAGCTCCAGGAGCTCATGCCGAACGTCCTGCTGCTCAACAACTTCGGCTCCACCGAGTCCGGTTCCAACGGGCGCGCCACCGACGACTCCGGCCCGGCCAAGGGCTTCCGGCTGCACGTCAACGAACGCACCCAGGTCGTGGACCCGGCGACCCGTGCCCCCGTCGCGCCGGGCGAGACCGGTCGCCTCGCCCAGCGCGGCCACGTCCCGCTCGGCTACTACAACGACCCGGTCAAGACCGCCGAGACCTTCTTCGAGCGGGACGGGGTGCGGTGGGTGCTGCTCGGCGACATGGCGACCGTCGACGGGAGCGGGGTGGTCACCGTCCTGGGCCGCGGCTCGCAGTGCATCAACACCGGGGGCGAGAAGGTCTATCCGGAGGAGGTGGAGCAGGCCCTGAAGTCCCACCCCGACGTGTACGACGCGCTGGTCGCCGGTGTCCCCGACGCCCGCTGGGGCAACCACGTCGCCGCGGTCGTCCAGCTCCGCCCGGACGCCGCGCCGCTGGACCTGGAGTCCCTCCAGACCCACTGCCGGCAGCAGCTGGCGGGCTACAAGGTCCCCCGCCAGCTGGTGCTCACCGACCGCATCCAGCGCTCCCCCAGCGGCAAGGCCGACTACCGCTGGGCCCGCGCGGTGGCGGTGGAGGCGGACGCGGAGACCCCCTGAGGTCAGCGGTGCACGGGGGCCCTAGATCCCGAACTGCCTTATGGCGGCCAGGAATTCGGCCGGTCGGGTCTCGTGGACGAGGTGGCCGGCCCCGATCGTGACGAGGCGGGCGTCCGGGATGCGGTCGGCGAGGCCGGACAGCTGGTCCTGGGGGACGTGGCTGGTCGGGCCGCCGGCGATGACGAGGGTGGGGGCCGTGATCGCGGCGAGCCCCTCGCGCCAGGCCGGGTCGGGGGCGTTCAGCTGGGCGTCGGTGGCCGGGACGATGTCCCAGTCGAAGGCGAGGGGCCCTTCGGGACGCTCGGCCACCGGACGCGGCGGGTCGAGCGGGACGAAGGCCGGTGCCTCCTCCAGGACGAGGCGGCCGACGAGCCCGGGTTCGCGCTGGGCGAGGAGGTGCGCGGCGCCGGCGCCCATCGAGTGGGCGACGACGTCGGCTCCGGCGAGACCGAGGGCCTTGACGAAGCCGCCGAGCTCGTCGCGGAAGTCCTCGAAGCCGTAGCGGCCCGGCCGGTCGCTGAGTCCGTGGCCGCGCAGGTCGACCGCGTACACCCGGTGGTCGACGGCCAGGTCCTCGATGACCTCCGTCCAGGTCGTGCTGTTCTCGCCGCGGCCGTGGACGAGGACGACGGGCCGGGCGTCCTCGGCTCCCGCGACCCGGTAGGCGAGGCGTACGCCGTCCACGGCGACCGTGCGCACGGCCGGGTCGAGGAAGGCGGCGACCGCGCGGGCGAAGGCGTCGGCGTCGTCGACCCAGGGGTGGTGTCCGGCGCCCGGCTGGACGACGAGCTCCGCGTGCGGGAAGAAGGCCGCCGCCTCGGCCGCCTTCGCGGGCGTCGGGCCCGCGTCGTGCTCGCCCGCCACGATCAGGACCGGCGCGGTGAGCGCGCCGAGCGCGCGGCGGGTCGCCGCGGGGTCGTAGGCGCCCTCGCCGTGGTAGGCGGACGCGGCCTCCCAGTTCGTCTCCCGCCCGTTGGCCGCCGCGTGCTCCCGGGCGGCGGCGTCCCAGCGCCCGTAGGCGAAGGGGGCGGTGATCTCGTGGACGCGCCGCAGCGGGGTGTCCGGGCCGATGGTGTCCAGGGCGGCCTTGGCCTCCGGGTACCAGGGCCGGTCGGCGAAGACCTCGACGGCCTTGTCCCACTCCTCGTCCGTGGTCCCGACGCCGAGGGCGCGTCCGAGGGAGGTGACGAGGACGAGGGAGCGGATCCGCTCGGGGTGGGCGGCGGCGTACAGGACGGCGAGGTTGCCGGCCGCCGAGTGGCCGAGGAGGTCGATCCGGTCCAGGCCGAGGTGGGCGCGGAGGGCCTCGACGTCGCCGACCTGCCGGTCGCAGCGGTACGTGCCGGGGTCAGCGGGCTCGGCGCTCGCCCCGGTGCCGCGGGCGTCGAGCAGGACGAGGGCGCGGTGGGCGGCGAGTCCGCCGAGGTCCCCGAGGTAACCGGCGTCACGCATCGGCCCGCCCGCCAGGCACACGAGCGGCTCCCCCTCCCCCTGGACGCGGTAGGCGAGTTCGGTCCCGTCATATGTCGTGAACGTCGGCATGCCGACGATCCTCACCGGCGCCGGTGGATCATCGCAATCGGTTTCGCCGAGGGCGCGACGCGGCACGACGACGAAGCACGGTCACGAAGCACGAGGTCACAGCGCCGGGCAGGCCGTGCGGTGGCCGGGGCGCGATACGGTGGGGGACCGTCCCCGAACCGCGAAGGAATCGTTCCACCGTGCCCGACACCCGGGAATCCGCACTGCGCGGCGACTGCGCGAACTGTTTCGGCTTGTGCTGCGTGGCGCTGCCCTTCGCCAAGTCGGCCGACTTCGCCGTGAACAAGTCGTCGGGCGAGCCCTGCCGGAACCTCCAGGAGGACTTCCGCTGCGGGATCCACACCAGGCTGCGGCCGAGCGGTTTCCAGGGCTGCACGGTGTACGACTGCTTCGGCGCGGGCCAGCGGGTCTCCCAGGTGACCTTCGGCGGCGTGTCCTGGCGCGAGGCTCCGGAGACGGCCCGGCAGATGTACGAGGTGTTCCCGGTGGTGCGCCAGCTGCACGAGCTGCTGCGCTACCTCACGGAGGCCCTGGCGCTGCGGACGGCCCGCCCCGTCCACGCCGGGCTGCGGGCCGCGCTGGCCCGGGTCGAGGAGCTCGCCGGGGGCACGCCGGAGGCCCTGGAGAAGCTGGACGTGGCCGCGGTGCGCGCCGAGGTCAATCCGCTGCTCCTCAGGACGAGCGAGCTGGTCCGCGCCACGGCCGGCGGACGGCCGAAGAGCCGGCGGGGGGCGGACCTGATCGGCAAGCGGCTGCGCGGGGCGAAGCTGCGGGGCACGGACCTGCGCGGGGCGCTGCTCATCGCGGCCGACCTGACGGGGGCGGACCTGTCGCTCACGGACCTGATCGGCGCCGACCTGCGGGACGCCGACCTGTCGGGCGCGGACCTGACCGGCGCGCTGTTCCTGACGCAGCCCCAGCTGAACTCGGCGCGCGGGAACGCGACGACCCGCCTCCCGGAGGGCTTCGACCGCCCCGCGCACTGGACGGCCTGATCCGAAAGACAGGCCCTAGTGGGGCACGGTCACGACGATCTTGCCCACCTGGTGGCCGGCCTCCATGGCGCGGTGCGCCGCGACGATCTCGTCGAGGGTGAAGGTGCGGTCGACGGCCGGCTCGAAGAAGCCGGTGCGCAGTCCCGACTCGACGAAGGCGCGGGCCCGCCGCAGCCGCTCCGGGTCCCTGGTCGTCTCCGGCATCGTGTAGGTCCGCAGGGAGACGGCGGGCATCCCGAGGTCGAAGCCGGGGTACGGGGTCGGGAGGCCGCTCACCGCTCCGTAGAGCAGCACGGTGCCGCCGGGGGCGACGGACCTGACGAGGTCGGTGAGGCCGGGGCCCGCGACCGCGTCGAAGACGAGGTCGGCGCCGCGCCCGCCCGTGAGGTCCCGCACGCGCTCGGCGACGTCCTCCTCGTCGGTGACGATCACCTCGGCCGCTCCCGCCTTGAGCAGGGCGTCCTTCTTGGCCCGGGTGCGGGTGGTGACGAGGGGCGTGGCCCCGATCCGGTGCGCGGTCCTGATCGCGGCGAGGCCGACGCTGCTGGAGGCCCCGGTCAGGACGACGGTGTCCCCCGCGCGCATCCCGCCGACCTCCACGAGGCCGCCGTACGCCGTGACGTACGGCATCCACACGGCGGCGCCCTCGACGGGGCCGAGGCCCTCGGGGCGGGGGACGAGGGAGGACGCCGGGACGATCGCGCGTTCGGCGTAGACGCCGTGGTCGTTCATCGAGAACGAGGGCACGACGCTGACCGCCTGTCCGGCCGCGAGCCCGCCCACCCCCTCGCCGAGGGTCTCGACGACACCCGCCGCCTCCAGGCCGATGCGGGCGGGGAAGCGCCGGGCCGGTTCGATGTAGTGGCCGCCGCGGAAGAGGGCCTCGGCGCGGTTGAGGCCGATGGCCTCCACCCGGAGGAGGACTTCGCCGGGGCCCGGTTCGCCCACCTCCACGTCCTCCAGGCGGAGCACCTCCGGACCGCCGTACTCGTGGAACCGCACCGTCCTGGCCTTGCTCATCGGACTTCCCCTCCCCGCTCGGTGACGGCGGCGCGCGGGCCGCTCCGCCGCCGCGCCCCAGCCAAGCGCAAGGTTCGGCCACTGTCAAACTTTGACGCTCATGAAACTTTGACGCCTGTCGTACGATGCTCACGGAGGTCGACACGATGAGAGCAGCGACGGGCACCGGCCGGCCGGGCCGCGTCCCACCCCACCCCGACATGCACGAGATCGGCCTGCAGCAGGTCCTGGAGGCCCTGGTCGACCCCGTCAGGCGCCGGATCGTCGTCGAGCTGTACGCGGCGCGCGAGGACCTGGCCTGCGGGGCCATCGACCTGCCGGTCGGCAAGTCCACGGCCACCCACCACTTCCACGTCCTGCGCGAGGCCGGCCTCATCCGCCAGCACTACGCGGGGACCTCCCGCATGAACGCCCTGCGCCGCGAGGAGTTCGAGGAGCGCTTCCCAGGGCTCCTGCGAGCCGTGGTGGCCGCGCACGAGGGCGACGCCTCCACCTAGCCCGCCGGGACGCACCGCCCCCTCCTTCCACCTTCCGCCGGACGCACCCCGAAGACAAGACTGCATTTTCCGCCCGCGAACCGGGAGACTCGCTCCCGGACGGCCGTCCGCGCCGCCCCTCACGGGAGGACGTTCATGGCAGAGGTCTGGGATCCGCACGGCAGTCTGCGCCGGATGCTGTGGGTCGGCGGCGCGCAGTGGGCCGGCAAGACGACCGTGTCCGAACTCCTGTCGCGTGACTTCGGTCTGACGGTGTATCACTACGACTACCACGACGCCAGGGGCCATCAGGACCGCCGGATCGCGCGGCGGGCGGTGAGGGGCGAGCCGGTGGCGGACCCGGGGCCCGAGCGGGTCTGGACGGAACGGAGCCCGGAGGAGATGGCGGCCGAGACGCTCGCCGGTTTCCCCCTGCGGTTCGAGTGGGTCCTGGACGACCTGCGCGCCCTGTCGACCGGCCGGCCGGCGATCGCCGAGGGATGGGGGCTGCGGCCCGAGCTGGTCGCTCCGCTGGTCGACTCGGTCCGGCGCATGGTGGTCCTCGTGCCCACGGAGGACTTCCGGCAGCACCAGATCCGCACCCTGCCGCGCGCGGGCGCCCTGGGCGTGCCGGTCGGCGACCCGGCGCGCGCCCAGGCCAACCGGATCGCCCGCGACCGCCTGGTCGCCGAGGACGCGGTGCGCGCCGCCCGGCGCCTGGGCGTCCGCGTGATCGAGGTCGACGGGACGCGGGACGCGGCGGCCGTGGCGTCCCTGGTCGCCGAGCAGTTCTCCCCGTGGCTGGGGGCGCCACCAGGAGCGGGTGGGTCCTAGGGCCTGATCCGAAAGACAGGCCCTAGACCTCGTACAGGTACGGCGTCGTGGTCGTCAGCGTCAGGAAACCGAGGCGCCGGAGGATCGGGCGGCTGGTGTCCGCCGCGTCGACCTGGACGTAGCGGTGGCCCCGGTCGGCGGCGATGCGGGCGCGGTGGGCGACGAGGGCGCGGTAGAGGCCTCGGCCGCGCCAGCCCTCGACGGTGCCGCCGCCCCAGAGGCCCGCGAAGTCCGTGCCGGGGTACAGCTCCAGACGGGCGGCGCTCACGGGTTCCCCCGCGGCGAGGGCGACGACGGCGGTGACCGTGTCGGGGTCGGCCGCGAGCCGGTCCAGGAGCCGGCGGCCGAGGTCGGAGCTGTCGGTGCCGAAGGCGCGCTCGTGGACCTCGACGACCTGGCGGACCCCGGCCTCGTCGGTGACCGCGCGGATCTCGACGCCCTCGGGCAGCGGGACCTCCCGGGGCAGGTCCGCGGCCTCGGCGGCCATCAGGGTCTCCGGCTCCTCGGGGGTGAAGCCGGCCGCGCGGAGCCGCTCGCCGAGGTCTGCGGGGGTGTCGTGCGCGTACAGCTTCCACTCGAAGGACAGGCCGGCGGCGCGGTAGTGCTCGATCTGCGCGGCGATGGCGCCGTCGGCGCCCCGCGCGTCGGTTCCGGACCACAGGACGCCGTTCCACGCGTGCGCGGGGCCGGTCTGGCGGACGACGTCGCCGACGCGCTCGACGCGGCAGCCGGGCCCGTCGGGGCGGGCCTCGCGGCGCAGCTGGAGGTCGTGGAGGTCACGCAGGTGCTGGGGTTCCATGGCGGCCACTCCAGCACCGGCGTCCGGGTCCGGGCAACGGGTTTTGCCCGGCCGGCGGTCAGGCGCGCGGACGCACCTCGACGTTCTCCAGGATGCCGACCGCGTCCGGCACGAGGATCGCGGCGGAGTAGTAGGTGGAGACCAGGTAGGAGATGATCGCCTTCTCGTCGATGCCCATGAAGCGGCAGTTGAGGCCGGGCTCGATCTCGTCGGGCAGGCCGGTCTGGTGGAGGCCGATGACGCCCTCGTTGTTCTCGCCGGTGCGGACGGCGATGATCGAGGAGCTCTGCCGGTCGGTGACCGGGATCTTCCCGCAGGGGAGGAGGGGGACCCCGCGCCAGGCCGGCATGTGGCGTCCCTCGACGTCGACGGTGCCGAGCACGAGACCGCGCTTGTTGCACTCCTTGCCGAAGGCGGCGATGGCCCGGGGGTGGGCGAAGAGGTAGTCGGTGTCGCGGCGCATGCTGAGCAGGTCGTCGAGGTCGTCGGGGGTCGGCGGGCCCGAGTGGGTCTGGATGCGCTGGTCGAAGTCGGTGTTGTGGAGCAGCCCGAACTCGGGGTTGTTGACGAGCTCGTGCTCCTGGCGCTCGCGGAGCTCCTGGACGGTCAGGCGGAGCTGCTGCTCCGTCTGGTTCATCGGCTGGTTGTAGAGGTCGGCGACGCGGGTGTGCACCTTCAGGACGGTCTGGGCGACGCTGAGTTCGTACTCGCGCGGCTTGAGTTCGTAGTCCGCGTACGCGCCGGGCAGCGCGGCCTCGCCGACGTGGCCGGCGCTGAGCTCGATGGCCGCCTCGCCGACCCGGTTGGTGGGGCGGCGGTGGCCGTTCGACCCGGCGCCCCGGACGTGGTCGCGGAGGTTCTCGTACTCCTCGGCGACGGCCAGGTAGGCGGTGCGGGGCAGGGCGAGGAGGGTGACGGCGGTAGCGGCCTTGGCGGTGAAGTCCCACGTCCCGTCCCCGGCGAGCACCTGGCCGCCGAAGGTGTCGCCGTCGCCGAGCAGGCCGAGGAGGGTCTCGTCGCCGTACTGTCCGGTGCCGAGCTTCTCGATCTTGCCGTGGGCGACGAGGTGGACGTGGTCGGCCGGGCTGCCGGCGTTCACGATGACCTGGCCGGGCGCGTACTCCTGCTGGACGAAGCGTTCGGCGAGGGCGCCGAGCGCGGCGGGGTCGTCGAAGCCGCGCAGCAGCGGGAGTTCGGCCAGCTCGGCGGGGATGACCTCGACCCTGGAGCCGCTCTTGACGAAGGTGACGCGGCCGTCGCCGACCACGTACGAAAGGCGCCGGTTGACCCGGTAGACGCCGCCGGGGGTGTGGACCCAGGGGAGCTTGCGGAGCAGCCAGCGGGAGCTGATGCCCTGCATCTGGGGTTCGGACTTGGTGGTGGTGGCGAGGTTGCGGGCGGCGGCGGTGCTGAGGCTGAGCTGCACCTGGCGGAGCTCGATGGCGGGCGGGGTGGCCGCCGGCTCGGTGTCGACCGACATGGGTGACTCGCTTTCTGGCGTTCGCGGACTCTCGTACGTCACTCTCCGCGTCCAGATGTAACGCACGGTGGTGTACGTCATCCGGGTGCGGCGCGAACGGGTGGGAGCGCCGGGTGGGGGCGGCCGCCCCGCGAGCGCCGTGCACGCTCCGCCGTCCGGACGGTCGCCCGACGGCCACCTGGCGGGAAAAGTCCTCCCGGCCCCTTGCCAAGCCCCGGGGGCCTCCGGTTTTACTGACCCCGAACGGATCAACCGAATGATCGGTTGTCCGTTTTACGACGGCGGAGGAGTGGCGCATGACGGAACTGCTGGACAGCGGCGAACGGCTCGGGCGCGAGGAGCTCGCGGCCCTCCAGCTGGAGCGGCTGCGCACGACCCTGCGGCACGCGTACGAGAACGTGGACTTCTACCGTCGCTCCTTCGACGCGGCCGGACTGACCCCGGACGACTGCCGTACGCTCGCGGACCTGGCCCGCTTCCCGTTCACCGCCAAGTCGGACCTGCGCGAGCACTACCCCTTCGGCATGTTCGCCGTCGACCAGTCCCGGATCCGGCGGATCCACGCCTCCAGCGGCACCACCGGCCGGCCGACCGTCGTCGGCTACACCCAGGCCGACCTGGACATGTGGGCCGACGTGGTGGCCCGCTCCCTGCGCGCGGCCGGGGCGCGCCCCGGGCACAAGGTCCATGTGGCCTACGGATACGGCCTGTTCACCGGCGGTCTCGGCGCCCACTACGGTGCGGAGCGACTCGGGTGCACGGTGATCCCGGCGTCCGGCGGCATGACGGCCCGGCAGGTGCAGCTCATCCAGGACTTCCGGCCCGAGATCATCATGGTGACCCCCTCGTACATGCTGACGCTGCTCGACGAGTTCGAGCGGCAGGGCGTGGACCCGCGCTCCACCTCGCTGAAGGTCGGCGTCTTCGGCGCGGAGCCGTGGACGGAGGAGATGCGCAAGGAGATCGAGGAGCGGTTCGCGATCGACGCGGTCGACATCTACGGCCTGTCGGAGGTGATCGGCCCCGGCGTGGCGCAGGAGTGCGTGGAGACCAAGGACGGTCTGCACATCTGGGAGGACCACTTCTACCCGGAGATCGTGGACCCGTTCACCGGCGAGGTGCTGCCCGACGGGGAGGAGGGCGAGCTGGTCTTCACCTCGCTCACCAAGGAGGCCATGCCGGTGATCCGCTACCGCACCCGTGACCTCACCCGTCTCCTGCCGGGGACCGCGCGGGTGTTCCGCCGGATGGAGAAGGTCACCGGGCGCAGCGACGACATGATCATCCTGCGGGGGGTGAACCTCTTCCCCACCCAGATCGAGGAGATCGTGCTCCGCACCCCGGGCGTGGCCCCGCACTTCCAGCTGCGGCTGACCCGGGAGGGCCGGCTCGACGCCCTGGCCGTGCGGGCCGAGGCCCGCCCGGACGCGACGCCCCGGGAGCGCGAGGCGGCGGCCCGGGCGATCGCCGCGGCGGTGAAGGACGGGGTCGGGGTCTCCGTGGACGTGGAGGTGGTCGACCCGGAGACGCTGGAGCGCTCGGTGGGCAAGATCAAACGGATCGTGGACCTCCGGGGCGCGTAGCCTGGGGGGAAGGAGGTGGTTGCGATGCTGTCGGACTCCCCCATAGCCGCGATCATTCCGGTCAATGACATGAACCGGGCCAAGCAGTTCTACTCGGAGACCCTCGGTCTCTCCCTCACGAAGGAGTCCCCGGAGGACACCAGGTACGAGTGCGGCGGCACGATCATCGGCCTCTACGAGACGCCGTACGGCGGCCAGGCCGGTCACACGCTGGCGAGCTGGAAGGTCGACGACCTCGACGGCGAGATGAAGGAGCTGCGCTCCAGGGGCGTCACCTTCGAGGAGTACGACCTGCCCGGGATCAAGACGGTCGACGGCGTCGTCGAGTCGGACACCATGCGGGGCGCCTGGTTCAAGGACAGCGAGGGCAACATTCTCTGCGTGATGGAGGAGCGCGAGGGCTGAGACCCGCGGCGCCCGCCGCGTCACGGCGTCACGCGGCGCCGAAGCGGTCCCTCAGCTCCCGCTTGAGGATCTTGCCGCTGGCGTTGCGGGGAAGCGCGTCCACGAGGAGGACGCGCTTCGGCGCCTTGAAGTGGGCGAGCTTCTCGCGGGCGTGGTCGAGGAGTTCGGCCTCGGTGACCTCCCCGCGCGGGACGACGACGGCCGTGACCGCCTCGATCCACCGCTCGTCGGGGAGGCCGACGACGGCCACCTCGGCGACCGCGGGATGGGTGTAGAGCGCGTCCTCCACCTGGCGGGAGGCGACGAGCACGCCTCCGGAGTTGATGACGTCCTTCACCCGGTCGACGATCGTGAGGTAGCCCTCGGCGTCGCGGACCGCGAGGTCCCCCGAGTGGAACCAGCCGCCCCTGAAGGCCTCCTCGGTCTCGTCTGGCTTGCGCCAGTAGCCGTCGCACAGCTGCGGGGACCGGTAGACGATCTCCCCGGGGGTGCCGTCGGGGACGTCCTCGCCGTCCTCGCCGACGACGCGGGCCTCGACGTGGCGCACGGGACGGCCGCAGGAGTCCATCCGGCCCTCGTGCTCGTCGGGGCCGAGGACCGTGGCCAGGGGGCCGATCTCCGACTGGCCGAAGCAGTTGTAGAAGGCGAGCTCCGGAAGCCGGGCGCGCAGCCGCTCCAGGACGGGCACGGGCATGATCGAGGCCCCGTAGTAGGCCTTGCGCAGGGCCGAGAGGTCGCGGGCGGCGAAGTCGGGGTGGTTGGCGAGGCCGATCCAGACGGTCGGCGGGGCGAAGAGGCTGTCGGCGCGGCCCGCCTCGATCAGGTCGAACAGGACGTCCGGGTCGGGTCCGTCGACGATCGTGTTCTCGGCGCCGACGGCGAGGTAGGGCAGCAGGAAGACGTGCATCTGCGCCGAGTGGTAGAGCGGCAGCGCGTGCACCGGCCGGTCGTCCTCGCTCAGGTCGAGGGCCTCGATCGCGCTCGCGTACTCGTGGGAGAGGGCGAGGTGGGTCATCATCGCGCCCTTGGGGAGCGCGGTGGTGCCCGAGGTGTAGAGCAGCTGGGCGAGGTCGCGGGCGTCGCGGTCGGTGAGGTGCTCCCCCGGTTCGGCGAGCGCGTCGAGCAGTGAACCGGGCGCGTCCCGCAGGGCCTTGACCGCGAAGCCGTCGGGGATCCGGTCGGCGAGGGCGGGGTCGGCGAGCACGAGCGAGCTGTCCGACTGCTCCAGGACGTACGCCAGGTCCTCGCCGGTCAGGTGGTGGTTGACCGGCACGTGGATCAGGCCGGCCCGGGCGCAGGCGAGGAACGCGACGAGGTAGGCGTCCGAGTTGTGGCCGTACGTGGCGACGCGGGCGTACTCCGGCAGGGCGATCCCGTGCTCCGGCTCGCGCAGGACGGCGGCGGCCGTGGAGACGGCCGCGTCCAGCTCCGCGTACGTCCAGGTCCGGTCGGCGTACCGCACGGCGATCCGGTCGGGCACGCGCCGGGCGCTCGCGCGCAGGTGACCGTCGACGGTGTGGCTGAGGAGTCGGTCCATGCGGTGATCCTCGGCGCGGAGCGTACGGAAGGTCAAGTACCGCGCGGGGAAGCCGTGTCCGCCCGGACCTCGGATACCGAACGGGATGTTGACAAGGGGGCGGGCAGCTGCGTGCATGGTCCGACCCGTAGTGCCCGTCAGCCCGTTGGGAGGCATCTTGCACCTCCGTACCCGTCTGAAACACCTGGCGCTCACCGGCGCGGCCCTCGCCGTCGTCACGGCCCCGCTGCCCGGCGCGGCGGCCGCCGACTCCGGCGGCCGGGACCGTCACCCCGCCGACCGGGGCCTGTCGGCCGTCATCCGCTACACCGAGTACGGCATCCCGCACATCGTGGCGAAGGACTACGCGAACCTCGGGTTCGGCACGGGCTGGGCCCAGGCCGCCGACCAGGTCTGCGTGCTCGCGGACGGCTTCCTGACCGTGAACGGGGAACGCTCCCGGTACTTCGGCCCGGACGCCGCCCCCGACGGCTCGCTCTCCTCCGCCACCACGAACCTCTCCAGCGACCTGTACTTCCGCGGCGTGAGGGACGCGGGGACGGTGGAGGGCCTGCTCGACACCTCGGCGCCGGCCGGGCCGAGCCGGGACCTGAAGGAACTGATGCGCGGCTGGGCGGCCGGCTACAACGCCTGGCTGCGGAAGAACCGCGTCACCGATCCGGCCTGCGCGGGCGCCGACTGGGTCCGTCCGGTGACCGCGCTCGACGTGGCCCGGCGCGGCTTCGCCGTCTCGGTGCTCGGCGGACAGGGCAGGGCCGTGGACGGCATCACGGCCGCCCGGCCGCCGGCCTCCGCCCCCGCGGCCGGACCCACCGCCGCCGGCTCCGGCGCCGTCCCCGATCCGGACGAGGCCGCCGAGGCGGCACGCGCGCTGTTCGCTCCCGAGAACGCCACCATGGGCTCCAACGCCGTCGCGTTCTCCGGGGCCACGACGGCGAACGGGCGCGGACTGCTCCTGGGGAACCCGCACTACCCCTGGCAGGGCGGCCGCCGGTTCTGGCAGTCGCAGCAGACCATCCCGGGCGAGCTGAACGTCTCCGGCGCCTCGCTCCTGGGCACGGCCGTCGTCAACATCGGCTTCAACGACAAGGTCGCCTGGAGCCACACGGTCGCCACCGGGGTGCCGGTCAACCTGCACCAGCTGACGCTCGCGCCCGGCGACCCGACCTCCTACCTGGTGGACGGGAAGCCGGAACGGATGACCCCGCGCCCGGTGACCGTGGCCGTGAAGGACGGCGCGCCCATCACCCGCACCCAGTGGTGGACCCGGTACGGGCCGGTCGTCGGCGGCCTCGGGGCGCAGCTGCCGCTGCCGTGGACCGCGACCACGGCGTACGCGCTGAACGACCCCAACGCGCTCAACCTGCGGGGCTCCGACACCGCGCTCGGCTTCGGCAGGGCCCGCTCCACGCAGGACGTCCTCGACGTCCTGGAGCGCACGCAGGGCCTGCCCTGGGTCAACACGATCGCGGCGGACTCGGCGGGGCACTCCCTCTTCACCCAGTCCCAGGTGCTCCCCCGGATCACCGACGAACTCGCCGCGCGCTGCTCCACCCCGCTCGGCCGGGCCACCTACCCGGCCTCGGGGGTCGCCGTGCTCGACGGCTCGCGGTCGGACTGCGCGCTCGGTTCCGACCCGGACGCGGTGCAGCCGGGCGTCTTCGGCCCGGCGCGGATGCCGGTCCTGCGGGACGCCCCGTACGTGGAGAACTCCAACGACAGCGCCTGGCTGGCCAACGCCGACCGGCCGCTGACCGGTTACGAGCGGATCTTCGGCACGGTGGCGACGCCGCGCTCGCTGCGCACCCGGGGCGGGATCGAGGACGTGGCGGCGATGGCGGACGGTGGCCGGCTCACGGTGGCCGACCTCCAGCGCCAGCAGTTCGCGAACCGGGCGCCGGCCGGTGACATGGCGGCCGGCGACGTGGCCCGGGCGTGCGCGTCGGCGCTGCCGGAGGACCCGGAGGTCTGCCGGGTGATCGGGGCCTGGGACCGGACGACGGACACCGGCAGCCGGGGCGCGCTGCTCTTCGACCGGTTCTGGCGGAGGTTCACGGGCACGGTGAGGCCGGCCGACCAGTGGAAGGTGCCGTTCTCGGCGGCCGACCCGGTCCGCACCCCGAACACCCTGAACACCGGGGTGCCGGAGTTCGCGAAGGCCCTCGCCGACGCGGCGGCGGAGCTGCGGGCCGCGGGCATCGCGCTGGACGCGCCGCTCGGTGCCCACCAGTTCGTCGTACGGAACGGGGAGCGGATCCCGGTGAGCGGCGGGACCGAGTCGCTGGGCGTCTGGAACAAGGCCGAGCCCGTGTGGAACGCGGCGGGCGGCGGCTACGTGGAGGTCGCGCACGGCACCAGCCACGTGCAGGCCGTGGGCTGGGACGGCGGCCGGTGCCCGGTGGCCCGCACGCTGCTCTCCTACTCCCAGTCGTCGAACCCGGCGTCCCCGCACTACAGCGACCAGACCCGGCTGTTCGCGGGCGAGCGCTGGGTGACCTCCCGGTTCTGCGAGAAGGACATCCTGCGCTCGCCCGGCCTGAAGGTGGTCGTGGTCAGGGGCTGAACGACAGGAACACGAAGGCGGCGAAGATCGAGAGATGGACGCTGCCCTGGAGGAGGGTGGCGCGCCCGGGCACCACGGTCAGGGCGCTCACCACGGCCGTGAGCACGAGCAGCACCATGTGGAGGGGCCCCAGACCGAGGATCAGGGGCCCCTCCAGCCAGATCGAGGCGAGCGCGATCGACGGGATCGTCAGGCCGATGCTGGCGATGGCCGAGCCGTACGCCAGGTTCATGCTGGTCTGCATGCGGTCCCGGCTCGCGGCGCGCACGGCGGCGAGGGTCTCGGGCAGCAGCACCATGAGGGCGATGACGACGCCGACGACCGCCTTGGGCAGGCCCGCGGAGGCGACGGCGTCCTCGATGGTGGGAGAGACGAGCTTGGCGTTGCCGACGACGGCGACGAGCGCGACCACGAGCAGGCCGAGGCTGAACCAGGCGTCGCGGGCGGTCGGCGGGGCGGCGTGCTCGTCCTCCGACTCCGGGATCCCCCGGTCCGGTCGCGGCACGGGCAGGAAGTAGTCACGGTGCCGGACCGTCTGGACCGTGACGAACACCCCGTAGAGGAGGAGCGAGGAGACGGCGGCGAAGGCGAGCTGCGCGGCGGAGAACTCGGGCCCCGGGTGGCTCGTCGTGAAGGTCGGCAGGACCAGCGTCATGGTCGCGAGCGTGCAGACGATGGCGAGCTCGCCGCCGGAACCCTCCGCGTTGAAGACGGCGACCCGGTTGCGCAGCGCGCCCACGAGCAGGGAGAGGCCGACGATGCCGTTGCAGGTGATCATGACGGCGGCGAAGACCGTGTCCCGGGCGTAGCTCGTCGCCTTGTCGCCGCCTCCGGTCATCAGCATGACGATCAGTCCGACCTCGATGACGGTGACGGCCACGGCGAGGACGAGGGAGCCGAAGGGCTCGCCGATGCGGTGGGCGATGACCTCGGCGTGATGGACGGCCGAGAGCACCGCGGCGAAGAGACAGACGACGACGATCGCCACCGCGAAGCCGGGGAGGTCGCGCCCCCAGGCGAGGCCGAGCACAAGCGCCGCCACCACCGGCCCCCAGGTGGTCCACTGTCGTGCCCTTGCCGTCACAGTCGAACTCATGATCCGCATATTGCCACAAGAGGGACTCATCGCCTGTTTCGTGCAGCCGCCGGGACCGGGGGGGCCGTTCCCGGAGGCGTCCCGGCTGCTCCCGGCGCCGGAGCACCGAGTCGGACCGGCCAGTCCTCGCAGTACTCGATGTGCAGGACGCCCGGCACGTGTCGGCGGGTCCGGGGCCGGGCCCACGGGCCGGAGCTGAACTCCACGCAGAAGTGCCCGGCTCCCGGGTGGCGGTGCCAGTGGGACGGGGCCTCGTCGACGAGGCCGCGGAGCGCCGTGCCGTGCTCGCGGAACGCGGTGGCGCTGCCCACCAGGAAGAGGGTGTGGGCGGCGATGTCGAAGCCGAGGTGGTCCCGGTACGTGGGGTGGTGCCTGCGGTCGTGGTCGATGGCGCCCGCCTCGGGGAAGTCACGGTCCGGGGTGGAGGCCGTGTGCGGGCTGCCGGCACCGAGCCTGGCCCGGACCCGCTTCCACGCGGCGGTGGGAAACTGCAGGCTGTGGTGGGCCAGGACCAGGTCGAGCGCGACCGGCTCGCCCTCCCCCACGGCCCCGTGGGGTGCCGGATTGGCCCGGACCGGGAGGTGGACCAGGGACCGGGCCGAGCGGGCGGCCAGCGCCCACAGCGCGGTGAGGCGCTCGGCACCGTCCCGGTCGGCGTACATCGACAGCCAGTGGCCGTCGTCGCGCAGGGCGAGCCGCGCCGGGGCCGGCTCCGGCCGGACGACCCGGACCTCGCCGCCGCCGAGCCGGACCTTGTGCACCCGCACCCGCTGTTCCACGCGCCTCCTCGAACTGACGATCCATCGCACCCTCACCCGACGCACGCGAGGAAGAGCCCGCACGCAGAGGAGACGCGCCTCGCCCGGCCGGCGGGGGGACAGCGGCAGCGACGCCGTCGCGCTCGAACCCGGTGTCGTCCTCACGGCCGCCGATCCGCGACGCGGTCGGCTGACGCGGTCGGCTTCCGGGCCGGCCGACGCGGGTCCTGACGCGCACGGGCTGCCGACTCCCCTTCGAGGGAGTCGGCAGCCCGTGGAGGTCGACCGCGTTCCCGAAGACGCTTCGGCGCCGGAGTCAGCCCGTCGTCTCAGGGTCGGGACCGGCGAGCTGTTCGGCGAGCTCCCGCTCGCTCTCCTCCGGGAGGGAGGTCTTGAGGACGGTTCCGCCGAAGGGCTCCATGGCCGCGGCGAACCGGTCCTCGGTGATCTTGGAGGCCATGATCACGACGGCCGCCGAACCGGGCTCGAGGAGGTCGCTCACCTTCTTCCGGAAGCCGTTGTCGACGCCCATCTGCGTGAGCTTGCCGATGAGGCCTCCGAGGGCCGCGCCCACCACCCCGATGCCCGGGGTGAGGACGAGGATGCCGAGGACCATTCCCCAGAGCGCGCCGGCCGTGGCCGAGATGGCGATCTCCTCGCGTTTGGCGGGGGTGTCCACATGGGTCTCGCCGTCCTCGTCGACCCTGACGACGGCGAGACCCTTCAGTTCGACGACGTGGTCGTCGCGGAGGGCTCGAACCGCCTTGAAGGCCTTGGCCGCGACGGCGTGGTCGTCGTAGCCGATGACGACGAGTTCGGAGATTCGGTGGTCCTTGCTCAGTACCTCTGCGCTTTGGTGAGTCGCGGCGTGAGCACCGGCTCGGGGGGCTGTCGGCTGATGACCAGGGGCTGCTGCCGCTCACCGGGCGCGAGGTCCTCGGCCCCGACGAACCGGGTCTCGACGACCTTGCCCGACGGGTCGAGGAAGTCGACCTGGACGGCATAGGACGCCTTCGCGCTCGTCTTGTTGGTGATGGTGACGACGACGGCGAGCAGGCCGTTCGTGTCGGCCCGGGGCTTGCCGGTCATCCCGACCTCGTTCAGGGCGTTCCCGCTGCCCTCGACGCCCTTCAGGGCGTTCTCCGCCGCCTGCCGGGAGCGTTCCGCCTCGGCGCCGACCGACGCCTGGCGGGACGCCTCCTGCGCGGAGGCCGAGGCCGCCGCGGACGACGCCGAGGCCTGGGCGGACGCGATCCGCGACTTCGCCGCCGAGGCGACGGAGGAGGGGTGGTCGCCGGAGAAGGAGGCGGTGTCGGGCGCCGTGGGGCGTTCGCTGAACGCCGGTGTCCCGCCGTCGTTCCCGTCCGAGCCGCAGGACACCAGGGTGACCGCGCCGAGCGCGGTCACGACGACGGCGGCGACGGCGCTCGCCGCTCGGGCGCGGACCGCCCGGCTCCCGCGGTGCGATGGGGTGTTCATGGTGGGTCCTTCCGGTGGCATGCGGTCCGCCTCGTCGTCAGTAGCGCAGTGCGGCGGCGATGCGGCTCACGTCCGCCAGGGCGTCGTCGGGGACGAACCGCACCTCGGCGCCCGTCTCCAGGGCCTGTTCGACGATCTCGTCCACGATGTCGTCGCGGGAGTCGAGGTCGGACGCGTCCGCGGGTTCGAGGTGGTCGCCGTAGTCGCGCACGACGGTCCGGTAGTGCTCCTCGACGGCGAGCAGACGGATCCGGCCCTCCTTCGCGGCCTCGTGCACCTCGTCGAGGCCGCCGGCGTACTCGCGGCGGCTCCGTGCCGCGTCCAGCTCGGCCAGCACGGTGGTCGACACGGCCTCCTCGTGGGCGGCGAGCAGCGGTGCCAGCGCCTTTCGCACGGCCTCCTCGGGCCCGTGTCCGAGACCGCCCTGGTGGAGGGTCGCCGTGTCCCGCGGCAGCGGTCCCGTCTCTTCGAGGAGGGAGACCGCGGGCGCCTCGCCGATCACGTACAGCGGGCGGGGCTCGGAGGCGAGGACGGTCCGCAGTGCCTCGTGCGCCTCCCGGAAGAAGGTGCGCGCGTCCTCGTCCTGGAAGGTGCTCGGCAGGTCCCCGACGCGTTCCTTGCGCTCGGCGTCCGGGTCCTCCAGGCTCCGTGTCAGCGGGAATCCGTCCGCCGTGTGCTCGACGGCCCGCTCCGGTGCCCCGTTCCACAGGGAGATCCGGTCCGCCGCCACCGTCAGGGCCCAGTAGGGCCGTTCGGCGGACCGGGCGGCGACGAGGTTGCGCGTGAGGAAGGTGTCGGCGACGACCACCCGCTCGGGGACGGTCCGGGCCACCGTCCACACGTGGTGCTCGCCCGGTGCCACGTGGATCACCAGGCCGTCCTCCGCGTGGACGAGGTCGACCTCGGCGACCGCCCGCTCCAGCCGGCTCAGCACGTCCGCACGCCGCTCCCGCGTCACGCCGGGGTCGTCCTGCAGCTCCTTCTCCACCCGGGCCAGGAGGTTGCGCAGCCGTACGGGGTCCTGGGCGTTGTCCGGCTCGCGGCGGTGGGTCGGCATCACGAGCGACACGGCGGGGTACGGGCGGGGCCGGCGCAGCTCGGCGAGCGCGGCGGTGCTGAGGGCGGGGTACATGAACGCGCCTTTCGGTCGGCGGGAAGGGGCGGGGCCGTACGGGGCACCCGGCTGCGGCTCGGACATCCGTGGTCTCCAGGGGGTGCCGTCGAGGCCTGCCGGCGCGAGCAGGGGTGCACGGGGTCCGGGCGTGCCGAAGCTCGGTCCACCATTCGACATGTTCGTTCGAAGTGGGCCTCCCCGCGAGTCGGTGGGGCCGTGGCCGTCCGAGGTCTGGTCCGGTACGGCACTCGCACCCGTCACGCGCGGACGGCGTGCGGTGGCCGCGACCGGGCGACGGTGGGCCCGGCCGCTCCTGGGGGGCCGGCGGCTGAAGAACCGGATCAGGACGCGATCCGCCGCTGGAGGACCAGAGGGGGCGTCGCCGGGGGGGGGGGGGGGGGGGGGGGGGGGCCCCCCCCCCCCCCCCCCCCCCCCCCGGCCCCCCCCCCCCCCGCCCCCCCCGGGCCCGGCGCGCCCCACAACAGGGCC
>NZ_JBIAMM010000013.1:188200-286934 GCF_042874095.1 Streptomyces sp. NPDC004266
GGGGCCCGGGCGGCGTCGGCCCCGGGGGCGGGCGGGGCCGGGGGGGGGGGGGCCGGGGGGGGGGGCGGGGGGGGGGCGGGGGGGGGGGGGCCGGCCCCCGCGCGCCGGCCCCGACCGGCAGGACACTTCCTGGACAGGACACTTCCTGGACAGGGCACTCCCTAGAACGGGCACCCCCTAGAGCGGGCGCTCCCGGCCCTCCCAGTACGGGTCGCGGAGGCGCCGCTTGTACAGCTTGCCGTTCGGGTCGCGGGGCATGGCCGCGACGAAGTCGACCGACTTCGGGCGCTTGAAGCCGGCGAGGCGGTCACCGCAGTGGGCCAGGATCTCGGCGGCGAGGGCGGGTCCCGGCTCGTATCCCTCGGCCGCCTCGACGACCGCCTTGACCTCCTCGCCCCAGTCGGCGTGCGGGATCCCGAAGGCGGCGGCGTCCGCGACGGCGGGGTGGGCGAGCAGCGCCGCCTCGATCTCGGCGGGGTAGATGTTGACCCCGCCGGAGATGATCATGTCGATCTTGCGGTCGCGGAGGAAGAGGTAGCCGTCCTCGTCGAGGACGCCGAGGTCGCCGACGGTGAAGAAGTCGCCGATGCGGTTCTTCGCGGTCTTCTCCTCGTCCTTGTGGTACCGGAAGCCACCGGTGTTCATCTTGAGGTAGACGGTGCCGAGTTCGCCGGGCGGCAGCCGCTTGCCGTCGTCGTCGAAGACGGCGAGTTCGCTGATGGGCCAGGCCCGGCCGACGGTCCCCGGCTTCTTGAGCCACTCCTCGGCGGTGGCGAAGGCGCCGCCGCCCTCGCTGGCCGCGTAGTACTCCTCGACGCACCGGCCCCACCACTCGATCATCGCCCGCTTGACGTGCTCGGGGCAGGGCGCGGCACCGTGGATGGCGTGGCGCATGGAGGAGACGTCGTACCGCTCCCGCACCTCGGAGGGGAGGGCGAGCAGGCGGTGGAACTGGGTGGGGACCATGTGGGTGTGGGTGCACGCGTACCGGTCGACGAGCCGGAGCATCTCCTCCGGTGCCCACCGGTCCATGAGGACGAGCGGGTGGCCGATGTGCAGGGCGGCGGCCGCGAACTGGAGCACGGCGGTGTGGTAGAGCGGCGAGCAGACGAGGTGGACGTTGCCGTCGGCGGGCCGGATGCCGAAGATGCCGAGGAAGCCGCCGAGGTGGGTCTCCTCGGGGAGCTTGCCGGGGAGCGGGCGGCGGATGCCCCGGGGCCGGCCGGTGGTGCCGGAGGTGTAGTTCATGACCCAGCCGAGCGTGCGGTCGGCGGGCGCGGATCCGTCCTGCCCTTCGAGCAGTTCGGCGTACGGGCGGAAGCCGGGGACGGTGCCGACGGCGTACCGGTGGGTGGGCGGGAGCCCGGCCTCGTCGGCGGCGAGGGTGACCGCTTCGGCGAAGCGCTCGTGCGCCACCAGGACCTTGGCGCCGGAGTCGGCGACGATCCAGGCGATCTCGGGGCCGACGAAGTGGTGGTTGACGGGGACGAGGTAGAAGCCGGCCTGGGTGGCGGCGAGGTGGGCGGTGAAGAACTCGGGGCCGTTGGGCAGGACGACGGCGAACGCGTCGCCGCGTTCGAGCCCGGCGGCGCGCAGGCCGTGGACCAGCCGGTTGGCCTCGGCGTGCAGCCGGCCGGCGCTCCACTCCTCGCCGTCCGGTGCGACGAGGACGGTGCGGCCGGGGTCGGCGGCGGCCTGGGCCCAGAATCCGGTGGGGGGCTGGGTTCCGGTGGGACCGTTGCTCATCGGGCGCTCCGTCCGGCGATGCGGTTGATGCGGTCGACGGCCTTCTCGAAGCCGCGGGTGAGGTCGTCGACGACCTGCTGGACGCTGCGCTCGGAGTTCATCCGGCCGACGACCTGTCCGACGGGGGTGCCGAGGAGCGGCTCGACCTCGTACTTCTGGATGCGGGAGACGGCCTCGGCGACCAGGAGTCCCTGGAGGGGCATGGGCAGCGGGCCGGGCCCCGCCGGGTCGTCCCAGGCGTCGGTCCACTCGGTGCGGAGCTGGCGGGCGGGCTTGCCGGTCAGGGCGCGGGAGCGGACCGTGTCGCCGGAGCCGGCGGCGAGCAGTTTGTCGGTGAGGGCGCGGGAGTGCAGCTCGGCCTCGGTGGTGGTGAGCCAGATCGAGCCGAGCCAGACGCCCTGGGCGCCGAGGGCGAGCCCTGCGGCGATCTGCTCGCCGCTGCCGATGCCGCCGGCGGCGAGCACGGGCAGCGGGGAGACGGCGTCGACGACCTCGGGGGTGAGGACCATGGAGGCGATCTCGCCGGTGTGGCCGCCCGCCTCGTATCCCTGGGCGACGACGACGTCGATGCCGGCGTCGGCGTGGTGGCGGGCGTGGCGGGCGCTGCCGGCGAGGGCGGCGACGAGGACGCCGTGGTCGTGGGCGCGGGCGACGACGTCGGGCGGCGGTGAGCCGAGGGCGTTGGCGAGGAGCTTGATCGGGTAGTCGAAGGCCACGTCGAGCTGGTTGCGGGCGACCTGCTCCATCCAGCCGGTGATCCGCCAGCCGGAGGCCTCGCCCTCGGCCAGTTCGGGGACGCCGTGCTTGGCGAGGGTGGCGCGGACGAAGGCCCGGTGCTCCTCGGGGATCATGGCCTCGATCTCGGCCTCGGTGACGCCTTCGACCGCCTTCTTCGCGGGCATCACGACGTCGAGGCCGTAGGGCAGGCCGTCGGTGTGCTCCTGCATCCAGTCGAGGTCGCGGGCGAGGTCGTCGGGCGCGGTGTAGCGGACCGCGCCGAGGACGCCGAACCCGCCGGCTCTGGTGAGTGCGGCGGCCACCGCGGGGAAGGGCGTGAAGCCGAAGATGGCGTGCTCGATCCCCAGTGTGCGACTCAGCTCCGTCTTCATGGGCGGCAGGATGCCGCAGCGGCGCGGCGGAGGGAAGACATTTTCTGATGCAGCGTCAGATTCTTTGCGGGCGGCACGTCGGCGTTTCGCCGCCGCCCCGTGTGGGAGAGGGTGGGCATGACGGACGGTGTGAAGCGAGACGGAGGGCCGAGCCGCCGCGCGTTCGGCGGCGGGGTGCTGGCCCTCGGAGGTGCGCTGGTGATCGGTGCGGTGCCGGGGGCGGCGGCCTCTCCGGAGCGGGGGGCGGGGGTCCCGTACGGGGCCGTGCGCGGGTCCGCGCGGCGGACCACGCTGCGGCGCGGCTCCGCGGAGCGCGCCGGGCTGCTCGCGCCGCACCTGGACGGGCTGGTCGCGGACGCCGAGCGCTTCCTCGCGCCCTCCCCCACGCACCCCTGGTACGCGGGCGCCGTCCTGCTCGCCGGGCGGGGCGGGACCGTCGCCCTGCACCGGGCGATCGGCTCGGCCGTGCGGTACGCGGCGTACGACGAGAAGACCGACACGGGGATCGAGCTGCCGCCGGAGCGGCGCGTCCCCATGACCGAGGACACCGTCTTCGACCTGGCGTCGGTCTCCAAGCTGTTCACCTCGATCCTGGCGGTGCAGCAGATCGAGCGCGGGACGCTGGCACTGGAGGAGGAGGTCGCCGCCTACCTGCCGGAGTTCGGCGGCGGCGGGAAGCAGGACGTCACCGTGCGGCAGCTGCTCACCCACACCTCCGGGTTCCGGTCCTGGATCCCGCTCTACCGGGAGCCGACGCGGGAGGGGAAGCTGCGTCTGCTGTGGGCCGAGTCGCCGGTGAACCCGCCGGGCTCCACGTACCTCTACTCGGATCTGAACCTGGTCTCGCTCCAGCTGATCCTGGAGGAGATCACCGGCCGCGGTCTGGACGCCCTGCTCCACGACGAGATCACCGCTCCACTGGGGATGCACCGCACTCGTTTCAATCCGCCGCTCTCCTGGCGGCCGGGGATCGCCGCCACCGAGGACGCCCGCCCGCCCTGGTCCGGCCTCGACCGGGGCATGGTGTGGGGCGAGGTCCACGACGAGAACGCCCACTCCCTCGGCGGCGTCGCGGGCCACGCCGGCGTCTTCTCCCGCGCCTGGGACCTCGCGATCCTCGCCCGCACCCTGCTCAACGGCGGCGCGTACGGCCGGGCCCGCATCCTCTCCCCCGCGTCGGTGGAACTGATGTTCACCGACTTCAACACCGCCTTCCCCGGCCACGAGCACGGGCTCGGCTTCGAGCTCCACCAGCACTGGTACATGGGCGCCATGGCCACCCCGCGCACGGCCGGGCACACCGGCTTCACCGGCACCAGCCTCGTCCTCGACCCGACGACCGACGCGTTCCTGATCGTGCTCGGGAACTCCGTGCACCCGGTGCGCTCCTGGCGCTCCGGCTCCGCGCCGCGCGTCGCCGCGGCGGACCGGCTGGCCCGCGCCGTCCCCGTCCGCCCTGCCCGGGGCCGCGCCTCGTGGTTCTCCGGCATGGAGAGCGCCACGACGGCCACCCTGACGCTGCCTCGGGTGACCGGCGCCGCGCGCCTGGAGTGCGCGCTGTGGTGGGACACCGAACCGGGCGCCGACCCGGTCGCCCTGGAGGCCTCGGCCGACGGCGGCGCGACCTGGCGGCCGGTGCCCTTCACCACCGACGGACGCGACGAGCACCCGACGGGCACGGCCGGCGGCTGGTCCGGCCGCGTCTGGCACACCGTGTCCGCGCCGCTGCCCGGGGCGAACGCCCTGCTGCGCTGGCGGTACACCACCGACCAGCGGTACGTGGGACGGGGAGCGTACGTGGACGGGCTGCGGCTGCTCGACGAGGCGGGACTGCCGCTGTTCGACGAGGCGCGGCCGGCCGACGGGGCACGGATCGAGGCGAACGGCTGGACCCGGTCCGCCGATTGAGGCCGAGTTGACGAACCGTCGGGACGGACCGGGGAGCGGGCTGCGCACACGTGATCACATGAGGTAGCGTCACCGCCGGGAGATCTCACCGGGGGGGATGGGACGAACGCAGAGGCGGGCGTCTGTCGCGTCGCCCGTTCGCGGTGCTTCCACTGCGCGGGGGGCGCCGCAACCGGCCCGCTGACGGACGCGGCACAACCGCTTCCCGGCCCAGCCGCCCCATCGTCCGTCGCCTCCGCCTTCGCCTGAAGAGGTACTCCTTCATGCTGCCCCTGTCCGAGCGCCGTCCACCGGGCGCTCGCCGCTTCGCGCTGTCCGCATGGTTCTGCGCGCTCTCCCTCGCCGTCCTGGCCGCGGTCGTGCTCGCGGTCACGCCGCAGGCGCCCGCCGCCGCGTCGACGACGGCCGCGTCCGCCGCGCCGGAGGTCGCGACGCAGGTGTCCACCACGCCGTTCAAGGCGCGGGAGGACTACTACTGCACCCGCATCCCCGCCGTCGTCACCGGCAGGACGGGTGTCCTCCTCGCCTTCGCCGAGGGCCGCACCCGGCTGACGACGACCGGCTGCCACGACGTCGGAGACAACGACATCGTGCTCAAGAGGTCCCTCGACGGAGGCGCGACCTGGCAGCCCCTCCAGATCGTCGTCGGCGGCTCCGACGAGCTCGCCCACGGCAACCCGGCGCCGGTCGTGGACGCGGTCACCGGCCGGATCACGCTCCTGTACTCCAGCAGCGACTGGAACCACGACGCGGCCAAGCCCAGCCGCACGGGGTACCCGCGCTCGGTCCACGCCGTCCACAGCATGGACGGCGGCGCGACCTGGTCGGCGAGCGTGCCGCAGCCGCAGCTCAAGGCCGCCGGCTGGGGCTGGGTCTCCACCGGCCCCGGCCACGGCATCCAGCTGAGCCGCGGACAGCACCACGGCCGGCTGGTCGTCCCCGGCGACCACACGGCCGGCGGCGACACGACCGCCGGCGGCCAGCTGTACGTCAGCGACGACGGCGGCCTCACCTGGTCCCTCGGCGCCACCTCCGAGGCGAGCAAGACGGGTGCGTACCCGGGGGAGCCGACGGTCGCCGAGACCGTCGACGGCAGCCTCTACGTCAACGCCCGCAACTCCGCGCCCACGCACTGCCTGACCAACGAGCACCGGCTCGAGACCGTCAGCACCGACGGCGGCGCCTCCTTCGCGGCCCCCTTCACCCAGGTGGCCGACCTGGACACCTCGCCGGTGTTCGGCTCGCTGCTGCGGCTGCACGCCGTGGACCAGGACGGGAAGCCCGACCGGCTGCTGTACTCGGGTGCCTCGCGCCTCGGCGCGAGCGCGCTGGAGGACCGGCGCGAGCTGGCCGTCCGCTCCTCGTACGACGAGGGGAAGACCTGGCAGACCGTCGGCACCCTGGTCTCGGCGGCCCGCACCGGCTACTCCGACCTGACGTCGCTGCCGAACGGCTCCGTCGGCATCCTGTACGAGACGGCCGGCAACATCCCGCACGGCAACGTCGTCTTCGCCGCCTTCACCGAGAACGCCATGAAGGCCTCCGAGACCGAGCTGCGCCGTCCGCGCACCTCCGACACGCGCGTCAAGGCCCCCGGCGAGGCCGGCAACCACGCCGTCGTCCACGGCGGGGCGCAGCTCGGAACGCGTCTCGACGGCGTCGCCATGGAGTTCGACGGCGTGGACGACCACCTGCGCCTCGTCTGCTCGCCGTCCCTGCGGGTCGAGGACAAGGACTTCACCGTCACGGCCTGGTTCAGGCACAACGCCACGACCGGCACGCTGCCGATCGTCTGGGCGTACGGCATGACGGGCCGGCACTTCTCGGTCCGGGCCGAACCCGGCGGCGGTGTGCTGCGCGGCACCGTCGGCACGGACATCGGCACCACCGAGGTGACGCTCCCGTCCTCGTACAACGACAACCAGTGGCACCACGTCGTGTTCACGCGCCAGGGCCTCACCCTCCGCCTCGCGGTGGACGGGGGCACCGCGGCCACCGCGACCGTGCCGGCGGGGACCTCGGCGAGCGACCGGAACCTCACCCCGGCCGGGGAGTTCAACATCCACATCGGCGCCCGGCCCGACTTCCCCAACCAGCCGCCCGGTGTGGCGCAGCTCTTCCGCGGCACCCTGGACGACGTGCGGCTCTTCAACACCGCACTGACCGACGCCGAAGCGGCCGACGTGAAGAACGGCTCCCTCGCCGTGAGGAACGGCGAGGAGAAGCTGCGGCTCGGCTTCTCCACCGTCTGGTAGCCGGACGACGGCCTCCGTGTCGCCGGCCCGGACTTCGCCGTCCCTGACGGAGACCGTGGTTTCCACGGCCCCCGTCTGGTGGGGCCAGCGGGCGCTCCGCCGGTACGCCTCCGGCCTTCGGCGGACGGGGCCCGTCAGGCGCCGTTCTCGGACGCCGTGCGCAGGGCGGTCAGGACGGGGCTGATCAGGGGGTGGTCCTCCGCGCCGCGCCGGACGGCGGCGAAGACCCTGCGGGTCGGGGCGACGCCCTCGATCGGGCGGACCGCCACACCCGTGAGTTCCATCCCGCGCAGGGCCGACCGCGGCACGAGCGCCACGCCGGCGGACGCCGACGCGAGGGCGACGACGGCGCGGAAGTCGTCGGAAGAGTGCTCCGGGTTCAGCGTGAACCCGGCGTACTCGCAGGCCAGGACGGTCACGTCATGGCAGGGGTTCCCCTCGGACTGGCCTATCCAGGTGTCCTTGGCGAGGTCGGCGAGCGCGACCCGTTCGCCGGCCGCCAGGGGGTGGCCGGGCGGCAGGACCGCGTCGAACGGCTCGGCGTAGAGCGGGACGCGGGTGAGCCGGTCGTCGTCCTCTCCCGGCGCGCCCCGGTACTCGACCGCGACGGCCACGTCCACCTGCCGGTCCAGGACCATGAGCAGGCTCTCGTCGCCCTCCGCGTCCCGGACCCGGACCCGGATGCCGGGCGCGGTGCGGGCGAGGGAGGTGATGGCCGGGGCCACCACGAGCCCGATGCCGGTGGCGAACGCCGCGACCGTGACCGTACCGGCGTCGCCGGAGCCGTAGGCGGCGAGCTCGGCCTCGGCGCGCTCCAACTGGGCGAGCACGGCGTTGGCGTGGCCGAGCAGGATCTCGCCGGCCGGGGTGAGACGGGCGCCGCGCGCGCTGCGGTCCACCAGACGGTGGCCGGTCTCCTGCTCCAGCGCGGCGAGCTGCTGGGAGACGGCGGAGGGGGTGAGATAGAGCGCGGCGGCCGCCGCCGTGACCGTGCGGTGGTCGGCCACCGCACGGAGGATGTGCAACCGCCGCGCTTCGATCATGCCCCTAGTGTCTCAGCCCGCGGACACTAGTCGCGCAGGGCTGCGCGGGCGTCGACGAAGGCGTCGACGGCCCGGTTCACGTCCTCCGTCGAGTGGGCGGCGGAGAGCTGGACGCGGATGCGGGCCTGGCCCTGCGGCACGACGGGGTACGAGAAGCCGATCACGTACACGCCGCGCTCCAGGAGCAGCTCGGCCATCCGGCCGGCCTCGGCCGCGTCGCCGATCATGACGGGGGCGATGGCGTGGTCGCCGGGGAGGATGTCGAAGCCCTCCTCGGTCATGCGGGAGCGGAACAGCGCCGTGTTGGCGGCGAGGCGCTCGCGCAGGTCGCCGGCGGACTCCAGGAGGTCGATGACCTTCAGGGAGGCGGCGGCGATGACCGGGGCGAGGGTGTTCGAGAAGAGGTACGGGCGGGAGCGCTGGCGCAGCAGGGCGACGATCTCGGCGCGGGCGGCGACGTAACCGCCGGAGGCGCCGCCGAGGGCCTTGCCGAGGGTGCCGGTGATGATGTCGACGCGGTCCATGACGCCGTGCAGCTCGGGGGTGCCGCGGCCGCCGGGGCCGACGAAGCCGACCGCGTGCGAGTCGTCGACCATCACCATGGCGTCGTAGCGCTCGGCCAGGTCGCAGATCTCGTCGAGCGGGGCGACGTAGCCGTCCATGGAGAAGACGCCGTCGGTGACGATCAGCTTGCGCCGGGCGCCGCCCTCCGTGGCCTCCTTGAGCTGCTGCTCCAGGTCGGCCATGTCGCGGTTGGCGTAGCGGAAGCGGCGGGCCTTGGAGAGGCGGATGCCGTCGATGATCGAGGCGTGGTTGAGGGCGTCGGAGATGACCGCGTCCTCGGCGCCGAGGAGGGTCTCGAAGACGCCGCCGTTGGCGTCGAAGCAGGAGGAGTAGAGGATCGTGTCCTCCTGGCCGAGGAAGGAGGACAGGCGCGCCTCCAGCTCCTTGTGGACCTCCTGCGTGCCGCAGATGAAGCGGACGGACGCCATGCCGTAGCCCCAGCGGTCCAGGGCCTCGTGGGCGGCGGCGATGATCTCGGGGTTGTCGGCGAGGCCCAGGTAGTTGTTGGCGCAGAAGTTGAGCACCTCGCCGGGGCGGCCGCCCGCGGTGACCTCGACGGTCGCGGACTGGGGGGTGCCGATGACCCGCTCGGGCTTGTGCAGTCCGGCCTGCTCGATCTCTTCGAGGGTGGCGCGGACGGAGTCGCGTACGGAATCGAACATGGGTCAGGCTCCCGTGGTCCAGTCGAGGATGATCTTGCCGCTCTTGCCGGAGGCCGCGTCGTCGAAGGCGGCCTCGAAGTCGGTGTGGTCGTAGCGGCCGGTGATGACCGGGCTCAGGTCCAGGCCGCCCTCCAGGAGCACCGACATCGCGTACCAGGTCTCGAACATCTCGCGGCCGTAGATGCCCTTGATCGTGATCATGGAGGTGACGATCTTCGCCCAGTCGACGGCGAAGTCCTCGGCGGGCAGGCCGAGCATGGCGATCTTGCCGCCGTGGGTCATGTTGGCGATCATGTCGCGCATCGCGTGCGGGTTGCCGGACATCTCCAGGCCGACGTCGAAGCCCTCCTTGAGCCCGAGGGTGCGCTGGCCGTCGGCGATGGTCTGCTCGGCGACGTTGAGGGCGAGCGAGACGCCCGTCTTGCGCGCCAGGGCGAGGCGCTCCTCGCTGACGTCGGTGATGACGACGTTGCGGGCGCCGGCGTGCTTGGCGACGGCCGCGGCCATGATGCCGATGGGGCCCGCGCCGGTGACGAGGACGTCCTCGCCGACGAGCGGGAAGGACAGGGCGGTGTGCACGGCGTTGCCGAAGGGGTCGAAGATCGCCGCGACGTCGAGGTCGACGGGGGTCCGGTGCACCCACACGTTGGAGGCGGGCAGCGCCACGTACTCGGCGAAGGCGCCGTCCCGGCCGACGCCGAGGCCGACGGTGGCGCGGCAGAGGTGGCGGCGGCCGGCCAGACAGTTGCGGCACTTGCCGCAGACGAGGTGGCCCTCGCCGCTGACCAGGTCGCCGACGTTGATGTCGGCGACGTCACGGCCGACGGAGACGACCTCGCCGACGAACTCGTGGCCGATCGTCAGCGGCGTGTCGATCGTCTTCTGCGCCCAGCCGTCCCAGGAGCGGATGTGCAGGTCGGTCCCGCAGATACCGGTCCGCTTGACCTTGATGAGGACGTCCCCCGGGCCCGTCTCCGGCTCGGGCACGTCCGTGAGCCAGAGTCCCGGCTCCGCCTTCAGCTTGACCAGCGCCTTCAATGCAACGGCTCCCGACGTGCGTGTCCTGTGATGTGGGGGTGCGGGCACGACTGTGCGCCCAAGATCCCTGGAAGAGAATCTTCCGTACGCGAGGCCCGCGGTCCATCGAGGATTTCTTAAGCGCGCTCGCAGATCAGCTTCACACCCCGGACGGGGAGAGGGCGACGTCAGCGGGGCCGAACGGAGACGCGCCCCGCTGACGTCGGAGCGCTACCGGCCCAGGGCCGCCATCGCCGCGTTGTGGCCGGGGATGCCGCTGACTCCCCCGCCGCGGATCGCTCCCGCCCCGCACAGCAGGAGGTTGGCGTGGTGGGTCTCGACGCCCCAGCGGCCGGTGCCCTCCTCCCCGTACGGGAAGGAGAGGTCGCGGTGGAAGATGTGGCCGCCGGGCAGCCGCAGTTCGCGTTCGAGGTCCAGCGGCGTCTTCGCCTCGATGCAGGGGCGGCCCTCGGCGTCGAGGGCGAGGCAGTCGGCGATCGGCTCGTCCAGGTGGGCGTCGAGCTGGGCGAGGGTCGCCGCCAGGAGCTTCGCGCGCGTGCCCTCGTTGTCGGCGGCGAACAGCCGGGCGGGGGCGTGCAGGCCGAACAGGGTGAGCGTCTGGTGGCCCGTGGCGGCCAGCTCCGGGCCGAGGATCGTCGGGTCGGTGAGGGAGTGGCAGTAGATCTCGGACGGCGGGGCGGAGGGCAGGCGCCCGGCGGCGGCCTCGGCGTGGGCGGTCGCCAGCTGCCCGTACCCCTCGGCGATGTGGAAGGTGCCGGCGAAGGCCTCGCGCGGGTCGACGGAGCGGTCGCGGAGCCTCGGCAGCCGGGTCAGCAGCATGTTGACCTTGAGCTGGGCGCCCTCCGGGGCGGGCGGGGGCGCCTCGCCGAGCAGGACGGCCAGCTCCTGCGGGGAGGCGTTGACGAGGACCCGGCCGGCCTCGACGGTGCCCTCGCCGTCGGCGGTGCGGTAGGTGACCGCGGCGCGGTGGCCGTCGGTCTCGATCCGGGTGGCCTCGTGGCCGGTGAGGATGCGGGCCCCGGCGGCGCGGGCGGCGTCGACGAGGGCGTCGGTGAGGGCGCCCATGCCGCCGACGGGCACGTCCCAGTCGCCGGTTCCGCCGCCGATGACGTGGTACAGGAAGCAGCGGTTCTGCAGCAGGGTGGGGTCGTGCGCGTCGGCGAAGGTGCCGATGAGGGCGTCGGTGAGCACCACGCCCCGGACGAGGTCGTCGGCGAAGGTCTTCTCGACGGTGACGCCGAGGGGTTCCTCGAAGAGCATCCGCCAGGTGTCGGCGTCGTCCACGCGGGCGCGCAGCTCGGCGCGGGTGGGGAGGGGCTCGGTGAGGCTGGGGAAGATCCGGCGGGCGGCCTCGCCGGTGCGGGCGTAGAAGGCCTCCCAGGCCTCGTACGCGTGGTCGGATCCGGTGAGCGCGGCGAAGGAGGCGCGGGTGCGGTCGGGTCCGCCGCCGACGAGGAGGCCGCCGTCGCCCTTGGGGGTGTACGAGGAGACGGACCGCTTCCGCACCGCGAACCGCAGCCCGAGCTCCCGCACGATCTTCTCCGGGAGGAGCGAGACGAGGTACGAGTAGCGGGAGAGCCGGGCGTCGACCCCGGCGAAGGGCCGCGTCGACACGGCCGCCCCGCCGGTGGAGCCGAGCCGCTCCAGGACGAGGACGGAGCGCCCGGCACGGGCCAGATAGGCGGCGGCGACGAGCCCGTTGTGCCCGCCTCCGACGACGACGGCGTCGTACTGGGGGTCCCCCCCTGCTCGCGCGGAGCCGAGGGCTCGGGGGAGGGCGGGGGCCGGGGCGTCGCGGTCGGTCATGGCTCATGCTCACACGGGCCCGCGCGCCGGGGGAAGACCGTCGTCGTGCGCCGTGATCACGGCCCGGGGGAGCCCGCGCCGGCCGGGCGGGCGTGCGGCGTCCGAGGGTCGTCACGCCTCCGGCGGGGTGGCCGCCCTCAGGAGGAGGGCGGCCGCTTCGGCGTCGCGCCCGAGGCGCTCCAGGCAGAGGGCCTCGCCGTCGAGGGCGGCGAGGGTGTCGGGGTGGGCGGGCCCCAGGAGCCGGGTGCGGGCGGCGGCGATCGCCCGGTGGCACTCCAGCGCCTCCTCCCAGCGGTCGAGCCGCCCGAGGGCGACGGCCGTCTCCCAGCGGCTGGTGAGCGTGTCCGGATGGTCGGCGCCGAGGACCCGCACGCGATCGGCGTGCACGGCCTCGGATGCGGCGAGCGCCTCCGTCCAGCGTCCGAGCCGGCCGAGGTTGACGGCGAGGGCCTGGCGGGCGCGCAGCGTCTCCGGACCGTCGGGGCCCTGGGCGCGGGTGCGGGCGGCGACGAGGTCGCGGCAGAGGTCGAGGGCGTCCGCGGCCTGCCCGAGGCGTCCGAGGCAGACGCCGGTCTCGTAGCGGGCCGCGAGGGTGTCCGGGTGGTCGGGGCCGAGGGCGGCGGCGCGCGCGGCGGCGACCGCGCGGTACTGGACGAGCGCCTCCTGCCCGCGGCCGAGCCGGGTGAGGGTGTACGCCACCTCGTGGCGGGTCACGAGGGTGTCGGGGTGCGTCTCGCCGAGCAGCCGGGCCCGGGCCTCGGCGACCTCGTGGGCCGTGCGGTACGACTCCTCCAGGCGGCCGAGGCGCCCCAGGGTGAACGCCATGTTGTGGCGACAGCGCAGGGTGTCGGGGTGGTCGGGGCCGACGGTGCGCTCGCGGGCGGCGAGCACCTCGGCGTACGCCTCGTACGCCTCGGGGTGCCGTCCGAGGCGGCCCAGGGCGTAGGCCCGCTCCTGCCGCGCCGCCAGGGTGTCGGGGTGGTCGTCGCCGAGGACGCGGGCGCGGGCCTCGGCGACCTCGCCGAAGACCCGCAGGGCGTCGGCGGGGCGGTCGAGCCGGGCGAGGGCGAAGCCGACCTCGTAGCGGCTGGTCAGGGTGTCGGGGTGGTCCTCGCCGAGGGCCCGCGCGCGGTCCCGGGCGACGGACCGGTGCACGGACTCGGCCTCGTCCCAGCGGCCGAGCCTGCCGAGGCCCATCCCGGCCCGGAAGCGGCCGGCGAGCACCGCGACCAGCTCGGCGGAGGGCGCGGGGGCGGGCCTCGGCGTGCCGCCGGGCGCCGCCGTGGTCCACTCGGTGGTGAGGACGGCCGCCGCGGGGTCGTGGGCGGCGGGGCGCGCCCCGGCGACGGCCGCCGGGCGGTGGCCGCCGGTCATCGCCCGGGCCCACGCGGGCGCGGGAGCCGCCTCCTCGGCCGGCGGTACGGGCATGGGCACGGTCACCGGCAGGGCGGGGAGCGCGGGCGCCTCGGCCGGCGACGGGAACGGGGCCGGGGTGAAGCGGCCCGAGACGATCCGGCGGCGCAGGTCGCCCGCGTCGGCCGGCCTCTCCTCGGGGACCTTGGCGAGCAGGTCGACGACGATCCGGTCGAAGTAGTCGGGCAGCTCGGCGCGGCGGGCGCGCGGCGGGCTCGGCACCGTGTCCCGGTGGCCGATGAGGATGGCCCAGGAGTCGCCGAGGTCGAAGGGCGGGGCGCCGGTGGCCAGCTCGTACAGCACGCACCCCAGCGAGTAGAGGTCGCTGCGGTGGTCGATCTCGCCTCCGCCGATCTGCTCCGGGGACATGTAGTGCGGTGTCCCCATCGCGATGCCGGTCCCGGTGAGCTTGGAGGTGAAGCCCATGTCGGCGCCGAGCCGCGCTATCCCGAAGTCGCAGATCTTCACCGTGCCGTCCCGCAGCCGCATGATGTTCGCGGGCTTCAGGTCGCGGTGCACGATCCCCATCCGGTGCGTGTACGCGAGGGCGTCGGCGACCTGGTCGGCGATCTCGACGACGTCCTCCACGGGCAGCGGGTGCTGGTCGTTGGAGACGAGGAGCTGGCTGAGGTTGCGCCCCTCCAGGAGCTCCATGACGAGGAACAGCACGCCGTCGTACTCGCCGAAGTCGTGCACGACGGTGATGCCCCGGTGCTGGAGCGCCGCCGCCACCCGGGCCTCGCGGCGGAAGCGCTCGCGCACCACGGTGAGGACCTGGGGGTCCTGCTGCGGTCCGAGCGGTTTGAGGCACTTGACGGCGACGCCGCGCCCGAGCGCCTCGTCGGTGGCGCGCCACACCTCGCCCATGCCTCCGCGACCGATGACCTCGTGCAGGCGGTACCGGCCCTGGATCAGTCTGGAGTCCCCCATCGCGTGCTGCCGCCCCCGTCGATTCCGTACTGCCTCCTCGGCTCCTCCAGTATGGCCGCCTGGTCGGACGGTGAATACGGGGCGGGGTACGCGTACGGATCGGGCCGGGTCTCCGGACCGAGCCGGTCCACGGCGCGCAGGATGTGCCGGGGCGGCAGCCGCCAGCGCAGGCGGGCGGGGACGCGGCGCAGCAGGTCGGCGGTGGTGACGAGCCGGCGGGTGACGGTCGCCGGCGGCGGGGCGGGGCGGCCGTAGAGCGCGTGGGCGTAGAGGGGCAGGGTGTCGTACGCGAGTGCGGTCACGCGCCGCCAGATCACCTCGCGCGCCGGGACCAGGGCGGGTTTCACCGGCGGGCGGCGGAGGAAGTCCTCGACGGTCCGGGCGTCCGGTCCGGCGGCCAGCGCGGGGCGCACCGCCTCGAAGTAGGCGGCGAGTTCGGCGGTGGACGCGGGGACGGTGTCGGGGTCGAGGCCGACGAGCCGGGCCGAGGTGCGGTGCTCGTCGACGTACCGGTCGGCCGCGGCGTCGGTGAGCGGGATCCCGGAGCGGCGCGCGACCGAGAGGTACGAGTCGGTCTCGGCGCAGTGGACCCAGAGCAGCAGCTCGGGGTCGTCGACGCCGAGCAACCGGTGGATCCGCCGGACGCGGGCGCCGGCCGCCTCGGCGGCTTCGGTGGTCCCGTAGCTGAGGGTCCCGACGAAGTTCGCGGTCCGCATCAGCCGGCCCCAGGGGTCCTCCCGGAAACCGCTGTTGATCATGACGCCGCGGACGGCGACGGGGTGCAGCGCCTGGAGCCACAGGGCCCTGACCCCGGCGATCCACATCACCGGGTCGCTGTGCAGCTGCCAGGTCACGGAACGGGGCCCGAAGAGCCCGGGGTCGGCGTCCTGCCTCATGGCGCTCAGGCTACGCACGGAACGTGCTCCTCGGAACCGGTCGGGACGAGCCCTCTTCCACGGCGCGTGCCCGGTGTCCGCCCCTCGGCTCCCTCCCCGTGCGGGCCGCCGCCCGGCCGCGCATCCTCGAAGCATGACCGGCAAGCTTGTCGAACCGCCCGCGCGGACGGGCGCGGGACGGACGGTACCGGGATGACGTGGCTGTCCGTCCTCGCGGGAGCGGTGCTGATCCTGTTCGTCCTGCGGGACGTGTTCCACACGATCTGGCACCCCACCCGGCACGGCGGTCCGAGCAGACTGCTGATGCGGGGCGTCTGGCGGCTCTCGGCCCATCACAAGCAGCGGTTGCGGCCGGTCGGTCTGGCGGGGCCGGTGGGCATGATGGCGGTCGTCGCCGCCTGGGCCCTCGTCGTCTCCGTCGGCTGGGCGCTCGTCTACTGGCCCTCCATGCCGGACGACTTCTCGTACGCCCCGGGGCTCACGCCCGCCGACCACGCGGGCCCCGTCGACGCGATGTACGTCTCGCTGGTCACCCTGGCCACCCTCGGGCTCGGTGACATCGCGCCGACCTCGGAATGGCTGCGGATCCTCGCCCCGCTGGAGGCCCTGGTGGGCTTCGCCCTGCTGTCGGCGACCGTCGCCTGGGTCCTCGGCATCTACCCGGCCCTCGCCCGCCGCAGGGCTCTCGCGCTGCGCCTGTCCCACCTGGGCCGCAGCCGCCTCACCACCGAGGCCCTCGACTCCGCCGGGGGCGCCGCGCTCCTGGACGGCCTCGCCTCGGCGCTCTCCACCGTCACGGTCGACTTCCTGCAGTACGCCGAGTCGTACTACTTCTACGACGGGGAGGAGAACATCTCCCTGGCCGGCCGGCTCGGCCACGCCGTCGGCCTGGTGGACTGGGCCGAGCGGGCCCGCCATCCGGACGTCCGGCTCTCCGCGTCGGTCCTGCGCACGGCGCTCGACGACCTGGCCACCGTCCTCGACGAACGCTTCCTGCGCACCGGCGGGTCCTCCGACGAGGTCTTCAGGGCGTACGCGGCGGACCACGGACGCTCCTGGGACGGTGGGGACGAGGGGCCGTGACGAGGGCCATATCCGCTCGACATGATCGTCCCGGGCACCACATCCTGTGCCGCATGGAATACCTCTGCTACCACCGCGACCGGTCCGGGTCCATGCCCCTGCGGCAGGCCCTCCTCGAAGCGCACTGGGCGTACATGGACGGCTTCGCGGAGCAGCTCATCGCGCGCGGTCCGACCTTCGACGCGACGGGCGAGAAGTGCACCGGGAGCGTGCACGTCGTCGACCTGCCCGACGCCGCCGCGGCCCGGGCGTTCGCCTTCGACGAGCCCAACTACCAGGCCGGGGTGTACCGGGACGTCCTGCTCCGGCGATGGCGCAACACGCTGGGGCGGACGATGTGGGAATTCCCCGGAGGGCGCGAGGGCGGCAACCGCTACCTGGTCCTGGGCCTCGGGGAGGGCGAGCCCGTCGACCTCACCCCTCCGCCCGCTCCGGCGGACCGGGACGACCTGATCGCCTACGGCCCCCTGCTGGCCGACGACGGCACCACCTGGGTGGGCACGGCGGCCCTGGTCCGCGCCCCGGACGCGGCGACGGCCGCGGCCGTCCTGCGGACCCCCGAGCGGTACGCCGACGTCGAGGTCCACGACTGGGCCTTCGGCGGGCGCCCGGCGACCTGACCATCCAGCACGTGAGACCGGCCGAGGCCGTCGCGCCGTCCCCGCTAGGGTGCCCCTGCCCGGGGCCGGTACGCGACGGCCCGGCCACCCCTCCCGCCCGTCTCCCCCCGAGGACGCCCCATGTTTACGGTCAACGAGTACTTCGACGGCTCGGTCAAGTCGATCGCGTTCACCCAGGAGGAGGGCCCGGCGACCATCGGCGTCATGGCCCCGGGCGAGTACGAGTTCGGCACCGCCGCCCCGGAGGTCATGCACGTGGTCAGCGGCGCCCTGACGGTCAGGCTGCCCGGCGCCGACGCGTGGAGGACCTTCGCCGCCGGGGACCGCTTCGAGGTCCCCGGGGACAGCAGGTTCCAGCTGACGGTCGCGGTGGAGACCGCCTACCTCTGCGAGTACCGCTGAGCGACGGGGGCGCCCGGCGGGTCAGAACAGCGAGTTGTCGCCCCGCAGCCGGCGTCGCAGGAACGTGGCGAAGGTCTGGTCCTCCAGGCAGGTGAGGGCCGAGCCGTCCGGCTCGACGTAGGCGACGCGCCACGCCTCGGGGTCGCCCTTGGCGGTGAGCCAGCCGAACGCCCGGCCCCCGACCTCTCCCCACTGCAGGAACAGCCCGTCCTCGTCCAGCCGGCGCAGTCCCGGGGTCCCCGGGCGGGCCTGGGCGGGGAAGACCCGCACGCCGGCGACGACGCCGCCGGGGAACTCCCGCATGACCGCCAGGTAGTCCTGCGGGAGCGCGCCGAACGCCTCTCCCGCCCGGCCGAGGAGTTCCTCCGCGTGGCTCCGGACGCCCGGAACGCCGATGCTCCGCACGCGGGTGACGATCTCCTCCACCGCGCCGATGTCACGGTTCGCCAGCGCCATGGCCGTCGCGCGCTTGTCGTCGGCGACCTTCCAGAAGGTGCCCGACTCGTATTCCTGGTACGTCTCGAAGGCGGGCGTCCCCTCGGAACGTCCCGTGACGGCCCGCGCGACGAACTCCGAGGCCGAGAAGGGGAGGTCGAGCCAGAACTGGAAGTCGGTGTCCGTGAGGACGGTCGTCCAGTCCGCGGTGTCGGCGGCGGTGGTGTCCCACAGCAGCACGCCGTCATTGGTGGTGCGCCCCCAGGGCACCATGCCGTGGGGCCTCGGGTACAGCGGCAGCCAGAGCTCCTGCTCCCGGCTCTCCAGGGCCTCCCGCATGTCCGCGAGGCGCAGCGCGGTGTCCCTCGTGAAGTCCTCCAGGGAGCGCACGGGGACTTCGGACCCGCCGAGCAGCACGGAGGCCGCGATCACTCCCTGCGGCAGTGCCCGGACCAGCAGCTCGAAGTCCTCGGGGACGACCTGGCCGTACCCCTCTCCCTCCGGCCGCGCCGGGGCGTCGAGACCCAGCAGCCGGACGACGTCGAGATGATTCATGTGTTCCTTCCTTGACGGCATCGGCGGTGGGGCGGGCGGCCGTTCGGCCGCTCGCCCCACCGCCTCTTCTGCGCCGGATCAGTCCCTCGTGGGACTCACGGCTTCAGGGGCTCCGAGGCCCGTCAGTCGTGGACTCCGGACGCTATCAGTCGTGAGAACGAGCCCGACGAACTCGATACGTACATGTGCACGCCGATCGGGTTCACATAGCCGGGGACGTAGACCGGAATGGACTGGTAGTAGACCTTCTCGCCCAGCTTGAGACGCCTTTCGATCTCGTACTCGACGGTCCGCATGCCCTCCTTCTGGTTCTGGTACATGGTCGTCGGGACGATGTTCTCCCGGTAGTGGCTGCCGCCGAACTCACGGGCGATGAGGTGGGCCCGGTTCCAGTCGTCGGCCTCGTCCTGGAGGTCCCAGCCACGCGGGTTCTGCGGACCCGTGTTGTCGAGGCCGGCCGGCTGGGCGGGGTCCAGGCAGGCGAAGCCGCCGGTGGCCCGGCCCTGCGTGTCCACCGGGGTGTTCCACACCATGCTCGGCCCGGAGGAGTTCTGGCACTTCCGGCTCTCCTCCGCGGCGCCGTCGATCGCCTTGCGCTGGGGGGAGTTGTCCTCGTCGGACGAGGTCGCCAGGCGCGAGAAGATGCGGACCAGCAGGGACACCGCTTCCCCGGTGTGGAAGCCCTGCGGGCCGCTGCCGCCACCACCGGGCGGCGTGGGAGCCGCTCCCGGCGAGGGCGACGGCGTGGGCGCCGTGCTGGTCCCGCTGGACGCGCTGGACGAGGTCGCCTCGTCCGCCGTCGGCATCATCTGGCTGAGCGCCGTCGCCGCGTCCGACAGGTTCTTCTGACCCTCCGGCGTGGCCGCGTACAGGGCCGTGACCAGAGCCGCGCCCGCCCACCAGAGGGCCGGGATCGCGAAGGCGAGGTGGCCGTCCAGCTCGACGAAGCTGGTCGGGTTGCCGCCGGCGAACGAGTAGCGGTTGCCGGTGAACGGGTCCGCGCCCAGGTTCATGTCGGCCAGGGCGCCGTTGTACATGTCCCGGGTCGTGAAGCGGTTGAGGCCCGGGCTGTAGTCGCGGAAGCCCATGTCGTACGTGCCCGACTGGGCGTCCCAGCGCTTCGCGTTGAAGCGGTAGGGGTTGTACTCCTGCTTCGTCGGGTCCGCGGCGTCCGGCTTGTCGATGCCCGTGAACTCCGACCGGTCGTCGGAGCCGTAGGCGGTGTAGCCGTACGTCGCCTTGGTGTCGCCGTTCTTGTCGGTCAGCGTCTCGACGTCACTGTGCGAGTTGTAGCCGTAGAAGCCGTCCTCGCCGGTGCCGTCGGTGTTGTGCTTGACCTGGGACAGCCGCTCGCCCCACGGGCTGTACTGGTAGGACTTGGTGAGCTGGCCGGCGACCTCTTCGCTCAGCACCTCGCTGGACAGGCCGAGGTAGTTGAAGTCGGTCTTCTTGCCGTCGGCCGTCTTCGAGGAGGTCCGGTCGAGCGGGTCGAAGGTGTACGTCGTCGACTTCATCGCGCCGGTGCCGTCCCGCTTCTGGGACTCCACGACGTGGTCGAAGCCGTCGTACACGTTCCGTTCGATGACCTGGCCGCCCGAGGTGACGGACTCCTGCCGGCCGAACGGGTCGTAGTTGTAGGTGGCCGCCGAGCCTCCGGTGGTGGCCCGGAGCAGGCGGTTGCGGTCGTACTCGTAGGAGGTGGTGACGTTCCCGACCGTCTGCGAGATGACGTTGGCGTTGTCGTCGTGGACGTACTTCTCGGTGCCCGCGCCGGTGCCGGTCTTGACGGACTCGGTGAGCCGGCCCGCCGGGTCGTAGGTGTGGTCGGTGGTCGAGTCGAGGTACGCCGCGTGGTCGTCGGCGTTCATCTTCTTCGCGACGTCCTGCGCCTTGTTGCCGTTGAGGTCGTAGGCGTAGGTGTGCGAGGAGACGAGCGTCCCGGAGCCCTTCTTCTCCGTGGTCGACCTCAGGTCACCGCCGAGGAGGTAGGTGTAGTCGACGGTGTTGCCGTTGGCCTTGGTCTCCTTGAGCCGCTGGCCGCGGTCGGTGAAGGTGAACGAGGTGACCTTGGGCGACGGGTCCGTGGCGGACTTGCCGACCGAGATCGACTTGACCAGCTCGCGCAGGTCGTAGGTGTACTTGGAGAACTGGTCGGGGTGCGTGACCGTGTCGGCCTGACCGTTGGCGTCGTAGGTGTACGACGTGACCTTCTTCTCCTGGCCCGCGAGGGCCTCGGTCACCTTCTGGACCTTGTTCAGGCCGGTGTAGGCGATCGTGTAGGCGTCGATCTCGGCGCCGGAGGAGGAGTCGTCGATCGACGTCACGTTGCCGTTGACGTCGTAGCCGTAGGTGAAGGTCCGCTTCTCGGTGTCCGTCTCGCCGGACGTGTCGCGGACCAGCTTGACCGCGTCGGCGACCACGATGCCCGAGGTGCCCTGGTCCAGCTTGAGCTTGGCGTCGTTGCCCTGCTTCAGGCTGTAGGAGCCCAGCGTCACCCACGTGCCGGTGCCGGCCGTCTGGTCCTTGGTGACCGACGGGTGGGTCGTCGTGCCCTGCGACAGCGTGTACTTCGCCGCCGTGGCCGCGCCCGTGACCCGCGGGTACTTCACGTACGCGGTGTACGTCCCGTCCTTCGGGACGTTGAGCGTCCAGGCGAAGGCGTCGGTGCCGGTCCCGGCCGCGTGGGTGCGGTGGCCGTAGCCCTGCTGACCGGTGAGGTCACCGGTCGCCCAGGTGCCGGTGGCGGAGGTGTGCTGGGTGTCGGAGTCGTCGACGAGCACGACCGACTTGCCGACCGGCACGCCGTCGTCCGACTTCGACTTCAGCTTGCCGTCGGGGTAGTACGTCTGCGTCATGGTGCGGTCCGAGGAACCGCCCGCCGACGTGAGCGTACGGGCCTTCTGCAGCCCGAGCTCGGTGTAGTCGTACGTCGTGGTGATGTCCCACGGGTCGGTGGACTTCCTCGTCCAGCCGTTGTCGAAGTACTCCATGACGGTGTCGTTGCGCACCGTCTGGCCGTGCGACGGCGGCAGCGACTGCCGCTCGACCCGGCCCACCGCGTCGTACACGGTCTGCGTGTAGACGTTCGGGTCGTTGTTCTGGGGGTCGTTCGGGTCGTAGGGCTGGTACTGCTTGACCGGACGGTTCAGCGCGTCGTACTCGGTGCGCGAGGTGAAGTCGTCCGCGGTGGCCGTCGCCGTGCCCTTCGGCGTGATCACCTTGGTGGTGTTGCCGGCCTGGTCGTACTCGTACCTGGTGACGCGGAACGTGGTCGCGTCGTACGGGACCTTGGCCTCGGTCCGCTTGCCCCGCTCGTCGTAGGTGTAGGTCGTGGTGCTGTTCCCGGGGTCCGTGGACGTGAGGACCAGGGAGTCCTTGTCGTAGGTGCGCGAACTGACCTTGCCCGCCGGGTCCTTGGAGCTGACGAGCCGGTGGTTCAGGTCGTACGCCATCGTGGACGTGTAGTCCGTGGCGTCCGGGGTGGCGTTCTTCTTCGGGTCGACGACCTTGACGGCGTTGCCGACGTCGTCGAACTCGTAGGAGATCTTGTCACCGGCGGCGTTGACCGCCGAGGTGAGCTGGTAGATCTCGTCGTAGTGGTTGGTGGTGACGTAGTCGGTGGCGTCCGACGTCGTCAGCGAACCCTTCGGCTCGGTGACGGTCCTGAGGTTGCCGACCTTGTCGTAGGTGTAGGACGTCTTCCGCTCGGGGGACGTCGGCGTGTCCTTCGGGGCCGTGGCCGAGACGAGCTGGTCCGCGGCGTCGTACACCGCCGTCGAGACGGCCCCGTTCGGCGCCGTCGACGTGGTGACGTTGTCGTTGGCGTCGAAGACCGGTGCGGGGGTGGTGATGAACACGCCCGCGTTCTGGTCCTTCGGGACCACGCTCTCCTTCGGACGTCCGAAGGTGTCGTAGGCCTGCGTGGTCTTCTTGCCGAGCGCGTCGGTGATCTCGGTGACCTGGCCGCGCGCGTCGTAGACGAAGGACGTCGTCTTGCCCAGGGCGTCGGTGATCTTCGCCGGGTAACCCGTGGGACCGAACTCGCTCGTCGTCGACGGGTTGCCGTTCGGGTCGGTGGCCTTGGTGAGCTGGCCGTAGGGGTCGTACTCGTACGAGGTGGTGTAGTCACCCGCCGTGGGAGTGGCGACGCCCTTGGGGTCGGTGACCGTCTTCAGGTTGCCGAAGGAGTCGTACCCGAACTGCCACTTGCGGCCCTCCGGAGAGGTCTTGGTGGCCAGGTCGGCCGAGAAGCCGTCCAGACGGGTCGTGTACGTGTACCGGGCCGAGTTCGCCGGGTAGGTGCCGGGGGCGCAGTCGCCCGGGGGCGGAACGCCGGACCTGTTGTTCTCCGCGTCGCGCTTCCAGAGCGGGTAGCCCGTCCTCTGGTCGTAGCAGTAGGCGGTCTTGGCCCCGTTGGCCTCCTCCACGTACGTGACGTTGTTGTCCGCGTCCCAGCTCATCTTCGTGGTCTGGGACTTGGCGTTCGTCGTCCGGACCGAGCGGCCGAAGTCGTCCGACACGTAGTCGGTGGAGTGCGACTCCGCGTCGGTCACCCTGGTGTCGACGAACTTGGGGTTCCCGGCGTCGACCGCGTAGCCGAAGGTGGTGAGGCCCTGCAGACGCTCGGTGATCGTCTTGGTCCACCAGTGGTACTTCGGGTCGTCACCGGCCTGCGGCGAGAAGTACGTCATGGCGGTGGCGTTGCCACGCGGGTCGGTGACCTTGACCAGCTTGACGTTCTTGTTGCCCTGGGTGGCGTCGTACTCGAAGCCGAAGACCTTCGGCTGGCTGGAGCCGGCACCGTCGGTGATCTTGGTGAGCAGGCCCTTGTCGGAGTACTCGAAGGTGAACGTGCGGCCCGAGATCTCGGTCATCGACTTGATGTGGTCGATGATCTTCGGGTTGTTGCCGTCCGCCTTGGAGTAGTACTCGATCGTCAGCGACTGCCGGCCGGTCGGGTCGGTGACGTACTTGAGGAACTTGGTCGGCTTGTTGTTCGACTTCCGCTCTTCGTACGTGTACGTCTGGACGTTGCCGTTCTTCTCGACCAGCGAGGTCAGGTAGCCGTCGCAGCCGAACACGAACCGCGTGCCGTCGGGCCGGGTCATCGTCCAGGCGTCCGGGACCGGGTCCTTCAGCGGGGTGCAGTCCAGACCGGGCTTGGCCGTCAGCTTGTAGTGGACGCCGGCCGGCGCCTTCCACGAGCTCGTGGCCGAGTCCCAGCGGAAGACGTGCGTGGTGCCGTCGCCGTCAGGAAGACGGACCTCCGTCGGGTTCGGCTTGGGGTGGAACTCCAGCGGCGCGCCCAGGCGGATCGGGCCGGAGGCCTGGAAGGACCAGCCGTAGCCGGAGACCGTGTCCGAGGTGTCCTGGCTGTTGTACGCGAAGCGGGCGAAGGTGGTGACACCGCGGCCCGGGTTGGTGAAGGCGTTGTACTGCCAGACGCTGTTGCCGGACGCCAGGTTGTTCATGATCGTCGAACCGGCGCCGGTGTTCTTGCCCGTGTAGGAGTAGAACTTCTCCATGCCGAGCTGGTTGGAGGTGGGGTCCTCCACCGCCACGTTCTGGCTCAGGCCCGGGATGCCGGCGGTGCCCGAGGTCCAGGTCCCGGCCGTCTTGTTGTAGACGTCCCAGGTCAGCACGTAGTCGGTGCGCTTGTTGCCGTTGGCCGAGTTGATCGGCGTCTTCACCTGCGCCTGCAGGCCGACCGAGCCGCCGGGGGCGACGTTGGCCGGCAGCACGGTCTGGACCTGGTTGCCGCCGGTGGTCACGTCCGTGCCGTCCGGCAGGGTCCACCGGTAGGTCAGGACGTGGTCGGCCGTGGTCCAGGTGGAGGCGGTGGTGTTGGTCAGCGTGAAGTCGACCGTGTAGTCGGAGTTCGGCGTCATCCGGGCCGGGGTCTGCGGCGCGTAGTACGTCGAGTCCGTGGTGGAGTCGATGTAGGTGACCACGATCCGGGGCGCCAGCCTGGGCTCGGTGCCCTCGGAGGACAGGAACAGGGTCCGCTCCTGGGCGGCGGCCTCGTCGGCCATCTTCAGCACGACGCCCTTCTGGGAGGCCGGGCTGCTCACCCAGGACTGCGCGAGGGAGGTGACGTTCCAGTCGTGCCGGGCGGGGTCGTTGGTCATCGCCCCGGTGTCCGCGGTCACGGCCCCGAAGTCGCCGCCCGCGGTCGTCCAGTTCGTCGCCGCGTCGGCCCTGGCCCAGGTGGCGGTGGCCTCGTCGAAGTCCCGCGTCAGCGGCCGCAGCTCGTACAGCGCGCCGGGGGTGTCCTGGGCGGTCTGGGTGGACCACAGCCGCACGTTGGCGTCCAGCACCCGGGCGGTGGCGGGGATGTTCAGGGCCGGGAACTTCAGCAGCGCGCGGGTGTCGCCGTAGGTGGCGGAGTTGTTGCCCACGGACAGCCAGTTCTTCGGCCCGGCGTCGTCGAGGGTGTCGTGCGCCGTCGTCGTCCGGACCGAGGACAGCGTGGTGTCCTGGGTCGCGGCGTACACCCTCGTCGTCCGCCCGGCCTTGGGCAGCCGCACCAGCTGGGTCGGGGCGGCGACGACCTGCCCGTCCTTCGTCTTGACCGCGACCATGTAGTAGTAGGCGCGGCCGAACGGGTCGGCGTCGTCCGCCTTCGTCGGTGTGGCGGAGGTGTCGGTGAACGACGTGGTGCCCGGCGCGACCGGGGCCACCAGGGTGGCGGACGAGGGGGTGAAGGTCTGGCTGACCGAGCGGTGGACCTGGTACTCGACCAGGTCGTCGCCGGTGCCGATCGGGTCCTTGTCCTGGTAGGCGGACCAGGACAGCTCCGCGCCGGTGTCGTGGATCGTGGTCGGGGCCGCCAGGTCGACGCCCTGCCGGCCGAAGGTCAGCACCAGCCGCGGGTAGTTGGCGGTCTCGCCGCCGTAGCCGAACTCGCTGCCCTCGTAGCGCGGACCGCCCTTGGGACCGGTCGCGGACTCGTCCCCCGCCTTGATCACGAAACCGTTGTTCGTGTAGGTGCCGTCGATCCACTGCTGGACCGTCTTGGTGACCGGGAAGGAGTGCCAGGCGTTCAGTTCGCCGGGCTGCTTGGTGACCACCCCGCCCTTGGTGAACCGCACCGCGTCCGCGATCACCGAGGTGCTGGTGGAGGCCGGACCGTCACCCAGGACGATCTTGCCGAGGGTGCCCGCCTTGAACGGATGCGACCCCAGGGTCTTCCACACCCCGGCCGTGCCGGCCTGCTGATTGACGGTGTAGGCCTTGCTGCCGCCGTCGTAGGTCACCGTGAACGGCGCGTTGGTGGCCCGGTCGGAGGCCGGAATGTTGTGCGTCTCGACCTGGTAGACGCCGTCCTCGGGCAGACTCGGCTGCCAGGTGTAGCTGTCCCCGGCGACCGAGTCCTTGTTGTACATGTACGTCTGGTTCACCGCGTACTGCGTGTACGCCGTGTTCCCCGACGCCGGCCACGCGCCGACCGCCGCGGTACGCCCGGCCTCGCCGTTGTCCACGACCACGGCGGTGCCGGACAGCTCACCGGTGAGCGCGCCGGCGTTGTTCCAGGTCGCCCCCGACTCGGTCCACGCCTGGGTGGCCCGGTGCGCCTCCAGCTGCACCTCGGTGTCACCCGTGGTGTGTGTCTGGTCGAAATACAGCCGCAGATCGGCGGAATCCAGCTTGGTGCCGGCCGGGATGCCGGAGACCGGGAAGCGGATCAGCGCCCGCGAGGCACCGGTGGAGGTGTTGCCCACCGACAGGCGCCAGTTGTCGTCGTAGTTCGTCGCCGGACCGTCCGAGGAGATCATCACGTCCTGCGCCGTGGTCGGCGTCGGCGCGATCGAGAGCGTCGGATCGATGGTCACCGGATAGCGCCGCTCGGGCGCGGCCAGCCACGACGCGTCCGGCGTGACCGTCAGCTCCCAGCCCTTGCCCGCCCGGGTCAGCTTCTGGGAGACATTCCCGCTGTAGGCCGTGCCGTACGCGGACGAGGTGTTCTCGCTCGCGTCGGTCATGAACGCGGCGGGGATGACCAGGACCGGATCCGCGCCCTCACCGAAGAAGGAGACCGAGCCGTCCTTGTTCGCCTCCGGCCTCAGACCCCCGGAGTCCAGGGTGAAGGTGAAGGACACCGGACCGGACGGCTTCGCGTCCAGAACGATGTTCTCCTTCACCCGCCCCGGACCCACCACGTACGACAGATCCGCACCCGCCACCGCGTCCTGGTAGGTGACCGTGTCGCCCTCGGCGACCGGCGCGAGCCTGCCCGCCCCCTTCAGCCCGAGCGTCACCGCATGCCCGGCACCGGCCTCGAACCGCAGCAGCCGCCCCGCCTCCGCACCGAACCAGCTGCGCGCCGCGTTCGTCGTGTTGGCGAAGACGAAACCCTGGGCGTCGGAGGGAACGACCCTGGGGTCGATGTCCTTCCAGGACTTCCCGGCCCGGTAGCCGGTCGGCGTCGCCGACACCTCGGCCTGCACCCGCCCGTCGGACAGCTGCCAGTAGCGGGCGTTCGCCGTCCGCCTCCCGGTCAGCTCCGCGACCCGCTTCGGCTTCGGCGCCGCCTGGCCCCTGGGCAGCTTCTCCCGGCTCGGCAGCACCGCAGCGCCACCGGTCGACGGCGCCTTGGGCCCGTCCGACGCGTCACCGTCCGAGAACCAACCCGAGAAAATATCGGCGATACCCTCGCCGCCGCCGGTTGAAACCGGCGCCGCATAAGCGGCTTGTGGAAGCATGGTTCCGGCCATTGCCGAAACCACAAGGCAGGCTATCGCCCGCCCGTATTTCACTTTCACGCCATCCCCTTCATCGGCGCCCCTCCCGCACGGGGCGGGACAGGCGCACCGACACGCCGGCGCGGGCATTCCGTCGCCGGTCATGACGGTTCCGACCTCGATCGGAGCGCCTCAGGGCATGCCGAATCAGACCGCTTTCCGCGCAGGGGAAAGCGGCCTCGCCGGAGGCGCGCCGATCATGACGGGGGGATTCTTCAACATGAAGTTGATGCCACGTCAACCGCTCACGCATTCAGGGCATTTCACTGCCCCGACAGACGGGAAAAGGCTGGCCGAAAGGGCTATCTCAGAGTCCGGCGCACAGTCGAGGACAAACGCGGCGCCGAGGCGGAGCCGGCGGGTGGAGCCGGCGGGTGGAGCCGGCGGGCGGTGGACAGACCCTTGGGCGAGATCCGCTTGCGGCACACGACCTAGCGGCGGACGCGGGGCATGCCCAGGCCGATCCAGGAGATGATCTCGCGCTGGATCTCGTTGTTGCCGCCGCCGAAGGTGAAGATGACGGCGGAGCGGTAGCCGCGTTCGAGCTCGCCGTGGAGGACGGCGCCCGCCGAGCCCTCCTTGAGGGCGCCCGCGGCGCCGACGACCTCCATGAGGGCGGCGTAGGCGTCGCGGCGGGCCTCGGAGCCGTAGACCTTGACGGCGGAGGCGTCCTGGGGAGTGAGGGTGCCGTGCTGGACGGCGTTCACCATCTGCCAGTTGAGGAGCTTCATCGCGTCGAGGCGGGCGTGGGTGCGGGCCAGGGTGCGCCGGACCCACGGCAGGTCGACGACGCGGCGGCCGTCGGAGAGCGGGGTGTCGGCGGCCCAGCGCCGGACGTCGTGGAGGGCGCGGATCGCCATGGTGCCGTGGGCGGCGAGGGTGACGCGCTCGTGGTTGAGCTGGTTGGTGATGAGCCGCCAGCCCTTGTTCTCCTCGCCGACGCGGCGGGAGACCGGGACGCGGACGTCGTCGTAGTAGCTCGCCGTGGTGTCGTGCGAGGCGAGGGTGTTGATGATCGTGCAGGAGTATCCGGGGTCGCTCGTCGGCACGAGGAGCATGGTGATGCCCTTGTGCGGCGGGGCGTCGGGGTCCGTGCGGACGGCGAGCCAGACCCAGTCGGCGGTGTCGCCGTTCGTCGTCCAGATCTTCTGGCCGTTGACGACGTACGTGTCGCCCTCCCGCACCGCGCGGGTCTTCAGGGCGGCCAGGTCGGTGCCCGCGTCGGGCTCGCTGTAGCCGATGGCGAAGTCGATCTCGCCGGAGAGGATGCGGGGCAGGAAGTACGCCTTCTGCTCGTCCGTGCCGTAGCGCATGATCGTCGGGCCGACGGTGTTCAGCGCCATCAGCGGCAGCGGTACGCCGGCCTGCGCGGCCTCGTCGAAGAAGACGAACTGTTCCATGGGGGTCAGGCCCCGCCCGCCGTACTCGGTGGGCCAGCCCACCCCGAGCCAGCCGTCGGAGCCGAGGCGCCGCACGGTCTCGCGGTAGAAGCGCTTCTGGGCCGCCGGGTCCGCGTAGCGGGTGTGGACGTCGTCCGGGACCAGCTCGGCGAAGTACGCCCGCAGCTCGGCGCGCAGGCTGTTCTGTGCGGGCGTGTGGGCGAGGTGCATGGCGTCCTCCCGTGGCGGCGTCCGCGGCGTCCCCGTGCGGTGCGACGCGCGACGGCGGACACGGTAGAACGTGTTCCATAAATGCGGAAGCCCCGGGACGCCCGGAACGCCCCGAGGCCCCGGCTCGGTGCGACCGATCCGGGGCCCGCGGGAGGGGGTGCGTCCTAGGGCAGGAGCTCGTCCATGCAGGCGCGGCCCTTCTCGGCCATGCGGCGTTCCGCCCAGGCGAGGTTCTTCGGGTTCACGTCGCGGCCGGAGGCAAGGACCACGTCCTCCGGTGTGTATTCGCCCTCCGACCCGGTGTGCAGCAGCCGGTCGGGCGTCGGGAAGTCCCCCTGGGACGTCTTGTCGGGCTCAGCGTTCATGCCGCCTCCTACGTGTTCGTCCGGCACTCGCCATTCTCGTGTCCGGTCCCCGTGCGCGCATCCGGGGCCGCGGTCGTCCCGTGTCGACGGGCTGTCGACGGCGTGTCGACCGGCCCGGGGAGGGTGGGGGCCCAGCCCGCCGCTCCCGAGGAGTCGTCGATGACCCGGAACCCTTCCCTGCCCCTGCACCGCCTGCGGGTGACCGCCGTCCGCCCGGTGACCCCGCGCATGCGCCGCGTCACCCTCCGCGCGCCGAGCCTCGACGGCTTCGCCCTCGCGGGCCCCGACCAGCAGGTGAAGCTGTTCTTCCCGCGCCCCGGCCAGGCCGAGCCGGTGCTGCCGGCGCCCGAGCCCGACGGCGACGTCATGCGCTGGTACGGGGCCTACGCGGCGCTTCCGGAGGAAGAACGCCCGTGGATGCGGAGCTACACCCTGCGGGCGCACGATCCGGCGGCCGGAACCGTCGACGTCGACTTCTTCCTCCACGGGGAGGGCGAGGACGTGGGCCCCGCGACCCGCTGGGCGCGGTCCGCGCGTCCCGGGGACACGCTGGGCATGTTCGGGCCGTCGGCGGCGTTCGCCGTCCCCGTCGACCCGGGCGCGGGCGACTGGACGCTCCTGTACGCCGACGCCTGCGCGCTCCCCGCGCTCGCCACGGTCGTCGCCGCACTGCCACCGGGCCACCGGGCCCTGGCGTACGTCCAGGTGCCCGACGCGGCCGAGGAGCAGCCGCTGCCCACGGCGGGCGACCTGACCGTGCGCCGTCTGCGCGACGGCGACTCGCCGGTCGAGGCCGTGCGGGCGGACGGCCTGCCGACCGGTCGGCCGTACGCCTGGCTGGCGGGCGAGGCCTCGGCGGTGCGCGGGCTGCGGCGGCACCTCGTCGAGGAGCGGGGCGTCGACCGGCGCTCGGTCCACTTCACCGGGCACTGGCGCCGCCGCCTCGCCCAGGACGACGCGCCGACCCCGGAGGACCTGGCCGAGGCCCGTGAACGCCTGTCACAGCACTAGGTTCCGTCGCCGGTAGGGTTCGCGGCCATGGGAGCGAGCAGATGGTCGTACTTCACGCCTTACCGGCAGAGCGAGCAGGACGCACTGGACGATCTTCGCGAGGAGGTCTTCGCCCGCGGTGCCGCGTACTACCGGGAGGCGGGCGTCGGGACCCTGGCGGCGCTGGTGGCGAGCGGCCTGCTGGAGGAGGAGCCGGCGCACTCGGTGCTGGACGTCGAGCGCGTGGTCCGCTGCGAGGAGGACATGGAGGAGCCCGGCGACGTGAGGGTGGTCGAGGCCGCGGAAGCCGTCGAGCTGTTCGGGACGGCGCGGCCCGTGCGGGAGGTCGTCGAGCAGGCCCTGAAGCGGGCCGGTGACGGCTGGTTCCCGCCGTTCGACCGCGGTTCCGGCTGCTGCACCGTCGTCCACGACGCCGAGGGGCGCCCGGCGGAGCTGTGCTTCTGGGGTCTCACCGGCGACTGACCCGGCCCCGTCGTCCGGGCCGGGTCACCGCGTGCCGGATCCCCGGCCGGGCTCCTCCCCGTCCCGGACCAGGGCCGCGGCCGTCCTGAGGGAGAGGCCGGCGCCCTCCTCGTGGCCCCGGCCGTACGCCTCCGGGGGCAGGGCCGCGCGGAGCACCGCCTCGGCGCGGGCCCGGATCGCGGCCTCGGTCTCCGAGGTGAAGGGGCGGAAGCCGCCGCCCGTGTCGGAGCCGGCGTGGGCGTCGTACGCGCCGAGGAGCCGGATCCCCGTCTCGGCGTCGCCCGGCGCGCCCCGGCCGGCACGGGCCCAGGCGGCGGTCCCGAACTGGGCGACGACGAGGTGCGGGGCGACCAGGTGGGCGAGGGTCTCGATGTCCACGACGGCCCGTGCGAGGCGTGCCAGGGCCCGGTCGTAGGCGCCGTCGAGGCAGTCGAGCCATGCCCACGTGCCGCCGACCAGACCCCAGAAGAGCGCCGGGGTGACGTCCCCGAACTCCTCCTCCAGGAGGGAGAGCTGCGCACGGGCGAGGGCGGTGCGCCCGGTGTTGCCGTAGTGCTGGGCGAGCAGCAGCCTGCCGCTTCCGGCGGCCTCGGCGCCCCACTGCCCGGCCTCGTCGGCGGCCTCGGCCAGGAGCCGCTCGGCCGCCGCGTCCCCCTCCGGGCTGATCCGGAGCCGTACGGCAGCGAGGCGGGCGGTGAAGACGGGCACCTGGGAGCGCGCTCCGACGCGGGCGGCGGCCTCGGTGGCCCGCTCGAAGTCGGCCGCCGCCTCGGCCGGCCGGCCCTCCCGCTCGTAGGCCTCGCCCCGGGCGGCGAGGGACTCCGCGATCCCCCAGGAGTCCCCGGCCGCCTCGAAGAGGGCGAGCGCCTCGGCGGCGTCGGAGCCCCGGCCGACGAGCTTGGCCCGCATGAGGAGGGCGAAGCCGAGGTCCCAGCCGGTGCCGTGGCCGCGGCAGGCGTCGACGATCAGGGTCAGGGTCTCGTCGAGGCCGGTGAGCTCTCCGGTCATGAGCCGGGCGAAGTACCACATCGTGCCCGGCTGTCGGCAGGTCTGCGGGAGTCCGGGGCGGTACGCGGCGACCAGGGCGGCGAGCCGGGCGCGGGTCTCGGGCCGCTCCAGGGCGGTGGCGCCCTCGCCGCCCTCGGTCGCGAGGGCGTAGAGCCGGCCGCCGCGCCGGGCCTCCCACAGCCGCTCGCCGGTCCACGGCGGCGGCACGTCCACGCACCGGCCTTCCAGCGGCTCGGCGGGGCGGACGGGCTCCCGGAAGGGGTCGGGGCCGAGGCGGGCGGCCTCCGCGGCCCAGGCGCGGGCGTCGGCCTGGTGGTTGCGGAGCTGCCAGAACCAGCTGAGGGCGTGGACCAGACAGAGCAGTTCCTGCTCGTCGCCGAGCGCGACGGCCGTCCGGAGGGCGCCGCGCAGGTTGTCGTGCTCCCGCTCGAAGCGGGCGATGGCGTCGACCTGGCCGGCACCGCGCACCTCCGGTTCGGTCCGTCGGGCGAGTTCGCGGTAGTACGTGAGGTGCCGCCGCTCCGTCGCCGCCCGCTCCCCCGCCTCGTCGAGCCGCTCCCCGGCGTACTCGGCCACGGTCTCCAGGAGCCGGAACCGCATCCCCCCGCCGTCGGGCGCCGCCACCACCAGCGACTTGTCCACCAGGGCGCCGAGCACGTCCAGGACGGCGGCGGGCGCGGGGGCCTCGTCCGCGCAGACGGTCTCCGCCGCCGTCAGGTCGCACCCGCCCGTGAAGACCGCGAGCCGCCGCAGCACCGCCCGCTCGGCCCCGTCGAGGAGCTCCCACGACCAGTCCACCACCGCCCGCAGGGTCTGCTGACGCGGCAGCACCGTCCGCGCGCCCGACGTCAGCAGCCGGAACCGGTCGTCGAGCCGGTCCGCGATCTGGCGCAGGGACAGCATCCGCAGCCGCGCAGCCGCCAGTTCGATCGCCAGCGGCAGACCGTCGAGCCGGCGGCAGATCTCCTCCGCCGCCTCCGGGTCCTCCGCCACCCGGAACCCCGGCCGCGCGGCCGCGCCCCGCTCCCCGAGGAGCCGCAGCGCCATGGCCACGGGCAGCGGGCCCAGCGGCCGCACCTCCTCCCCCGGCACTCCCAGGGGCTCGCGGCTCGTCGCGAGGACCGTCACGCCCGGGCAGCGGGTGAGGAGCGCCTGCGCGAGCTCCGCCACCTCGGCGACGACGTGCTCGCAGTTGTCGAGGACCAGCAGCATCCGGCGCCCGGCGCAGTGCTCGACGAGGGCGGCGAACCGGTCCTTCGGGTCGGCCTGGACAACGGCCGGGGTCTGCCAGAGCTGGGTCTCGCGGGCCCCGAGCGCGGTGAGGACGGCGGCGGCGACCGTGGACTCCCCTCGTACGGAGGCGAGTTCGGCGAGGTGGACGGGGCCCTCGTACGTCCCGGCCGCCTCCAGGGCGAGCCGCGTCTTGCCCACGCCGCCCGGCCCGGTGAGGGTGACGAGCCGCCGCCCGCCCCAGGCGGCGGCGAGCGAGTCCAGTTCGTCGGTCCGGCCGATGAACGAGGTCAGGCGGGCGGGAAGGGCGCCGGCCGGCGCGGACGGAGCGGGTGGCGGGGGCGGCACGGGCCCGTCCTCCGCGAGGAGTTCGGCGTGCAGGGAGCGCAGTTCCGGTCCCGGGTCCGTGCCGAGCCGGTCCGCGAGGGCCGTGCGGACCTCCTCGTACGCGGCGAGGGCCTCGGCGGGTCGTCCGGCCGCGCGCAGGGCGCGGATCCGCAGGGCCTGGAGGGGTTCGTCGAGCGGCTGACCGGCGGCGAGCGCGGCGAGGGGCGCGAGCACGTCGCCGGCCCGCCCGAGGGCGAGGTCGGCGGCGAGCCGGTCGCGGCGCGCCTGCGCGTGCCGCTGCTCGACCCGTACGACCAGGGGGTCGGCGTCCCGGCCGGGCAGGTCCGCGAGGGCGGGGCCGCGCCAGAGGCGCAGGGCCTCGTCGAGGAGCGTGGCCGCCCGGTCCGCGTGGCCGGCGGCGAGCGCGGCGGCGCCTTCGGCGGCGAGCCGTTCGAAGCGGTGCAGGTCGACGGCGTCCGGGTCGGCGGCCAGCCGGTAGCCGCCGGGGTCCGAGACGACGGCCTCGCGGCCGAGGGCACGGCGCAGGCGGCCGACGAGGGCCTGGAGCGCCGCCGTGCGGTCCCGGTCGCCGGGCGGGTCGCCGTCGGCCCACACCTGGTCGATCAGCGCGCCGGGGCCCGTCGCCCGCCCGCCGGCCGCGGCGAGCGCGGTGAGGAGGGCCCGGAGCCTGGCACCGCTCAGGACCGCCTCCGTCCCGTCGTCGGTGCGGAAGGCCTGGCACGGACCGAGAACACGGTAGGGCGGCGGCTGCACCGGCCCATTCTGCCCCGGCGCGGGCGGAGGGACCCCGTCGCCCTCTCGACCGGCCCGGGCCGGTCGGTCCAGTCGGGCCGGTCGGGCCGGTCGGTCGGGCCGGTCGATCTGCTCGGTCCGGTCCGCCCGGCCCGCCGGGTCCGGCCCTGTCCGGTCCGTTTCGTCGCGGCGAACTCGCGCCACGCCGTGTCGCCGCCATGGCGTCCGCGGGGTGCGGGTTCGACAATGGGGAGGATGACCGATGACGACCGGCGTACGCGCAGTGGCGAGATCGGGCCCGCCGAGTGGCTCGCCATGAACCGGACCGGCAGCTTCGACTGGGATCTCGACAGGGGCACCATCGATGTCGACAAGTCCGGGCTGCTGATCTTCGGCGTGGCCCCGGACGCCTTCGACGGACGACCGGGGTCGATCGTGACGCGCCTGGCGCCCGACGAGCAGGTCAAGCTGGAGGACGTCGTACGGCAGGCCGTACGCGGCGGCGCGGTCTCGTACACCGCGCACTTCCCCATCCCGCAGGCCGACGGGTCACCCCACTGGACGCACGTGCAGGCGAGGATCCTGCGCTCGCCGGACGGCCGTGCCCGGCGGATCGTCGGCATCGTGCGGGACACGACCGCCGAGGTCGCGCACTTCGCCTTCGTGCAGGAGCTGGAGAAGCGGCGCGAGGTCCAGACGAACATCGTCGAGCGGACGACGAACGCCTTGTCGCGCGCGGTGACCGTGGACGACGTGACCGCCGCCCTGACCGGCCCCGGCGGCCTCGCCCGGCTCGGCGCGGACGGCCTCGCCCTCGGCCTCGTCGAGAACGGCTCGCTCAACATCATCGCGCTCAGCGGGGAGTCCCTCGACGTCCTCAACGACTTCCGCGGCCGTCGCCTCGACCGGAAACTGCCGCTGGCCGAGGCGGTGCTGAGCGGGCGGCCCCGGTTCGTCTCCTCGTTCCCTTCGCTGGGACGGGACTTCCCCGAGCTCGCCCCCTACCTGCCGCACCTGGAGTTCCGGGCCGCCTGCTACCTCCCGCTGGTGGCGCAGGCGCGTTCGCTCGGCGGCATGGCCCTCTTCTACCGGGGCCGCACCTCCTTCAACGCCGACGAGCGCAACCTCGCGCTGGGACTCGCGGCGATCGTCGCCCAGTCGCTCCAGCGGGCGATCCTCTTCGACGAGGAGCGGGAGTTGGCCACCGGTCTCCAGGCGACGATGCTGCCGCGCCGGATCCCGCAGTTCACCGGCGGCGACATCGCCGTCCGCTACCACGCGGCGTGGAGCGGGCGGCAGGTCGGCGGCGACTGGTACGACGTGATCCCGCTGCCGCGCGGCCGGGTCGGGATCGTTGTCGGCGACGTCCAGGGCCACGACACGCACGCCGCCGCCATCATGGGCCAGTTGCGGATCGCCCTGCGCGCGTACGCCGGAGAGGGGCACGCCCCGTCGACCGTCCTCGCCCGGGCCTCCCGGTTCCTGGCCGAGCTGGACACCAACCGCTTCGCGACCTGCACGTACGCGCAGGTGGACCTGGCGAGCGGCGCCCTGCGCGCCGTACGGGCCGGGCACCTGGGCCCGTTGATCCGGCACACCGACGGCCGGGTCGGGCAGCCGAAGCTGCGGGGCGGGCTCCCGCTGGGTCTCGCGACCGTGTTCGGCGACGAGGAGTTCCCCGAGACCCGGCTCGACCTCGTGCCCGGCGAGACGCTGGTGCTCTGCACGGACGGGCTCGTCGAACAGCCCGGCTCGGACATCGAGTCCGGTCTCGCCGCGCTCTCGGGCGCGATCGCCAGCGGTCCGCCGCAGGCGGAGGCGCTCGCCGACCACCTCTCCGAGCGCCTCTGGGAGCGGTGGGGCTCGGGCGACGACGTGGCGCTCCTCGTGCTGCGGCGCAGCCCGGACCCGGGCACGCCCCGGGCGCCGCGCATCCACCAGTACATCCACCAGGCCGACCCGCAGGGCCTCTCGGACGCGCGGGCGGCCGTCGGGCAGGCGCTCCGCGACTGGGGCATGCCGGAACTCGCCGACGACGCCGAGCTGTTGACGGGCGAACTGCTCGTGAACGTCCTGCTGCACACCGAGGGCGGAGCGGTGCTGACGCTGGAGGTGCTGCCCGAGCCGGTGCGGCGGGTGCGGCTCTCGGTGCAGGACCGGTCGAGCGCCTGGCCCCGGCGGCGGACCCCCGGCGAGGCCGCCACCTCGGGCCGGGGGCTGCTCCTGCTGGACGCGCTGGCCTCCCGGTGGGGCGTGGAGCCGCGCGGCGAGGGCAAGGCGGTGTGGTGCGAGATCGGGCCCGCGCCGGTGGCCGTCGAATCCGCCCCCGGCGGTGGGTGAGGAGGCCGCCGTGGACCCCGTCGCCGCGCTGGACCGCATCGCGTTCCTGCTGGAGCGCGCCCAGGCGCCGGGCTACCGGGCGCGCGCCTTCCGGACCGCCGCCACGGCCGTCGCGGCCCTGCCGGAGGGCGAGGCGGCCCGGCGGGCCGCCGCCGGCACCCTGGAGTCGCTGAAGGGCGTCGGGCCGAAGACGGCGGCGGTGGTGCGCGAGGCCCTGGAGGGCCGGGTGCCGGAGTATCTGGCGCGCCTGGAGGAGGAGTCGGAAGCCTCAGCGGGTCCGGCGGAGGGGGACGGCCGCGCGGGTGAGGCGCTGCGGGCGGCCCTGCGCGGTGACTGCCATCTGCACTCGGACTGGTCCGACGGCGGCGCCGGCATCGAGGTCATGGGACGGACGGCGGCGGCGATCGGACACGAGTGGGCGGTCCTCACCGACCACTCGCCGCGCCTCACGGTGGCGCGGGGGCTGTCGCCCGAGCGCCTGCGGCGGCAACTGGACGTGGTGGCGCGGCTCAACGAGGAGTGGGCGCCGTTCCGCCTCCTCACCGGGATCGAGTGCGACATCCTGGACGACGGTTCGCTCGACCAGGAACCGGAGCTGCTCGACCGGCTCGACCTGGTCGTCGGCTCGGTCCATTCGAAGCTCCGGATGGACGCCCGGTCGATGACCCGCCGCCTCGAACGTGCCGTGCGGGACCCGCTGATGGACGTGCTCGGTCACTGCACGGGGCGCCTGGTGGCGGGCGGGCGGCTGCGGCCCGAGTCCGAGTTCGACGCGGAGCGCGTCTTCGCCGCCTGTGCCGAGTCGGGCACGGCGGTGGAGGTCAACAGCCGCCCGGAGCGCCTCGATCCGCCGCGCCTGCTGCTGCGGACGGCGGTCGCGGCGGGCACGTACTTCGCCGTCGACACGGACGCCCACGCGCCCGGACAGCTGGAGTGGCAGATCCTGGGCTGCGCGCGGGCCGAGGAGTGCGGGGTCCCGCCGGAGCGGGTGATCAACACCTGGCCGGCGGAGCGCCTGTTGGAGTGGGCGCGGGGCTGAGGCGCCGGCGGGCCGGAGGGGGCCGGCTCCCCCGGGCGTCAGGCGCGCTGCCAGACCGTGGTCGCGTTGCAGAACTCGCGGATGCCGTGGCCGGAGAGTTCCCGTCCGTACCCCGAGCGCTTGACCCCTCCGAAGGGGAGCGCCGGGTGCGAGGCCGTCATGCCGTTGACGAAGACGCCGCCCGCCTCCAGGTCGCGGACGAAGAACGCGACGTCCTCCTGGGAGCGCGTCCAGACGTTGGAACTGAGGCCGAACGGGGAGTCGTTGGCGACGGCCACGGCCTCCTCGACGTCACGGACCGGGTAGACCGTGGCGACCGGGCCGAAGGCCTCCTCGTGGTGGATCCGCATCTCCGGTGTGATGCCGGTGAGGACGGTGGGCCGGTAGTACCAGCCGTTCCGGAGCGCCGGCTCCTCCGGGCGCTGTCCGCCGCAGAGGACGGTGGCGCCCCGCTCGACGGCGTCGTCGACGAGCGCCTCCAGGTCGGCCCGGCCCTGCTCGGTGGCGAGGGGGCCGACGTCGGTGGACTCGTCGAGGGGGTCGCCGACGGTGAGGGCGTTCATGGCGGCGGTGAAGCGCTCCGAGAAGTCGTCGTACACGTCGTGGTGGACGATGAACCGTTTGGCGGCGATGCAGGACTGTCCGTTGTTCTGCACGCGCGCGGTGACGGCGGTCTTCACGGCTCCGACGATGTCGGCGGAGGGCATGACGATGTACGGGTCGCTGCCGCCGAGCTCCAGGACGGTCTTCTTCACCTCGCCGCCCGCGATGGCGGCGACGGACCGGCCGGCCGGTTCGCTGCCGGTGAGGGTGGCGGCCACCACCCGGGGGTCCCGGAGGACGCCCTCGACCTCGCGGGAGCCGATGAGGAGGGTCTGGAAGCAGCCGTCGGGATATCCGGCGCGGCGGAAGAGGTCGCCCAGGTAGAGCGCGGTCCTCGGCACGTTGGAGGCGTGTTTGAGCAGGCCGGTGTTGCCCGCCATGAGCGCGGGCGCGGCGAAGCGGATCACCTGCCAGAGCGGGAAGTTCCACGGCATGACGGCGAGGATCGGGCCGAGGGGCCGGTAGTGGACCCGGGCCACGTCGGCGCCCGAGTCCTGGACGTCGCTCTCGGCCGGGTGCTCGTCGGCGAGCAGCTCCTCCGCGTGCTTGGCGTACCAGCGCATGGCCTTCGCGCACTTGGCGGCCTCCGCGCGGGCGGCGGCGATCGGCTTGCCCATCTCGGTGGTCATGGTGCGGGCGATGTCCTCGGTGTCCTCGTCGAGGAGGGTCGCGGCGGCGCGCATGAGCCGGGAGCGTTCGGCGAAGGGGGTCGTACGGTACTGGCGGTACGCCTCGTGCGCGGCGGAGATGCGCCGCTCGACCTCCTCGGGCCCGTGGGCCTCGTAGGTGCGCAGCGTCTCACCCGTCGCGGGGTTCACGGTGGCGATGCCCATGACGTGCCTCCTCCTGCCATCGACCCCCGTCCGTAACCTTCCCCTCCCCGGGCGTCGGCGCAACAGGGGCGGGGCGGTGGGGTGACCCGCCGCCCGACCGGGCGGAGCGGGACCGGCTCCAGGGATGCGCAATCCGGAGTATTCGGGAGGATGGGCACAGAAGCATCCACACGGAGCTCACGAACGAGAGGCATTCGTCATGGCTGTTTCCAGCACTCCGATCGGGCTCACCCGGGGCGCGCACGTCGGGATCTCGGTCTCGGACCTGGATGTGGCGATCGATTTCTACCAGGCCCTGACGGGGCGGCCGCCCGTCGCCCAGGGGGCCATGCACAGTGTGCCCTTCGGCAAGTCGCAGGGGCTGTCCGACGCGAATCTGCGGTACGCCACGATCAACATCGACGGCCTCGGCATCGACCTGATCGAGTTCCAGGACCCGGTGGGCTGGCGGACGAACGGAGCGGCGAACCGGCCCGGATCCATGCACCTGTGCTTCAAGGTCGACGACTTCGACGCCGTGTACAAGCGCATGAAGGAGGCCGGCTACGACTTCCTCGGCGACGACTACACGTTCCTCGCGGGCGAGGTCACCCCGGACGCGGCCCTCGGTACCAGGGTGGCCTATTTCAACGACCCCGACGGGACCAACCTGGAGATCATCGAGCCCAAGGGCGGGTTCGCCAACTAGCCGGTCCGAAGGACGGGCCCCGGGACCGGGAAACCCGTTGGCGGCCCGCGGCGGCCGCTGCTACCTTCCTGGAGGCCGTGCGAGAGAACGAGGAGGTGGTACCCGTGAACGCAGTATCGACATGGGTGCTCTCCTCCGGGTCCACGGTCGGGCGATAGGTCGTCCGGGAGCGCCGTTCCAGAGCCCTCCCGAAAGGCACGACCATGCGATTCACCTCCGAGCGACGCCTCGACGACGGCGTCCTCGAACGCGAATTCACCCTCGGCGAGATCCCCGGCCTCCTGTGGACGCCCCCTTCCGCGTCCGCGCCGGCGCCGCTGATCCTGCTGGGCCACCCTCCGCTCGGACTGCGCACGATGTACCCGCGACTGGTGGACCGGGCCCGGAGCGCCGCGGCGGACGGCTTCGCCGCGGCCACCATCGAGCTCCCCGGCAGCGGCGACCGGCCCCGTCGGGCCGCCGCCGAGCAGGCCCGCGCCGACATGCGCCGGGCCGTGGAAGCCGGCGAGCCGGTCGGCGACGAGATCATCGACGCCCTCGTCCTCCCGCTCGTCGACAGAGCGGTCCCGGAATGGCAGACCGCCCTGGACGCCCTTCTGGCGCTGCCCGAGATCGGCGGCCCGGTCGGGTACTCGGGAGGGATCATCTCCGTCGGCGTCCGCCTCGCGGTGGTCGAGCCGCGCGTGGTGGCCGCCGGACTCTTCGCCGGGAGCTTCGTGCCCCGCGCGACCCTCGAGGAGGCCCGCCGGGTCACCGTTCCGCTGCACGTCCTGCTGCAGTGGGACGACGAGGGGAACGACCGGCAGGCGTCCCTGGACCTGTTCGACGCCTTCGGCTCCGCGGAGAAGACCCTCCACGCCACCATGGGCGGGCACACCGGCGTCCCCCGGTTCGCGGGGGACGCCGCGGCCCGGTTCTTCGCCCGGCACCTGAAGTGAGGCCGGGCCGCCGGGCCGGCCGCGCGCGTCGCGCGTGCCCGGCCCGGCGGCCCGCTGCGGGTGACGTCAGGCGGAGAGGGTCCGGTGGAGGGCGTCGAGGCCGTCGGCGTAGATGCCGGTGAAGAGGTCGACGACGTCCTGCTCGGTGGCGCCTTCGGGGGCGAAGCGGCCGGACCACTGGACCTCGGCGAGGTCGTCGCGGCCGGGGACGGGGTGGACCCGGAGGGTGGAGAGGTAGCCGGTGACGGGGAACGGCGCCTGGAGGATGGCGTAGCTGTAGTGGCGCTCGGCCTCGTTGAAGTCGACGAGGCGCTCGACGATGACGTCGCCGTCGGGGTTGGTCAGACGGCGGACCCGGCCGCCTTCGAGCGCGGTGCTCTCGGGGATGTAGGGAAGCCAGTCCGGGAGGGCGTCGAAGCCGCCGATGAGGTTCCAGACCCGCTGGGGGGAGGCGGGAACGACGCGGGAGACGGACGTGGAAGCCATGGTGGTGCTCCTGCTGCGGTGGGGGGGTGCGGGGGCGGGGGTCAGGCGTTGTTCGGGAGCGGGGCGGCCGGGCTGACCAGTCCGGCGGCGCGCAGGTCGGTCCAGAACGCGGCCGGGACGGTCTCGTTCAGGGCGGCGGTGTCCTCGGCGATGCGGCCGGGGCGGGTGGCGCCGGGGATGACGGCGGCGGACGCCGGGTGGGCGAGGGAGAACTGCAGCGCGGCGGCCTTGATGCTCACGTCGTGCTTCTCGGCCAGCGCCTTCAGCTTCCCGACGCGCTCGATGATCTCGGCCGGGGCCTGCTGGTACTCGAAGTGGGTGCCGCCGGCGAGGATGCCGGAGCTGTAGGGGCCGCCGACGACCATGTCGACGCCCTGCTCCTGGGCCATGGGCAGCAGGCGGGTCAGGGCGTGCTGGTGGTCGAGGAGGGTGTAGCGGCCGGCGAGGAGGAAGCCGTCGGGCTTCGGCTCGTCGAGGGCGAGGGTCAGCTCGATGGGCTCGGTCTTGTTGACGCCCAGGCCCCAGGCCTTGATGACGCCCTCGTCGCGCAGCCGGGACAGGACGCGGAAGGCGCCGGTGCGGGCCTCCTCGAACTTGCCCAGCCAGGCGTCGCCGTGGAAGTCCTGGGCGATGTCGTGGACCCAGACGATGTCGAGGCGGTCGGTGTTCAGGCGCTCGAGGCTGCCCTCGATGGAGCGTTCGGTGGCCTCGGCGGTCCACTCGTGGACGATCCTGTTGGGGTTGCCGTGCTCGAACAGGCCGCCCTTCTCGCCGAAGTCGGGCACGTCCGTCTCGTGCTCGTCGAGGATGACGCGGCCGACCTTGGTCGACAGGACGTACTCGTCGCGGGGCTTGCCGGCGAGGACCTCGCCGAGCCGCTCCTCGGCCAGGCCGGCGCCGTAGAAGGGGGCGGTGTCGTAGAAGCGGATGCCGTGGTCCCAGGCGGCCTCGACGGTGGCGCGGGCCTCCGCGTCGGGGATGGCCCGGAACATGTTGCCGAGCGGGGCGGTGCCGAAGCCGAGACGGCCGGGAAGGATGGCCTTGAGCGACATGGGGAGTGCCTTTGCGAGATGTGGGGGGCGGGGGACGGGCCGGTGGGACGGGTCCCGTCGATGAGCGCCGCATATACATGCAAGCGCGCCTTACACGTGAAGACAATACTTGCACACGCCTACTAATGCAAGAAGGGTGCCCTCCGGTCCCCCCTCCGCGACCCACAGGTCCCCGCCGACCCCGGGCGGCACGGGGCGGCGGCGCGTCACGTCTAGGGGGCCACCGGGGCGCGGTCGGCCGTCAGCCAGGCCAGGGCTCCCCCGAGGTGGGCCCGGAAGACGGGGTCGCCGTAGGCCTCCGGCGCGTGCCCCAGGGCGGTGAAGAAGACGCGCCCCCGGTCGATCTCCCGGCACCAGGCCAGCGGGTGGTCGGCGCCGTGGGTGCCGCCCCGGTAGGCGGTCTCGTCCGCCCGGGCCAGGATCCGCACGGAACGTCCGGAAGTCCGGGGGTTCGAGGTGAAGTTGTACCACTCGTCCGTCCAGTCCCAGCGCTCCGGAAGCGGGCCGGTCGCCGGGTGTTCCCGGTCGTCGACGAGCACCGCGCCCGGCTGGATCTCCGGGTGTCCGTCGAAGCGGGTGCCGAGCAGTTCGCCGTAGAAGGGCCAGTCGGGTTCGGCGTTGGCGGCCGCGTGGACGGCGAGGAGGGAGCCGCCGCCCCGGAGGTACGCCTCGAAGGCGGTACGCCCCTGGGACGTGAGGACGTTCCCCGTCGTGGAGAGGAGGACGACGACCGCGCACTCCGCCAGCCGCTCCGGGGCGAAGGCCTCCGGGTCCTCGGTGACCTCGGCCGCCCGGCCGAGGCCGGCCGCCAGCTCGACGAGGGCGACGGCGCCTGCGGGGATCGAGTCGTGGCGGTATCCCGCCGTGCGGGTGTAGACGAGGACGTCGGCGGTGGTCACGCGAAGGGCTCCAGGGCAGGTACGGGAGGGGTGTCCGACAGGGAGGGGGAAAGCGCTTTCCCCCTTCCCGTGACCGTAGTCATCGAAAACCGCGGGCCGCAACCCCTCCCGCTCCCGGTTCGCCACCGGCACCAGCAACGGCGGCCTCACCGCCCGCCCCGGCGGGGACCGGCGGCGCCGGGAGAGCCGCATCTTCGGCGGGGCGTACGACACGGCCCCGGCGGAGACGCGTCCGGTCTACGGCGCGCTCGACTTCCGCCGCCGCCCCTTCGGCGCCGCGCCCCGCTTCGGCTCCGCCCATCTGCGGCTCACGGCGTCCGCCGCGGAGCGCGCGGGCTTCTGCCACCCCGACGGCCGGCTCGACCCGCGGATCGCGCAGGAGGCGGCGGGGTCGGGTCGGTACGACCCGCGGGACGTGAAGAGGGTCTGGCGCTGCCTGGCCCGCTTCGGAGCCCCGACGAGCCGAACGGGGCCCGGTCCGGACCCGCACGCCGAGTTCCCGGGCCGCACGCCGGGACGGCGCCCGGTCCGGCCACCGGCTGAGCCGTACGCCACACCGGATCCCGATGCATTGGCGTATCGGATACATCTCTGTATCTTTTGGCGCGCCGTGCACCACCCACGCGTCCCGCTCACCGAGGAGTCGCCATGAGCACCGTGCCGCCCGCGATCGCCGCCGCCGTCGGACCCCTGCCCGAGGGGGCCGTCGTCCCGCTGCCGCCCGCCTTCGAGTCCGTCGAGGAGGAGCGCACGTACCGCAAGGAACAGCTCGCCGCCGGCTTCCGGATCTTCGGGAGGTTCGGCTTCTCCGAGGGCGTCGCCGGACACATCACGGTCCGCGACCCGGGCGACCCGAACGCCTTCTGGGTCAACCCCTTCGGCATGAGCTTCACCCAGATCAAGGCCTCGGACCTGATCCTGGTCGACCACGAGGGGAACGTCCTCGAAGGGCGCCGGCCCGTGAACCGGGCCGCGTTCGTCATCCACTCCCGGGTCCACGCCGCCCGTCCCGACGCGATCGCCGCCGCGCACTCGCACTCCCTGCACGGCAAGGCCTTCTCCAGCCTCGGCATCCCGCTCGACCCGATCACCCAGGACGCCTGCGCGTTCTTCGAGGACCACGGGATCTACGACGACTACCGGGGCGTCGTGAACGAGACCGAGGAGGGCGAGCGGGTCGCCAAGGCCCTCGGCGGCCACAAGGCGGTCATCCTCAAGAACCACGGGCTGCTCACCGTCGGCCACTCCGTCGCCGAGGCCGTGTGGTGGTTCGTCACCATGGAGCGCTCCTGTCAGGCGCAGCTCCTCGCGATGGCGGCGGGCACCCCGCAGCTCATCGACCGCGAGACGGCCCTCCTCACCCGGGGGCAGATCGGCGGGCACCTGGCCGGATGGTTCCAGGCGCGCCCCCTGTGGGATCAGATCACCGCGTCCGACCCCGACCTCTTCGACTGACTCCCGGGCCGGTCGGAGGGAGCGGGGAGCTCCCGCGTCGTCGCCTCCAGGAGCGGGACGAGGAACTGCCGTTCCAGGGTGCCGGGCGGCAGCTCGGCCGGCTCCACGTAGCTCTGCGCGAGAGCGCCCTCGCGCAGGGCGATGAGAAGGCGGGCGAACCGGTCGGCGGTCACGGTCAGTTCGCGTCCGGCGCGGCGCAGCACGAGGGTGAGGCCGCGGGCGATCTCGGCCCGCAGCCGCTCGTCGTGGCGCGCGAGCACCCAGGCGGCCTGGGGGTCGCGGATGGCGTGCAGGGTGAACTCGGTGGTGACGAGGTACCACTCCCGCTCGTCCGGTTCGACGCGGGCGGCGAGCTCCGCGAGCCGGGGCAGGGTGTACTCCTCGGGCGCCAGCGCGTCGATGGACTCGGCGAGGCGCCGTACGGTCCGCTCGCTGTGCTCGTCGAAGAGGGCGAGGAAGAGCTCTTCCTTGCTCGCGAAGTTCGAGTAGTACGCGCCCCGCGTGTAACCGGCGCGCTCGCAGATCTGCTCGATCGTCGTGGCGTGGAAGCCGTGCTCGGCGAAGGTCTCCAGTGCTGCCTTCAGGAGCGCCGCGCGGGTGCGGGGCCGCCGCCTGGTGACACCTTTCGGCACGGGTGCGTCCTCCTCGGTCGGGCCGCTCGCGCGGCGGACGCCCACCTTACCGGCGCCTCCTTCCCGGGCGGCGATCAGCGGCGGCGGATAAAATTCACGCATGGCAGAGCGGCCCGCCGTGCCCCCCGCACCCGATCTGATCCTCGAGATCGACGGGGACGCGACGCTCATGAACCCGAGGCGCGTCTATCGCATCGGGCGCGACCCCACCAGCGACATCGTGCTCGCGGACGCCCGGGCGTCCTGGCACCACGCGGTGCTCAGCGCCGTGGGCGGCCACTGGACCCTGGCGGACGAGGGCAGTACGAACGGCACGTTCGCGGACGGCCTGCGGGTCGCCCGGACGCGGGAGGTCGGTCCCGGGACGGTCGTGCGGTTCGGGCATCCGGCCGACGGACCGCGCGCGGTGCTCTCGACCGGCGCCCCGGCCCGGCCGGCGGGGTCCCGTGACGTGTCGGCGTCCCCGCCCCCGCCCCCGCCGGAGGACGTGCGGGAGGGCCCGCCGGAGGACGTGCGGGAGGCCGCGCCGCCGCCGGAAGCCGTACGGGAGAGCCCGCCCGAGGACGCACGGGAGGCCGCGCCGCCGCCACCTCCCGAGGACGTGCGGGAGGCCGCTCCGCCGCCGGCGCCCGGGGTCGTGCCGGAGCACCGGCCCGGGGCCCCGTCCGCGCCGGTGGCCGCCCCCGAGCCCGTGCACCGGCCCGAGAGCCTCCGGCCGCCCTCCGTCTCGCATCCCGCCATGACCGGCACCTTCCGGCAGCCGACGTCCGTGCGGCCGCTGCCGGCCCACAGCATCCGGATCGGGCGCGCCCCCGACAACGACGTGGTCGTCTCCGACCTGGTCGTCTCCCGGCGGCACGCCGAGCTCCGCTCCCACCCCGACGGCACCTACTGGATCCACGACCTCGGCAGCCACAACGGCACCTTCCTCAACGGCGCCCCCGTCGTGGACGCCCGCGTGACGGCCGAGGACATCGTCGGCATCGGCCGGAGCGCGTTCTGTCTGATCGGCGGGCAGCTCGTCGAGTTCACCGACACCGGCGAGGTCTCGCTCGACGTCCGGTCGCTCGCGGTGACCGTCGACCACGGGCGCCGCACGCTCCTCGACGAGGTGTCGTTCCCGGTGGGCGAGAAGTGCCTGCTCGCGGTCGTCGGGCCGTCCGGGGCCGGCAAGTCGACGCTCCTGGGCGCGCTCACCGGTCAGCGCCCGGCCGACCGGGGCACGGTGCTCTACGACGGCCGTGACCTCTACCGGGACTACGCCGAGCTGCGCCAGCGCATCGGGCTCGTCCCGCAGGACGACATCCTGCACCTCCAGCTCACCGTCCGCCGGGCCCTCGGGTACGCCGCCGAACTGCGCTTCCCCGAGGACACCGTGGCGGCCGAACGGCAGGCCCGGGTCGACGAGGTGATCCGGGAGCTCGGGCTCGTGGAGCGCGCGGACCAGCCGATCCACAGCCTCTCCGGCGGCCAGCGCAAGCGGGTGAGCGTCGCCCTCGAACTGCTCACCAAGCCCTCCCTGCTCTTCCTGGACGAGCCGACCTCCGGGCTCGACCCGGGCATGGACCGCTCCGTGATGCACATGCTGCGCGGGCTCGCGGACGACGGGCGCACGGTCGTCGTGGTCACGCACAGCGTGCTCAGCCTCGACGTGTGCGACCGGCTGCTCGTGCTCGCGCCGGGCGGCCGGGTCGCGTACTACGGGCCGCCCGGCGACACGCTCGGCTTCTTCGGTTTCGAGCAGTGGCCGGAGGCCTTCGAGGCCTTCGAGAACGACCGGGACCGCGACTGGGCCGGGCAGTACCGGGCCTCCCGCTTCCACCGCCGGTACATCGCGGACGCGACGGCCGGCCCCGACGTGCCCGTGCCCGGCGCCCCGGCCTCCGCGGGCGGGGCCGCGGCCGGGGAGCCCGCTCCCCCGCCGAAGGCGCAGAGCTGGGGCTCCCAGCTGCGGACGCTCGTGCGCCGGTACGCGGCGGCGCTCTCCGCCGACCGGACCTTCCTCGCCATCATGATCGCGCTGCCGTTCGTGATGGGCGCGATGGCCCGGGCGCTGTCCGAGGGCAGCCTCAACCCCGAGTCGACGCTGAACGTGCTGCTCATCCTCTGCGTGGGCGGTGTCCTCACGGGCTCGGCGAACGCCGTGCGCGAGCTGGTCAAGGAGCGCTCGATCTACCGGCGCGAGAGAGCCGTCGGCCTGTCCCGCTCCGCCTATCTCGCCTCGAAGGTGGTGGTCCTCGGACTGATCACGGTCGTGCAGGCGGTGGTCCTGACGCTGGTCGCGCTGATCGGCGTACCGCTGAACGTGCCCGGCGGCAAGGGCGTCCTGATGCCGCCCCTGGTGGAGATCACCCTCGCCGTCGCGCTGCTCGCCTTCACGGCGATGATGCTCGGCCTGCTGGTCTCGGCGCTGGTCCGCAAGGAGGAGGTGACGATGCCGCTGCTCGTCCTCATCGCGATCGTGCAGGTGGTCTTCTGCGGGGCGCTCCTGAAGGTGCGCGGCACGCCCGTCCTGGAGCAGCTGGCCTGGCTCGTGCCCTCGCGATGGGCGTTCGCGGCGATGGGTGCGACGATCGACATCGGGAAGATCGCGCCGAGCGAGAAGACCGCCGATCCGCTGATGCGGCACACCGCGGAGGCGTGGCTGTTCGACATGGGCGTCCTGGTGGTGCTCTGTCTCGTCCTGGGGCTGCTCGTGGCGCGGCTGCTGCGCCGTCACGAGCCGGTCGTGATGCGGAGGTAGGCCGGTGGGCTTCCCCGCGGTGGAGGTGAGGCCGTGAGCGTCCCCGTGTCCGAGTACGACGTGCCGGACTTCCGGCCCACCCATGTGGTGCCGCGCTCCGGGCTCTCCACCTGGGAGGCGCCCGACCCGGCGCTGCCCACGGCGCCCCTCGACGCCTTCCTTCCGGTACGGCTCGTGGAGCGGACCGGCGACTGGGGGCGGGTGCTGTGCTCCAACGGCTGGACCGCGTGGGTCGACGCGCGCCTCCTCGTGAGCGTGCCCGACGACCCTCCGGCCGCGGGCGGGCCCCTCGCCAGGACCGCCGATCCCCGGCCGCTCATCGCACGCGCCGAGGACGCGCTGGGCCGCTACCGGCGGGCGGCGGAGGAGCTGGGCGCGGGCCGGCTCGACGGCGAGGGCTTCCGGCTGCGGACCCGCGGCCTGCGGGTCGGCATGGTCGTCGACGGCGAGTCGGTGTGGCTGTACGACGCGGAGCACGAGCGCTGGGTGTACTGCGACGGCGTCGGGCTCAGCACGTACGCGGCTTCGGCGGCGCCGTCGGCCGCCCCGTCGGGGGAACCCGACGGGGAACGGGCGGGCACCGCGCCCCCGGCGCACGAGCCGACCCAGGTGGTGCTGCGCGGCGACCCCGCCGTCGCCGCCGGGCCGCCCCCCACCCAGGTGGTGGAGCGGCCCCCGGAACCGGACGGTGAGGGCTGATGGCCGGCGGGGCGCACGGGGACCCGGAGATCCCGGCGGGCCGGCCCTCGGGGCTCGTCGGCAAGGAGATCGCGGGCTACCGGGTGGAGGGCGAGATCGGGCGCGGCGGCATGGCGGTCGTGTACCGGGCACGGGACCTGCGCCTCGACCGGACGGTGGCGCTGAAGCTGCTCGCCCCGGAGCTGGCCCGCAACGACACCTTCCGCAAGCGCTTCGCGCACGAGTCGCGGGTCGCCGCCTCGATCGACCACCCGCACATCGTGCCCGTCTTCGAGGCGGGCGAGACGGAGGGCGTGCTGTACATCGCCATGCGGTACGTGGCGGGGCAGGACCTGGTGGCCCTGCTCGACCGCGAGGGGCCGCTGCCGCCGGTGAAGGCGGGCCGGATCGCGGTGCAGGTGGCCTCGGCCCTGGACGCGGCGCACGCGCACGACCTGGTGCACCGGGACGTGAAGCCCGGCAACATCCTGGTCGCCGAGGGCACCGACGGCGACCACCCGGAGCACGTCTACCTGACCGACTTCGGACTGACGAAGAAGTCGCTGTCCCTCACGGGCTTCACGACGGTGGGCGAGTTCGTCGGGACGCTGGACTACGTGGCGCCCGAGCAGATCTCCGGCAAGCCGGTGGACGGCCGGTGCGACGTCTACAGCCTGGCGTGCGTGGTCTTCGAGACCCTCGTGGGGGCGCCGCCGTTCCGCCGCGACACCGACTGGGCGGTGCTGTGGGCGCAGCAGTACGATCCGCCGCCCCCGCTCTCCGAGGTGCGGGCGGGGCTGCCCGCGGCGGCGGACGCGGTCTTCGCCAAGGCGCTGGCGAAGACCCCCGAGGAGCGGTACGGGACGTGCCTGGAGTTCGTGGCCGCCCTGCGCGCCGTCCTGACCGACGTGCCCGCCGCCGACGGCCCGGTGGTGCCCCGGGGGCCCCGCCCCCTCGGCGCGCCCCCCGCCCCGCCCGCCTGGGCGCGCCCGGTCTTCCGCGAACTGGACCCGGGCGGGGTGCGCGCCTCCTGGTGAGGACGGTGTCGGTGGGCGTTCCCGAGCGCCGGTGCCGTCTGTCGGGTGATCACCGGGGCGTCGTCCCGTGCGCCCTGGCTACGTGTCCTGGCCGACCTCGCCCCTGCGGTGGACGCGGGAGGCGAGGAGGCCTCCGAGGAAGCCGAAGACCAGGCCCCAGAGGAGTCCGAAGCCGGCCGTCTTCCAGACGTCCGGGCGCAGGACGACCTCGCCGCCGAGCGAGGCGAGGTCGCCGATGCCGAGGACCGAGAGCCCGAAGTGGGCCTCGACCAGGGTGACCGGTGCGGCGACCAGCATGGTGAGCGCGAAGGCGACGCCCAGGTGCAGGGCGTGCTGCCAGAGCGTGGTCCGGGCCGGGGAGCGGACGGCCGCCACGAAGGCGGCGGCCAGCACCAGGACGGCGGCGATGGGCAGCAGCCACCACGCGCGCGCGTCCTGTGCGGCGAGGGAGGAGAGGTCGACGGTCGAGAGGTCGGGGCTGTCGCCGCCGCCCCGCAGGACGGCGTCGAGGACCTGCGGCATGGGCAGGCCGAAGGGACCTTCCGCCTTTCCCTGCCAGGAGCCGCCGATGCCCACCCCGAGCGCGAGCCAGGTGACGTTGGGCAGGCCCAGGAGGAGGACGGCGAAGGTCTCCGCGGCGTGGCCCTTGGTGGCCGCGACGACGATCCCGATGACCAGTCCCACGACGACGTACGCGAGGAGCAGCAGGAGCATCGCGAAGGCCGCGGGCCTGACGGGTTCCTGATAGCGGACGAGCCGGGGCGGCAGCGGGGTCCTGCGGGAGACGAGGAGGGCGATGGCGAGCACGCCGAGGATCCACAGGAGCCCGTAGAAGAGCGTGGTCCCGACGTCGGTGCGGAAGCCGACGGTGGGGTTCACGGCGTCCAGGAGGTCGCCGAAGAGGTCCATGAGGGGGTCCTGGGCGTTGCCGCCGCCGAGGGTGAGGGGGAAGTCGTGGCGGGCGAGGGCCGAGATCCCCGCGAGGGCGACCAGCCAGAGCACGACGACGCCCGCCGCGCGGAGCAGGAGTTCACGGGCGCTGGTCACCGCGTGGTGGCGCAGGGGGCGCAGGAAGCAGAAACCGGTGACCAGTGCGCCCACCAGGGTGACGGTGAGCGGCATGGCGGTCAGTTCGGCCTGGGTGCCGGCGAGGGCGCCCGCGTCGCCGGAGAGTTCGACCTTGCCGCCCGAGGCCATGACGACGACCGCGGCGAGGACGGCGGTGAAGCCGCCGGGGAGGTCGGCGGCGCCGGCGGCCCACAGGCCGAGCCCGGCGACGACGGCCATCGCGGCGAACCCGGCGACCACGGCGGCCAGGGCCTGGAGGACGGCGCGGGCGTAGAGCCCGGCCGGGGGCGCGGACGACCGCGCGGAGGTGGGGAGCCGACTGCTCGTCACCCTGCCCACGCTAGTACCGGGGCCGGGGGTCCGCTTGCGGACGGAAGGGCTTCCGCTTGCGGAGGGGCACCGGTCGGCGCACACAATGGGCGCGGAACGGAAGAAAGGGAAAAAAGTGACTTCCCACCCGCCGTCCGGCCCTCCGTCGGTTCCTCCCGCAGGTCCCCCTTCGGGCCCCCTCTCGGGCCCGAGCACACGCCCGGGAAGCGCCGGTCCCCCTCCGCCGCCCGTACCGCCCCACGACGGCCCGGGCGGCGGAGGGGGCGGCGGCGGGTCCTCGGGCGGCGACGGGGCGGGAAGCGGCGGAGGAGGGCCGTCGGGCGGCGGTTCGTCCCGTGCCGGAGGCTCGGGGGGCGGCGGTCCCTGGTGGCGCTCCGTCCCGAAGGTCGCCTCGGTCACGGCCGCGCTCGTGGCGGCCGCGGCACTCGCGGTAGTCCTCACCAACCGCCCCGGCGACAAGGGCGACACGGCGGGGTCCGGCGGCGGGGAGGTATTCCTGCAGAACGCCGCCGCGACCGGCCCGGACCCGTTCACCAAGTCGACGGCCCGCACCGACGGCGGTTCCGTCCCGCCGGCCTCGCTGCCGCCCCGTACCGCCTCGGCCGTGCCCCAGATGTCGGGGGCGACGCCCGGCCTCTACGGCGGGACGCGGTCGGTGGCCAGTTGCGACGTCGAGCAGCAGGTCCGCTACCTCTCCGCCGAACCCGCGAAGAACGCCGCCTTCGCCTCGGTCGTCGGCGTCCCGGCGAACGGCGTGCCGGCGTACCTCCGCTCCCTGACCCCGCTCCAGCTCCGGGTCGACACCCGGGTGACCAACCACGGCTTCCGGAACGGCGCCGCCACCGCCTACCAGTCGGTGCTCCAGGCCGGCACGGCGGTCATGGTCGACGGTCACGGCGTGCCCCGGGTCCGCTGCGCCTGCGGCAATCCGCTGACCGGGCCCGTGGCGCAGAAGGCGCCGCGCACGACCGGCACCCCCTGGCAGGGGTACAACCCCCAGCAGGTCGTCGTGGTGGCGCCCTCGGTGACGGTCGTGAACGTCTTCGTGGTGTACGACCCCCAGGACGACGACTGGTTCGCGCGGAAGCACGGCGACACCGGCAAGCACGACAAGCCGACGCCGCCGCCTCCCCCGGTCTCCCCGTCGGCGTCCCCGTCGACCTCCCTGTCCAGTTCGTCGCCGTCGGCCTCCCCGCTGTCACCGGTGCCCTGCGTGACGGTGACGGGCGCGGAGATCCCGGCGCCGGTCGACGGGGTCACGCCGTCGCCGTGCCCCTCGACGCTCTCTCCCCCGGCGTCGTCGCCCTCCTCGCCGCCGCCACCGCCGTCCGACTCCTCCTCCTCCGGTCCGAGCGAATCGACGCCGTCGACGGAGTCGTCGAGCCCGGAGTCACCGCCGGCCTCCGACAGTTCGGCCGGCCTCACGAGCGAGCCCCCGTCGGGCGGCACACCGAGCACGACGTAGGACCTCCACGCCGTGGTGGGCAGCCCTTCCGCCAGGGCCGCCCCGTGTGCCCACCCGTCCCGCCCTGCGGGACGCTCGGCCACACGGCGGGGATACGGGGCGGGGTGCCCCGCACCGCGGCGGCGGGGCGCCGGCGGCGGAGCCAGGCTGCGAGTCGCAGGGGGCGGGCCGCCCGCTCCTCCGCGCGCCGCTGCCACATCCGCTCGTCCCGGTCGGTGAAGTGTCCGGACATCCGTCGTCTCCTTCCAGGCCACTGGAAGGGAGTCTGTAACCTTATTGGCCCCGGCAGCAGAGCCAATGAGGAGTGATTGGCATGGCAGCGGCACGCGTGGTCCACACTGCGGACCGAACCCTGACGGGCCGCCAGCTCGCGTCGCTCCTCACCGCGCCCCCGGAGGGCCGGTTCGGGTACCGGGAGCTCGCGCGGGCCGTGCGGGAGGCGCTGCTCGACGGCCGGGTGGCGCTGCGCCTGCGGCTGCCGGCCGAGCGCGAGCTCGCCGCGGTGCTCATGGTGAGCCGGACCACCGTGACGGGGGCGTACGACCTGCTGCGGGAGAGCGGTTACGCGCACAGCCGGCGCGGCGCCGGGACGTGGACCGCGCTGCCGGACGGGCAGGCGCCCACCGTCCTCGGGGCCTTCCAGGACGACGCCGGCGCGACCATCGACCTCGCCCTCGCCGCGCCGCCCGCCCCGGAGGCCGAGCTGTCCGCCGCGCTGGCCGAGGCCGCCGCCGAGCTGCCCCGCTACTCCGGGTCGCAGGGCTACCACCCGTACGGGCTGCCCGCGCTGCGCGCCGCGATCGCCGAGCGCTACACGGCCCGGGGCCTGCCGACCCTCCCGGACCAGATCCTCGTCACCACGGGCGCCCAGCAGGCCGTCTCGCTGGTCCTCGCGCTGCTCGGCCGGGCCGGTGACCGGGTGCTCGCCGAGAACCCCTCGTACGCCAACGCCCTCGACGCGATGCGGGGGCGGATGCTCCGCGTCACGCCGGTGCCGGTGACCGAGGCCGGGTGGGACACCGGGCTCGTCGACGCGGCGCTCCGGCAGACCGCGCCGCGCCTGGCCTATCTGATCCCGGACTTCCACAACCCGACCGGCCGGCTCATGCCGGCGGAGCAGCGCCGGGAGATCGCGCGGTCCGCGCGGGCCACCGGGACCTGGCTGGTGGTCGACGAGACGCTGACGGACATGGCCCTGGACGTGCCCGCGCCGCCGCCGTTCGCGGCGGCGGCCGGTGGGGGCGACGGCGAGCAGATCGTCTCCGTCGGCTCGCTCAGCAAGAGCTGCTGGGGCGGGCTGCGGGTCGGCTGGGTGCGGGCCGCGTCCCGCGTCGTGACCGAGCTGGCCCGGGTGCGGATCACGGCCGACCTGTCCGGTTCCGTGCTGGACCAGCTGGTGGCCGTCGCCCTGATGGGCCGTCTCGACGTGATCCTGCCGCGGCGCCTCGACGGGCTGCGGCTGCGCCGGGCCGCGCTGGCCGAGGCGCTGGCCCGCCACGTGCCGGAGTGGCGGTGGGCGGTGCCGCCGGGCGGGATGTGCCTCTGGATCGACCTGGGCCGGCCGGTCGCGTCCTCCCTCGCGTCCCGGGCCCTGCGGCACGGGGTGCGGGTGGAGGGCGGGGCCCGGTTCGGGGTGGATCCGGGGACGCACGAGCACCGGCTGCGGATCCCGTTCACCCTGCCCGTGGACGTGTACGAGCCGGCTGCGGAGCGGCTCGCGGCGGCCCTGGACGGGGCCCCGGGGCGCTTCGCCGATCCGGCGCTGCCGGACTGGGTGGCCTGAGGGCCGGGCGGGCCGCGTACCGGGGCTCCATATTCGGATGCCCGCCCCGGGCGATCCGTGTACGGTCCACCGAGTGGAACCACTGACCGACAAACAGATCCGCGCGTCCTTCGTGAACTGCACCAAGGGCGAGGCGGCGCGACTCAAGCTCCCCCTCGACTTCGCCGAACTCCCCTGGGAGGAACTGGACTTCCTCGGCTGGGTCGACCCGGGCGCGCCCCTGCGGGCGCACCTGGTCGTGCCCCGCGAGGACGGGCCGCTCGGCGTGACCCTGCGGGTCCCCGCCACCGGCCGGACCAGCGCCGTGAAGTCGAGCATGTGCCAGGTCTGTCTGACCGCGCACGCGTCCTCGGGCGTCACGCTCCTGGTGGCACCCCTGGCCGGCAGCCGCGGCCGCGAGGGGAACACGGTCGGCATCTACCTCTGCGCCGACCTCGCCTGCTCCCTCTACGTCCGGGGCCGGCGGCAGCCGAAGCTGCGCCACCGGCGCCACGAGGAGTCCCTCACCCTCGACGAGCAGGTCGCCCGTCTGACGGGCAACCTGGACGCGTTCCTGGACCGGGTGACGGCGGGCTGAGGGCCGGGACGGCGTCCCGGTGGCTCAGCGGAAGGCCTGCTCGCCGGTGAGCGCCTTGCCGATGACCAGGGAGTGGACCTCGCTCGTGCCCTCGTAGGTGAGCACCGACTCCAGGTTGTTGGCGTGGCGCAGCACCGGGTATTCGAGGGTGATGCCGTTGGCGCCCAGGATCGTGCGGCACTCGCGGGCGATCGCGATCGCCTCGCGGACGTTGTTCAGCTTGCCCACGCTGACCTGCTCGGGGGTGAGCGCGCCCGCGTCCTTGAGGCGGCCGAGGTGGAGGGCGAGGAGCATGCCCTTGCCGAGCTCGACCGACATGTCGGCGAGCTTCTGCTGCGTCAGCTGGTAGGAGGCGAGGGAGCGGGCGAAGACCACCCGGTCCTTGGCGTAGGAGATCGCCGTCTCCAGGCAGTCGCGGGCGGCGCCGAGCGCGCCGAAGACGATGCCGAAGCGGGCCTCGTTGAGGCAGCCGAGCGGGCCGGAGAGGCCGCGGGCCTCCGGCAGCACGGCGTCGGCGGGCAGCCGCACGTCCTCGAAGACGAGTTCGCTGGTGACGCTCGCGCGCAGCGAGAGCTTCATCTTGATCTCGGGGGCGCTGAAGCCGGGGGTGCCGGCCGGGACGAGGAAGCCGCGGACGCCGTCCTCGGTGCGCGCCCAGACGACGGCGACGTCGGCCACCGAGCCGTTGGTGATCCACATCTTGGTGCCGTTCAGCACCCAGTCGGAGCCGTCCCGCTTGGCGTTGGTCCGCATGGCGCCGGGGTCGGAGCCGGCGTCCGGCTCGGTGAGCCCGAAGCAGCCGATGTACTCGCCGGCCGCCATCTTCGGCAGCCAGCGCTGCTTCTGCTCCTCGGAGCCGTGCTTCCAGATCGCGTACATGGCGAGGGAGCCCTGTACGGAGACGAGGGAGCGCAGTCCGGAGTCGACGGCCTCCAGCTCCAGGCAGGCGAGGCCGTACGCGACGGAGTTGGTGCCCGCGCAGCCGTAGCCCTCCAGGTGCATGCCGAGCACGCCGATGCCGCCGAGGGTGCGGGCGAGCTCGCGGGCGGGGATCTCGCCCTTCTCGAACCAGCCGGCGACGTGCGGTCGCAGCTCGCGGTCGACCACGGCGCGGACGGTGTTCCGGATCTCCCGCTCCTCGTCGGTCAGGAGTCCGTCGACGGCGAGCAGGTCGAAGGGGTGGACGGGGGTGGACGGCGACTTCACGGACGGCCTCCTGGCGACTGTGGCAACGCGGTGGCAACTCGGCGAGCCGAAGCGTATCCACAGATCGGATATTGGATCCAGTATTGAAAATCCGACACCGGGACCCTACGGTCCGATTGGATCCAATCTCCGGTATCCCCAGCGGGAGCGAGGAAAGCTGAATGCGCGCAGACCAGCAGCACACACCGGGGACGCCACCGGAAACCGGCGCCCTGTCCGGGATCGTCGTCGCCGACTTCGGCCGGGTGCTCGCCGGGCCGTACATGACGATGCTCCTCGCCGACCTGGGCGCGGACGTGATCAAGATCGAGCGGCCGGGCTCGGGCGACGACACGCGCGCGTGGGGCCCGCCGTTCGCCGCGGGAGAGGCCACGTACTTCCTCGGCGTCAACCGGAACAAGCGTTCCGTGTCGCTCGACCTCACGGACCCCGAGGACCTGGCCGCGGCGCGCGCGATCGTGGACCGGGCGGACGTCCTCGTCGAGAACTTCCGCCCCGGCACGATGGAGAAGCTCGGCCTCGGGTACGAGCAGCTGCGCGCGGGCAACCCGGGCCTCGTCTACTGCTCGGTGACCGGTTTCGGCACCGCCGGGGGCGCCCGCCTGCCGGGTTACGACCTGCTCGTCCAGGCCATGGGCGGCCTCATGAGCGTGACGGGAGAGCCGGACGGCCGGGGCACGAAGGCCGGGGTCGCCCTGGTCGACGTCATCACCGGCCTCCACGCGGGCCTCGGCGTGCTCGCCGCCCTGCGCCACCGGGAACGCACCGGCGAGGGCCAGCGGGTCGAGGTCTCCCTGCTCGGCTCCCTCCTCTCGGCGCTCACCAACCAGGCCGCCGCCCACCTCGGTGCCGGGGTCGTGCCGCGCGCGATGGGCAACAGGCACCCGAGCATCGCCCCGTACGAGGTCTTCGAGGCGCGGGACCGGCCGCTGGTCCTCGCCGTGGGCAACGACCGGCAGTTCGGGGCGCTGTGCGAGCGGCTCGGCCTGCCGGAGCTCGCCGGGGACCCCCGTTTCGCGACGAACACGGTCCGGGTCGCCCACCGGGAGGAGCTGGTCGACGCCCTGGCCGGCCCGCTCGGAACCCGTACCGCCGACGCCTGGTTCGAGGAGCTCACCGCGGCCGGCGTGCCCTGCGGGCCGATCAACGACCTGGCGGCCGCCTTCGACCTCGCCGACCGGCTCGGGCTCGCACCACGGGTCCCCGAGTCCGCCGCCGGCCCCGGCCAGGTCGCCCACCCGATCCGGCTGGACGCCACTCCGCCCTCCTACCGCACCGCTCCCCCTCGCCTGGGCGAGCACACGGACGACGTGCTGTCGGAGCTGGGGCGGGTCGTCCACGGGGCGTCGGCGGCGGGCGGCGGCGCGTAGGAAGATGGTCGCCGCCGGTGGCGTGGTCCACCGGCGGCGACGTGAGGGAACGGAGGTCACAGGCGATGAGCAGCGCGGTGCAGAAGCGGCGGCCGCAGACCGCCCAGCAGTTCGTCCTGGAGGAGCTGCGGCGCGCCATCACCACCGGGGAGCTCAGGCCCGGCGGCCCGATCCGCCAAGAGGCCCTGGCGACGCGGTTCGAGGTGAGCCGGGTGCCGCTCCGGGAGGCCCTGAAGGCCCTGGAGGCGGAGGGCCTGGTGGTCCATCACGTCCACCGCGGCTACTTCGTCGCGGAGCTCTCCCTCGACGACCTGGAGGAGATCTACCGCATCCGCGAGCTCCTGGAGACCGAGGCGGTCCGCATGGCCGTCCGGCGGATGCCGGACGGCACGGTCGCCACGCTCGAACGGATCCAGCGGGAGGTGGAACGGGCCGCCGACGAAGGGGACGTGGCCGCGATGGCGACCGCGAACCGGCTCTTCCACTTCACCCTGATCGAGGCCTCCGGGATGCCGCGCCTCGTCCGCCTCGTCGCGACCCTGTGGGACGCCACCGACGCGTACCGCTCGCTGTACTACACCGAGTCGCCGCACCGGAAGCAGGCCGTGCGGGAGCACCGGGCGGTGATCTCCGCGCTCCGCCACGGCGACGAGGAGAGCGCCGTCCGCCGGCTCGACGAGCACCGGGCCCACGCGGTGGCCGCGCTGCGCGAGGTCCTCGGCGCGAGAGCCCCGGCAGGGGACTGACCTCACCCGGACGCGGTCCGCCCGGCGCCCGCGCGCCGGACCGCTCCCGTCACGACGAGGACGGCGGCCACGACGGCCAGGCCCCAGGGAGCGCTGTCGGCCGCGTACAGCGGGTCCGTGAACATGCCGGCGGCCACGAGTCCCAGGAACGCCCCCGACGCGAGGAACCCGGTGCCGCCCGGCATGGCGTCCGCGGTCCGCCAGTTCCTGCGCGGGATCCACAGACGCAGCAGCTCCGCGGTCACGGCGAGGGACACCAGGCGGGTCGCGACGGCGCACCACAGGGGCGTCGCGTCCGTCTCGCCCGCGCCCAGCATCGCGGTCACGCCGAAGAAGGCGACCGGCACGAGCCAGCCGAGGCTCGCCCGGACGCCGGGCGCGGGCCGGGCATCGGCCGTGGCACCCGACGCGGACCCGGACTCCGGCTCCGCCTCCGGTGCGCGCGGGGCCGGGATCACCGGCGGCGCGGCCGGCACCGGACGCAGGGCGCGGGAACGTGCCCGGCGGTCACGGAACCCGAGATCGCCGTAGAGGTCGACGTGGGCGGCCAGTTCGGCCCGGAGCACGAGGAGCCGCTCCGCCATCTCGTCGAACCCGGCCCTGCGGAGCGCGGCCTCGTCCGCCGCCTCGCGCTCGGCGCGGGCCAGCGTCGCCAGGCGCTCCGCGTGGAGCTGTTCGGCTTCGGCGCGGGCGGCCTCGGCGGTCTTCGGGACTTCGGCGAGGTCGGCCTGGAGGCGTCCCCGTTCGTTCTCGATGATCTCCTCGATGCGGTGCCGCTCGTCCGGGGGCAGTTCCTTCGGCGCGCGGGCCTCCGCACGGGCGACGGCGGCTCGCCGCCACTCCATCAGGGGCCTGCCCCGGTGCTCGCCGATGCCGTTGACGTGGACCTTGCGGCCCTGGGTGCGGTGGATGTAGAGGACGTCCCCGCCGCGGCCGTCGGGGGCCTTGCCCCAGCTGACCCGCTTGAAGTCGGCGGCCGTCCTGATGCCCTGTGCCGCGAGGTCGCGGGCGAGTCCGCTGCCGATGCCGTTCACCTCGCTCGCCGTCAGGCGCGTCCCGCGGAGCGAGCGTTCGATCGATTCGCGCCGCAGCACGGCGAGCGCCCGGCGTTCGCGCTCGGCACGCTTCCCGTCGAGGCCGTTCAGCTGGGCGGTGAGGGACCGCTCGCTCCTGGCCCGCTTCTCGTGGATGCGTTGCAGGGCCTTCCCGTGCCGCGCCTGGGCGCGGATCCGGGCCCCGGCCTCCCGGTTCAGCCGCCGACCGTCCGCGAGCTCGAACGGGCGTCGTGCGGCCAGGAGCCGGCGCTGGGCCCCGACCGACTCGACGAGGCGTCGTCGTTCGGCACGTGTCTCGGCCGGACCGGTGGCCTGGAGGGGCGTGGTGCTGTCGATCACAGGTGGCTCTTCGGGGGCTCGTGAGAACAGGGGGCCTCATTATCGCCAACCATCCGTCACCGGCCCCGAGGCCGTGCACGGGTGGGAGCCGCATTCCGAGGAGCGAGACGGTGGCGTCCGCATCACGGACGCGACTTGTGGGCCGGCACTCGCCGCGGCAAGGATGCCCGCATGACTCCCGCCCTCGTCTCCCGCCGCCACGTGGATCTTCTGCGTGTCGCGGGGATGCTGTGTCGGTCCGAGTCGTGTCGCCGCGCGGCCTGTCGCTGAGCCCCTTTCCGGCGTTCCGCACCTCCTCACACCGTCGGCCGTCGTCCTCCGACGCCGACCGTCCCCGTCGACACCCCTCACGGCCCTGAAGCCACGGGCCTCCCTTCACGCTCCGCGCGCCTGACGTGGTGCCGCGCGCACCCGTCCCGGCCCCGCTCTTCCCCGAGGTACGTCCGCATGTCCTCTTCCCGTACTCCCGTCCTGCACTGGTTCCTGCCCACCGGCGGCGACGGCCGCGACCCCGGCGGGGTCACCGCCGTCCAGGGCCGTTCCGCCGCCGCGACCCGCCGCGGCGCCGGCCTCGACTACCTGGCGCAGGTGGCCCGCGCGGCCGAACAGGCCGGTTTCGCCCGGCTGCTGACGCCCGTGGGACTCGGCTGTGCGGATCCCTGGGTGCTGACCTCCGCCGTCGCCGCGGTGACCGAGCGGATCGGTTTCCTCGTCGCGTTCCGCGCGGGGCTCGCCCAGCCGACGCTGGTCGCGCAGCAGGCGGACACGTTCCGGCGGCTCTTCGGCGAGCGCATCGCCCTGAACGTGGTCACCGGCGGCGACCCGGTCGAGCAGAAGGCGTACGGCGACCACCTCCCGAAGGACGAGCGGTACGTCAGGACCGGTGAACTCATGCGCGTCGTGCGTGGGTTGCTCGACGGTTCGGATGTCACTCTGAACGGACGTCACGTGCGGGTGGAGGAGGCCCGGCTGACCGCTCCCGCCGTCGGGACGCCCGTCCCCCTCTACTTCGGCGGCGCCTCCCCGGAGGCCGAGGACGTCGCGGCACGCCACGCCGAGGTGCAGCTGCTGTGGGGCGAGCCTCCGGCCGCCGTCGCCGAACGCGTCGCCCGGGTACGGGCCAAGGCGGCGCGGGAGGGCCGCACCCTGCGCTTCGGCATCCGTCTCCACGTCATCACCCGGGACACCTCGGCCGAGGCCTGGCAGGAGGCCGACCGCATCCTCGCCGGCTTCGACCCCGAGGCGGTCCGCGCCTCGCAGGAACGGTTCGCCCGTATGGACTCCACCGGCCAGGCCCGGATGACCGCGCTGCACGGCGGCTCCGCCGGCAGCCTGACCGTCGCGCCCAATCTGTGGGCGGGCATCGGACTCGTCCGCGAGGGGGCCGGGACGGCGCTCGTCGGCTCGCACGACGAGGTCGCGCTGCGGCTCTTCGAGTACGGGCAGGCCGGCATCGACGAGTTCGTCCTCTCCGGCTACCCGCACCTCGAAGAGGCCTACCGCGTCGGCGAGGAGGTGGCGCCCCGGCTGCGGGCGCTCACCGGGGCGGCCGCCGCGAAGGCGGCGGCGTGACCGTCCTCGGCACCACGAACGCCACCGTGACCGGCGCCGAGGACGACGCCGAAGACGCGGCAGGCAGGACCGTCCCCGCCTCCGCGCGCCCGGCCCGCCGTGCCAGGACCGGAGTGGCCGCCCTGCGCTGGGCCGCGCTGCGGCTCCTCGCCCTCGTGGTGCTCCTCGCCGCCTGGCAGGCCGTGGTCTCCGCCGGCGTCTGGCCCCGGGTCCTCGTCCCTTCCCCGGGCGACGTGTGGCAGGCCTTCGTACGGGCGTCGACCGTGCACGACGGGGTGCGCGGCATCAGCGACCACCTGCTCGTCGAGCATCTGGCCGTCTCCCTGCGCCGGATCGCCATCGGCACGGGTTACGCGGCGCTCGTCGGCATCCCCCTGGGGCTGCTGATCGGCGTGGTGAAGCCGGTCGCCGTGGTCCTGGAGCCGGCCGTCACGTTCCTGCGCACGCTGCCCCCACTGGCGTACCTCTCCCTGCTGGTCATCTGGTTCGGCATCGACGAGTCCCCGAAGATCTGGCTGCTGCTCATCGCGGCGCTTCCGCCCGTCGCGGCGGCCACCGCGGCCGCCGTACGGGGCGTCCCGGCCGACCTGGTGGAGGCGGGGCGGGCCCTGGGCGCGGGCCCGGCGGCACTGCTGTTGTCGATCCGGCTGCCCGCCGCGCTGCCGGAGATCCTCACCGGCGTGCGGATCGCCGTCGGCATCGCGTACACCTCGGTCGTCGCCGCCGAGACCATCAACGGCGTCCCCGGCATCGGCGGCATGATCCGTGACGCCCAGCGCTACAACCAGACCGACCTCGTCATCGCCGGGATCATCGCGATCGGCCTCTCCGGCATCGCCCTCGACGCGCTGTTCAGGGGCCTGGAACGGGCCGCCGTCCCGTGGCGCGGCCGCGCCTGACACCCCCCGACAAAACCACCTGCTCCCTCTCCGAAGGAACCGTCATGCCCTCGTCCCGTCGCGGTGCCGTCCTCGCCGCCTCCGCCACCGCCCTGCTGCTCGCCCTGTCCACCACCGCCTGCGGCACGGGCGCCGACGCCGCCGAGGGGAAGGACGGGAAGGTCCGGGTGCGCATCGCGTACCAGGCGATCCCCAACGCCGATCTGGTGGTGAAGAACCAGAAGCTCCTGGAGAAGGCCCTGCCGGACGCCGAGGTGTCCTGGGTGAAGTTCGACTCGGGCGGCGACGTCAACACCGCCGTGATCGCCGGGTCCGTGGACCTCGGGCTTCTCGGTTCGAGCCCGGTGACCAAGGGTCTGTCGGCGCCGCTGCACATCCCGTACAAGGTGCTGTGGATCCACGATCTGATCGGCGACAACGAGGCCCTGGTCGCCAGGAAGGACATCGCGTCCGTCGCCGCCCTCAAGGGCCGGAAGATCGCCACGCCCTTCGGGTCGACCTCCCACTACTCACTGCTCGTGGCGCTGGAGTCGGCCGGTCTGAAGGCCTCCGACGTGACGCTCGTCGACCTGCAGCCGCAGGACGCGCTCGCGGCCTGGCAGCGCGGCGACATCGACGCCGCCTATGTGTGGACGCCGAGCCTGACCGAGCTGAAGAAGGACGGGAAGGTGCTCGTCACCAGCCGTACGATCGCGGAGCGGGGCAGGCCGACGGCCGACCTGGGGGTCGTCACCGACGCGTTCGCGGCCAAGCACCCGGAGATCGTCGACGCCTGGCTGAAGGCGGAGGACCAGGCGGTGAAGCTGGCCGAGAGCGACCCCGCGAAGGCGGCCGGCTCCATCGGCGCCGAGCTCGGCCTCGCCCCCGACGAGGCCCGGAAGCAGCTCGCCGAGCTGGTCCTGCTCACCGCGGAGGAGCAGCAGGGCGCCCAGTACCTCGGCAGGCCGGGGGCGCCGGGGGCGCTCGCCGCGAACCTGCGCGACGCCGCCGTCTTCCTCAAGGGCCAGAAGGCCATCGACGCCGTGCCGGAGCAGGCCGAGTTCGCGAAGGCCCTCGCGCTGAAGGAGCTCGCCCGTGTCGTCCGCTGACACCGCCGTGCGCCTCGCCGACATCGAACTCTCGGACGTCGGCGTCCGGTACGGGACGGTCAAGGCGCCCGTCGTCGCGGTCGCCGGTGTCTCGCTGGCCGTGGAGCCCGGCGAGTTCGTGGTCCTGGTCGGCCCCTCGGGCTGCGGCAAGACGACGCTGCTCCGCCTGGTGGCGGGCTTCGAGCGGCCCGCCACCGGAGCCGTGGAGGTCCGCAGGAAGGTCGGCGTCGTCTTCCAGCAGCCGCGTCTCTTCCCGTGGCGGACGGTGGGCGGGAACCTCGCCTTCGCCCTGGCCCGGCACGGGGCCGCCCGTGCCGGTCGGGCGGCCCGGATCGAGGAGCTGCTCTCCCTGGTGGGCCTCTCCGGCATGGGGGGCCGGCGGACCTGGGAGCTGTCGGGCGGGCAGCAGCAGCGGGTCGCGATCGCGCGGGCGCTGGCGGTGGAGCCCCAGATCCTGCTGATGGACGAGCCGTTCGCCGCGCTCGACGCGCTGACCCGCGAGCGCCTCCAGGAGGAGGTGCGCACGCTCGCGGCCACGACCGGCACGACGGTCCTCTTCGTCACGCACTCCGCCGAGGAGGCCGTCCTCCTCGGCTCCCGGGTCCTGGTGATGGCGGCCGGCCCCGGGCGGGTGGTCGCCGAGGTGCCGGTGCCCCTCCCCCGCGACCCGGGCACGGATGTCGCCTCGCTGCGCGGCGACCCCGCGTTCGCCGCCCTGCGGGCGGAGCTGGCGGCGACGACGCGGAGCTCGGCGGCGGCCTGACGGGCTCGCGTCCGGCGCGTGGTGCGGGAGCTGCGGTTACCCTGTGCGCCGGACGCGAGGAGGAACCATGGCGCGGATGCCGTCGGCCGAACGACGCAGACAGCTGGTCGAGGCGGCGATCAGGGCGATGACCAGGGACGGTGTCGCCAAGACCACCACCCGGTCGATCTGCGCCGAGGCGGGGGTCTCGCTGAGCGTCTTCCACTACTGCTTCGACTCCAAGCAGGCGCTCCTCGAAGCCGCGATCGAGACGATCACCGGCAATTACGTGGCGCGCGTGATGTCGGCGGTCGAGCCGGGTGCGACGCTGCGCGAGACCGTCCGGGGCGCTCTGCAGACGTACTGGGACCACGTCACGGCCCACCCGGGCGAGCACATGCTGACGTACGACCTCACCCAGTACGCCCTGCGGGAGCCCGGCTTCGAGCACCTGGCGCGCGCCCAGTACGAGCAGTACGTGGCGTCGGCGGCGGCGCTCGTCGAGCAGGTGCGCGGGGTGCGGGGGCTGGAGCCCCGGGTGCCGGTGGAGGTGATCGCGCGGTATCTGGCGGCGGCGATCGACGGGCTCACCCTGCAGTTCCTGGTCCTCGGCGACGAACGGGCCGCCGCCGACCACCTGGACCTGACGGCCGATCAACTCGTGGGCCTGATCGAGGGTTGATTCCCCGCGCGGGACCGGGGAATTCATCAACAGGTCATTTGACCCGGACTCTTGACTCGTACCTCCGGTAACGCGATCCTCGGGGCGCCCGGTACACCCCCACCGTCCGGAGGCATCGCAGAACATGACTCGACCCTTCTCGCGCGAGGCCGGCGGCAGATCCGCCCTCCTGGCGCTGCTCCTCGCCCTCGCCGCGGTGCTGTTCGGCTCCGCTCCGGTCCCCGCCGCCGCCGGCGGCACGTGGTGGGAAGCCACGTCCCGGCCCGCGCCCGACTCGCAGATCAACGTCACCGGTGAGCCGTTCAAGGGAACGGACGCCCAGGGGAGGGTGCGCGGATTCGTCGACGCGCACAACCACCTGATGTCCAACGAGGGCTTCGGCGGCCGGATGATCTGCGGGGCGACGTTCTCGCAGGCGGGTGTCGCCGACGCCCTCAAGGACTGTCCCGAGCACTACCCGGACGGCTCGGGGGCGCTCTTCGAGCACCTCACGGGCGGTGACAACGGGAAGCACGACCCGGTCGGCTGGCCCACGTTCAAGGACTGGCCCGCCCACGACTCGCTGAGCCACCAGCAGAACTACTACGCCTGGGTCGAGCGCGCCTGGCGCGGCGGGCAGCGGGTCCTCGTCAACGACCTGGTGACCAACGGGCTGATCTGCTCGCTCCTGCCCCGGGACCGCACCTGCGACGAGATGACCGCGATCCGTCTGGAGGCCCGCAGGACGTACGAGCTGCAGGACTACGTCGACGGGATGTACGGCGGGCCCGGCAAGGGCTGGTTCCGGATCGTCACCAGCGCCGACCAGGCCCGCTCGGTGATCCAGCAGGGCAAGCTCGCCGTCGTCCTCGGCGTGGAGACCTCGGAGCCCTTCGGCTGCAAGCAGATCCTCGACATCGCCCAGTGCGGTCAGGCGGACATCGACAAGGGCCTCGACGAGCTGTACGCGCTCGGCGTGCGCAGCATGTTCCTCTGCCACAAGTTCGACAACGCGCTCTGCGGCGTCCGCTTCGACAGCGGGACGACGGGTGTGGCGGTGAACATCGGCCAGTTCCTGTCCACGGGCACGTTCTGGGCCACCGAGAAGTGCGCGGGTCCCCAGCACGACAACCCGATCGGTCTCGCCGCAGCGCCGGCCGCGATGGCCGAGAAGCTGCCGGCCGGGGTGGCCGTCCCCTCGTACGCCTCCGACGCCAAGTGCAACACCCGGGGTCTCACGCGGCTCGGGGAGTACGCCCTGAAGGGCATGATCCAGCGCGGCATGATGCTGGAGCTCGACCACATGAGCGTCAAGGCCGCCGGGCGGGCGCTCGACATCCTGGAGGCCGAGGAGTACCCCGGCGTCGTCTCCAGCCACAGCTGGATGGACCTGGACTGGACCGAGCGGCTCTACCGCCTCGGCGGTTTCGCCGCCTCGTACATGCACAGCGCCACGGGCTTCGTCGGTGAGGCGGGCCAGAAGGCGGACCTGCGGAAGAAGTACGGGGTCGGGTTCGGCTACGGCACGGACATGAACGGGGTCGGCGGCTGGCCGGGCCCGGTCGGGGCGGACGCGCCGAACGCGGTGAAGTACCCCTTCCGCAGCTTCGACGGCGGCTCGGTCCTCGACCGTCAGGTCACCGGTGAGCGCACCTGGGACCTCAACACCGACGGTGCCGCGCACAACGGTCTCGTGCCGGACTGGATCGAGCAGATCCGGCTCACCCCCGGCGGTCAGGGCGTCGTGGACGACCTGTCGCGGGGAGCGGAGTCGTACCTGACCACCTGGAAGCGGACCGAGGACCACGAGCCGGGCGTGAACCTCGCGGCCGGGCGGCCGGTGTCGGCCAGCACCACCCAGTGGTGGAACCCCTTCGTGGACTTCTCGCCGGGGCTCACGGTCGACGGCGACACGGGGACCCGCTGGGCCAGCGAGTGGTCGGACGACCAGTGGCTGAAGGTGGACCTGGGCTCGGTGCGCCGGGTCGGGCGGGTCACGCTCGACTGGGAGCGGGCCTACGCGCGCGCGTACCGGATCGAACTGTCGGAGGACGGCACGACCTGGCGGAACGCGTGGTCCACGGACGCGGGTGACGGCGGCTACGACACGGCGACGTTCGACTCGCAGCCGGCCCGCTACGTGCGCGTCCACGGGGTGAAGCGGGCCACGGACTGGGGCTACTCGCTCTACGAGGTGGCCGTCAACAGGTCCTGAGCGTACGGAGAGGGGGCCTGCCGGATCGGATCCGGCAGGCCCCCTCCCGCTCTGTCCGGCGCCCTACAGAGCGCGGCAGAGCAGGGCGTCGGGGGTCTTCCCCTTGGCCCAGGCGCCGGTGAAGGCGATCCCGGCCGCGTACTCTCCGGTGGCGCACTGTCCCTTGTGGTTCCCCTGGGCGAACTCGCCGCCGGGGTCCCCCGCGGGGCGGTTGTCGCCGCGGTCGAACCAGACCGTGCGGCCCGTCACCGGCAGGACGCGGGAGGCGGCGGCGCACAGGACGGCGGAGACGGCCTGGCCGCGGACGCTGTAGCCGGTCATGAACCGGTCGCGGGGGCACTGGAGCTTGGTGTAGCCGCCCGCCCAGTCGCCCTCCTTGACGTACCGTTCGTCGGTCACGACGGTGGAGCCGCCCGCCGGGTCGGCGAGCCGGGCGGCTCCGGCGTCCGTGCACAGGCCGCGTCCGTCGCGGTGGGCGAGGCCGACGAGCCGTTGCCCGTCGGGGCAGGTGCCCTTGCGGGCGCCGGGGTCCCAGTCGCCCCCGGCGCGGGTGCGGAGGGACTGCACCGCGTCGGCGTGGTCGAGGTTCAGCATGTCCCAGGTCTCGGCGGCCGGCACGGGTCCGGTGAGGGCGGGGGCGGTGACGAGCCGCCGCCAGTCGGCCGCGCGCCAGTCGTCGCCGTCGAGGATGCCGGAGCGGCGGCCCTCGGTGTCGTAGTCGAGGAGCTTCCACCGTCCGTGGCCGGTGAAGCCGACGAGCGGCCAGTAGGCGAAGTCGGTGTCGTTCGCGATCAGGTGGTCGACGAAGTCGCCGAACCAGGCACGGGCCTGGGGGTTCGTCTCGTCGGCGCCGATGCCGAACTCGCTGATCCACACGGGCGCGGTGTAGTGCCGGCCGGTGTCGGCGGCGACGAAGAAGGCCTGGCGGCGCAGGGTCGCGAAGAGTTCGTCGCGGGAGAGTTCCTGGTAGCGCCAGTCGTGGGTCTCGCCGGTGCCGGTGGCGCCGGTGTGGTTCGGGCCCGTGTAGCCGTAGAAGTGGGCCGAGTAGACGAGCTTGTCCGAGGCGACGAGGGTGTGGGAGAGGGTGCGGGCGGGCTCCAGGGTCGGCCGCCAGTGGAAGAACCCGTCGGCGGGGATGCCCTGCCAGTTGATGCCCTCGACGACGACGAGGAGGTCGGGGTTCGCCTCGGTGAGGATCCGGTCGCCGAGGCGCTGGGTGGCCGTCCACCAGTCGTGGGAGTCGCCCCGGCCCCAGTTGGCGTCGTCGGTGATCGTGCGCCGGACCTCGTTGTAGAGGTCGGCGCCGACGACCCGCTTGTCGCCCCGGTAGCGCCGGGCCATGAAGAGCCAGTCGTCCTCCCACCGCGCGGTGGTCTGGCTGGTGTTCCAGCGCTCGTTGCCGTCGAGGCCGCAGCACCAGCGGGAGGTGTTGGTGTGGTTGTTCAGGACGACGGCGAAGCCCTCGGCGGTGGTGGCGGCGATCACCGCGTCGAAGACCTGGAGCGGGGTCTTGCCGCGCAGCTGCGGGTTGGCGGCGACGGCGGCGTCGGGAACGGGCCGCTGGTCGTGGAGCATCTCGTTGGAGAACGGCAGGCGGACGCTGTTGATGCCGAGGGCGTGGAAGTCAGCGAGGATCGTCGCGACCGGCGCGCGGTCGAGGCCGAGGGGCATCTGGTCGGACTTCTCGCCGGCGTTGTGGTTGACGGGGTCGGCCTGGTCGCCCGAGCCGGTCCACGAGCCCTGTGCGCCGTGCCAGTTGGCGGACTTGAGCTTGAAGCGGTCGCCGTTCGCGTCGACGACGTAGCGGCCCTGGGTGCGGAGCGGGGGCTGCCAGCTGTCGGCGAGGGCGGGCCCCGCCGGGACGGGCGCGGTCGCGGAAGCGGGTGCCGCCGGGGTTCCGGCAGCCAGGAGGGCCGCGGCGAGCGCGGCCCCCAGGAGTGTTCTCTTCACGGTGTCCTTCGGGATGCGAGGGGGTGAGGGGGCTCGGCGGTTGCTCAGCCGGCGGTGGGGCCGGTCCAGTCGGCGGGGACGCGGGCGAGGCGTACGCGCTGGGGGTGGTCGCCGACGTCCACGCTCGCCACCCGCTGTCCGGTGGCGAAGTCGATCGCGGTGACCCGGTCGGCGCCGCTCTCGGAGACGACGCAGGACGTGCCGTCGCCGCTCACGGTCGCCCAGTAGGGCTTGGAGGCCGGGACGAGCGGGCCTTCCCGGAGGGTGTCGCGGTCGACCACGGTGGCGTAGTCGTCCATCGTCCCGGCGACGCAGAGCTTGTCGCCGTCGGGGCTGATCGAGAGGCCGTGGTGGCGCGAGTCGTTGACCCAGGTGGTGCGGTCGGGGTCGGTCGCCGGGTTGCCGGGGAGGTTCTTGAGGCGGGTGATGCGGTCGGCGTCGACGTCGTACTCCAGGAAGCCGTTGAAGAAGGAGACCTGGAAGTAGATCTTCTTCTCGTCCGGGGTGAAGACGAGCGGGCGGACGGCGTCGGAGAGGTCGCCGCGCCCGAAGGCGTCGAGGCGGTCGCGCATGTCGATGACGCGGACGGTCTCGAAGGTGCGGGCGTCGACGACGGTGATCTTCCGGTCCCCCTTGGTCCAGTCGAGCCAGGGGGCGTCGAGCGCGGTGGTGACCTCGCCGATCGACATGTTCCAGAGCAGGCCGTCGGAGGTGAAGACGTTCTCGTGGGGCTTGTCGCCGGTCTTGAAGGAGCCGACCTGGCGTCCGGTGGCGACGTCCAGGACGTGCACGGTGTTCGCGGTGGAGGCGGAGACCGCGACGCGGGTGCCGTCGGGCGAGAGGGCCATGTGGTCGGCGCGGTGACCCGCCACGGGGAAGCGCCAGTTGATCCGTCCGGTCCGCAGGTCGAGGGAGACGACGTCGGCGAAGCTGGGGCGGGAGACGACCATGGCGGTGCCGTCGGGGGTCGCGTACATGTCGTCGACGAACTGGTCGTGCCCCTCGCCCGGTCCGCTGCGGACGCCGAGGAAGAAGGCGAGCTTGACGGGGTTGAGGTAGATCTCGCGGAGGCGCTCCTCCTTGTCGGGGATCACGTTCACGCGGGCGACGCGACGGAAGTCGCCGTGGGAGGCGATGACGTCGGCGGTGCCGTCCCAGTTGTTGCCGACGAACATCACCTCCTTGAGCCCGGCGGGGGCGGCGGCCGGTCCCGGGACGGAGGCGGACCCGGCGCCCGCGGACGCGGCGACGAGGGTGAGGGAGGCCGCGAGGGCTCCGAGGAAGCGGCGGGTCCCGGACGTGCGGGGAGAGGGCATGGGGGGTCCTTCTTCCGTGGCGCGACGACGACTTACCGGAGGTAACCACGGCCGTGTCATGCTCACAAGCCCCTGTCGCACCCCGTTTCCCGCCGTGTTTCCGGCCACCCCTCGGACCCCCCTCGCACCAGGACGGGCCGCGGTGCGGGATCATGGAATCCGGAACGCAGAAGGGACGGAACGGACGATGAGGCACCGCAGTGTCGCGGACCTGATGACGCCCACCGCGGTCGCGGTGCAGCGCGGGACGTCGTTCAAGGAGATCGCGCGGCTCCTCGACGAGTACGGCATCACCGCGGTCCCGGTGGTCGACGAGGAGAACCGGCCGGTGGGCGTCGTCTCCGAGGCCGACCTGCTGCGGCGGCACACGGCCAAGGACGGCCCGAGCACGGCCGAGGCCATGATGTCGAGCCCGGCCGTGACGGCCCGGCCCTCCTGGACGGCGGTCGAGGCCGCCCGTCTGATGGAACGGCACCGGGTGAAGCGGCTCCCCGTCGTGGACGCGGACGGCCGGCTGATCGGGGTGCTCAGCCGCAGCGATCTGCTCCAGCTGTTCCTGCGGAGGGACCGCTCGATCCAGGAGGAGATCCGCGAGGACGTGATCGTCCGCATCCTGCACCTCTCCCCCTCGGCCGTGCACATCGACGTCGACGAGGGCCGGGTGACGCTCAGCGGCACCCTGGAACGCGCGAACCTCGGCCCGATCCTGGTCCGCCTGTGCGAGACGGTCGACGGGGTGGTGGAGGTCGTGGACCGGATGACGTGCGAAGGGGGCGAGGGCCCGGCCTAGGACGGGTGGGCGCTCCGGTCGGCCCCGGGTCCGTCGGACGCTCCGGGGCGGCGGGTTCTCCCCGGTGGCCGCGTCCCGGGCACGGGCGGGGAGCCCGGCGGGGCCGTTCCGGACCGCCGGGCTCCCGGTGCGGGTGGCGGCTCCGTCAGGAGACCGCCTCCGGCCAGCCGTACCCGGGGCCGGTGTGCTGCGGCACGGTGCCCGCCCCCACCGCCTCCATCTCCCGGTTGGCCTCCCGCATGAGCTTGCCCGCCAGGTCCTTCATCGCCCGGCTCGCGGCGAGTTCGTCGCCGATCGCCGGCACGTCCACGTCCGCCGGGTTGCACCGCGCGGAGCCGTGGCCCGTGAGGGTCGAGGTGCCGGTGGTCAGCCGGGCCTCGGCCTTCGTCCTGCCGCTGTCCTCGGTCAGTTCCAGGCCGACCGTCCATTCCAGCGTGCGGCTCATGGTCCGCCTCCTCGCATCGCCGGGCCGCGCGGAATCGAGGTGCGGCCCCTTCCGATACCTCCAGGATCCATCGGCCGGGACGGGAACGCGCGGGGACGGGTCAGGGCGCGCGGAAGAGGCGGGGGAAGCGGGGCGCCAGCCACGGCTTGCGGCCCCAGCCGAGGGCCCTGCCGCGCGCGATCACCGGCCAGGGGTCGACCCGTCCGAGGCCGAGGAGGAGGAAGGCGACCGGCTCCGTGAGGATCGTGCAGTCGGGACGGGCCGGTGGCTCGTGGCCGGTCCGGACCGCGCCGTCCGTGACGGTGACGCCGAAGCCCGGGCCTCCCCGGAGCCGTACGGCGAAGCTCGCGGTCAGGCCCGCGACGGCGGCCGGATCGGCGACCCGGGGCATCGCCTCGATCATGAACGGCAGGGTGAGCCCGACCCGGTGCGCGTCGAGCATGTGGGGCCGGCCCAGGGCCAGGGCGAGGTCGTAGCCGTGGCCGAGCATGTGGGTCAGCAGGTACGAGCCGAGGACGGCCGGGCCCATGGGGCCGAGCGGAGTGGAGAGCCGCTCGGCCGGGTCGCGCTCCTCGACGCCCGCGAGGAACGCGGCGGCCCGCTCCGTGATCATCTCGGCGAGCGGGCCGGGTGACCGCTCGCCGAATCCGGCGAGGGCGCGTTCGTTGGCCTCGGCCAGGCTGCCGGGGGTGCCGTCGCCGTAGGGGCGCTCGTACCCGGCGGCCAGGTCGGCCATGAGGGCGTTGGCCTGTGCCAGATGGGCGGCGGCCTCGCCGACCGTCCAGGTGGAGCGGGGGACGGGGAGCCGCGCGACGTCCCCGGCGCCGGCAGGCGCCTCGGCGCGCAGGACCGCCGCGATGTCGTCGGCGGTGCCCCGTATCGCCTCGGCCAGCCCCTCGGGGAGCACCCCGTCCGTCCGTCGCGCCATGGCTCCGCCCCTCCCCGGCTCCGGCGGCTCCCCGTGGAGCACCGGTAGGTCAGGGACCGTACCAGCGAGTAGGCCTTTCGGCACCGGTCGCGCCGGGAAGGTCCCCGCCCTCGGCCGCGGCGGCCACGAGGTCCTGGAGCCGGGGGCAGCCCGCGAGGTCGTCACGGGAGCAGCCGGCGCGCATGCGACCAGGCCGAGGCAGACCTGCGCCTCCGCCACCCGGCGCCGGAGCTCCACCCGGCGCCGGAGCTCCACCCGGTGGGCTTCGAGCCGCTGCCGGCGGACCGCCGGCTCCCCCTGGTCACGGCGTCCGGCGCACGGGTCCGCCGGGTCGGGCTCAGGCTCCGGCCGACGGGGCGTCGACGGTGAGGACGAGCTTGCCGGTGGTGCGGCCGGTCTCGCCGAGCGCGTGGGCCTTGGCGGCCTCGGCGAGGGGGAAGACGGCCTCGACGTGGGGGCGGAGGGCACCGGAGGCCACGAGGGCGGCGACGGCGTTCATCCCGGCGTGGTCGGCCTCGACGAGGAGGGTCTCCACGCGGACGCCCCGCGCGGACGCCCTGGCCGGCTCGTCGGGGTCGGTGGGCGGGAGGAGGGAGACGAGCGTGCCGCCGGGGCGCAGGACGTCGAGGGAGCGGGTGCGGGTGTCGCCGGACATCGGATCGAGGACCATGTCGACGTCGCGGACGACCTCGGCGAAGTCGGTGGTGCGGTAGTCGACGACCTCGTCCGCGCCCAGGGAGCGGACGAACTCGTGCTTCGGGGCACTCGCGGTGCCGATGACGTACGCGCCCAGGGACTTGGCGATCTGGACGGCGAGGTGGCCGACGCCTCCGGCGGCCGCGTGGATCAGGACCCGCCCGCCGGCGCCGATCCGGGCGGTGTCGACGATCGCCTGGTACGCGGTGAGGGCGGCGAGCGGCAGGGCGCCGGCCTGCACGTGGTCGATCTCGGCGGGCTTGTGGGCGAAGGCGCGGGCGGGTCCGGTCGCGTACTCGGCGTGGGAGCCCACTCCGTACGGGTACGGCAGCATGCCGAAGACCTCGTCGCCGGGCTTGAACACGGTCACGCCGAAGCCGACGGCCGCCACGACCCCGGAGACGTCCCAGCCGAGGACGAGGGGGAGGCGGTCGAGGAAGAGGGCGCCGGCGCGGTGCTTCCAGTCGGTCGGGTTGACGCCGGCCGCGCGGACGGCGACGAGGATCTGGCCGGGGCCGGGCACGGGCCGCGGGATCACGACCTCCTTGAGGACCTCGGCGGTTCCGTGGGCGTCCTGGCTGATGGCGCGCATGGTGGGATTCGTCATGCGCTCCAGCCTCGTCGCCGGCTCCGCCGCGTACCATGGCACGATTGCCATCTTTCGAAGGGATCCTGCCATGGGTGACCGTCATCGTGTCGTCGTCCTCGCCCTGGACGGGGTCTACCCCTTCGAGCTGGGCATCCCCAGCCGCGTGTTCGACGCGGCGGCCGAGCACTACGAGGTCCTGACCTGCTCGGTGGACGGCCTGCCCGTCCGCACCAACTCCGACTTCTCCGTGACGGTCGCGCACGGGCCCGAGGTGCTCCGCACGGCCGACACCGTGATCCTTCCGCCCTTCGACATGGCCCTCCTCTCCCGCGAACTCCCCGCCGGGGTCGCCGGGGCGCTGGCGTCCGTGCCCGCCGGGGCGCGCCTCGTGTCCATCTGCACGGGCGCGTTCGTCCTGGCCGCCGCCGGGCTGCTGGACGGCCGCCCCGCCACGACGCACTGGGCGCTCGCCGCCGTCTTCCGCCAGTGGTTCCCGCAGGTGGCGCTCGACCCCGACGTGCTGTTCGTCGACGACGGCGACGTGCTGACCTCGGCGGGCGCCGCGTCCGGCGTGGACGTCTGCCTGCACCTCGTGCGGAAGGACCACGGCACCGCCGTCGCCAACCACGTGGCGCGTGTGTGCGTCGTACCGCCCTGGCGGGACGGCGGGCAGGCCCAGTACATCGAGCAGCCCGTGCCGGAGGCCACCGCGAACGGGACCTCGGCGACCCGGCAGTGGGCGCTGGAGAACCTGCACGAGCCGCTCACGCTCAGCGAGCTCGCCGGCCACGCCCGGATGAGCCTGCGGACCTTCGCCCGCCGGTTCGACGAGGAGGTCGGCATGAGCCCCGGCCGCTGGCTGATCCAGCAACGGGTGGCCCGGGCCCGGCAGTTGCTGGAGACCACGGACCTCGCCGTGGACGACGTCGCGAGCCAGGCGGGCTTCACCACCGGCACCTCGCTGCGCCAGCACCTCCACGCGGCGATCGGCGTCTCCCCTCTCGCGTACCGGCGCACGTTCCGGGGAGAAGCCGCCCTCCCATAGCCCGGCCGATAGGCTGGGGCGGGTGAGACATAGGGATTCCGATGGTGCGGTGCAGCCGGTGGCCGATCTGAACCTGCTGCGGACGTTCCTCGCCGTCCACCGCTCCGGTTCGTTCACCGCGGCCGCGGGACTGCTCAGCCTGTCGCAGCCGACGGTGACCACCCAGATCCGCGCCCTGGAGCGGCAGACGGGGCGCGAGCTCTTCGAGCGGCTGCCGCGCGGTGTCGCCCCGACCGCCGTCGCCGACGACCTCGCCGCCCGGGTCGCCGGGCCCCTCGACGCGCTGGCCGCGGTGGCCGGGCACGAGGCCGCGTCCCACGAGCGGACCGCTCCCGTCCATCTGGCGGGCCCCGCCGAGCTGCTCTGTGCGCGCGTCCTGCCCGCCCTCGCCCCGCTGGCGGCCGAAGGCGTACGGCTGAGGGTGAGCCCGGGTCTGACCGAGCCGCTCCTCGACGAGCTGCGCGCGGGCCGGCACGACCTGGTGATCGCCACCTTCCGGCCGCGCGGGCGGGCGCTGACCGCCGTGCCGCTCACCGACGAGGAGTTCGTCCTCGTCGCGGCCCCCGTGTGGGCCGACCGCGTCAAGGAGCGACTGGCCCTGGAGGGGCCGGCGGCGCTGTACCCCGTCCCCCTGGTCGCGTACGCCGAGGACCTGCCCATAGCCCGCCGCTACTGGCGCCATGTCTTCGGGGCGCGGCTGTCCCGCCCCGCCGCCGTGACCGTGCCCGATCTCCGCGGGGTGCTCGCCGCCGTCGTGGCCGGAGCGGGCTTCAGCGTCCTGCCGCGCTACCTCTGCCACGCCGAACTGGCCTCCGGCGCCCTGGTGTCCCTGCACGAGCCGGAGGACCCGCCCATCAACACCGGCTATCTCGTCCAGCGCCCGGGCCGCCCCGACAACCCCGACGTGACCCGGGTCCGGGACCTGCTGATCGAGGCCGGGCCCGCCTGGTGACCTCCGGCGTCCCCGGCCCCGCGGAGGGCGCGGAACGCCCTGCTATAACCGGAGCATGATCTACCACGTGGTGACGCCCGCCGAATGGTCCGCCCGGCCGGAGGAGCCGTACGCCCCCGCCTCCCTCGCGGAGGAGGGTTTCGTCCACTGCTCCCCCGACGAGCCGACCACGCTCGCCGTCGTCGACGCCTTCTTCGGCAGCGCCTCCGGACCCCTCCTGGTGCTCCTCCTCGACGAGAGCCGGCTCACCGCCAGGACGGAGTGGGAGGCCGCCGCGCCGACCCCGCCGCCCGGCGTCCCCGAGGGGACCCTCTTCCCGCACGTGTTCGGGCCGATCGACCGCGGCGCCGTCGACGAGGTCCTGGAGGTCACCCGGGACGCGGACGGCCGGGCGACGGGCCTGGCGAAGACCGGCTGACCGGGGCCCCTCGGCCCTCCTCGCGAGGCCGAGCACGGCGACCCTCCTCGCGAGGCCGAGCACGGCACGGCGACGCCGGCCGGCCGTGCCGGTCTCCCGGGGACCCCGGCGCGCCTTCGAGCGCGTGCGGTCCCTCGCCGTCGTCCTGCCGGGCGCGATCGTCGGCGTCGACCTGGTGCCGGGCGTCCGCCCGCCCTGGTGCACCGCGGACCGTCTGCCTGCTGCCCGTGGCCCGCCTCGCGTTCCTCACCCGCGGCTGCGCCCCGCGCACCGCGTCCCCCCGTCGGGCCCTCCTCGTCCCCCGGCGCGCCTCCCGTCTTCCCCGCACGGAGTACCTGGCCCGGCGCGGGGGCGAACGGCCCTCGCCCCAGCCGTCACGCCGCCCGGGCCGACCAGGGGCGGCGCGCGGCGGGCCGTGCCGGCGCCGTCGCCGTGTGCGGTTCTCCCCGCTCTCGGTTAGACCTGGATCACAGGGTGTCGGCCGGCCCGCCGGAAGCCCCTCGTCCGGCGTCATGTGCCGCCCACCTCCCGGGAGGAAGCCGATGATCACCCGTCGCAGCGTGCTCGGCGGGGCCCTCGCCGCCGCAGGCCTGCCGTTCTTCGCCCCCGGCACCTCCGCCGGGGGCGAGGCGCACGCGGCGGAGGCCCTGCCGCCGGCCGGCCCGCGCCGTGCGCCCGCCCCCGTGCCGCCCGCCTTCGGCACGGCCATGCCGGTCCCGCCCGTGCTGCGCCCCCTCTCCTCGACGGGCGACGCGGACGTCTACGAGCTGACCATCCGCAAGGCCACCGCCGAGATCCTCCCCGGCGTCGCCACCGACGTCCTGACCTACGACGGGCACTTCCCCGGCCCCGTCATCCACGCCCGCTCCGGGCGGCGGGTCCTCGTCCGCCACCACAACGGCCTCCACATGCCCGTCACCGTCCACCTGCACGGCGGAAGCGTCCCGCCCAGCCACGACGGCAACCCGATGGACGTCTTCGCCCCCGGCACCGCGCGGACGTACGTGTACACCAACCGGCAGCCCCACGCCTCGCTCTGGTTCCACGACCACGCCCACCACATGGAGGCCGAGCACGTCTACCGCGGCCTGTCCGGCGGCTATCTGCTCACGGACGACCTCGAACAGAGCCTTCCGCTGCCCAAGGGCCGGTACGACGTGCCCGTCACGATCCGCGACGCCCGCTTCGACGAGCGCGGCCAGCTGGCGTACACGATGAGCGACCGGCAGCGCACCACCCTCCTCGTCAACGGCAAGCCCACCCCGTACTTCCAGGTCGCGGCCCGCAAGTACCGGTTCCGGCTGCTCAACGGCTCCAACCTGCGGCTCTTCGCGCTGAGTCTGTCCGACGGCACCCCGCTCACCCAGATCGGCTCGGACGGCGGGCTGCTCGAACGCCCCGTCGCCGTGCCCGTCCTCACGCTCTCGCCCGGGGAACGCGCCGACGTGGTCGTCGACTTCTCCCGCCACCCCGTCGGCACCCGGCTGGTCCTCGCCAACACCGGCCCCGGCCGGCCCGAGCAGACCGGCAAGGTGCTCCGCTTCGACGTCGTGCGTACCGCCGACGACCCCAGCCGCGTCCCCGAGGTCCTGCGGACGCTGCCGCCCGCCGCCGCTCTGCCCAAGGCCGCCGTCACCCGCCACATCGAGCTCGGCATGGACGAGGACGGGCGCCCCGACCCCCGGGGGTTCATCAACGGGCGGATGTTCGACCCCGATCGCGTCGACACCACCGTGGCGTTCGGGTCCTCCGAGATCTGGAACGTCACCAACACCAACAAGCGCGCCCCGCACAACTTCCACGTGCACCTGGTGCAGTTCCGGGTCCTCGAACGCGGCGGGCGGCCCGCGGGCCCGACCGAGGCGGGCCTGAAGGACACGGTGCGGGTCATGCCGGGCGAGACGGTGAAGCTGCACATGACGTTCGACGGCTTCCGCGGCGACTACGTGTACCACTGCCACATGCTCGACCACTCGGCCATGGGCATGATGGCCACCTTCCGGGTCCGGTGAACCGGCGGGCGGCGCGGGCCCCTCAGGCGCCGTCCCGGGGGAACTCCATGGCCCGCACGGCCTCCCCTGCCCGCTTCTCCATCTCCTCCGGGGAGACGTCCTCGACGTGCGTGGACAGGTTCCAGCGGTGTCCGAAGGGGTCCTCGAACTGTCCGGTGCGGTCGCCGTAGAACTCGTTCTTCACCGGTGACAGCTCCGTGGCGCCCCGGGCGAGGGCCTCGGCGAAGACCGCGTCGACGTCCTCGACGTACACGTGCAGGGTGACGGGCGTGCCGCCCACCGTCCTCGGCGAGCGGAAGCCCATACTCGGGAACTCGTCCGCGAGCATGATGAGCGCGTTCCCGAGCTCCAGCTCGGCATGGCCGATCGTGCCGTCGGGCGCCGGCATCCTCATCCGCTCGGTCGCCCCGAGCACGGCGACGTAGAAGTCGATCGCCTCCGCGGCCCCGTCGACGCAGAGGTACGGCGTGACGCGCGGATATCCCTCGGGGATGGCCTTGACGGTCACGGGACTCCCGCCTTTCCGGACAGGGCGGTCACCGCCGACCGCCGCCTGCGACCACTGATATCCCGAACCCGTCGGTCCGCTCCGGCGCCGCGCGGCGGCCCGGCGCCGAATGCGCTGAAGGAGCGACCGCCCCTCCGCACCGCTCCCGGCGGCCCGGCGGCCCGGGGACCCGGTGGCCCGCCGGCCCGGCGGCCCGGCGGCCCGGCGGCCCGGCGGCCCGGCGGCCCGGCGGTTCCGCGTAGAGTGGGCACGGGCGCGGCATGATCATGAGGAGTACCCATGACCGTGGCCCACCTCGAGCACACCACCGTCCCCGCCGACACCGGCGAGGTGACCCTGCTGATAGCCCGCCGGGTGGAGCCCGGTCACGAGGCCTCCTTCGAGCTGTGGGCGAAGGGCATCCTCGACACGGCGGCCGGCTTCCCCGGCCACCTCGGCTACGGGCTCTTCCGCTCCTCCGGCGGCGACGCCCCCTGGTTCCTCGTCCACCGGTTCCGGGACGCGGAGGCCTGCCGGGCCTGGCAGGAGTCCCCCGAGCGGGCCGCCTGGTTCGCCGACTGCCAGGGCCACCACCACACCGAGATCGCCCGGCGCGAGCTCACCGGCATGGAGACCTGGTTCGCCAAGCCGGGATCGACCCGGCCCGCGCCGCCCCGGTGGAAGATGGCGGTCAGCGCGACCCTGGCGATCTACCCGATCTCCGTGTTCGGCAGCCTCTTCCTCGTCCCCCGCCTCACCGCGCTCCCCCTCCTGCTGAGCAGCGCGGTCGTCGCCTGCGTCTTCAACGTGCTGATGACCTACGTGGCGATGCCCGCCGTGAGCAGGCTCCTGCGCGGCTGGCTGACCCCGTGACCCCTACCGCTTGCGGCCGACGCCCGCGTACATGGCGACGTCGGGCGTCTCCGTCTCCGGCCGCCACGCGGAGCAGGACACCACGCCGGGCTCCAGCAGCTCCAGGCCGTCGAAGTAGCGGGCGATCGCCCCGGGGGCGCGCTGGGTGAGCTTCGGGGTGCCGTGCTCGTTCCAGAACGCCACCGCCGCGTCGACGTCCGGCATGTCGGGGTGGGTGACCGTGTGGGACAGCACGAGGTGGCTGCCGGGGGCGAGCGCGTCCATCAGGCGGCGGACGATGCCGTACGACTCCTCGTCGTCCTCGACGAAGATGACGACCCCGAGCAGCATCAGCGCGACCGGCTGCGTGAGGTCGAGGGTCTTCGCCGCGGCGGCGAGGATCGTGTCGACGTCCCGCAGGTCCGCGTCCAGGTAGTCGGTGCGGCCCTCGGGCGTGCCGACCAGCAGGGCGCGGGCGTGCGCGAGCACGAGCGGGTCGTTGTCGACGTACACGACCCGCGCGTCGGGGGCGACGCGCTGGGCGACCTCGTGCGTGTTGTCGGCGCTCGGCAGTCCCGTGCCGATGTCCAGGAACTGCCGGACGCCCTCCTGCTCGGCCAGGTGCCGCACCGCCCGCCCCAGGAACAGCCGGTCCGCCTTCGCGTACTCCCCGATCCCGGGGTGCAGCTCGCGGATCCGGTCGCCGGCCTCCCGGTCGACCGGGTAGTTGTCCTTGCCGCCGGTCCAGTAGTTCCATATCCGGGCGGTGTGCGGCCGGGAGGTGTCGATGCGCGATTCGATGTCGGTCACGTCGTCAACGTATCGCAGCGCTCCGGCAACTCCCTTTCCCGGATGCCTCCTTGACCTACGCTGTTCACGTCGTCGGCTGTCGGCGGGAGCGGAAGGCCGCGCGGTGGGCGCTCGGCGGATGGCCCGTGTGCCGGATGAAGAGGGCGGTGAAGGTGCCGGGGTCGCGGTAGCCGACGGAGGCGGCGATGGCGGCCACGGTGCGGTCGGTGGTCTCCAGGAGGTGGCGGGCGCGGCGGACGCGGGAGGACTGGAGGTGCGCGAGGGGGGTGCGGCCCGTCTCGGCGGCGAAGCGGCGCAGCAGGGTCCGGGTGCTGACGCCGAAGGCGGCGGCGAGGGACGCGAGGTCGTAGCGGGCGGCGAGGTGCTGGTCGAGGTGGCGCATGACCCGCTCGGAGAACCCGTGGCCGGGCTGCGGGAGGAGCCGGGCGTCCACGTAGGGGGTCTGCGAGGTGCGCGCGTCGTCGACGAGGGCGAGGCGGGCGGTGGCGCGGGCCACGCGGGGCCCGCCGTGCCGGCGGATCAGGTCCAGCGCGAAGTCGTACATGGCGCTGAAGGCGGCCGTGGTCGTCACCCCCGTGTCGGTGACGACGAGTTCCTCGGGCCGGACGTCGGCGGCCGGGCGGCGCCGGGCCAGCGCGTCCGCGTGGAGCCAGGAGGTCGTGGCGCGGCGCCCGTCGAGCAGCCCGGCGTCGGCCAGCAGGAACGCGCCGACGCAGAGGGAGACGACGGCGGTGCCCGCGGCGAAGTGCGCGCGGATCGCCGCGATCTCGGGCGCGAGGGCGCCGAGCCGCTCGTCGGGGTCGGCGTCGAGGAGCAGCTCGAAGCCCGGTACGACGAGGACGTCGGACTCACGCAGCGGACCGACGTCCAGCCGGGCGCCGCCGGAGGCGGTGACCCGGCGGCGCGGCGAGACGATCGACACCCGGTAGCCCGGCCCTGCGGGCCCCGCGACGTGGCCGGCCATCGTCAACAGGTCCGGCACGCCGAAGACTTCGGAGGCGAAGCAGCCCGGATAGGCCAGGACACCGACGCGCAGCGCACTCATGGTGGCGAGATTACCGGTGGACTTGGCGATCTCGCCCCTCACCCGGTGCCCGGGCGGCGGGCCACGCTGGGCCCATGACTCCTCCTGCCGACGATCCGATCGACGACTTCGACCACCGCCTCGTCGACGTGGACGGCGTGGTGAAGACGGTCCACACGGCGGGTACCGGGCCCGCCGTCGTCGTCCTGCCCGAGATGCCCGGCATCAGCCCCGACGTGCTGCGCCTCGCCCGCTGGGTGCGGGACGCCGGCTTCACCGTCCACGTGCCCTCCCTCTTCGGGACCGACGGCGCCTTCCCCACGCTCGAAGGGGGCATGGAGGTGGTGCGGCGGGCGTGCGTCAGCGCGGAGTTCCGGGCGTTCGCCGGAGGCGGTACGAGCCCGGTCACGGCGTGGCTGCGGGGGCTGGCGCGCCGGGCGCACGCCGAGTGCGGCGGCCCGGGCGTCGGCGCGATCGGCCTCTGCTTCACCGGCAACTTCGCCCTCACCATGGCCCTGGAGCCGGCCGTGATCGCACCCGTGGTCAACCACCCCTCCCTGCCCCTCGACGACCCCGGCGGGCTCGAACTCGACGAGGCGGACGCGCACGCGATCCGGGAGCGGGTGGCCCGCGACGGGCTGACCGTCCTCTCCTACCGCTTCGAGGGCGACCGCTGGTGCACGGGCCGCCGCTTCGCCGCGTACCGCGCGCTGCTCGGGGACGCCTTCGACGGCCGTGTCCTCCCGGACGGCGCGGCGAACCCCGCTCCCCCGCCGTTCTTCGCCGAGCAGGTCGGCACGCCGCACAGCGTCGTCACCGCCCACCTCGTCGACGAGGCCGGTCACCCCACCGTCCGGGCCCGGGACGAGATCCTGGCCTTCCTGAGCGACCGCCTGCTCACCTAGTCTTCCGGGTCAGGCCGGGCCGGGCAGGTCGAGCAGCATCACGTCGTGGAGGTCCGCGGCTCCGCCTCCCGGCCGTGTCTCGCCGACCTTGCGGTAGCCCCACGCCCGGTAGGCGGCCGTCGCCGCCCGGTTCGCCGGGTGGACGTTCAGCAGCACCCGCTCGGCACCGATCCCGTCGAGCAGCGCCGTGTGCAGGGCCCGTGCGACGCCCTGGCCGCGCCACGGCCCGCGCACCGCGATCTCCATGAGGCCGAAGGTGCGGCGCCCGTCCTCGCGCCGCGTCCCGGCGGGCACGGGCTCGGTGAGCTCGTCCCACCACACCGCGTCGGGCGGGAGCGGCCTGCCGTACGCCATGCCGACCGGCTCGCCCTCCTCGGCACGGGCCAGGGCGGCGCGGAAACCGTGGTCGCCGGCCTGGACGGGGAAGCGGCGGAAGGCGGCGGCGACGCCGTCCTCGGTCTCGTGGTACGGAGGGCCGGCGAAGGCCTCGGCGTAGACCAGCCTGAACGCGTCCTGGGCCCGCACCGCGGCCGGTCCGTCCATGGGCTCGATCGCGACGGCCCCTCGCCCTGTCATGTGGTCCCCCTCGAACGGTCACGCGTAGGCGTCCGCCGCGCACGCGCGGCCGCCGGAACCCCGGGATCGTACCCGGCGGCTCCCCCCGCCCCGCCCCCGTTCCGGCGCGCGCGGGAGCACACTGGCTGAAGGGGGCGGAAGGCCTGCCCCGGCCCGGGTCCGGCCGGTCCCGCCCCTGCTGGAAGAGGGTGCGCGGATGTCCGGAACCCGGTCCTCGTCCCGCTCGCGCTACGCCCCCGACCGGGGGCTCGCGACCCGCATGGCGACGACGATGTTCCTGATCGGCCTGCTGTACGTGGTCTTCGTCGGCGTCCTACTGGTGCTGCTGCGCGGCTCCTGGCCCGTCATCCTGCTGATCACGGGCGCGCTGTTCGTGGGGCAGTTCTGGTTCAGCGACCGGATCGCCGCGCTGGGGATGGGGGCCCACGAGGTGACCCGCGAGCAGGCGCCCGAGCTGCACGGCACCGTGGACCGGATCTGCGCGCTGGCCGACATGCCGAAGCCGAAGGTGGCGATCGCCGAGAGCGACGTGCCCAACGCGTTCGCCACCGGTCGCGGCGAGAGGACCGCGCTCGTCTGCGTCACGACCGGCCTGCTGCGGCGCCTGGAGCCGGAGGAGCTGGAGGGGGTCCTCGCGCACGAGATGTCGCACGTGGCGCACCGGGACGTCGCGGTCATGACCGTCGCGTCCTTCCTCGGGGTCCTCGCCGGGATGATGACGCGGGTCGCGCTCTACAGCGGTCTCGGCCGCAGCCGGGACAGCACGGCGGGCATCGCCCTGATCCTCGTCCCCGTGGTCAGCGCCGCCGTCTACGTCGTCAGCTTCCTGCTGACCAGGGTGCTGTCCCGCTACCGGGAGCTGGCCGCCGACCGTGCCGCCGCGCTCCTCACCGGCCGCCCCTCGGCACTGGCCTCCGCGCTGACCAAGGTGAGCGGCGAGATGGCCCGGATCCCGACGAAGGACCTGCGCAAGGCGGAGCCGTACAACGCCTTCTGGTTCGCCCCCGCCTTCTCCTCCGGGGAGAGCCTGAGCCGGCTGCTCTCCACCCACCCCACCCTGGAGCAGCGGCTCGAACAGCTCGCGCGGATCTCGGCGCGGCTCGGTGAGGCGTGAGGGCGGTGGGATTCCTCGACAGCATCCTCGGGCGCGATCGGCCGGTGCGGCCGGACCTGGACCGCCTCTTCGGGCTGCCGGCCGCCGCGCTCACCCTTCAGGCGGGCACGGGCTTCGTGCCGGCCGGCGCCGGATCGGTGTGCTTCGCGGCGGTGGAGGGCGGCGCGTTCGCGCGCCTGAAGGAGGAGGTAAGGGACCTCCTCGACGTCGAGGTGGCGGCCGCGCCCGACGAGGGCGGGGCGGAGGGCGCCGGGCCGGGCGCGTACCCCGTGACGTACGCCTCGGACGCGTACGGCTACACCTGGCTCACCGTCCGGCGTCCCGCCGAGGACCTGATCGCGCTGGTCAACGACCTGCACGCGGTCAACGCGCTCCTGGAGGAGGTCGGCTTCGGCCCGAACCTGCTCTGCTCGCTGACCGCCTTCCGTCTTCCGGGGACGGAGGACGGATCGGGGAAGGCCCCGGCCGGCCCCCGCCGGCCCCCGGACCTCGCGCTCGTGTACCTCTACAAGCGCGGCACGTTCTATCCCTTCGCGCCCCGCGCGGACCGTGCCGAGACCCGCGACAACGCCTTTGAGCTGCAGGTCAGAGGGCTGCTCGCGGGTGACCTCCCGATGGAGCCCGACATGGAGCGGTGGTTCCCGGTCTGGGGCGCTCCGGGGCTCGGCGGGCTCTGACGGGGGCGGGGGCTGCCGTCCCCGCCCCCGGAACCGGGAGCCGGCGCTCGCCTCGTCGTTCAGTCGAGACGGATGGCGAGCATGCAGGCGTCGTCCTCGTGGCCTGCCTGGTCGGGGTCGGCGAGGACGGCGTCGATCAGGTCCTGGGGCGACACGTCCGGCGAGCGGCCGACGAGGTCGGCGAGACGGTCGATGCCCTTGGTGACGTCCTCCCCCCTGCGCTCGACCATGCCGTCGGTGTAGAGCAGCAGGAGGTCGCCCGGGTTCAGGGGGGTCGTGGTGGTCTCGTACGCGTAGCCGGGCAGCGCTCCGAGCAGGGGGCCGCGTTTGCCCGTGTGGAGGGGGCGGGCGTGGCCGTCGCGGAGGAGGAGGGGCGCGGGGTGGCCGGCGTCGGCCCAGTGGAGGGTGCGGGCGTCGTCGAGGTGGCCTGCGATGGCGGTGGCGGTCTGCTCCGAGGGGTCGCTGCAGACCAGCTCGTTGAGCCAGGTCATCATCTCGCCGGCGGACGCTCCGGTCTGGGCGAGGCCGGCCAGGGCGTGGCGCTGCTGGGACATGCGGGCCACCGCGTCCAGACCGTGGCCGGCGGCGTCGCCGATGGCGACCAGGACCCGGCCGTCGGGCAGGAGGCGGCACTTGTACCAGTCGCCTCCGACGGCCGCGTCGGGCTCGGCCGGTCCGTACGAGGCCGCCACGGTCAGGCCGACCGCCGCCAGCGCCTCGGAGTGGGTCGGCAGCAGGGCCTCGCGCAGCGCGTCGGCCACCCGCCGCTCCGCCCGTGTCTGGCGCCGGAGCCGGTCGGACTCGCGCTCCGTCTCGGCGAGCCTGCGGCGGCTGCGGATCTGCGGGGTGAGGTCACGGGCCACGAGGTTCACCGCCCACGGCCGCCCGTCGGTGCCGACGACCGGCCGTCCGAGCAGGTCGAGCGTCCGCACCTCCCCGAGGACCAGGAAGCGGATGCGGGTCCAGGCGGGTTCTTCCCCGGCCAGGACGGAGGTGAGGAACTCGGCGAACGCGGTGAGGTCGTCGGGCAGCAGTGCGTCGCAGAGCTGCTCCAGCTGCCAGGGCATCCCGACGTCGGCGTGGAAGATCCGGCTCAGCCCCTCCGACCAGGTCACCTTCCCCGAGAGCAGGTCCCAGTTGCCCCAGCCGAGGGAGGCGAGGTACTGGGCGTCGATCGTCATGAGTTCGGTCTGGCTCTGCACGGGCCGCCAGGTCGCGAGGACCTGCTCGCCGCAGAGCGCCGCCGAGTAGAGGAGCGGGGCGCGGTGGAGGCGGCCCAGGCGCTGCTCGGTGTAGTCGACGACGCGGCCCTCCAGCGGGCCGCCGCCGGCGACGACGTCGGTGAGCGCCGCGAGGAGTCCGCTCGTGGCCGCTCCGGGCCGGGCTTCCAGGAACCGCTGTCCGACCTGGCGGTCGGGGGCCTCCAGCCACTCGGCGGAGCGGACGCGGTTGCCGGCGACGATGCGGAAGTCCCGTACCACCCCGGTCTCGTCGGGGACCGGTTCGAGGAGGACGGCGGAGGCGGGGATCGCGCCGAGGACGGAGCAGGTGCCGGTGGCGCCGGGGTCGTGGGTGCTGCAGAGGCAGCCCGTCCCGGTGTCGTTGCGCGCCGGCAGGGTGGGCCCGGGGACGAGCGTCCGGACGGAGGCGGTGACCTCGTCCCCGGGGGTGGGGGCGGCAGGCCGGTCCGCGTTGCGGCGGACGGAGGAGCGCAGGGCGGAGACCTCACCTCCGATGAGGTCCTTCAGCTCTTCGACGGTGTCGGGCAGCGGAAATCCCATGATCGCCTCCCGGGGGTCGGTGGCACGCCGCAGGGTCGGCGGTCCCGGCTCTGCCACCACCGACTCGTTCTCCCGGCCCTTGCCCGCTCGTCCCGGGAGCATGCGCGGAACCGGGCGGCGGGCGGCGGCGGGGCGGCGGCCCCCGGGCCGCCGTGTCGGCCGGGTTCCCGGTGGTCCGGGCGGTCCAGGCAGGTTCCGGGCGGTCCGCCCGGCTTCCGGACGGGCCGGCGGGGGAGGTCCTCGCTCGGGACCAGCCGTGCCCCGTGGCCTTCGCCGGGGCGACGTCGGGTCTGTCCCGGCCCTGTCCCCGCGGACGGCTCAGGCGACCGTGATCGCGGTGAGCAGGAGTCCCCGCTCGGCGAGCCAGCGCCCTTCGAGCCGGTCGGGCAGGGCGGCGGCGGGCGGGGCGAGGGGCAGGATGCGGGCCGTGAAGCCGCCGAGGCGGCTGCCTCCGTCGCCGTCCGTGCCTCCGTCCAGGGTGAAGGTGAGGGCCGCGTCCTCGAAGTCCAGGCGCTGACCGGTCCAGGGGTACCAGGACTTGTACACGGCCTCCTTGGCGCTGAACAGCAGCCGGTCCCAGCGGACCAGGGGCTCCGCCCGCGCCAGCTCGCCCAGGTGCCGCCGCTCGCCGGGCAGGGCGACGGCCGCGAGGACGCCGTCGGGCACGGGCTCGTTCGGCTCGGCGTCGATGCCGAGGGCGGTGACGGCGGGCGCGCGGGCGGCGACCGCCGCGCGGAAGCCCGCGCAGTGGGTGATGCTGCCGAGGGTGCCCCCGGGCCAGACCGGTGCGCCGTGCGGGCCGGGAAGCAGCGCCGCCGCGGGCGCGCCCAGGCCCGCCAGGGCCTGCCGGGCGCACCAGCGGCCGGTGGTGAACTCACGCCGCCGGCTGTCCACGGCCCTCGCGATCAGGGCGGCCTCCGCGGGGTGGAGGTCGCCGGGCTCGGCGACGTCCTCGAAGGCGTCCACGGCGACGACGCCCTCCGGCACCAGGCGTTCGATCACTCTCCCTCCCCGGGCTCCTCGGGCAGGATCCGGCGGAGGCCGACCTCCGGGTGGCGGGGCCGGCTCCACTCGCGCGGGTAGCCGACCGACACCTCCTCGAAGCGCACCCCGTCGTGCCAGGTGGTCCGGGGGACGTGCAGATGGCCGTAGACGACCGCGCGGGCCCGGAAGCGGAGGTGCCAGTCCGCGGTCCGTTCCGTGCCGCACCACTGCGCGAAGTCCGGGTGGCGCAGGATCCGGGTGGGTTCGCGGACGAGCGGGTAGTGGTTGACGAGCACCGTCGGCAGCTCCGGGTCGCAGGCCGCGAGGCGCTTCTCGGTCAGCGCGACGCGGGCCTCGCACCAGGCCTCGCGGCTGGGGTGGGGGTCGGGGTGGAGGAAGAACTCGTCGGTGCAGACGATGCCGTTCTCCTCGGCTCGGGCGAGGGACTCCTCCTTGGTGGTGACGCCGGGCACGCGGAACGAGTAGTCGTACAGCAGGAAGAGCGGCGCCACCGTGACCGGGCCGCCCGCACCGTGCCACACGGGGTACGGGTCCTCGGGCGTCAGGACGCCGAGGCGGCGGCACAGGGCGACCAGGTGCTCGTACCGCTCCTGGCCGCGCAGTTGGACCGGGTCCTCCTTCGTCGTCCACAGCTCGTGGTTGCCGGGGGTCCACACCACCCGCGCGAAGCGCTCGCTCAGCAGGGACAGGGTCCGTTCGATGTCCTCGGGCTGCTCGCCGACGTCTCCGGCGACGAGCAGCCAGTCCTCGTCCGTCGTGGGCCGCAGCGACTCCACGATCGCCCGGTTCTCCCGGTAGGCGACGTGCAGGTCGCTGATGGCCAGCAGGCGGCCCTTGCTCTCGGTCATGCCGTCGTTCCCGTCGTCGGTCGGTTCCGGTGCGGCCGGAGGGGCGTGGCCGGAAGGCGGTGTCCACGCGGTGGTCACGAGGTCAGGAAGACCGCGTCCCAGTCCGCGGGGAGCCCGTCCGCGGCGGTCCCGTCCGCGGCGGCGGCCGGGTCCCGCGGCCCTTCGGCGTGCGCCGCCTCCGCGTAGCCGAGGAGGGCCAGGGCCACGCCGGCGGCGCCGTCGACGAGGGACGGGCTCTCCAGGACGACAGTACCGCCGGGAGTCCGGACCAACTGACGGTATCCGAACGTGGATTCGGCGTCGTGGAGGGAGACCAGCGCGTCCGCCAGACGGTCGGCGCCGCGCCACAGCGCCGGCTCTCCGGTGCGTCCGGCGAGCCGGACGGCGGCGTGCAGGACGCCCGCGAGGCCGTGGCAGAAGCCCGGGTCGTCGCCGCCGAGTTCGGCGAGCGGCCGGGTGAGGAGCGCGGTCATCGCGTCGACGGCCCGGCGGGAGACGGCGGCGTCGCCGAGCTCCGTGCCCGCCAGGTGGAGCGCGCCGGCGATGCCGGCGGTGCCGTAGCACCACCCGGCCCGCGTCGTCGCGCCCCGGGCGGGCGGCGCGGCGCCGGTCTCCTCGTCGAAGGAGACCCGGCCGGGCCACGCGACCGCCCCGTGCCCGTCCTCGTACGCGTGACCGTCCAGCCAGTCGGTGATCCGCCGGAGCGCGTCGAGGGTGCCCGGGACGCCGTGGCCGGCCCGGTGGGCCAGCGACAGGAGGGCGAGCGGGCCGCAGACGCCGTGGGCGGCGCCCGCGTTGAAGTCGCCGCGCGGGTAGGCGGCCCGGTCGCGGGGCACCGCGTAGCGCTCGGGGGCGCACCACCAGCCGGGGACCTCGACGCCGTCGACCCGCCGCGGTTCGGTGAGCGCGACCAGCAGGGCGAGGACGTCCTCCAGGGCCTCCGCGGCCCGCTCGTCGTCCCGGACGGCCGCCGCGAGGAGCACCCTGCCCTGGCCGGTGAGGCCCGCGACGACGTCGTAGTCGAGGTACGACAGCCCGGCGTCCCGGCGCTCGCGCAGCGCGGCGGCCCGGTCCCGGGCGTGCCCGGCGAGCACGCCGGTGGCGCGTTCGAGCAGCCGGGCGTAGCCGCCGGTGGCCTCGGCGCCGAGCAGGGCGGGCAGCACGAGGTTCCCGACGGCCGCGGGTCCCTCGCGCGGGGCGAGCGCGGTGGCGGCGGCGAGGTGCGCGTGCGCGGCCGCGCGCCACGCGTCGTCGTGCCGCGCGCAGCGGTCGTGCAGCAGCGCGACGCCGGGATGCCCGAGCAGCACGGAGGCCGGCTGCCAGCCGGGCAGCATCAACTCCCCCGGCACCCCGGCGAACTCCTCCGCGGTGACCCGGGCGACCCGCTCGGGATCACGCGACCGCTCGGCGACGTCGACGGCGACGCGCAGCGCGGACCCGCGCGAACGTGCGCCGGGGGCGGGACCGGGTGCCGGGCCGCGGTCCGGGGCGGAGGCCGGGGCGGAGGCCGGGGCTTCGCCGTCCAGGCCGCCCTGGAGGGCGTGGGTCATCGGTGGTGCCTCTTCCTGCCGAGGGCGAGGGCCAGGCCTTCGCGGGCCGTCACGTGCGCGAGGACCTCCTCCTCGCGACGGGGCCCGATGAGCCGGTTGCAGTGCATGTGCGCGAGGCTCAGCGCGACCGGGGCCCTGCGGTACGGGGCGAGGGCGCCGCGCAGGGCCGTCAGCGTCCCGGCGCGGGCGGCGCGCGTCGGGGAATCACCGGCGTAGGCCGCGGAATCGGTGGTGCGCGTCGTGGAATCGGCGACGTGGGTCTCGGAGTCGGCGGCGCCGGAGAAGAGGGCGGCGACGGTCTCCTTCGTGGCGCGGGCGACCTCCGAGCGCCGGGCCAGGAAGCGGGGGTCGCCGAGCCAGTCGAGGGCCTCCTCCGGGCTGCCGAGCCCGGTGAGGAGGTCGAGGATGCCGAGCGCGGCCCTCGTGACCACCGGCAGCCCGCCGCTGCCGCCACCGGCCAGCTGCGCCAGCACGGCCGCGCTGTCCGCGTGGAAGACCCGTTCGGCGTGGCCGAGCGCCGCCGGACCCCCGTACCGCTCCGTCTCGGGGTCGTACGTGTCGAGCACCAGCCGGTCGGTCAGGCCGGCGTCCCGCAGCTCCTCCGCCCACTCCCGTACGGCCGGCAGCAGCACCGGCCACAGGGTCTCCGGCTCGCCCCGGAAGCGCAGGCGCAGATGCGGATCGGGGTCCGCGTAGCGGAGGAAGAACCAGCCGCCGGTCCCGGCGGCCCGCACCGCGTCCGAGTCGACGAGCCGGCTCACGTGCCGGGAGAGGACCTGGTCCTGGAGGCCGTCGGGGACGTACAGCTTGGCGTACAGCCACTCGCCGCCGGGCAGCACGCCGCGCCGCCCGGCGGGCGCCGGCGCGGCGGCGGGCCGCGCGGCCGGGGCGGCCGCGGCACGGGGCCGGCGGGCGAAGAGCGGGACGACCAGTTCGCAGGCGTGCGGGCCGTCGGGCCCGGCGAACCAGCCCGTGCCGTCCGGGCCGCCGTACCACTCGGTGACCACCAGGCCCTGCGGCCGCTTCACCTCGTCGTGCAGGACGAGCAGATGGCGCGGGTCGTCGAGGTCGACCGTGAGCCGGTTGTCCGCCCGGGCGAGCAGCACGTACCGGGGCACCCCGAGGCGCAGCCGCCACGCGGCGACGGCCTCGCGCCAGCCCGGCCCCGTGCCGTCGGCGCGGGCGGCGGCGTCCTCGCGCAGCGCGCTGTCCGGGAGCCAGCGGGCGGGCGCGAGCACGGCGCGGCCCAGCCGGACCCGGGGCAGGGCCGGGGCGGCGGCCCAGGAGCCCCAGTTCCAGGGGGCGCACCAGTCGTGGCCCTCGTAGCCGAGATCGAGCAGGAAGCGCGCCACGTACGGCAGATGACCGCTGCCGGGATTGAGCATCGAGTGCGACACCGGGCGCACCGTCCGGCCCGTCGGCGCGTGGACGACCCACATCCGGTCCAGGTCGGCGTGGACGGCGAGGTCCTCGGGGCGCAGGTCCGTGACGTCGCCGCGGGCGGCGGAGGCCGGGACGCCGAGCGGGATGCGGTACGGGAGCAACGGGGGGACGGTGGCGACGTTCGCGGAACGGGCGACGCGGGGCCGGTACGCGACGGTGGCGACCAGCTCGCCGGTCCGCGCCCGGGCCGGGTCCCCTGCCGGGTTCTCCTCCGGCCGACCCGGCCGATCCGGCTGCCCCTCCGCCCGCGCGACGATCGCGCCGAGCGCCGCGCCGCCGTCGGCCAGGACCGGCGCGAAGCGGCCGAAGGTGGCGCCGGCCCGTGGCGAACCGGGGTTCGCGCCCAGGACCAGGTGGAAGTCGCCGGCGAGCAGGGCCTCCCAGCTGTCGGCGGCGAGCTCGGCGCCCAGTTCGAGCGAGGCCGGCGCTCCGCGCTCCGGGGCGGTGCCGTCCGTGGGCCCGTCCTGCGCGCCCAGGGCGTCCAGCACCGTGTCGTCGAGCACGATCTCGGCGGTGCCGTCCCCGCCCCCGTCCGGGCTCCGCACGGCGGCCCGCAGCAGTTCGCCGAGGAGCTGGTCGCGGCGGCGGCCGTCCGCCGAGGGGGCCGTCGGCTCGGCCGGTGCGCCGTCCGCGCCGCTCCGGTAGGACTCGGGGAGGCCGAGGCCGCGTGCCTCGTCGAGGAGTTCGAGCAGCGGCACGGCGCGCTCGGTGCCGTACCGCTCCAGGAAGGCGAGGTGGTACGCGCGCAGGTGCGGCATGCCGGGGCGGGTGGCCGTGGTCCGCCAGAGGGCGGCGGCGGCCCGCTCGGCCTCCCGGCCGACCTCGGCCGGCAGGACGAGCCGCGCGTCGAACCGCAGGTCCGACTGGATCAGGTCGTCGGCCTCGCGCAGCGCCCGCATCCGGGCGGTGAGCTCGGCGAGCACCGGGCCGCGCCCGGCGGGCGGTGCCGCGTCCAGGGCGGCGAGTCCGGCGCGTATCCCGGCGAGGGCCCGGGGCAGCGGGTGGTCGACGCCCGCGAGCCGGTCGAGGACGTGGCCGAGCGGGTCCGTGTGGTCGGGCGGCGGCATCAGGTCGCTCAACAGGAATCCGCTGCCGACCAGTTGCTCCACCGTCCGCTCCACGGTCGCCGCCGGGGCCTGCGGGAAGCGCTCGGCGAGTCCGGCGACCAGCGCGGGCCAGGCGACCGGCTCGGCGGCCCGCTCCAGGACGTGGGCGACGACCGCGCCCGACCGCACGGAGTGCGCCAGCCGGCGCTTCCCACCGGGATCGTGGTGGTCGACGAGGACCACGCGGCCGTCGCGTACGGTGCGCAGCGGGTTGGCGGTCAGGGCGGCGCGCTCGCGCAGGCCGGGGGCCGTGACGACCTCGTCGGCGAGCAGGCCGTGCAGCCAGGCCGCGTCGGGCCGGCTCGCGCTCCGGTGCGCGGCACCCACCTCCCGCACGACGCCGGCACCGGTGCCGCTGGCGGTACCGGCGAGCGCGACGCCCGCGAAGTGGCCGAAGGGCGTGGCCCGGAAGGTCGTCCGGAGGCGGTACTTGGTCAGCGAGACGACCGTCCGTACGAGTCGCCTGCGCTTGACCGGGGCCCCGGTCCGCACCTTCTCGGCCTCGTCGGCCAGGCTCGGGCTGGCGAGCCGTACCGCCGCGAGGAAGACCGGGTCGGCCGCGAGCCGCACGACCTCGGCCCGCAGTGCCTCGTCGGAGGCGAGGCCGGCGGCGCCGGAAGCGGGGGGCGCGCCGGCGGCGGGGGGCACGGGGCGGGCGGCGGCGCGCAGCAGCACCGTCCCGGCGGCGTCGAAGATCTCGCTGTCCGTCACGTGTCCGTCCCCGGTCCGTTCTGTGCGTGCGTGCGTGGCAGTGGCATGGGTGCGCCGGGCGGCGCGGGCCCCGGAGGGCCGTGCCGCCCGGCGCCTGATCAGCCGGTGGGGCCGATCAGCAGTGCCAGGACGTGACCGGGCAGGAGAGACAGGTGCCGGTGCCCGTGAAGGACTTGGCCTCCGTCGCCGGGGCGTCCTGGACCACGACCTCCAGGTCGAGGTCGAGGTCGAACTCCAGCTCTGCGGTCAGTGCGGTCGCCATGTGTTCCTCCGAGGAATCGCGGTCGCTGCGACGGCCGGTTCGGCCGGCCGCCGATCACGCCGTGGTGCGGAGCAAGATCTAGGCGGGCCCGCCAAACCACGGCTTAAGAGGACCTAACCCCGCGCTGACGCCGCTCTTCCGGTGCCCCGGCCGCGCCGCCCCGCGCCCTGTGGCCTCGCGCCCCGCGCCGAGATCCGCAAGACCCGGCATAGACGGCTGCAAGGGCGGCTTTAGAACGCTCGCCAAGCATGGCCGACGTCGCACCCGACGCACGGGAGAGCTGGGAATGGTCGAGAAGACGGACGACGACACGCTGCGGTCGCTGCACGAGCGGGGCCGGGTGGCCGCCGAGTACCCGCGGGTACGGGCGCTGGTCGGCGCCGCCGACACCGCCGGGCGGCGCTGGGCGGGCAACCTGCTGGCCCGCGTCGGGCCGGACGCCGTGCTCGCCGAACACCCCGACACGCCGGTGGTGTCGGTGGCCTTCACCGGGCACAGCACCGTGTCCGGTCTCGTCGCGCCGGTCACCGCCGAGCTGGCCCGGCACGGACTGCTGCTGCGCCCGCACGTGTCCGACTTCGACGGTTACGTCTTCGACCTGTCGGACACCGGGAGCGAGCTGTACGCGGCGAAGTCCGACGCCGTCGTGTGCCTCCTGGACGCCTCCGTCGTCTTCGACGAGGTCCCGCTGCCCTGGCGGCCCGAGGACGTGGCCCGGGTCTTCGACGAGAAGCTGCGGCTGCTCGACGGGCTCGCCGGCACGTTCGGCCGTGCGGGCCGCGGCACGCTGGTCCTCAACACCCTTCCGCTGCCGCGCGAGTGGCCGGCGCAGCTGGTCGCGCTGCGCGACCGGGCGCGGCTCGGCGCGGTGTGGCGGGAGGCCAACGCGCGCCTGCTGCACCTGATGGACGGGCACCCCTCGCTGACCGTCCTGGACCTCGACCCGCTGCTCGGCGCGGCCCTGCCGCTGCGCGACGACCGGCTCGGCGTCTACACGCACACCGAGCTGTCGCCCGAGGCGCAGGCGGCGTACGCCGGTGAGCTGGCCGGCGTGCTCCGCGCGACCACCGGGCGGGCGAAGAAGGTCCTGGTCCTCGACCTGGACAACACGGTGTGGGGCGGGATCCTCGGCGACGACGGGGTCGAGGGCATCGAGGTCTCCGGTTCCTACCGCGGCGAGGCCTTCCGCAGGCTGCAGCGCACGGCGCGGCAGATCGCCTCCCAGGGCGTGCTGCTCGCCGCGGTCAGCAAGAACGACCTGGAGCCGGTGCGCGAGGTGCTGAGCTCGCACCCGGACATGACGCTGCGCGAGGACGACTTCGTCCGCGTGATCGCCAACTGGCGCCCCAAGCACGACAACCTGCGCGAGCTGGCCGCCGATCTGAACCTCGGCGTCGACGGCTTCGTGTTCGCCGACGACAGTCCGTACGAGTGCGGCCTCGTCACCCGCGAGCTGCCGGACGTCGCGGTGGTCGCGCTCGACGACGAACCGGCGCTGCACGTCGAGAAGCTGCTGCGGGACGGCTGGTTCACCGTACGGGACGTCACGGCCGATGACCTGAAGCGCCCCGAGCGGTACCGGGAGGAGCTGGACCGCAAGGACTTCCTGGACGGCTTCTCGTCCCTCGACGACTACCTGCGCGAGCTCGACGTCCAGGTGCGGTTCGCCGACGCCTCGCCCGCCGAACTGGCCCGGGTCTCCCAACTCACCCTGCGCACGAACCAGTTCAATCTGACCACCGAGCGGCTCCAGGAGGCCGAGGTGGCCGAGCGGGCGGCCGCGCCGGGCTCGCTCGTCCTGACCATCCGCTCCGGCGACCGGTTCGGCGACAACGGCCTCGTCGGCGCCGTCCTCGCCCACCGCGACGACGACGCCCTCGTCATCGACAACTTCCTGCTCAGCTGCCGGGTCTTCGCCCGAGGCATCGAGCAGGCCTGTCTGTCGGCACTGCTCGGCCACGCCCGTGAGCAGGGCCTGAGCACGGTACGGGCCGGCTACCGGCCGTCGGCCAAGAACGGCAAGGTCCGGGACTTCTACCCCGCCAACGGCTTCGCCCCGGCCGCCCCGGGCGGCGACCTCGACGGCTCGCCCGTCCTCTTCCGCCACGACCTGGCGGACATCACCGCGCCGCCGGAACACGTCCGGCTGACCCTGAGCCTGGGAGGGCTGCACCAGTGAAGAACCTCGACGACTTCCTCACCCTCGTGGAGAGCGAGGTCGGCCTGTCCCTCACGCCCGCGACGGTCGGCGCCGGATTCGACGAACTGCCCGGCTGGGACTCGCTCCACCTGCTGACGCTGCTGACCGCGATCGAGCGGGAGACCGGGCAGCGGGTGCCGATGACGCAGGTCCTGGAGTCGACCAGCCTCCACGACGTCTTCCTGCTCACGGCGGCGGCACGGACGGTGGAGACGTGACCGGCGCCTCCGTCGGGTCCGGTACGACCGTGCCGGCCCGCCGGGGCCCGGGCCCGGCCCAGGTCCCCGGCCGGGGCCCGGCCCGCTCGGCGTATCTGCTGCCCCGGCAGCCCGACCCGACGCGGGCGCCGCTGCGGCTGTTCTGCTTCCACCACGCGGGCGGCGCGGCCTCCTCGTTCTCCGGCTGGCAGGAGCGGCTGGGCGGCGCCGTCGCCGTCGTGCCGGTGCAGCTGCCCGGCCGTGAGCACCGGGTCAAGGAGCCCAGGCTGCGCGAGTTCGCGCGGCTCGTCGACGAGCTCGACGAGGCGCTCGACCCGCTGCTCGACGCTCCCCACGCCTTCTACGGGCACAGCATGGGCGGCATCGTCGCCCACGAGCTGACCCGGCGGCGGATCGAGCGCGGTCTCGTGCCGCCCCGGCAGCTCCTCGTGGGGGCCTGCCCGCCGCCGCACCGGCCGCACCTTGACGACGGCGTCCCGCCGCAGCGCCGCACCGACGAGGAGCTGACGGCGTGGATGGCCGGCCTCGGCGGACTGCCCGAGCTGGTGCGGCGCTACCCGGAGTGGCTCCGGCTCGCCGTCGCCGTGCTGCGCGACGACCTGAGCCTCGTGCACAGCCACGCCTCCGGCCCGGGCGCCACCGCGGCGCCCGACCCGCTGCCGGTCCCGATCCGGGCGCTCGCCGGGTCGAGCGACCCGCTGGTGACACCGCGGCTCGCCGCCGAGTGGGCCCGCCACACGACGGCCGACTTCCGGGTGTTCACCCTGGCCGGCGGGCACTTCTTCCACCGCACGGCGCCCGGCATCGTGCTCCGGCTCGTCGCCTCGCTGCTCGCCGCCGAGCACACCGCCCGGTCCTGAGGGCGCCGGCCCCGGGCCCCCCTTCTCCACCCCCCCCAGCTCGACCTGAACCCGCGCACACCGAAATTCGGAGACGGTAGACGATGACTGCTGCACCCCGCCCCGTCGTACTGTGGCCGGTCTCGGCGCCCGGACCGGCCTCGCTGCGAGTCCGCGCCGCCGCGGCCGCGGAACTGCTCGACGGCCTCCCCGGCCTGTCCCCGGCGTCGGCCGCGAGCGCGCTGGCGGCGGCCGACGAGGCCGCCGGCCACCGGGCCGTGGTCCTCGGCCGGGACCGCGACGAGCTGCTCACGGGGCTGCGGGCACTGGCGGACGACCGGATCGAGGACGCCGACGCGGAGGTGCGGCGGGGCCGGCCGCCGGAGGACGGGGCGGCGCCCGGCGCCGTCTTCGTCTATTCCGGGTTCGGCGCGCACTGGGACGGCATGGGCGTCGACCTGCTCGACGGCTCCGAGGCGTTCCGGAGCAGTCTCACCGCCTGCGCCGACGAGCTGCGCCCGCTGGTCGGCTGGGACCTGCTCGACGTCCTGCGGGGCACCGAGGGCGCGCCGAGGCTGGAGTCCGCGGCCGTCGTGATGCCGGCCCTGGTGGCCGTCATGATCGCACTGACCGAGGAGTGGCGCTCGCTGGGCGTCGAGCCGGTCGCGGTGGTCGGTCACAGCATCGGCGAGATGGCCGCCGCGCACGCGTGCGGGGCGCTGCCCCGGGCCGAGGCACTGCGGATCGCGGCGGTGTGGGGTGCGGCCCTCACCGACGAACTCGCGGGTGGCCACGGCATCGTGGCGGTGCTGCTGCCCGCCGAGGAGCTGCGGGAGCGTCTGGCGCCGTGGGGCGACCGGCTGGGTCTCGCCGCCGTCAACGGTCCCGGCTCGGTGACCGTCTCGGGCGAGGAGGAGGCGCTCGGCGAGCTGGAGGCGGCGCTGGCCGCCGAGGGCGTGCGCACCCGCCGGATCCGGTCCGACGTGCCGGTCCACGTGGCGCAGGTGGACGCGATCACGGACCGGCTGCTCGCGGAGCTGCGGACGGTACGGCCCGCCGCGTCCCGGATCCCCTTCTACTCCTCCGCGCTCGGCGCCGCGGTGGACACGACGGAGCTCGACGGGCCTTACTGGGCGGGTCAGTTGCGCCGTCCGGTGCAGTTCGAGTCGGCGGTACGCGCGCTGCTCGCGGACGGTCACGGCGTGTTCCTGGAGACCGCGCCGCATCCCGTGCTCAAGATGGCCGTCGAGGAGACGGTCGAGGACACCGGTCTCGCGGCGGACGTCGTGGTGGCCGGGTCGCTGGTGCGCGACCGCGACGGGCGGCAGGCCCTGTCGGCGGCGTTCGCCGACCTGTGGACGCACGGCCTGCCCGTCGACCTGACCCGGGCGGCGGCCCTTCAGCAGGCCCAGGACCCGGGCGGCCAGGAGCCGGGCGGGGAGGACCGGGGCGGGGAGGACCGGGGCGGCAAGGGCCAGGCCGTGGGTGAGCCCGTGCGTCTGGAGCTGCCTCCGTACGACACCGCCGCGGACGCCGCCGAGGCGGCCCGCTCCGTCACCGGGCTCCGCGCCGAACTGGACGCGTCGACCGAGGACGAGCGCCGTCGGCGCCTCCTGGAGGTCGTACGGGAGCAGACCGCGCACGCGCTGGGGGCCGGCCGGGGCGCCGCGATCGGCGCGCCCGGCGACACGTTCCGCGACCTCGGCCTGGAGTCCTCGGCCGCGGTCGTGATGCGCAACCGTCTGGCCCGGGCGCTCGGGCTGCGGCTGCCCGTGGCCGTCGCCTTCGACCACCCCACGCCCGGCGCGCTCGCCGCGCATCTGCACGCGCTGCTGTACGAGACGCCCGTGGTGCCCGGGATCACGTCCCGCCGCGCGGACGTCGACCCCGGGGAGCCGATCGCGATCGTCGGCATGGCCTGCCGCTACCCGGGCGGGGTGTCCTCGCCCGAGGACCTGTGGAAGCTGGTCAGTGACGGCGTCGACGCCATCGGCCCGTTCCCCGAGGACCGGGACTGGGACGAGGACCTGTACGACCCCGACCCGGAGGCCGTCGGCAAGTCGACGACGGCACGGGGCGGATTCCTCTACGACGCGGGCGAGTTCGACGCCGGCTTCTTCGGCATCAGCCCGCGCGAGGCGACGGGCATGGACCCGCAGCAGCGGCTGCTCCTGGAGACGGCCTGGGAGACGTTCGAACGGGCCGGAATCGACCCGACGACCCTGCGCGGCAGCGACACCGGCGTCTTCGCCGGCACGTACGGCCTGGAGTACGGCCCGCGGCTCGCGGACGCCGCCGAGGGCGGCGTCGACGGTTACCTCCTGACGGGCCAGTTCGGCAGCGTCGCCTCCGGTCGCATCGCCTACACCCTGGGCCTCGAAGGCCCGGCGATCACGGTGGACACGGCCTGCTCGTCGTCGCTGGTGGCGCTGCACCTCGCGGTGCGGTCGCTGCGGCAGGGCGAGTGCTCGCTCGCGCTGGCCGGCGGCGCCGCGGTCATGGCGAGCCCCGGCATGTTCGTGGAGTTCAGCCGTCAGCGCGGACTGTCCCCGGACGGCCGCTGCAAGGCCTTCTCGGACACGGCCGACGGCACCGGCTGGAGCGAGGGCGTCGGCCTGCTGCTCGTCGAGCGGCTCTCCGACGCCGTCCGCAACGGCCACCCGGTCCTCGCCGT
>NZ_JBIAMM010000014.1:0-264230 GCF_042874095.1 Streptomyces sp. NPDC004266
GGACCCGCACCCCCGGTGCGCCGTGCACGGGGTGCGGGTCCAGGCCCGGGAGCCTCGGGCGCCGGCAGGGGCGCCGTTCCGTTGTGCCCACCCGTCCCGCCCCTTGCGGAACGCCTGCCCACAACGGGGAGACGCGAGGGGTGGGCACCGCCCCAGCGGAACGCCTGCCCACAACGGGGAGGCGCGGGGGTGGGCACCGCCCCGCCGGGTGCAGCCCGCGACGGGGGGTGCGGGGACCCGTGGAGTGTCGGGTCCCCGCTGGGATCACGGGCGCAGGCCGTGCTCCCTGGTCGCGTCCTCGTCGACCACCGCGTCGATGCGCGCATCGAACCGCGCCAGCGGCTGCGCCGCCTGGACCGCCGGGGCGGAGACCCCGGCCCAGGCCAGGATGCGGGCGGTCGCGTTGGCGCGCTCGGACTCGACGAGTCCGGCGACGTTCGCGCCGTGGTTCATGCCCGGCGCCACGTACACGTAGCTGTCGCGCGCGCCCTTGCCGAGGCGGAACTTCTCCGAGCCCCACGGGTCGTTGCCGCCGTAGACGAAGAGCATGTGGTTCGCGTTCTTGCGGACCCAGTCGTCGACGTCCCGCATCGCCTGCGGCTTGAACTTCATGGGGATCTCGCGCGGCACGAAGCTGCTGGCCGGCTGGTAGCCGTAGCGGCTCAGGCCGTCGAGGTGCGGCTGCTTGATGGTGGGCGAGCCGAGTTCGGTGGCCGCCTGGTAGTAGTACGGCGTGTAGTACTCGAGGCCCTGGTCGGTGTAGGCGGACCAGCCGGAGTAGGCGTCGATCGTCTCGTAGACGGTGTCGTCGCTCGCGGCCGCCGCGTCCGGGATCTGGTCGCAGACGTCCTGGCCGTAGTACTGCCAGAAGCCCCACACGAAGTCGAGGACGACGGCCTCGTACGCCTTGTCGAGCGAGCCGACCGTGTTGAAGGTGGCGCCCTCGGACTCGGCCCAGGCCTTGTACTTCTTCTCCAGCGGCTCGCGGCGGACGAGGGCCTCGCGCTGCATGTCGTTCAGGCGGTCGCGGCAGTCCTTCGTGCCGACGGTCTCGAAGAACCGGTCGTACGCCGAGTCCTCCTTGTTGACCACGTCGTTCGGCGCCACGTACGCGACGACGCCGTCCATGTCGCGCGGGTAGAAGCGCTCGTAGTACGTGGCGGTCATGCCGCCCTTGGAGGCGCCGGTGGACAGCCACTTCTGGCCGTAGATCGACTTCAGCGCCGTGTAGATGCGGTGCTGGTCGCTGGCCGCCTGCCAGATGTTCAGCTTCGACCAGTCGGCGGGCTGCGGGCGGGACGGCGTGAAGAAGCGGTACTCCATGGAGACCTGGTTGCCGTCGATGATCCGCGTCGGCTCGGTCCGGCTCGGCGTGGTGGAAAGGCCGTAGCCGCTGGTGCGGAAGACGGTGGGGCGGCTCGTGTCCTTGTGGAGGATCGAGATCCGCTGCTGGAACGTGCCCGCCCACGGGCGGTGGTGGTCGATCGGCTGCTCGTAGTTGAGGACGAAGTAGCGGTAGCCCGCGTACGGCTTCTCCTCGATCAGGCTCATCCCGGGGATCGCCAGGATGCGGTCCTTGATGTCGGTGCTCGTGCTCTGCGAGTCGACGACGGTCGCGCTGCCGGTCTCCGTGTCCGCGGCGGTAGCCACACCGGTCGACCCGACGGTGCCTATGAGCACCGAAAGCGACAGCGCCCATCTCAGCGACTTGCGCATTCACCCTCCCCTTGGTTCACAATGGTGTCGCGAACCTAGCGGGGGCAACGTGTGGACCGCCAGACCCAGTTGATCCTTACTCTTGGACTTTCCTGTACATCAGCACAGGATCCAGCCCGTCGCCGTGCCCCGGCCCGCCACCGAACCGGTCGCCCTGACGCAGCGGTTGAGGGCGTGGACGGTCAGGGGGCCCGCCTGCCGGTCGAAGCGGCCGGCCCGGACGACGGGGCGGGCGCCGCGCGGCTGGAGCGAGACGGACATCGGGCGGCGGGGGCCGGGCCGCCTGGCGACGGTGACGGCGCAGACGTACTGGCGGGTCCGGTAGAGGCGCAGTTCCCCGGTGGCGAAGGTGATCGTCCGGGTGGGCCGGCCGTGGCAGACGGAGGCGGCGTCGGCGGTCCCTCCGCCGGGGCCGGGCCCGGGGAGGAGGAGCAGCGCGAGGGCGGCGAGGAGCGGGACGAGCACGCGGGCGAGGGTGCGGGCCGTACCGGTGTCGGTGGTCATGCGTTCCCCTCCCGGGCGAGTCGTCGTACGGCCGTACGACGCACGGCGCCCCGGAATGGTTGCCTCCGGATGTCCCCGTCAGCCGGAGGTGGTCATGACCGGCATCAGGAACGTCGGGAACACGGGCTCCGCACCGAGCCGGGTCCCGGGCGCGGCGCGGCCGACCCGGCCCCGGTCCGTGCCCCGGGCGACCGCGAAGGCCGGGGAGGGGGAGGGGGCGCCGTGGCTCACGTCCCCGGCCGAGCCCGCCGGGCGGCGACGGGGATCCGCCGGGGTACCGACCTGGCGGATCCCGGGTGCGTCAGACCCGCTCCGGCTCCGACTCCTCCGTCTCCCCGAGGAAGGTGTGCCACAGCGTCGCGTACCGGCCGCCCAGGGCGAGGAGCTCGTCGTGGGTGCCGTCCTCCGCGACCCGGCCGTGGTCCATGACGACCACGCGGTCGGCGCGGGCGGCCGTCGTCAGCCGGTGCGCGACGACGAGCGTCGTGCGGCGGCCCGCGAGCCGGTCGGTGGCCTGGTTGACCTGGGCCTCGGTCGCCAGGTCCAGGGCCGCCGTGGCCTCGTCCAGGAGCAGGACGTCCGGGTCGACGAGCTCGGCGCGGGCCAGGGCGATCAGCTGGCGCTGCCCCGCGGAGAGGTTCCGGCCGCGCTCGGCGACCTCGTGGAGGTAGCCGCCGTCGAGCGTGGCGATCATGTCGTGCGCGCCGACCGCGCGGGCCGCCGCCTCGACCTCGGCGTCGGTCGCCTCGGGGCGGCCGTACGCGATGGCGTCGCGGATCGTCCCGGCGAAGAGGTAGGCCTCCTGCGGGACGACGCCGAGCCGGTGGCGGTACGCGGTGAGGTCGAGGTCCCGCAGGTCGGTGCCGTCGGCGGTGACCCGGCCGCTCGTCGGGTCGTAGAACCGGGCGACCAGCTTGACCAGCGTGGACTTCCCGGCGCCGGTCTCGCCGACGAAGGCGACGGTCTGCCCGGCGGGGATCCGCAGGTCGATCCCGGTGAGCGCCTCTTCCCCCTCGTCGGCGGACCCGTACCCGAAGGAGACGTCCTCGAAGGCGATCTCGCCGCGCAGCGAGAGCACGTCCAGGGGCGCGTCGGCGGCGGCCGTCGACGTCGGCTCCTGGAGGAGCTCCTGCATCCGCTTCAGCGAGACGGCGGCCTGCTGGTAGCCGTCGAAGACCTGCGAGAGCTGCTGCACGGGGGCGAAGAAGAGGTCGATGTAGAGGAGGTAGGCGACGAGCGCGCCGGTGGTGAGGGTGCCGGCCTCGATGCGGTTCGCGCCGACGATCATGACGGCGGCGGCCGCGACCGAGGACAGCAGGGTCACGAAGGGGAAGTAGACCGAGATCAGCCACTGGCCCCGGACGCGCGCCTCGCGGTAGGCGTCGCTGCGCTCCGCGAACCGGGCCGCGCCCGACCGCTCGCGGCGGAAGGCCTGCACGATCCGCAGGCCGGAGACCGACTCCTGGAGGTCGGCGTTGACGACGCTGATCCGCTCGCGCGCCAGCTCGTACGCCTTCACGCTGGAGCGGCGGAAGTAGTACGTGCCGATGGCGAGGACCGGCAGGGTCGCGAAGACGACCAGGGCGAGCTGGAGGTCGAGCACGAGCAGCGCGACCATGATCCCGAAGAAGGTGACGACCGAGACGAAGGCGGTGACCAGGCCCGTCTGCAGGAAGGTCGACAGGGCGTCGACGTCCGTGGTCATCCGGGTCATGATCCGGCCGGTGAGCTCGCGCTCGTAGTAGTCGAGGCCGAGCCGCTGGAGCTGGGCGAAGATCTTCAGGCGCAGCGCGTAGAGGACCCGCTCGCCGGTGCGGCCGGTCATCCGGGTCTCGGCGGTCTGCGCGACCCACTGCACGAGGACGGTGACCAGGGCGAGCGCGGAGGCCGCCCAGACGGCGCCGATCGCGAGCCGGTTCACGCCCTCGTCGATGCCGTGCCGGATCAGGACCGGGAGGAGCAGGCCCGCGCCCGCGTCGAGGGCGACCAGACCGAGGCTGATGAGCAGCGGGGCGCCGAAGCCGCGGAGCAGCCGGCGCAGGCCGTACGCGTCCTCGGGCGACACGGCCCGGGCCTCGTCGATGTCGGGGGTGTCGGTGGCCGGGGGCAGGGCCTCGACGGCGGCGAGGAGTTCCGGGGTCGCCCCGGGCGCGGGGCTCTCGCGGCCGGTGGTCTCGTCCCGTACCCACAGGGTGGGGGTGATGCCCCGCTCGGCGTCGAACTCGGCGTCCAGCTCGGCGCGCAGCGTGCGGTCCTCGGGGAGTTCCGGCGGCGTGACGTGGCCGGGCGAGACGGCGCCGAGCTCCTCGGGGTCGGTGAGGAGGCGGCGGAAGAGCGGGGAGCGCTCCTCCAGCTCGGCGTGGGTGCCGATGTCGGCGAGGCGGCCGTCGTCGAGGACGGCGATGCGGTCGGCGAGGCCGAGGGTGGAGCGGCGGTGCGCGATGAGCAGGGTCGTGCGGCCCGCCATCACCGACTTCAGGGCCTCGTGGATCTCGTGCTCGACCTTGGCGTCGACGGCGGAGGTGGCGTCGTCGAGGAGGAGGAGCCGGGGGTCGGTGAGGATCGCGCGGGCGAGCGCGACGCGCTGGCGCTGGCCGCCGGAGAGGGTGAGGCCGTGCTCGCCGACCTTGGTGTCGTACCCGTCCGGGAGCTCGGCGATGAAACGGTCCGCCTGGGCGGCGCGGGCGGCGGTCTCGATCTGCTCGCGGGTGGCGTCGGGGACGCCGTACGCGATGTTCGCGGCGACCGTGTCGGAGAAGAGGAAGGAGTCCTCGGGGACCAGGCCGACGGCGGCGCGCAGCGAGTCGAGGGTGAGCTCGCGGACGTCGCGGCCGCCGACGAGGACGGCGCCGTGGGTCACGTCGTAGAAACGGGGCAGGAGGAGCGAGACGGTCGACTTGCCGGAGCCGGAGGCGCCGACGACGGCGACGGTCTCGCCGGGCCGGATCTCCAGGGAGAACCCGTCGAGGACGGGCCGCCCGTCTTCGTAGGCGAAGGACACGTCGTCGAACTCGACGGTCGCGGGCGCGTCGGCGGGCAGCTCCTTGGTCCCGTCCTCGATCACCGGCTCGGTGTCGATGAGGTCGTAGACCCGCTCGACGCCGGCGCGGGCCTGCTGGCCGACGGTGAGGACCATGGCGAGCATGCGGACCGGGCCGACGAGGGAGGCCAGGTAGGCGGAGAAGGCGACGAAGGTGCCGAGGGTGATCTGGTGCCGGTAGGCGAGCCAGCCGCCGAGCGCGAGGACCGCGACCTGGCCGAGGGCGGGCACGGCCTGGAGGGCGGGGGTGTACTTGGCGTTCAGCCGGATCGTCCGCAGCCGGCCGGCGAAGAGCTTCCGCCCGGCCTCGCGGATCTTGCCGGTCTCCTGGTCCTCCTGGCCGAAGCCCTTCACGACCCGGACGCCGGTCACGGCCCCGTCGACGACCCCGGCGACGACGGCGGCCTGCTGCTGGGCGTGCCAGGTGGCGGGGTGGAGGCGGGTGCGGCTGCGCTTGGCGATCCACCAGAGGGCAGGGGCGACGGCGAGCGCGACGAGGGTGAGCGGGACCGACAGCCAGGCCATGACGGCCAGCGAGATGAGGAACAGCAGGATGTTCCCGATGGTCATCGGGAGCATGAAGAGGAGGCCCTGGATCAGCTGGAGGTCGCTGGTGGCCCGTCCGACGACCTGCCCGGTGGACAGCTCGTCCTGCCGCCGCCCGTCGAGCCGGGTGATCGTGCCGTACATGTCGGTGCGCAGGTCGTGCTGGACGTCGAGGGCGAGGCGTCCGCCGTAGTAGCGGCGGACGTAGGTGAGGAGGTAGACGAGGACGGCTGCGGCGACGAGCAGCCCCGTCCAGACGCCGAGGCTCCGGGTCTTCGTCCCGATGACGTCGTCGATGATCACCTTGGTGATGAGCGGCGCGAGGGCGAGCACGGCCATGCCCGCGAGTGAGGACCCCAGGGCGAGCAGCGTGTTCGCCCTGTACCGCCACGCGTACCCGGCCAGCCTGCGCGCCCAGCCCCGCTGTTTCTCCCCGACCGCCACGAGGGCCTCCCATCCGTCCTGCTCTACCGGAAGGCCCAACACGGCCGACGTGCGATTTCATCCCGCCGCAACAATCGCCCCCGGAGCGGGTAGGACTCTCCGGGGCCGTCGACGGGGCGGTGCCGTGGGCGGAGGGGAAGGGGAGGTCCGTGGGGAAGGTCGAGGACGGGAAGCCGTATCAGTGGGGGCGGCTGTACGCGGCGTTGCGGGCGGTGCGGGGGTTCGCGTCGGCCGGGCGGGTGGTCCCGGCGACGGACCGGGAGCTGGAGGACACGGCGAGCAGACCGCGGTCGGTCTTCGAAGGCCTCCTGCGGACCACGGGCCTCGACGTCCTCGCCGCACGGCAGCGGGGCGGGCCCGTCGCCGAGGCGGCGGCGGCGGCCTTCTCCGACGTGGCGCGGCTGATACCCCCGCGGACCATGGACCGCAGGAACATCACACCCGAGGCGGAGCACTTCCGCCTCGGGTACGAGGCCCAGCACGCCGAGTACCGGAAGGCCTGGGAGGGGCTGGTCGACTGAGCGAGGGGGCCCGTGCGGGCCCTCCCGTCACAGGTGCGTCGGCTCGAACATCCTCAGGAGGGCCGGGAGGACCACCACCGACGGGCCCGGGGTGGCGAGGGCCTTCGCCAGGTCGTCCGTCAGGGTCTCCGGGGTCGTCAGGGCGGCCGGGACGCCGAAGGACCCGGCCAGGGCGACGAAGTCCGGGCGGCTGAGCTCGGTGGCCGTGGCCTCGCCGAACGCGCCCGTCATGTACTCCCGCAGGATCCCGTAGCCGCCGTCGTCGACGATCAGCCAGGTGACGTCGAGGCCGTACTGCTTCGCCGTCGCCAGCTCCGCGATGGAGTACATCGCGCCGCCGTCGCCGGAGACCGCGAGGACCGGCTGGGACGGGTCGGCGGCGGCCGCGCCGAGCGCGGCGGGGAAGCCGTAGCCGAGGCCGCCCGCGCCCTGGGCGGAGTGCATCGTGTTCGGGTGGCGCGCGTCGAAGGCCGACCACGCCCAGTACGCCAGGATCGTCATGTCCCAGAAGCTCGGCGCCCGGTCCGGGAGCGCCTCCCGGACCGCCGCGACGATCCGCTGCTCCAGGCCGAGGTCCTGGGCCTCGATCCGGTCCCGGACCTTGGTGAGGACGGCGGAGACCCGCTCCGGGGCCGTCGGGTCCGTGCGCTCCCCGACCGTCTCCAGGAGCGCCTGGAGCGCGAGGCGGGCGTCGGCGTGGATGCCGAGCGCCGGGTGGTTGGACTCCAGCTTGCCCGCGTCGGCCTCGATCTGGATCACCCGGCCGCGCGGGGCGAAAGTGTGGTAGTTCGAGGACAGCTCGCCGAGGCCCGAGCCGACGACGAGGAGGACGTCGGCGTCCTCCAGGAAGTCCGTGGTGTGCCGGTCCTCCAGCCAGGACTGCAGCGAGAGCGGGTGCTCCCAGGGGAAGGCGCCCTTGCCGCCGAAGGTGGTGACGACGGGGATGTCGAGCCGCTCCGCGAGCGCGAGGAGCTTGCCGGAGGCGTCGGAGCGGACGACCCCGCCGCCCGCGATGATCGCGGGCCGTTCGGCGTTCGCCAGGAGGTGCGCGGCGACCGCCGTCAGCTCGGGGCGCGGGGCGATCTCCTCGGGCGTCGCGTCCATGGCGGTGACCACCGGCAGGCTCGTCTCGGCGAGGAGCACGTCCTGCGGGATCTCCACCCAGACCGGCCCGTGCGGGGCGGTGAGCGCCGACTCCCAGGCCGCCGCGATCGCGGAGGGGATCTGGGACTGCGTACGGACCGTGTGGACGGACTTCACGACGTCCCGGAAGGAGGCCTGCTGGTCGCGGAGCTCGTGGAGGTAGCCGTGCCGGCCGCCGCCGAGCCCGGCCACCGGGATCTGGCTGCCGATGGCGAGGACGGGGGCGGAGGCGGCGGCCGCCTCCTGGAGCGCGGCGAGCGACATGAGCGCGCCGGGGCCGGTGGAGAGCAGCAGCGGGGCGGCCTCGCCGGTGATCCGGCCGTACGCGTCGGCGGCGAAGCCGGCGTTGTTCTCGACGCGGAGGCCGACGTACTTCAGCGTCGAGCGGCGCAGGGCGTCGAACATGCCGAGGGCGTGCTGGCCGGGGAGGCCGAAGACGGTGGTGGCGCCGAGGCCGGTGAGGGTCTCGACGACGAGGTCGCCTCCGTTGCGCCCGGGGGGCGGGTTGAGGGCCGCCTCCGTCTGGGCAGCGGTGGGCCGCAGCACGAGGTCGTGGTCGTGGGTCATGGGGGTCCCTTGGCTGTGTCGGTCGGTGCGGCCCGGTGGCCGGGTGGTGGGCGCGCGGGGCCCACCACCCGACAGGGTGCTACTTCGCGTCGCGCGCCGCGGCGATCTGACGGGACATGATCGTCGTCAGTTCGTACGCCGTGTGGGAGGCGGCGACCGCGGTGATCTCGGCGTGGTCGTAGGCCGGGGCGACCTCGACGACGTCGGCGGAGACCAGGTTGCAGGAGGAGAGGCCGCGGAGGATCTCCAGGAGCTCGCGGGAGGTCATGCCGCCGGCCTCGGGGGTGCCGGTGCCGGGGGCGTGGGCCGGGTCGAGGCAGTCGATGTCGATGGAGATGTACAGCGGGCGGTCGCCGATGCGCTGGCGCAGCTGGTCGGCGACCTCGTCGGCGCCGCGGCGGTAGACGTCGGAGGAGGTGACGATGCCGAAGCCGAGCTTCTCGTCGTCGGTGAGGTCCTGCTTGCCGTAGAGCGGGCCGCGGGTGCCGACGTGGGAGAGGGCGGAGGTGTCGAGGATGCCCTCCTCGACGGCGCGGCGGAACGGCGTGCCGTGGGTGTACTCGGCGCCGAAGTAGGTGTCCCAGGTGTCGAGGTGCGCGTCGAAGTGGAGCAGGGCGACGGGGCCGTGCTTCTTGGCGACGGAGCGGAGCAGCGGCAGGGCGATGGTGTGGTCGCCGCCGAGGGTCATCATGCGGGCGCCGGTGCCGAGGAGGTCGTCGGCGGCGGCCTCGATGGTCTCGACGGCCTCGTTGATGTTGAACGGGTTCGCGGCGATGTCACCGGCGTCCGCGACCTGCGCGAGGGCGAAGGGGGAGGCGTCCTGCGCGGGGTTGTAGGGGCGGAGCAGGCGGGAGGCCTCGCGGATGGCGTTGCCGCCGAAGCGGGCGCCGGGGCGGTAGGAGACGCCGGTGTCGAAGGGGACGCCGACCACGGCGACGTCGGCGGTGCCGACCTCGTCGAGGCGCGGCAGACGGGCGAACGTCGCGGGACCGGCGTACCGCGGGATGCGGGACGAGTCGATCGGGCCGCGGAAGGCGTTCTGGTCGCTGCTGCTCATGGTCGGGGTCCTCCTGGGGTGTGTGTCAAGCGGGTCCGGGCGTCGGGTCTCGGCGCCCGGGGCGCGGCCGCCGTCAGGCGGTCGCGGAGGCCGGTTCCGGCGATTCGGTTCCGGGCTCGGTCGTGGTGTCCTGGCCCGCCAGCCGGGCGCGCCAGTTCGCGAGCACGGCGGCGTCCGTCGGGCGGGTCGCCAGGGAAACGATCACATAAGCGGCGAGCGAGGCCAACAAACCATAGTAAACAGGCTCATTTGCCAAGATTCCGTAAGTCCACATCAGGCCAATGACGGCCAGGCCGCCGACGGTGACCGCGGCGAGCGCGCCCTGGACGGTGCCGCGGCGCCAGAGGAGACCGCCGAGGATCGGCACGAGGAGGCCGCCGACCAGCAGGTTGTAGGCGACGGTGAGGGCCTGGACGACGTCGTTGAGGGCGATGGCGATGAGGATGACGGCGACGCCCATGATCAGGATGAAGAGGCGGTTGCCCTTCACCTCGTCGTGGTCGCCCTCGTCCTTCTTCGCGACGGCTCCGCGCAGGCGTGACCAGATGTCGTTGTTGGCGACGGTGGCACAGGCGATGAGGGCGCCGGAGGAGGTGGACATCACGGCGGCGAGCGCGGCGGCGAGGACGAGGCCCCGGACGCCCATCGGCAGCTCGTCCTTGACGATGGTGGCGAAGGCGTCGTCGGCGCTGGGCAGCGTGGGGTACATGACCTTGGCCGCGGTGCCGATGACGGCGCCGGCGAGGGCGTACGCGAGACAGTAGGTGCCGGCGACGGTGCCGCCCCACTTGGCGACCTTGTCGGTGCGGGCGGTGAAGACCCGCTGCCAGATGTCCTGGCCGATCAGCATGCCGAAGGTGTAGATCAGCACGTAGGTGAAGATCGTCTCGCCGCCGATGCCGAGCGGCTCGAAGTACGAGGTGGGCAGCGCGTCCCGCATCCCCTCGAAGCCGCCGGCCTTGACGACGGCGATCGGCAGCAGCAGGAGCAGCACGCCGATGGTCTTCACCACGAACTGCACCATGTCGGTGATGGTGATGGACCACATGCCGCCGAGGGTCGAGTAGGCGACGACGATGGTGCCGCCGAGGACGATCGCGAGGGTCCGGGGCAGGTCGAAGAGGACGTCGAAGATCGTGGCGTACGCGATGGTCGAGGTGACGGCGAGCATCAGCGTGTACGCCCACATCACGACGCCCGAGATGACGCCGGCCTTGCCGCCGTAGCGCAGGTCCAGCATCTCGGAGACGGTGTAGACCTTCAGGCGCGCGATGCGCGCGGAGAAGAAGACGGAGAGGGCCAGCAGGCCGAGGCCGATCGCGAAGACCATCCAGGCGCCGGAGAGGCCGTACTTGTAGCCGAGGCCGACGCCGCCGATGGTGGAGGCGCCGCCGAGGACGATGGCGGCCATCGTCCCGGAGTACATCCAGGGCCCGAGGCGGCGGCCCGCCACCAGGAACTCGCTCTTGGACTTGGCGCGGCGCATGCCCCACCAGCCCATCGCGAGCATGCCGGCCAAGTACAGGACGATCACTGTGTAGTCGACGGCCATGGGGCCCTCCTTCTCACCTCGGTGGCGTGTCGTGCGGGGGAGTGCCCAGGTGCTGATCGCGGGGACATCCGCCCGTACCCGCGGCCCTGGGATGTCACGACAGTAGGTGGCCGGAAAGCGACGTTGAAGTGTACGTTTCCTCCACTGTCCGGGCGGGGGATGTACGAAGGGCCCATGTCGATGTCCCCGACGCCCCCCGCCGAGGCCGGCTCCACTCCCCCGGCGCCGCCGGTGCCGCTCGCCGCGCTGCTCGCCCGCCCCGACCTGGGCCTGCGGCTGCTCGCCGGGCCCGAGGACGTGCCGCTGCACTGGGTGCACACCTCGGAGATGGCCGACCCCTATCCGTATCTGCTCGGCGGCGAGCTGCTCATGACGGCGGGCGTGCAGCTCACCGATCCGGCGCACTACGTCGACCGGGTCGTGGAGGCGGGGGCGGCGGCGCTCGCCTTCGGGGTGACGCCGGTGTGGGACACGGTGCCGCCGGAACTCGTCGCGGCGTGCGACCGGCACGGCCTGCCGCTCGTGGAGGTCCCTCCCCGGACCCCGTTCACGGCGGTGGCGCGGGCGCTGTGGCGGCTGATGGCGGAGGCCCGGCTGCACGAGCTGCGCCGGGTGACCGAGGCCCAGCAGTCGCTGGCGGCGGCCGCGGCCCGGCCGGCCCCGGTCCCGGCGGTGCTCGGCGCGCTCGCCTCCCGGATCGGGGGGCGGGCGGTGCTGTTCGGCGCGGACGGCACGGAGTCGGCGGCGGCCGGCCGGGAGGTCCCGGCGGAGGCGGCGCGGGCGCTGCGGGACCTGGCGGGAGTGCTCGGGCCACGCCCGGGCGGGCCGGCCTCGGCGAGCGGGGACGGCGGCGGGCTGCGGCTCGCCGCGTACGCGCTGGGCGGCGGGGACGGTCTGACGCTCGGGGTGGCGACGGAGCGGCGCGGCCCGGGCGACCACACGATCGCGGGCGTGGCGGTGGTCCTGCTCTCGCTGCTCACGGCCCCGCACCGGGGCGCGGACGTGACCGTACGGGACGGGGCCCTGGTCCGGCTGCTGATCGGCGCGGCCCCGGCGGAGGTCGCGGGCGCCCTGGGCCCGGGCCCCTGGACGGTGGTCCACGCGCGGGGCGGCGACGGCACGCCGTTCGCGGGGGCGAGCCTGGCGGCGGCGCTGGGGACGCCCCTGGTGGACGCGGGGGCGGGCACGGGCGGCGGCGCGGCACCGGACGCGGGGGGCGGTGCGGCCCCGGACACAGCCCCGGCGGCCCCCGGCGGAGGGCCGGACGCCCCGGGCGCCGCGCGCCCCGGCACCGTACGGCTCCTCCTCCCCTCCTCCGCCCCCGTCACCGCCCAGCAGGGATGGACCCTCGGAGCGAGCGCCCCCGTCGCGGCCTCGGAGCTCGCGGCCGGGGACGCGCAGGCGGCGCGGGCGCTGCGGAGGGCGGAGGCCTCACGGGCGCCGCTCGTCCGGCACCGCGCCGGCGGCATGGCCGCGCTCGTCGACCGCGACGAGGCCGCCGCGTACGCCCGTACCGTCCTCGCCCCGCTCACCGAACCGCTCACCGAGACGCTCCGCGTCTGGATCTCGCTGCACGGCAGCTGGGACCGGACGGCGGTGGCGACCGGCCTGCACCGGAACACCGTCCGCCAGCGCATCGCCCGCTGCGCCGCGCTCCTCGAACGGGACCTGGACGATCCGGACGTACGGATGGAGCTGTGGTTCGCGCTCAAGTCCCGGTGAGGCCCTCCGTCACGCGCTCACCACCCCGGTGTCACGGCGGCCGGTTCGGGTGTCGCCCCTTCGAGGCCGTGGGCCCGGTTCACGCGGTCGGGGACGCCGGCGAAGTGCAGACCGAGGACCTTTTTCCCCTCGGCCTCCCGGTCGACGACGAGCGACCCGGAGCCGCCGCCGAGCGTGCTGGCGTCGTGGCCGATGATCCAGTGCCGGGCGTCGTCGGCCACCTCGCCCGGGCCCTCGGTGAGCACTCCGGGAGTGAGGCGCTTCACGCCCTTGACCCCGGCGAACAGTTCGGCGAAGACGTCCGGGCCCGTCGACCCGGCCCACCGCCCTGCAGACGGTGCGGAGTTCGGCCTGGATCCGCGACAGGGAGGGCGCCCGATTCGCCGCCGCCGGGGCCGTGACGTCGACGAAGTCGTCTTCGACGAAGAGCACCGGGCGCGTTCCGTCGCTGTGGACGACGGCCTCCAGCCGTGCCATGTCCCGCATGTCGAGGCGGACGTCCTCGCCGTCGTCGACGACCTTCCGCAGCGCGTGTTCGGCCCCGCGCATGAGTCGCTCGCGCGCCACCGGGTCGGCTCTCCTCCCCAGGCGTTCCTCAAGTCGGCCGACCTCGTCGGAGAGTTGCGCGACCAGGCGTTCGGGATCCGGCGGACTCGGCGCGCCGAGGAGCCGCTCGTACGTTCTGCCGGCGGGCATGGCGCCCCCTGCTCGGCTCGGTCCTCGACCCCGGTCCCGGCCCGGTCCGGCTCAGTGGACGCCCGCGGCCTGGGCGGAGGCCAGCTCCGCGACCCGGCTGCGGTACACCTCGGCCAGGCCGCCGCCGTTCGCTTCGGGAATTCCTTCCGGACCGGCCCCGAGCGACTGCAGGACGGCGTCGGCGCGGGCCTGGACGTCCGCCATCGCGCTCACGGTGTGCGGGTACAGCAGGTCGAGCCCGCGCTTGTCGCCGTCCGACAGGTTCTGCCCGTTGCCGGTGGGCGCGCAGCTGCTGGGGGTGGACTTGTAGAAGAACGCCGGGAACCGGTACAGCATCACGGACTTCGTGTCGAAGGGCCCGGCGACGACATCCGGGTCGTCCACGGTGCGCAGGTTGTGATCCACCTTCGCGCGCGGCCATCGGTTCGGTTCGCCCGCGAGGAAGGTGTAGATGCCGGGTTGCCGGCCCTGGGCGTCCGCCACGAAGACACCGGACGGGTCCTGCGTGGGGACGTACCCGACCTCGTCCTCCCAGCGGAACTCGCCCTCGCAGGTGCCGCGCATGTTCTGGTGGGAGTGGTGGAACCCCAGTGCGTGCAGGAACTCGTGCCGCACGGTGCCCTCCCACTGGACGGGCCTGTTGGTCACGAACCGCCCGAGGTTGAGGCTGCGCTGGTTGGGGTTGCCCCCGACCGGGCCGCCTCCCGCACCGATGGCGCTGTCCGTGCTGTCGGTGCCCACGAGGGAGAAGAAGCCCTGCTGGTCGAAGCTGACCCGGATCTCGGCGGCCAGGACGGTGTCGCTCGTGGTCCACCGCCGGAACGATCCGGCCGCGGTCTGCCCGAAGTCGAGCGTCAGGTTGCAGGAGTCGGTGATCTGCTTGGTCGCGCCCGCGATGTCCGCGTGCAACTGGTCGTTCCCGTCGAGGAACGCGACCCGAACGGTTTTGCCCAGGGGCCACTTCCCGATGTCGGTGATGAGGAACTCCAGGCCACCGGCGGCCGTTGCGCGCCTCCAGCGGTCCCGTACTTCGATCTCGGCGATGACCTCATCAGGGAGAGATTCGAGTTCCATGACGCGTCCTTTCGCATCACATTCGAAGAACCCCCCAGACCGGTACCGGTCTGATGACGGATGGACTGCCCGGCTCTACGCGCGAGCGTGCCGACGTCGGAATCTCATGTCCCAGTATCACCCGAATGGCGGTACTGTGCGACTTCACCCTCACTCTGAGTAGTTCACCATGCGTCACGATGACGCTGCGTCAGGACCAGAGCTTGTTCACCGCCGTCTTCGCCGTCGTGCGGAAGGCCGTCAGCGGCGCGTCCTTCAGGTCGCCCATCTGGCCCCAGCGGACGTAGGTGACGGTCCGGCCGTCGCGGCCCACGGCGAAGAGGTGGATGTCGGTGTTGCCGATCTGCGGGTCGGCGGTGTCGAGGCTGTAGACCCAGGCGCCCTCCTCCACGGCGAGCTTGCCGTGGTAGGCGCTGACGGCGTGCAGGCCAGGGTTCTGCCGCTCAAGGAGGGGCCCGCAGCCGGCGAGGGCCGTGCGGAGGGTGTCGACCAGCTTCACGGCGTCGGCCTCGGTGCGGGCGACGGTGGTGATCTGGACGCCGTTGGTGTCGAGCTCGGTGCTGAACTCGCGGTAGCGGGTGTTCTGCGCCGGGATCTTGTACGGGGCGCAGAGGGCGCCGCCGTTCTCCGGGACGCCGGTGAAGACCTGGGTGGCGGTCCACGGCGTCGACGACGCCGGCATCTGGGCGGCGGCGAGGAAGGCCGGCTGGGCCGCGGCCTGCGCCGGGGCGGCGGCGAGGGCGGCGAGGCCCAGGGCGGCAGCGGCGGTGGCGGCGAGTGCGGTACGGAGCTTGCTCATGGTGGTGGATCCCCCGTCAGGTGGTTCGGTCTGTGCTCCACCAGCGTCGGGCCCCCGCCCGTCCCGGACAACGGCGACGCGCCCTCCACCCGTCCCGGAACCATTCCACCCCCTCTGACGTGGGAGAACGCAAGAGGGGTGGAACGAGCGGGGGGCGGTCCCATGGGTGAGGTCGAGGAGTTCGCGGCGCGGGTGCGCGCGCTGAAGGAAGGGGACGGGAGGAGTTACGAGGCGCTGGGGCGGCGCCTCGGCGTCAGCGCCTCCACCCTGCACCGGTACTGCTCCGGTGCGGCCGTCCCGGAATCGTTCGCCGTCGTCGAGCGACTGGCCCGCCTGTGCGGGGCGACCGCGGAGGAGGTGCGGGAGCTGGAGGAGCGCTGGCGGCGTGCGGACCTCGTCCGCAGGCCCCTGGCGAGGCCGGCCGTACCGGTGCCGGCCGGGGTGACCGTGCCCGGGCGGGTGTCCGCGTCCGAGCCGGCACCCGGGGACGCGTCCGCCCCCAGGGCCGCGCCCGCACCCGCCCCCGTCCCCGTCCCCGCGCGGCCCCGGCGGGGGCGGAAGGCGTGGCTCGTCGTCGGCGCCGTGGCCGGCGTCGTGGCGCTGACCCTCGGGGCCGTCCTGCTGCCCGGGCGCGGACGGGAGCCGCGGGAGGGCGCGCAGCCGGAGACGGCGCCCCCGTTCACGTACACCGTCGCCTCCCTCTGGGAGAACGGCTGCGGACACACCTATCTCGCCGACCGGCCGCCGGCACGGGTCCCCGCTCCCCCGATGTCCGCCGACGCCGGCCGGTGGGCCGGGGCGCTCGGGGCCGTGGACGGCGGGCAGACGCTCGTACGGCTCACGGTGCAGGGGAAGGGGGCCTCCGCCGTCGTCCTCCACGGGCTGCACGTGCGGGTGGTGGGGCGGGCGGCGCCGCTGCCCTGGGCGGCCTACCGCATGGACGAGGGGTGCGGCGGGGCCGTCACCCCCCGCCTGTTCGCCGTGGACCTGGACGCGCCGCGCCCGCTCGCGCGGCCCGTCGACGGGTACGACGCCTCGGGGGAGGAGGGGCGGGAGATCCCGGCCGTGAGGTTCCCGTACACCGTCACCGCCGCCGAGCCCGAGGAGCTGCTCGTCTCCGCCCGCGCGGTCCGCTGCGACTGCCGCTGGTACCTGGAGCTGGAGTGGAGCGCGGAGGGACGGACCGGTGTGGCGCGGATCGCGGACCCCCGCGGGGAGGCCTTCCGCACGAGCGGGCGGGCCGAGGGGAGCCCGGTCCACGCGTACGACCCCGCGAAGGGGCTCTGGATCACAGGCTCGGAGTCTGGACAGGGTGGGTGACCGCTGGGTAACTTCGAACGGAACACACTGAGCAAGCGCTTAGACAATCGGCAGCGACAAGGAGGCGGCTCGTGCGCCGTACCGTATTCAACGAGGACCACGAGGCGTTCCGGGAGACCATCCGGGCCTTCATCGAGGCCGAGGTCGTGCCCGTCTACGACGAGTGGTTCGCCGCGGGCCAGGCGCCGCGCGAGTTCTACGACAAGCTCGGCGAGCTGGGCATCTTCGGCATCAACGTCCCCGAGGAGTTCGGCGGCGCGGGCCTGGACACCCACAAGTTCGAGGCCGTCCTGTACGAGGAGACCTCGCGCGCGGGCGTCCAGTTCGGCGGCTCCGGCGTCCACGTGCTGCTCGCCCTGCCGTACATCAAGATGCTCGCCACCGACGAGCAGAAGAAGCGCTTCCTGCCGAAGTTCGTCACCGGCGAGGAGATGTGGGCGCTCGCCATGACCGAGCCGGGCACCGGCTCCGACGTCGCGGGCATGAAGACCACCGCCAAGCTCTCCGAGGACGGCACCCACTACGTCCTCAACGGCGCCAAGACCTTCATCACCGGTGGCGTCCACGCCGACCGCGTGATCGTCTGCGCCCGCACCTCCGCCCCCTCGGCCGAGGACCGCCGCTTCGGCATCTCCCTCTTCGCCGTCGACACCAAGTCCGAGGGCTACTCCATCGGCCGCAAGCTGGACAAGCTCGGCCTGCGCACCTCCGACACCGCCGAGCTGGCGTTCGTCGACGTCAAGGTGCCCGCCGAGGACCTGCTCGGCGAGGAGGGCAAGGGCTTCTACTACCTCGGCCACAACCTGGCCTCCGAGCGCTGGGGCATCGCCTTCGGCGCCTACGCCCAGGCCAAGGCCGCCGTCCGCTTCGCCCAGCAGTACGTCACGGACCGCACGGTCTTCGGCAAGCCCGTCGCCTCCTTCCAGAACACCAAGTTCGAGCTGGCCGCCTGCCAGGCCGAGGTCGACGCCGCCGAGGCCGTCGCCGACCGCGCCCTGGAGGCCCTGGACGCGGGCGAGCTCTCCCCGGCCGAGGCCGCGAGCGCCAAGCTCTTCTGCACCGAGGTCGCGCACCGCGTCATCGACCGCTGCCTCCAGCTGCACGGCGGCTACGGCTACATGAACGAGTACCCGATCGCCCGCCTGTACGCCGACAACCGCGTCAACCGCATCTACGGCGGCACCAGCGAGATCATGAAGTCGATCATCGCCAAGTCGATGGGCCTGTAAGTGCCCGACGCTCACACGGCTCTGGATGACCTGCTCGACCTGCTCGACCTGGAGCGGATCGAGCAGGACATCTTCCGGGGCGAGTCCCGCCCCTCGATCGTCCCCCGCGTCTTCGGCGGCCAGGTGGCCGCCCAGGCGCTGGTGGCGGCGGGGCGGACCGTCCCGGACGATCGGCTCGCGCACTCCCTGCACGCGTACTTCCTGCGCCCCGGGGACCCGGGCGCGCCGATCGTCTACACGGTCGACCGCATCCGCGACGGCCGCTCCTTCACCACCCGCCGGGTCGTGGCCGTCCAGCACGGGCAGCCGATCTTCCACCTCTCCGCGTCCTTCCAGACGTACGAGGAGGGGCTCGACCACCAGGTGGAGATGCCGCCCGCCCCGGACCCCGAGTCCCTGGAGACGCCGGCCGAGATGCTCCCCCGCCACCTCCCCCGCGAGGTCGCGGACCGGCTGGTCGAGGCGCGGGCGGCGGTCGATCTGCGCTACGCCGGGACGCCCCCGTGGGGGACGGTCGGGCAGCCGCGCGAACCGCGCTCGCAGGTGTGGTTCCGCACCAACGGCAAGCTCGCCGACGACCCGCTGCTGCACGTCGTCCTCGCCACGTACGTCTCCGACATGACCCTGCTCGACTCGGTCCTCCTCGCCCACGGGCGGGGCGGCTGGGCCGTCGGCGACGTGGTCGGGGCCTCCCTGGACCACGCCATGTGGTTCCACCGGCCCTTCCGGGCCGACGAGTGGCTCCTGTACGACCAGGAGTCGCCGACCGCGTCCGGCGGGCGCGGTCTCGGGCAGGCCCGGATCTACACCCGGGACGGCCGGCTCGCGATCTCCGTCATCCAAGAGGGTGTGGTCCGCGTCCCGCGCTGACGACCGGGCATAAGTCCGACCATGGCGGACATCACGGCGGACGGGCCGAAGAACGGTGAGAGCACCTTCACGGTGATCGTGGCGGCGGCGGCCAATCTCGGCATCGCCGTCGCCAAGGCCGTCGCGGGCCTCATCAGCGGATCCAGCGCGATGCTCTCCGAGGCGGCGCACTCGGTGGCCGACACGGTCACCGAGGTGCTGCTCCTGGCCGCGCTCAAGCGCAGCGAGAAACCGGCGGACGAGGACCATCCGTTGGGCCATGCGGGCGAGCGGTACGTGTGGGCGTTGCTGGCCGCGGTCGCCACCTTCGTCGGCGGCGCGGTCTTCTCCGTGTACGACGGCGTCCACACCCTCACCCGCGGCGAGGAGCTGGGCGATCCGGTCGCCTCGTACGTGGTGCTCGCCGTCGCCTTCGTCCTGGAGGGCTTCTCGCTGCGGACGGCGGTCCGCCAGGTCCGGGCCGAGGCGCGGCGCACCCGCACCCCCTTCGTCCGCTACCTGCGGCACACCCCGGACACGACCGTGAAGGCCGTCGTCATGGAGGACTCCGCGGCGCTGGCCGGCCTGCTGCTCGCGGCCGGCGGCCTGCTCGGCGGCCAGCTGACCGGCTCGGGCGTCTGGGACGGGGTCGCCTCGATCCTCATCGGCGCGCTGCTGGTGTACGTGGCCTGGGTCCTGGGCCGCTCCAACGCGGAGCTCCTGGTCGGCCGGGCACTCCCGCCGCGCCTGCGGGAGGCCGTGCACGAGGAGCTGCTCGCGGACGAGCACGTGATCGCGGTGGTCGACCTGACGACCCTGATCCAGGGTCCGGACGAGGCCCTGGTCGCCGCGAAGATCGACTTCCGCGACGGGTCGACGGCCGAGGAGATCGAACGCGCCTGCGACCGCGCCGAGGCGCGGCTGCGCGAGCGGATCCCCGCCGTCCGCCGGGTGTACCTGGACCCCACCTCCCGCCAGGCGCGCTGACGGGCGGGGCGGGTCAGCCCGCGAGCCCCGCCGCGTTCAGCGTGTACTCCGTCAGGGGCTCGTAGAAGCGGGGGTCCAGGACGTGGTCGTCCAGGGGGATCGTGACCTGCATCGTGCCCTCCGCCTCGCCGAGGAAGAGCGCGGGGTCGTTGCAGTCGGCGTAGCCGACGGAGTCGACGCCCCGCTGGCCCGCGCGGCCCGCCCAGCCGTGGTCCGCGATCACCAGGTCCGGCCGGCCGGACTCCCCGAGCGCGTCGAGGATCGCGTTCATCGGCTCCGGCGAGTGCGTGTGCCACAGGCTCGCGCCGCGCTCGAAGACGGCGACGTCGGCGAACTGCACGACGTACCCCTCGTCGGCGACGAGCCCGCCGGGGATGCGGACGATGTCGCAGCCCTGGGCGCGGAGCGCGGCGGCGACCCGGCTGTGGACGTCGATGAGCGAGCCGGGGTGTCCGGTCGCGAAGAGGACCCGCTCGCGGCCCGCGGCGGCCTTGCGCAGCCGGGCGGCCATCCGGTCGAGGCCGTCGACGGTGAGTTCGGGGTCGATGGTGTCCTGGCCGGTCCGGTGCGCCGGGTCGTCGACGACGCCGCACCGCTCGGCCATGACGGCGAGCACGTCCTGCTCGTCGGTCCAGCGGTCGCCGAGTTCGAGGCCGAGCCAGTAGTGCCGGTCGCCGTTGGCGAGCTTGCGGTAGTGGGAGAGGTTGTTGTCGCGCGGGGTGGCGACGTCTCCCGCGATCCGGGTGCGGACGAGGTGCTCGACGAGGGCGGGGCGGCTGAGTATCGGCATGGGGTTCATTCTGGCCGAGCCCCGGAGGCGAAGGACAACCCGTTCCGGCCCCTGGACCGGGCGGGCCTATCCGCCCAGCGCGCCGAACGCCCCGTGCGCGAGCCGCCGCAGCAGGTCCTCCATCGGCCGGCGGCCGAGGGCCGCCAGGTGCGGGGTGGAGTTGAGCAGGCCGAAGACGGCGTGGACGGCGGTGCGGGACTCCGATTCGCCCGTGTCGGGGTACAGCTCGCGCACGACGGCGACCCAGAGTTCGACGTACTGCCGCTGGAGCTGCCGGACGCGCTTGCGGTCCTCGTCCTTGAGGCGGTCGAGCTCGCGGTCGTGGAGGGTGATCAGCGGCCGGTCGTCGAGGGCGAAGTCGATGTGCCCGTCGATGAGGGAGCCGAGGAGGGCGCGCGGGTCCCCGTCGGCCTCGGCCACGCGCAGGCGCCCGCCGGACAGCAGCCGCTCGCTGATGCCCACCAGGAGCTCGGCGAGCATCGCGTCCTTCCCCGGGAAGTGGCGGTAGAGGCCGGGGCCGCTGATGCCGACGGCCGCCCCTATCTCGTCCACGCCGACGCCGTGGAAGCCGCGCTCGGCGAAGAGGCGGGCGGCCTCCTTGAGGATCTGCTCGCGGCGGGTGGGCGCGTCGATCCGCGTCGGGCTCGTGGTCATGGAAGCAATTCTAGACAACCCGGTTAGCGGTCGTTAACCTGGGCGACATACGTTAACGCTCATTAACCGAGCAAGGGAGCTCGAGGGATGCAGCAGGCACCTGTGCTGACGAGCGCGGCGGATCCCGCGTCCGCGGCCTGGCAGGCCAATGAGGCGGCCCATCACGAGCTGGCGGCGACCCTGCGCGCCAAGCTCGCGGCGGCCGCCCTGGGCGGTGGTGAGAAGTCCAGGGCCCGGCACACCGCGCGCGGCAAGCTGCTGCCGCGGGACCGGGTGGACACGCTGCTCGACCCGGGCTCGCCGTTCCTGGAGCTGGCCCCGCTGGCGGCGAACGGCATGTACGGCGACCAGGCCCCGGCGGCCGGCGTCATCGCGGGCATCGGCCGGGTCTCCGGACGCGAGTGCGTGATCGTGGCGAACGACGCGACCGTCAAGGGCGGCACGTACTACCCGATGACGGTGAAGAAGCACCTGCGCGCCCAGGAGGTGGCGCTGGAGAATCGTCTCCCCTGCCTCTACCTGGTCGATTCGGGCGGCGCCTTCCTGCCGATGCAGGACGAGGTCTTCCCGGACCGGGAGCACTTCGGCCGGATCTTCTTCAACCAGGCCCGGATGTCCGGCGCCGGCATCCCGCAGATCGCGGCGGTCATGGGCTCCTGCACGGCCGGCGGCGCGTACGTCCCGGCGATGAGCGACGAGGCCGTGATCGTACGGAACCAGGGCACGATCTTCCTGGGCGGTCCGCCGCTGGTGAAGGCGGCGACCGGCGAGGTCGTCACGGCCGAGGAGCTCGGCGGCGGCGAGGTCCACTCGCGGATCTCCGGCGTCACCGACCACCTCGCGGAGGACGACGCGCACGCGCTGCGCATCGTCCGGAACATCGTCGCCACGCTGCCCGAGCGCGGCCCGCTGCCCTGGTCGGTCGAGCCGGCCGAGGAGCCGAAGGTCGACCCCTACGGGCTGTACGGCGCGGTGCCGGTGGACTCCCGCACCCCGTACGACGTGCGCGAGGTGATCGCCCGGGTCGTGGACGGCTCCCGCTTCCAGGAGTTCAAGTCCGAGTACGGGCAGACGCTGGTCACCGGCTTCGCCCGGATCCACGGCCACCCGGTCGGCATCGTCGCCAACAACGGCATCCTGTTCGCGGAGTCGGCCCAGAAGGGCGCGCACTTCATCGAGCTGTGCGACCAGCGCGGGATCCCGCTCGTCTTCCTGCAGAACATCACCGGCTTCATGGTCGGCAAGGCGTACGAGCACGGCGGCATCGCGAAGCACGGCGCCAAGATGGTCACGGCCGTGGCCACCACCCGGGTGCCGAAGCTGACGGTCGTCGTCGGCGGTTCGTACGGCGCGGGCAACTACTCGATGTGCGGCCGGGCGTACTCCCCCCGCTTCCTGTGGATGTGGCCCAACGCGAAGATCTCCGTCATGGGCGGCGAGCAGGCCGCGTCCGTGCTCGCGACCGTCAAGCGCGACCAGCTCGGCGACGGGTGGAGCGCCGAGGAGGAAGAGGCCTTCAAGGCCCCGATCCGCGAGCAGTACGAGACGCAGGGCAGCGCCTACTACGCGACCGCCCGACTGTGGGACGACGGGGTCATCGACCCGCTGGAGACCCGGCAGGTCCTCGGCCTCGCCCTGACCGCCTGTGCCAACGCGCCCCTGGGTGACCCCCAGTTCGGCGTCTTCCGGATGTGAAGGGCTCCCAGAAGATGCAGAGCATGTTCGACACCGTCCTCGTGGCCAACCGGGGCGAGATCGCCGTCCGCGTCATCCGCACCCTGCGGGAGATGGGCGTGCGCTCGGTGGCCGTCTACAGCGACGCGGACGCCGACGCCCGGCACGTGCGGGAGGCGGACACGGCGGTACGGATCGGTCCGCCGCCGGCCGCCGAGTCGTACCTGTCCGTGCCGGCGCTGCTCGACGCGGCGAAGCGGACCGGGGCACAGGCCGTGCACCCCGGCTACGGGTTCCTGGCGGAGAACGCCGCCTTCGCGCAGGCCTGCGCGGACGCGGGTCTCGTCTTCATCGGCCCGTCCGCCGGCGCGATCTCCCTCATGGGCGACAAGATCCGCGCCAAGGAGACCGTGAAGGCCGCGGGCGTGCCCGTGGTCCCCGGCGCGGCCGACCCCGACCTGGAGGCGGCGGCCCGCGAGCTGGGCGCCCCGGTCCTGCTCAAGCCCAGCGCGGGCGGCGGCGGCAAGGGCATGCGGCTGGTCCGCGACCTGTCGACGCTCGACGACGAGATCGCGGCGGCCCGGCGCGAGGCGCGGTCCTCCTTCGGCGACGACACGCTGCTCGTGGAGCGGTGGATCGACCGGCCCCGGCACATCGAGATCCAGGTCCTGGCGGACGCCCACGGGAACGTGATCCACCTCGGCGAGCGCGAGTGCTCGCTCCAGCGCCGCCACCAGAAGATCATCGAGGAGGCGCCGAGCGTCCTGCTCACCCCGGAGCTCCGGGCGTCGATGGGCGCGGCGGCGGTCGAGGCGGCGCGCTCCTGCGGCTACGTGGGCGCGGGCACGGTCGAGTTCATCGTGCCGGGCGGCGACCCCTCCTCGTACTACTTCATGGAGATGAACACCCGTCTCCAGGTCGAGCACCCGGTGACCGAGCTGATCACCGGCCTCGACCTGGTGGAGTGGCAGCTGCGGGTCGCCTCCGGCGAGCCGCTGCCGTTCGCGCAGGACGACGTCCGCCTGGACGGCTGGGCGATCGAGGCCCGGATCTGCGCGGAGGACCCCTCCCGGGGCTTCCTCCCCTCGGGCGGCACGGTCCTGGCCCTGGACGAGCCGCGGGGTGCGGGCGTGCGGACCGACTCGGGGCTCGCCGAGGGCACCGAGGTCTCCTCCCTCTACGACCCGATGCTCTCCAAGGTCATCGTGCACGCCCCGGACCGCCCCACGGCCCTGCGCAAGCTGCGTGCCGCGCTCGGCGAGCTGGTCACCCTGGGCGTGCCCACGAACGCGGGCTTCCTGCGCCGCCTCCTCGCCCACCCGGACGTCGTGGCGGGCGACCTGGACACGGGTCTGGTGGAGCGGGACGCGGAGAGCCTGGTCCCGAGGGGCGTCCCGGACGAGGTGTACGCGGCGGCGGCGGCCGTGCGGCGCGCGAAGCTGGCCCCGGCGCCCCGGGACGGCTGGACGGACCCGTTCGACGTGCCGAGCGGGTGGCGCCTGGGCGGCACCGCGAAGACGCTCGCCTTCCCGTTCCGCGTGCCGGGACTCGAACCCGTCACGGTCGGCGCGCCGGACGGCGCCCGGGTCGCGGACGGCACGGTGACGGTCACCGTGGACGGCATGACCCACACCTTCCACCGCGCGGGCGACTGGCTCGGCCGGGACGGGGACTCCTGGCACGTGCTCGACCACGACCCCGTCGAGGCCGCGCTCTCCGGCGCCCGGCACGGCGGCGCCGACACGCTCGCCGCGCCGATGCCCGGCACCGTGACGGTCGTGAAGGTGGCCGTCGGGGACGAGGTGGAGGCCGGGCAGAGCCTGCTCGTGGTCGAGGCGATGAAGATGGAGCACGTCATCTCCGCCCCGCACGCCGGCACCGTCACCGAGCTGGACGTCACGCCCGGCACCACCGTCGCCATGGACCAGGTCCTGGCCGTGGTGACGCCCCGCGAGGAGGAGGACGCATGAGCACCGGACTGCCGATGACCGTGCCCGACCCGTCCCTGCCCGCCCGGGTGCGGATCCACGAGGTCGGTGCCCGGGACGGGCTGCAGAACGAGAAGACGGCCGTCCCGACCGGGGTGAAGGCCGAGTTCGTGCGGCGGCTCGCCGCCGCCGGTCTCACGACGATCGAGGCGACGAGCTTCGTGCACCCGAAGTGGGTGCCGCAGCTCGCCGACGCGGAGGAGCTGTTCCCGCTCGTCCGCGACCTCCCGGTCCGGCTGCCCGTCCTCGTGCCGAACGAGCGCGGTCTCGACCGCGCCCTCGCGCTGGGCGCCCGTGAGGTCGCCGTCTTCGCCTCGGCGACCGAGTCCTTCGCGAAGGCCAATCTGAACCGGACCGTCGACGAGGCGCTCGCGATGTTCGAGCCGACCGTCACCCGGGCCATAGAGGCCGGGCTGAAGGTGCGGGGCTACCTCTCGATGTGCTTCGGCGACCCCTGGGAGGGCGCCGTGCCGGTCGAGCAGGTCGTCCGGGTCACCAAGGCCCTCGCCGACATGGGCTGCGACGAGCTGAGCCTCGGGGACACGATCGGCGTCGCCACGCCGGGGCACGTCCAGGCCCTGCTGACGGCCCTGACCGGGGCCGGGGTGCCCGTCTCCCGCGTCGCCGTGCACTTCCACGACACGTACGGACAGGCCCTGTCCAACACCCTGGCCGCCCTGCGGCACGGGGTGACCACCGTCGACGCCTCCGCCGGCGGCCTCGGCGGCTGCCCGTACGCGAAGAGCGCGACCGGAAATCTCGCCACCGAGGACCTCGTGTGGATGCTCGACGGTCTCGGCATCGAGACCGGGGTCGATCTGGCCGCCCTCACCGCCACGAGCGTGTGGATGGCCGAACAGCTGGGCCGGCCCAGCCCCTCCCGTACCGTCCGCGCCCTCTCCCACAAGGAGTGACGAAAGACATGTCCCTCGACCACCGGCTCACCGAAGAGCACGAGGAACTCCGCCGTACCGTCGAGGAGTTCGCCCACGACGTCGTGGCGCCGAAGATCGGCGACTACTACGAGCGGCACGAGTTCCCGTACGAGATCGTCCGCGAGATGGGCCGCATGGGTCTCTTCGGGCTGCCGTTCCCCGAGGAGTACGGCGGCATGGGCGGTGACTACCTGGCCCTCGGGATCGCCCTGGAGGAGCTGGCCCGCGTCGACTCCTCCGTGGCCATCACCCTGGAGGCGGGCGTCTCGCTGGGCGCCATGCCGGTCTACCGCTTCGGCACGGAGGAGCAGAAGCGGGAGTGGCTGCCGAAGCTGTGCTCCGGCGAGATGCTCGGCGCGTTCGGTCTGACCGAGCCCGGTGCGGGCAGTGACGCGGGCGGCACCCGGACGACGGCAGTGCGGGACGGCGACCACTGGGTCATCAACGGCTCGAAGTGCTTCATCACCAACTCCGGTACGGACATCACGGGTCTGGTGACGGTCACGGCGGTCACCGGCCGCAAGCCCGACGGCCGTCCGCTGATCTCCTCGATCATCGTGCCGTCCGGCACCCCGGGCTTCACGGTCGCCGCCCCGTACTCGAAGGTCGGCTGGAACGCCTCGGACACCCGTGAGCTCTCCTTCGACGACGTCCGCGTCCCGGTGGGGAACCTCCTCGGCGAAGAGGGCCGCGGCTACGCGCAGTTCCTGCGGATCCTGGACGAGGGCCGGGTCGCGATCGCGGCGCTCGCGACGGGCCTCGCCCAGGGCTGTGTGGACGAGTCGGTGAAGTACGCGCACGAGCGGCAGGCCTTCGGGTCGCCGATCAGCACGTACCAGGCGGTCCAGTTCAAGATCGCCGACATGGAGATGAAGGCGCACATGGCCCGGATCGGCTGGCGGGACGCGGCCTCGCGGCTGGTGCTCGGCGAGCCGTTCAAGAAGGAGGCGGCGATCGCGAAGCTGTACTCCTCCACGGTGGCGGTGGACAACGCCCGTGAGGCGACCCAGATCCACGGCGGCTACGGCTTCATGAACGAGTACCCGGTGGCCCGGATGTGGCGCGACTCGAAGATCCTGGAGATCGGCGAGGGCACCAGCGAGGTCCAGCGGATGCTGATCGCCCGGGAGCTGGGCCTGCCCGCCTGAGCCACGGCGACGCCGCGAGAGCGCCCGCCGCACCGGATCCGGTGCGGCGGGCGCTCTCGTATGCCGTCCACGGCCCCACGCGCGCCGGCTACAGCCAGCCGCGCTGTGCGGCCTTGAGGCCCGCCTCGAATCGGCTCGTCGCGTTGAGCCGTTCCATGAGGGCCGCCATCTGCCGGCGGACCGTACGGACCGAGACGCCGAGCCGCTTGCCCGCGCCCTCGTCCGTCAGTCCCGACGCCAGGAGCCGCAGCAGCTCGCGGTCACTGGCGCTGACGCCGTCCTCCGGGCGCTCCCGGTGGTCGGCGCCGAGGGGCACGGCCGTCTCCCACGTCTGCTCGAAGAGGGAGAGGAGAGGGGCGAGGATGCCCGGGGCCGAGGTGCACAGGGCACCCAGCTTCGAGTTCTGCGGGTCGATGGGGACGACGGCGGTCCGCCGGTCGAAGATCAGCATCCGGGGCGGGAGGACGGGGCTCGTCCGCACCAGACCGCCCCGCTCGGTCGTCCACTGCGCGTAGGCGAGCGTCGGTCCGTCGTTGCGCGCGCTGTCCTGGTACACCGCCCTGATCTGGACCCCCCGCCCCAACGCGGCCTCGTCCAGGGGCCGTCCGGCGTCGAGGCTCCGCTGCGACTGCGCGCCGCCCGGGATGATCGACTGGCACTCCTCTGCGAGTCCCCGGGCCAGGACCACGAGCCGCTCCTGGATCGCGTCGAGCCCGACCAGCCGCTCGGTCTGCTCGGTCTCGGTGTTCGGCCGCAGATCGGCGTACTCGGCGACCGCACGGGCGACGGCCACCTTGCTCTGCGCCAACTCCGCCTGCTTACGCGCCAGTTCCACCTCCTGACGCTGGATCATCAGCTCCAGGCCGACCTCGGGCGAGACCGCGCGCAGCCCGCCGGCGGACTCCCGCGACGGGGTCAGCAGATCCCGGTCCACGAGTCGGTCCAGGGCGTCCCGCACACGGGACTCGGTCATCCCCAGACGTCCCGCGAGCGCCTCGATCCCGCCACCCGGAACCGTCAGCATCGCTCGGTAGACGGACTCCTCGTCCCTGTCGAGCCCCAGCACTTCCAGCACGTCAACCCCCCCTTGGGTCGCATGAGCCTGACAGGGCGAGAAGTTACCCGATCTTGGTCGGGGCGCGCCCGGGAGGCGGGGTGTGACCTGATCGTGCCAGACAGCTTCAGGACAGCGGAGAAGCCTTCCGGGGGTCTCGCGGGGACGGCAAGGTAGTGGTCACGAGGGCGGACGCGGTCACCGACCGGACGCCGAAGCAGCCACCAGCCACGATGACTTGGAAGGACCCCGCCCCATGTCGCGCATCACCAGCCTCCTCGCCGCCGCCGGTCTCGCCGTCCTGATGTCCACCGCCGCCGTCACCACCGCGCAGGCCGTGGGCACCACCGGCACCGTCACGGACGGGATCATCTGGGACTCGGTGCGCGCCGCGGCGCCGACCGGCGACAACGGCATCATCTGGGACTGACCCACGATGCGTGTGGTTCTGGCCTCGCTGACGACCACGTCCGAAGGCCCCCGCCGTGCCGAGGCACTGGCCGCCGTCACCGATCTCCTGTGGGCGCACGCCCGCCCCGAGGACGGCCTGGAGCACGTGAAGCCACGCGCCACCGACTCCGGCATCGACCTCTACCTCTTCGTCCGCGCCGAGGACGACGGCCCCGCCGTCGCGCGGATGCGTCCGCTTCTGGACCGCGCGCGCCGTTCGATCGCCGCGCAGGGCTACCGGCTCGCCGCCGACTGACGGACGTCCACCGGCGTCCCGGCCTGCCGACGCCCCCTGCCCGTCGCCTCCTCCCTCGCCCCGTACTTCCCGGCGCTGTCCACGCGCGCCGTTCCCCTTTCCCCTTCCCAGGGCACCGCCATGCCCTTCGTCAGGAGTTCCCCATGTCCCGCACCGTCCTGCCCCGCACCGTCCGTGCCGGCCTCGCCTCCTTCGTCGTCGCCACCGCCCTGTCGGGCCTCGCCGCCGTCCCGGCCCACGCCGACGAGTTCACGGACATGGCCGCCCGGGCCACCAGCCAGAACGGCAACGGTCCCTGCGCCGGCGGCGGCTACGAGAACGGCCTCAACCAGAACAACAGTTGCGACGGCTACGGCGGCCAGTCCCATGCGTGGTGCGCCGACTTCGTCGGCTGGGTGTGGTCCAAGTTCAACGTGAAGGGCCAGAGCATCCTGACGGACGCCGCGGCCAGCTTCTACCGGTACGGGCAGGAGTACGGCACCCTCTCCAGCACCCCGCACGTCGGCGACGCCGTCGTCTACGGCTACTCCAACGGCTACGCCCAGCACGTGGCCCTCGTGACGGGGGTCAGCAACGGCGTGGTCACGATCACGGGTGGCAACCAGGGGCACTCGACGCACCCCGAGGGCATCGTCTCCACGAACTCGACGACGTCCTACCGCGTGGGCCAGGCCCCCTGGGGCCAGACGATCAGCGGCTACATCTCGCCCAGGCTCCAGCAGGCCACCCCGCCCGGCGTCTCCCTGAACGGCGCGACCGGCACCGTCTCCGGCATCACGAACCTGACGGCCTCCGTCTCGGCCGGCACCTACTCCGTCGCCTCCGTGCAGTACTACGTGGACGGCGAGGCGGTCAGCGGCAGGCTGACCCAGGCCCCGTACAGCTTCGCCCTCGACACGAGCCGCTTCCCCGACGGCAAGCACACGATCAGCGCCGAGGTCCGGGACGTCAACGACAACACCGGCGCCTCCCGCTCCCAGATCATCACGTCCAACGGCGAGGCCACGTCCACCTTCCACGCGGACTTCAACGGCGACGGCAAGGCCGACATCGGCGTCCTGTACGACTACGGCAGGGAGGCCAACGGCGACTTCCACACCGGCCTGTGGACGTACCTGAGCAACGGCGCCGGCTTCAACCAGCCGGTGAAGGTGTGGGACAGCGAGTCGTCCGGCTTCGGCTCCTGGAACTGGGACCGCTCCAAGGTCACCACCGGTGACTTCAACGGCGACGGCAAGGACGACATCGGCGTCCTCTACAACAACGGCCAGAACGCGGACAACGTCAACGTCACCGCCATGTGGACCTTCACGAGCAACGGCACGGGCTTCGGCCAGCCGGTGAAGAAGTGGGACAACGTCTCCACCAACTTCGGCTCCTGGAACTGGACCCGGTCCAAGGTCACCACCGGTGACTTCAACAACGACGGCAAGGACGACGTCGGCATCCTGTACAACAACGGGCAGAACGCGGACAACGTCAACGTCACCGCGCTGTGGACGCTGACCAGCACCGGAACCGACTTCACCAACCCGTCCAAGAAGTGGGACAACGTCTCCACCAACTTCGGCTCGTGGAACTGGGACCGCTCGAAGATGGTCGCGGGCGACTTCAGCGGTGACGGCAAGACCGACATCGGCATCCTCTACGACAACGGACGGAACACGAACGACCAGTTCGTGACCGCGCTGTGGACCCTCACCAGCACCGGCACCGACTTCACCAACCCGTCCAAGAAGTGGGACAACGTCTCGACGAGCTTCGGCTCCTGGAACTGGGACCGCTCCAAGGTCACCACCGGTGACTTCAACGGCGACGGCAAGGCCGACGTCGGCGTCCTCTACGACAACGGCCAGACCGAGGACAGCCGGAACGTGTCGGCGCTGTGGACCTTCGCCAGCACGGGCACCGACTTCACCAACCCGTCGAAGAAGTGGGACTCGGGCTCGGACAGCTGGAACACCAAGACGAGCAAGCTGACCGCCGGTGACTTCAACGGCGACGGCAAGACCGACATCGGCGTCCTCTACGGCTACGGCGTCCAGGACGACGGCACCAACCGGACCGCCGTCTGGAAGTTCACGAGCACGGGCTCGGACTTCGCCTCCCCGGTCAAGTCCTGGGACAGCGCCTCCGCCACCGTCAACAGCTGGAACTGGTTCGCCAGCAAGCTCGGCTGACGCACAGCCCCTCCGCCCGGCCGGCCGGACCCCCTCCGGCCGGCCGGGCGCCCCGCCCCGCCCTCGCCGAGCCCCCACCTCCAGGAGTCGCCCCGATGTCCCGCAGTCCCCGCCTGCTCGCCACCGCCACCGCCCTCGTCGCCTCGGCCGGCATCGCCGGCACCCTGCTCACCGCCGTCCCGGCCGCCGCGGCCTCCGTCGCGACCTGGGACAAGGTCGCCCAGTGCGAGTCCGGCGGCAACTGGTCCATCAACACGGGCAACGGCTACTACGGGGGCCTGCAGTTCTCCCAGTCGACCTGGCAGGCCTACGGCGGCACCGCCTACGCCTCCCGAGCCGACCTCGCCACCAAGAAGGAGCAGATCCTCATCGGCGAGAAGGTCCTCGCGAACCAGGGCGAGGGCGCGTGGCCGGTCTGCGGGCCCGCCGCCGGTCTGGGCTCCGACCACACGGACCCGTACCCGGACCCCGTGCCGCCGGTGTCGAAGGTCGTGGGCCCGTCCTCGGGCACGGTGGCGACCGGCACGATCACCCTCTCCGCCTCCGTGACCGACGCCGTCGGCACCCCGACCAAGGCGACCTTCTACGTCGACGGCGTGGCGGTCGGCACGGACACCGGCTCGGGTCCCGCGTACGCCGTCTCCCTCGACACGACGACGCTGACGGACGGCTCGCACACGGTGACCGTGCGCGCCGCCAACGACGCCGGGCAGACGGGCCCGCTGTCAAACGGGGTCGCCTTCCTGACGGCGAACCGCGCGACCACCACCCAGACCAGCGGAGACTTCAACGGCGACGGCAAGGACGACATCGCCGTCCTCTACGACAACGGCCTGGCGACGGACGGTTCGGGCTACCGCACCGCCCTGTGGACCTTCACCTCCAGCGGTTCGGGCTTCGGGGCCCCCGTGAAGAAGTGGGACAACGTCTCCACGAACTCCGGCTCCTGGAACTGGGACCGCTCCAAGGTCACCACCGGCGACTACAACGGCGACGGCAAGGACGACATCGCCGTCCTGTACGACCAGGGGACCTCGCAGACCGGCGGGCGCTGGACCGCCCTGTGGACCTTCACCAGCACGGGGACGGACTTCACCAACCCGTCGAAGAAGTGGGACAGCCTTTCCTCGGCCGACTCCTGGGACTGGAACCGCTCCAGGATCACCTCCGGCGACTTCAACGGCGACGGCAAGACCGACGTCGGCGTCCTCTACAACAACGGGCAGAACGCGAGCAACGACTTCGTGACCGCCCTGTGGACTTTCCCGAGCACCGGGACGGGCTTCGGCGCCCCCGTGAAGAAGTGGGACAACGTCTCCACGAACTCCGGCTCCTGGAACTGGGACCGCTCGAAGCTGGTCACCGGTGACTTCGGCGGGGACGGCAAGGACGACGTCGGCATCCTGTACAACAACGGGCAGAACGCGGACAACGTCAACGTCACCGCGCTGTGGACGCTGACCAGCACCGGAACCGACTTCACCAACCCGTCCAAGAAGTGGGACAACGTCTCCACCGACTTCGGTTCCTGGAACTGGAACCGCTCGAAGGCGACGGCCGGTGACTTCAACGGCGACGGCAAGACCGACGTCGGCGTCCTCTACGACAACGGGCAGGCCGAGGACGGTCGCAACCAGGCGGCGCTGTGGACTCTGACCAGCACCGGCACCGACTTCACCAACCCGTCCAAGAAGTGGGACTCGGGGACGGGCAGCTGGAACGCCGCCGCGAGCAAGGTGACCGCCGGTGACTTCAACGGCGACGGCAAGACCGACATCGGCGTCCTCTACAACTACGGACAGCAGACGGACGGTACCCACCGCACCGGCCTGTGGAAGTTCACCAGCACGGGCACCGGCTTCGCCGACCCGGTGAAGCCCTGGGACAGCACGACCTTCGGCAGCTGGAACTGGTTCGCCGGCGACCTCGTCTGAACGCGGATCGCCCCTCTTCCGAGGCCCGTCACCCCCGGTGGCGGGCCTCGGCCGCGTGCACGGCCCCACCCTGCCATCCGGAGTGAGGTTAGGCTAACCTACCTTCAACTCGTCCGGGCCGACCAGGGCCCCGGAGAACGCCGAGAAGGTGCCCCGCCCCATGACGCACACCGAGACCGCCCCCTTCCAGTTCTTCTCCCTCCAGGTCGACCGGACGCGGCGGCTCGGCCCGTCCCTGGTCCGGATCACCTTCACCGGGGAGGACCTGGAGGGCTTCGCCGCCGGGGGCCGCGACCAGTCGCTCTCCCTCTTCCTGCCGCACCCCGGCCAGGACGCGCCGGTCCTGCCGCCCCTGGACGACCCGGACATGTACGCGATCCTGGGCGCCTGGCGGGCCATGCCCGACGACGTGCGGGCCGTGATGCGCTCGTACACCGTCCGCGAGCAGCGCACCGAACCGAACGAGATCGACATCGACTTCGCCCTCCACGAGGACGGCGGCCCCGCCTGCCGCTGGGCCGGCCGCGCCGAGCCCGGTGACCGGGTGGTGGTCCTGGGCCCGGCGGTCGCCGAGAACACGGGCGTCCGCTTCCAACTGCCTGAGGACGCCGACTCCGTGCTGATCTGGGCCGACGAGACGGCCCTGCCCGCCGCCTCCGCGATCCTGGAGTGGCTGCCGGCCGAGACCCGCGCCCGGGTGTTCCTGGAAGTGCCCTACTCCGGCGACCGGACGGAGCTCGCGACCGAGGCGGACGCCACGGTCACCTGGCTCGTACGGGAGGAGGGGGCGCCGTCCGCCGTCGACGCGGTGTCCGGCGCCGAGCTGCCCGGGCGGGCTCCCTACGTCTGGATCGCGGGCGAGTCGGGCGCCGTGAAGGCGCTGCGCCGCCACTTCGTGCGGGAGCGGGGGCTCGACCGCCGCCGGGTCACGTTCGTCGGCTACTGGCGCAAGGGTCTGTCCGAGGACGCCCTGCGCGAGGTGCCGGACGAGACGGCGCAGGACGAGGCCCAGGAGGCGGCGGCCCGGGACCGGGCCCAGGACGCGGCGTAAGCCCCCGTACCCCCCACAGGGCCAACGGCCCCCCAGCCCCTCCGGGTTGGGGGGCCGTTGTGCCGTGAAGTTAGGTTAGGCTAACCTAACCAAGACCGACCGAGTCCGCTCCCGGAAGGGCCCCACATGCGTTCCCACCTGCTCAACGACACGACGGCGGAGAGCTACCGGCGCTCCGTCACCGAAGGAGTGGAGCGGGTGGCGAGGAAACTCGCGGCGACGCGCGGCCCGTTCACGGGCGTGACGCCCGCCGAGCTGGCCCCCGTCGTCGACGCCGTCGACCTCGACCGGCCGCTCGGCGACGCCTCCGCCGCCCTCGACGAGCTGGAGGACGTCTACCTCCGCGACGCCGTCTACTTCCACCACCCCCGCTACCTCGCGCACCTCAACTGCCCGGTGGTCATCCCCGCCGTCCTCGGCGAGGCCGTCCTCTCGGCGGTCAACTCCTCGCTCGACACCTGGGACCAGAGCGCCGGCGGCACCCTCATCGAGCGGAAGCTGATCGACTGGACCACCGGCCGGATCGGCCTCGGCCCGCTCGCCGACGGCGTCTTCACCAGCGGCGGCACCCAGTCCAACCTCCAGGCCCTGCTCCTCGCCCGCGAGGAGACCGGCACCACCGACCTGTCGAAACTGCGGATCTTCTCCTCCGAGTGCAGCCACTTCAGCGTCCAGAAGTCGGCCCAGCTGCTCGGCCTCGGCCGCGACGCCGTCGTCTCCGTCCCCGTCGACCGGAACAAGCGGATGCAGTCCGTCGTCCTCGCCGCCGAGCTGGAGACCTGCCGCGCCGAGGGCCTGGTCCCGATGGCGATCGTCGCCACCGCCGGCACCACCGACTTCGGCTCCATCGACCCGCTCCCCGAGATCGCGAACCTGGCCGCCGAGTACGGCGCCTGGATGCACGTCGACGCCGCCTACGGCTGCGGACTGCTCGCCTCCCGGACCCGTCGCGGGCTCCTGGACGGCATCGAGCGGGCCGACTCGGTCACCGTCGACTACCACAAGTCCTTCTTCCAGCCGGTGAGTTCCTCCGCCGTCCTGGTCCGCGACGGCGCCACCCTGCGCCACGCGACCTACCACGCGGACTACCTCAACCCGCGCAGGACGCTGGCCGAGCGGATCCCCAACCAGGTCGACAAGTCCCTCCAGACCACCCGCCGCTTCGACGCGCTCAAGCTCTGGATGACCCTGCGCGTGATGGGCGCCGACGGCATCGGCGAGCTCTTCGACGAGGTCTGCGACCTGGCCCGCCAGGGCTTCGAGCTGCTCGCCGCCGACCCGCGCTACGACGTCGTGGTCGAGCCGCAGCTCTCCACCCTCGTCTACCGCTACATCCCCGAGGCCGTCACCTCCCCCGACGACATCGACCGGGCCAACCTCTACGCCCGCAAGGCCCTGTTCGCCTCGGGCGAGGCCGCCGTCGCCGGCACCAAGGTCGACGGCCGCCAGTACCTCAAGTTCACCTTGCTCAACCCCGAGACCACCGCGGCCGACATCGCCGCCGTCCTCGATCTGATAGCCGGCCACGCCGAGCAGTACCTGGGAGAGAACCTTGTCCACGCCTGAGATCCACGACTTCATCGGCATCGGGCTCGGTCCGTTCAACCTCGGACTCGCCTGCCTGACCGAGCCGATCGCCGAGCTGAACGGCGTCTTCCTGGAGTCCAAGCCGGACTTCGAGTGGCACTCGGGGATGTTCCTCGACGGCGCCCACCTCCAGACCCCCTTCATGTCGGACCTGGTCACCCTCGCGGACCCGACCTCCCCGTACTCCTTCCTGAACTACCTGAAGGAGAAGGGCCGGCTCTACTCCTTCTACATCCGCGAGAACTTCTACCCGCTGCGCACCGAGTACAACGACTACTGCCGCTGGGCCGCCGGGAAACTCACCTCGATCCGCTTCTCGACGACCGTCGCCTCGGTCGCGTACGACGAGTCCGCCGAGGTGTACGTGGTGACCACCGAGGCCGGAGAGACGTTCCGGTCGCACCGGATCGTCCTCGGCACCGGCACCCCGCCGTACGTCCCGGAGACCTGCCGGGACCTCGGCGGCGACCTGATCCACAACTCGCGCTACCTCCCGAACAAGGAGGAGCTCCAGAAGAAGAAGTCGATCACCCTGGTCGGCAGCGGCCAGAGCGCCGCCGAGATCTACTACGACCTCCTGAGCGAGATCGACGTCCACGGCTACCGCCTGAACTGGGTGACCCGCTCCCCGCGCTTCTTCCCGCTCGAATACACCAAGCTCACCCTGGAGATGACCTCCCCGGAGTACGTGGACTACTTCCACGCGCTGCCCGAGCAGACCCGCTACCGCCTGGAGACCCGGCAGAAGGGCCTCTTCAAGGGCATCGACGGCGAGCTCATCGACGCGATCTTCGACCTGCTCTACCAGAAGAACCTGGACGGCCCGGTCCCCACCCGCCTGCTCACCAACTCGGCCCTGCACACGGCCGCGTACGACTCCGCGACGGGCACGTACGCGCTCGGCTTCCGCCAGGAGGAGCAGGAGAAGGACTTCACCCTGGAGACCGAGGGCCTGATCCTCGCCACGGGCTACAGGTACGCCGTCCCCGCGTTCCTGAAGCCGGTCGAGGACCGTCTCCGCTTCGACGGCCGGGGCCGCTTCGACGTGGCCCGCAACTACGCGATCGACACCACAGGCCGCGGGATCTTCCTGCAGAACGCCGGCGTGCACACCCACTCGATCACCTCGCCCGACCTGGGCATGGGCCCGTACCGCAACGCGTACATCATCGGGGAGATGCTGGGGTCCGAGTACTACCCCGTAGAGAAGACCATCGCGTTCCAGGAGTTCGCCGTATGACCGCCTCCGTCCACATACGTCCCCTCGATCCCCTGAAGGACGCCGAGCTGATCCACCCCTGGGTCACCCACCCCAAGGCCGCCTTCTGGATGATGCAGGAGGCGAAGCTCCAGGACGTCGAACGGGAGTACATGGCGATCGCCGCGCACCCGCACCACGACGCCTTCATCGGCCTCGTCGACGGCGAGCCCGCCTTCCTCATGGAGCGGTACGACCCCTCGAAGGTCGAACTGGTCGGGCTCTACGAGCCGCGGCCCGGCGACGTCGGGATGCACTTCCTCGTCGCGCCCACCGACACACCCGTGCACGGCTTCACCCGGACCGTGATCACCGCCGTGATGGCGGAGCTGTTCGCCGACCCGGCGACCGCCCGCGTGGTCGTCGAGCCCGACGTCCGCAACAAGGCCGTCCACGCGCTCAACGAGGCCGTCGGCTTCGTGCCCGAGCGCGAGATCCAGAAGCCCGAGAAGAAGGCCCTGCTGAGCTTCTGCACCCGCGCCCAGTTCGAGACCGCCGTCGGAGCCGCCATATGAACCCCGTCGCACACCTCACCCCCGAGCGCTGGGCCGCCGCCAACCGCGCCCTGATCCGCAAGGGCCTCGCCGAGTTCGCCCACGAGCGGCTGCTCGACCCCAAGGAGCTGGGCGAGAGCCGCTACCAGGTCCTCAGCGACGACGGCACGACCGAGTACCGCTTCACCGCCGACCGCTTCGCGCTGGACCACTGGCAGGTCTACCCGGACTCGATCAGCCGCCACCGGGGCGACGAGCAGCTCCCCCTCGACGCGCTCCAGTTCGTCATCGAGCTGCGCGGCTCCCTCGGCCTGAGCGACGAGATCCTGCCGGTCTACCTGGAGGAGATCTCCTCCACCCTGGCCGGCACGGCCTACAAGTCGACCAAGCCGCCCGTGACCTCCGCCGAACTGGCCCGCGCCGGCTTCCAGGCGATCGAGACCGGGATGACCGAGGGCCACCCCTGTTTCGTCGCCAACAACGGCCGGCTGGGCTTCGGCGTCGACGAGTACCGCGCGTACGCCCCCGAGGCCGCGAGCGGGGTCCGGCTGATCTGGCTGGCCGCGCGCCGCGACCGGGCCACCTTCACGGCCGGGGCGGACATCGAGTACGAGGCGTTCATCCGCGCCGAGCTCGGCGACGCGACGGTGGACGGCTTCGCCGCGACGCTCACCGAGCGCGGCCTCGACCCGGCCGACTACCTCCTCGTGCCGGCACACCCCTGGCAGTGGTGGAACAAGCTGTCCGTCACCTTCGCCGCCGAGGTCGCGCAGCAGCGCCTGGTGTACCTGGGCGAGGGCGACGACACCTACCTGGCGCAGCAGTCGATCCGTACCTTCTTCAACAGCTCCGACCCGGCCAAGCACTACGTGAAGACGGCCCTGTCCGTCCTCAACATGGGCTTCATGCGGGGCCTGTCGGCGGCGTACATGGAGGCCACGCCGGCGATCAACGACTGGCTGCACGGCCTGATCGAGGCGGATGCCACGCTCAAGGAGGCGCGGTTCTCGATCATCCGCGAGCGGGCGGCGGTCGGCTACCGCCACCTGGAGTACGAGGCCGCCACCGACCGCTACTCCCCCTACCGCAAGATGCTGGCCGCGCTCTGGCGCGAGTCCCCGGTGCCGTCCCTCGCCGAGGGCGAGCGCCTGGCGACGATGGCCTCCCTCCTCCACCTGGACCACGCCGGCGCGTCCTTCGCGGGCGCGCTGATCGAGGAGTCGGGCCTGGAGCCGGCGGTGTGGCTGCGGGGGTACCTGGACGCGTACCTCCTCCCGGTCCTGCACTGCTTCTACGCGTACGACCTGGTCTTCATGCCGCACGGCGAGAACGTGATCCTGGTCCTCGACGAGCGGGGCGCGGTCGAGCGGGCGGTCTTCAAGGACATCGCCGAGGAGATCTGCGTGATGGACCCGGCGGCGGTCCTCCCGCCGGCGGTGGAGCGCGTCCGCGCCGAGGTCCCGGAGGACATGAAGCTCCTCTCGGTCTTCACGGACGTCTTCGACTGCTTCTTCCGCTTCCTGGGCGCGACCCTGGCGGCGGAGGGCGTCCTCGACGAGGACGGCTTCTGGCGGACGGTCGCGGAGTGCGTGCGCGGCTACCAGGAGGCGAAGCCGGAGCTGGCGGAGAAGTTCGCGCGGTACGACATGTTCGCGCAGACCTTCGCCCTCTCCGCCCTCAACCGCCTCCAGCTCCGCAACAACCGGCAGATGGTCGACCTGGCGGACCCGTCGGCGGCCCTCCAGCTGGTCGGCGACCTGGTGAACCCGATCGCCCGGTTCGCCTGAGCCCGGATCCGTGCGGGCCCCGGCGGAGCACGCTCCTCCGCCGGGGAAGCGGCTCAGCCGTTCAGGGCGTTCGACAGCAGGCCCGCGACCACGAAGAGGACGACGGCCGCCGCGAGGCCGACTCCCAGCATGGCGGCCGCCTTGAGGGGTGCCGACAGCTGCGTTTTGGCGATCTTCACGTTGGTGAAGGCGGCCAGAGCGCCCAGAGCGCCGCCGATCGCGCCGCCGACGAGGAGCAGTGCCAGCGGAAGCGCGGCGAGGGCCTTCTGCCACGGGGAGAGCCCGTCGAAGAGCTTCTTCTTCTTGTCCGGGAGCGGGGCAGGGCCCGTCTTCGGCGACTGCGACATGGCTGGTCCTTCCGGTGGTCATGCGTGCGCAGTCGACTCGAAATGAGGGTGCGCGGGGGACGACGCGCCTGATCAGAGCGTGTCCACGGGACCGGTCCGGCGAGCGCGACGAGATCCTAGCGGGCTCGATTCCGCGGGGGAACGCCTCGCTCCGGCCCGTGGTCGCCTCCGCAGGGGCCGGGCGGGCCCCGGCGGAGGAGGTCCTCCGCCGGGGCCCGCGTCCTTCCCGTGTCAGTTGTAGCTCGGCACCATCCAGCGCACCCGGTAGTACTGGGCGTCCGTCTCGCGCCAGTACTCCTCGTGGCGGCTCGGCGTGCCGTTCACGGTGGAGTCGACGAAGGTGATCGCCGGCGTCGTCCAGGCGTCGGCGCCCGTGGCGGGCGCGTGACAGGCGGCGGGGTCGCCCGCGCAGGTCGTGATCACACGGCCGGAGACGGGGTCGTTGCCGACGCTCTTGACCATGCCGCCCTTGTTGACCAGCGGTTCGTCGGCGTAGTCCGTGCACCAGCGGTTGGGCTTTCCGTCGGCCGACGTCCCGGAGGTCGGCCACCGGGAGGGCTTGTAGCAGGGCGTCGCCCCGGACTTGGAGAACTGGACGATTCCCGCGTTGGCCGCCACCCACATCCGGTCGGGGTTGCCGTAGACGGGCTCGAGGTCGTGGCCGTACGGCGAGGAGTAGCCGTTGGCGTTCAGCGGCAGGGTGAAGGCCTCGGGGGTGCCGAGCTTTCCGGAGCCGAGCGTGTACGGGTAGCGGACGAGCTGGGTCGCCCCGACGGCCCACAGCGAGCCGGTCTCCGGGTCGTACAGCAGGCTGTGGGCGTCGACCAGTGCCGCGGTGTCCGCGGCGGTGGCGTAGGCGCTCGGCGCGTTGCCGACGGCGCCCTGGGCCTTGGTGTAGAGCTTCACCTGGCCGGTCTTGGCCAGGGCCACGGCCACGGTGCCGTCCGGCAGGAGCTCCACGCCGTGCAGGTTGGTGAGGTCGTTGGTGCCGACGTTGATCGTGAAGCGCGCACCCGAGAGCGCCGGGTACGGGACGACGGCGACGAGGCCGCTCTGTCCGTCGCCGACGACCAGGACCTGCTTGCCGCCGAGTCCGGTCGTCTCGTACGCGCCGGCGGGGCGCAGCTTGTGCTCCGTCCCGCCCGCGAACGGGGCCCGGAGCAGGTCGCCGGAGGGGTCCTTGAAGGAGTGGTACGCGTCGGGGACCCACCGCTGGTAGGGGCCCGTGGTCGGCCACAGGGAGGGCTTGGTGGAGTCGTAGAACTCCACCGCCGGGCTCGTGGCCGGGTAGCCGCCGTAGTTCACGGCGTACTCGTCGGCCGCGGCGATGACCGGCGCACCGGGGTTGAACTCCACTTCCAGCGTCGGCGCGTAGTACGCCAGGCGGCAGGCGGGGTCGGTGGCGACGGGGTTCATGGAGCAGAGCTCCTTGTACGCCACGCTGCCGGACTCGCCGGCGGACAGGCGCAGGCCGTTGTTGGCCAGGGTGCCGTTCGTCCACGCCTTGACCATCGCGGTCACGTCGAGCCGCTTGACCGCGTTCGAGGTGTCCGGGTCGGAGTCCACCGGCTGGTCCGGACAGGCCGCCTGTCCGAGGCCGAAGTTCGCGGAGGTCTGGTAGCCGGCGCTGGGGGCCGGCTGGTTGGCCCAGGTGATCGTGGACTGGCTCCAGGCGGCGGAGACGGCGTCGGCGTACATCCACCAGCCGTCGCAGGAGCCGGTGTAGGAGTTGTAGAGCCGCAGGCTCGCGCTCTTGATGTCCGCGCCGCGCAGCTTGGAGACGTCGAACTTCAGGAAGCTGCGGTACTTGGTCGTGCCGTTGTCCGGGGTGCCGACGTGCAGGAGCTGCTCGCCGGAGTGGTCCGCGCCGTTCAGGTTGCTGATGTACGTGTCCTGCACCCGCGTGATGATGTTGCGCGGGCCGCTCTGGACGAACGGGGAGACGGCGGGGGTGACGGCGTAGGCGGCGGGGGCGGGGGCCGGGCCCGGGGCCTGCGCGGTGGTGTCGTCGCCGGGGGTCGTGGTGACCAGCGAGGCGGCGAGTCCGGCACCCATCAGGAGTGCGGCCAGGCGGGGAAGTCTGCCTATGGGGCGATTCATGCGGAAGCGAGTCTTTCCGGTGGACGGTGGCGCCGGCGTGGAGGGCCGCCTGCGGAAGAGGTGGAGCTCCTGGTGGACGGGGTGTCGATCACGTTCGATCCGCCCGGAGGTCCGTGCGCCTGTCTACCCATCAGGGGACGTTCTGTTCAACCCCGTTTCTCGGCCGACAGCGCCGTCGACCGGTCCCGGCGTAGCGTTCGACCTCAACTCAATGCAACGAGCCCGGTGAGTGACGTTGCATTACATCCAGGATCGTTGCAACGATTATCGCGATCTCACCTGCGAGAACAGCGTTTTCACGTAACAAGCTCGTTGCCTGATCAGAGAACGCAACGTAGCGTTTCTCTTGTCGGAAACAAGACGCGCCCAAGGAGAGCACCATGCAGAAGTTCGCCACCGCCGCCCCGATCACCGCCGCCCTCGACATCCCCGCCGGCCGCGTGCAGGTCATCGCCGCCGACCGCGCCGACACCACCGTCGAGGTCCGGCCCGCGGACGGGACGAAGGGCCGGGACGTGAAGGCGGCCGAGCGGGTCACGGTCGAGTACCGCGACGGCGTCCTGCGGATCGCGGCCCCGGCCCCGAAGAACCGGGCCCTCGGGCACTCCGGCTCCGTGGAGGTGACCGTCCAGCTGCCCGCCGGCTCGCGGGTCGACGCGCAGGCCGCCCTGACCGACTTCCGGGGCGTGGGGCGCCTGGGCGACGTCACGCTCGACGCCGCTCAGGGGACGGTCAAGCTCGACGAGGCCGCCGCCGCCCGACTCACCGTCCAGGCCGGCGACATCACCGTCGGCCGCCTGGGCGGCCCCGCCGAGATCAGCACCCAGAAGGGCGACCTCCGCGTCGCCGAGGCCGTGACCGGCACCGTCGCCCTCACCACCCGGGCCGGTGACATCACCGTCGGCGCCGCCCAGGGGGTCTCCGCCACCCTCGACGCCGGCACCGCCCTCGGCCGTGTCCACAACTCCCTCAGGAACACCGGGGGCGCCGCCGCCCTGAACATCCGCGCCACCACCTCCCTCGGCGACATCACCGCCCGCAGCCTCTGAACACCCACCCCACGAGACGGGACGAGAGAGGAATGACCATGAACCACCGCCCCGAACCGCAGCACGCCGTCCAGGAGTTCGCCGACGCCGGTTTCGCCGGGGTGCGGATGCGCGTGACCGACGAGCGGGGGTCGTGGGTCGGCAGCGCCGGGGTGTCCGAGCTCGGCGCGGGCGCCCCGCCGCCCACCGACGGACGGTTCTGGATCGGCAGCTCCGCCAAGACCTTCACCGCCGCCCCGGTGCTGAGCCTGGTGGCCGAGGGTGCGATCGGGCTCGACGACCCCGTGGCCGATCGCCCGCCCCGCTCCTGACCGAGATGCTCACGCCGCACGGGACGCTCGGCTACGGCCTGGGGATGTTCGTGCGGGACCTGGGCCCGGGCGGCGGCACCCTCGTCCACCACCATGGCGGCGCCCCGGGCGGCTACGGCGCGCTGATGATGGGCACGCCCGACGGCAGCAGGACGCCGACCGCCGGGCCGACCCGCGTGGGCGGCGGGCCGCCCGGCCGGCCGTGCCGCCGCGGCGGACTACTCCGCCGGCCAGGGCACCTCCGGCGAGCGGTACCAGGTGATGCCGAGGGCGTCGAAGCGGGGGGCCTGTTCGGCGAGGCGTTCCTTGTAGGTGTCCCAGTCGTGGGTGGCCGCCGGGGACCAGCCGAGTTCGGCGATGCCCGGGAGGCGCGGGAAGGCCATGACGTCGAGGTCGCCGGTGGAGTCGAGGGTCTCGGTCCAGAGCGGGGCCTCGACGCCCCGGACGGCGTCCTCGGGGGCGCCGGGGAGGTACGTGGCGGGGTTCCAGTCGTAGGACCTGCGGACCTCGACGTATCCGGCCCAGGCGAGGCCGAGCGGGGTGTCCTTGGTGTACTTCATGTCGAGGTACGTGCGGTCGGCGGGCGAGAGGATCAGGCCCGTGCCGTTGCGGGCGGCCGCGGCGACCCTCTCCTTCTCCTCGGCGGGGGTGCGGTCGAGGCCCCAGTACTGGACGAGGGCGCCCTTCGCGGGGGTGGCGCCGGTCAGCTGGTGCCAGCCGACGACGGTCTTGCCGTACTCGGCGACGACCGGCTGCACCTTGTCCATGAAGGTCACGTAGTCGGCGTGGCTGGTGGAGTGGGCCTCGTCGCCGCCGATGTGGAGGTAGCGGCCGGGGGTGAGGGCGGCGATCTCCCGGACGACGTCGTCGACGAAGTCGTACGTGACGGGCTCGGGCACGCACAGGGAGCTGAAGCCGACCTTGGTGCCGGTGTAGAGGGGCGGGGCGACGCCGTCGCAGGTGAGCTCGGCGTAGGAGGCGAGGGCCGCGTTGGTGTGGCCGGGCATGTCGATCTCGGGGATCACCTCCTGGTAGCGGGAGGCGGCGTACTCCACGATCTCGCGGTACTGCGCCTTGGTGTAGAAGCCGCCGGTGCCGCCGCCGACCTCGGTGGAGCCGCCGTGGGTGGTGAGGCGGGGCCAGGAGTCGACGGCGATGCGCCAGCCCTGGTCGTCGGTGAGGTGCAGGTGGAGGGTGTTGACCTTGTAGAGGGCGAGCTGGTCGATGTACCGCTTCACCTCGTCGACGGTGAAGAAGTGGCGGGCGACGTCGAGCATGGCGCCCCGGTAGGCGTAGCGGGGGGTGTCGGTGACGGTGCCGCCGGCGATCTTCCAGGGGCCGGGCTGGACGCTCTTGCGTTCGACGGCGGAGGGAAGCTGCTGGCGCACGGTCTGGACGCCGCGGAAGAGGCCGGCCGGTTCGCGGGCGGTGAGGGTGAGGCCGTCGGGCGCGGAGTGGAGCCGATAGCCCTCCTCGCCGAGGTCGGTCTCCTCGGGGTCGAGGCGGAGCCGGATGCCGCGGCCGGCGGCGCGGTCGTCGACGACGGGGAGCGGGAAGCCGGTGGCGGGGCGGAGGAGGCCGGCGAGGTAGCGGCCGAGGGCCTGGGACTCGCCGGAGCTCGCGTCGACGCCGATGCGGGTGGCGGCGGTGAGGGTGTAGGGCTCGCCCTCGGGGGTGACGGAGGCGGGTACGGGCACGATGCGGCCGAGCGGGCGGACCTCGGGTTCGGCTGCGGCGCTTCCGGACGCCTTGCCGTCGGTGCCGTCGGTGCCGTCGGCGGCGGCCTCTCCGCAGCCGACGCCGGCGGTCGCGAACAGGAGCAGGGATCCGATCAGGCGCGGAATCGTCATGCGCTGTCTCACAGGCGGGCTCCCCTTCGGGTGATCGACACGTCCGTCGTTCTGTATATCCCCTCGGTCGCCCTGCGTACCGCCGCCCCGGTCCGGCTTCAAGGTCTGGACCAAGAGGCCGAAAGAGGGGGCGGATCACGCCCCGCCTGCCCGAATTCGGGCAGGATTCTTGCGGAGGCCCCCGATGACCCCTCAATATGCACGGGTGCTCGAACGCCGCCCGTCGCACGACGACCTCATCGACCACCTGGTCCGCAGCACCGCGCTCCAGCGCGGTGAGGCCGCCCGGGTGGTGCTCGACGTGCTGGCGTACTTCGACGAGACGACCGAGGAGTTCGTCCGCCGCCGTCACCGCGAACTGCAGTCCGGCGGCGCCGTGAACGCCGAGATCTTCGAACGGATCGCGGCGGAGCTGCCGCACCGGGCGGTGGCGCCACCGGAGCTCTCGCTCCGGCAGCTACGCCGCATCGTCTACGGCTGAGCAGCACCCATCACCAACCTGGAGGGGTTTCACCTTTATGTGCGGAATTGTCGGTTATATCGGTAAGCGCGATGTCGCCCCGCTGCTGCTGGAAGGCCTGGCGCGCCTGGAGTACCGGGGATACGACTCGGCCGGCATGGTCGTCACCAGCCCGAAGGCCTCCGGCCTGAAGATGGTGAAGGCCAAGGGCCGCGTCCGCGACCTGGAGGCCAAGGTCCCCAAGCGCTTCACCGGCACCACCGGCATCGCCCACACCCGCTGGGCCACGCACGGCGCCCCGAGCGACATCAACTCGCACCCGCACCTGGACCCCGAGAACAAGGTCGCGGTCGTCCACAACGGCATCGTCGACAACGCCCAGGAGCTCCGCGCCAAGCTGGAGGCCGACGGCGTCGTCTTCGCCTCCGAGACGGACACCGAGGTCATCACCCACCTCGTCGCCCGCTCCCAGGCCGAGACCCTGGAGGAGAAGGTCCGCGAGGCCCTCAAGGTCATCGAGGGCACCTACGGCATCGCCGTGATGCACGCCGACTTCAACGACCGCATCGTGGTGGCCCGCAACGGCTCCCCGGTCATCCTCGGCATCGGCGAGAAGGAGATGCTCGTCGCCTCCGACGTCGCCGCCCTGATCGCCCACACCCGCCAGGTCGTCACCCTGAACGACGGCGAGATGGCCACCCTGAAGGCCGACGACTTCCGCACCTACACGGTCTCCGGCGCCTCCACCACCGCCACCCCCGAGACCGTCGAGTGGGAGGCCGCCTCCTACGACATGGGCGGCCACGACACGTACATGCACAAGGAGATCTCCGAGCAGCCCGACGCGGTCGACCGCGTGCTGCGCGGCCGCATCGACGACCGCTTCTCCACCGTGCACCTGGGCGGCCTGAACCTCGACGCCCGCGAGGCCCGCACCATCCGCCGCATCAAGATCCTCGGCTGCGGCACCTCGTACCACGCCGGTCTCATCGGCGCCGGGCTCATCGAGTCCATGGCCCGCATCCCCGCCGACGCCGAGCCGGCCTCGGAGTTCCGCTACCGCAACCCGGTCGTGGACCCCGACACCCTCTACATCGCCGTCTCCCAGTCCGGTGAGACCTACGACGTGCTCGCCGCCGTCCAGGAGCTCAAGCGGAAGGGCGCCCGCGTCCTCGGCGTCGTCAACGTCGTCGGCTCCGCCATCGCCCGCGAGGCCGACGGCGGCGTGTACGTCCACGCCGGCCCCGAGGTCTGCGTCGTCTCCACCAAGTGCTTCACCAACACGGTCACCGCCTTCGCGCTGCTCGCCCTGCACCTGGGCCGCATCCGCGACCTGTCCGTCACCGACGGCAAGCGGATCATCGAGGGCCTGCGCAAGCTGCCCTCGCAGATCGAGGAGATCCTCAAGACCGAGGAGCAGATCAAGGAGATCGCCGCGGAGTACGCCGGCGCCCAGTCGATGATGTTCATCGGCCGTGTGCGGGGCTACCCCGTCGCCCTGGAGGCTTCCCTCAAGCTGAAGGAGATCTCCTACATCCACGCCGAGGCGTACCCGGCCTCCGAGCTGAAGCACGGCCCGCTCGCCCTCATCGAGCCGGCCCTGCCGACCGTGGCGATCGTCCCGGACGACGACCTGCTGGAGAAGAACCGCGCCGCCCTGGAGGAGATCAAGGCCCGCAGCGGCCGCATCCTCGCGGTCGCGCACCAGCCGCAGGCGAAGGCCGACCACACCATCGTCGTCCCGAAGAACGAGGACGAGCTGGACCCGATCCTGATGGGCATCCCGCTCCAGCTCCTCGCCTACCACACGGCGCTCGCCATGGGCCGCGACATCGACAAGCCGCGCAACCTGGCGAAGTCCGTCACCGTCGAGTAGGCACCCCCGGCCGTCGCGGCCGAGGTGCGGTGCCCGGGCCTGTCCCCCGGGCGCCGCACCCCTCCGGGCCTGTCCCCCGGAGCCTCGGCCGGACAGAACAGCGGTCCCCGTGCACACACCTCCCGTGCACGGGGACCGCTGTGTTCTTCCCGGGGATCAGCCCGCGGCCGGGGCACCGCCCGCCGCGCGGCGCAGGGCCGTCGGCCAGCCGGCGACCGCGGCCGTGGCGCCGTACCAGGCGACCAGGCCCGCGACGGCGGCCACCCAGCCGCCCGCCTTGCCGAGGCCGCCGTTGTCGGCGAGGGCGCCGATGCCGAGCAGCAGCAGCGCGACGAACAGCAGTCCGTACACGCCCTGGCCGAAGAGCCCGCTGCCCGCGGAGGCCATGGTCAGCGTGAGCGCGAGGAGCGCCCACAGGAGCAGGAAGAGGCCCATGGCGTCGGCCGAGGCGTGCCCGCCGGCTCCGCTGCCCCAGGTGAACCAGAAGGCGCCGAGCGCCGCGTACGCCGTGCCCTCGCCCTTGTCGCCCGCGCGCAGGGCGAGCAGTCCGACGAGGAAGAGCGTCACGCCGCCGACCCAGGTGGCGAGACCCGCGGCATCCGCTGCCGCGACGTTGTCGATGACACCGGTTCCGCCCAGGCCGAAGGCCAGCAGGGTCAGTCCGAGTGCCAGGTGGCCGAGCGTGGAGGTGGTGTTTCCCGCGGCGACTTCGTTGTTCACGGCGGGCTCCCTTCAGGTGTGCAGTTGTCCTGCGTGAGCTGCTGCGTTCCGTGACCTTTATGTACCCTTCACAAGCACACAATTCACCTGAGGAAGGCCGAATTTATGGCCGGATGACGGCAGTTGAGGGAGTGACCTGACGGGCCGTACGGGACGGAGGGGCCCGCGGGCGCGTTACGGGATGACGATGACGGGCCGCTGGGCGCGGCGCGCGAGGCGGCCGGCGACCGAGCCGAAGATCCGGCCGACGATCCCGTGCGTGGAGCCGACCACGATCGCGTCGGCCGAGTACTCCCGGCCGACCTCCTCCAGCTCGTGGCAGATGTCCCCGCCGCGCTCGACCAGGATCCACGGCACCTCGGAGAGGTGCTCGGCGCAGGCCAGCTCCAGGCCGAGGACCTCGGTGCGGTGGTCCGGCACGTCGACGAAGACCGGGGGCTCGCAGCCCGCCCACACCGTGGTGGGCAGCCGGTTGGCCACGTGCACGATGATCAGGCCCGATCCGGAGCGGCGGGCCATGCCGATGGCGTACGCGAGGGCGCGCTCACTGGACGTGGAGCCGTCGAAGCCGACGACCACCCCGTGCCGGAAGGCCGGGTCGCAGGCATGACGTGGCTGTTCTACCGCGAGGGGGTCGACCGTGGAGTCGGCGACGCGCTTGCGGTCCGCGGGTTCGGGGAATTCGTGACCGGCCATCGGTGTCTCGGCGAAGAGGGTCCTCGTGGGAAGGGACGGGGAAAAGGGGGGGACGAACGACGGGTGGCGGCGGAGCTGTGTCCGGGAATCATCTTCCCAAGCCCATACCCCCAAGGGTACGGCGACACTCCTCTCCTGCCCAGAGCCCGCCGTGCCACTCCCGGCGTGCCCGCCGCTCGCGCGCGGCGTTCCAGGGAGCATGCACGAGGGGTTCGGGATCTGGCAATGCCGGATGTGCCCTACAGGCGTCCGTACGGGGGCCAAACGGACGTCGCCGAGAGTGACCGGAACGTTCCGCTCCTCGTTGCCACAGGTCCGGCCCACCACGGCCGCGACCCCGGCCCCACCACCCCTCGGACCCGCCCCACCGCCCCCTCGACCCCCTCCCCTCCGTCCCGCCCCGCCCCCACCGCACTCCCGCCCCGCCCCTCGGACCCACCCGCCGTCACCGCAGACCCGGCCCCGTCGCCGCAGACCCGCCCCACCGTCGCAGGGAGACCGCCCGTGCCCGCACCATCGACCGCCGCCGGCCAGACCTCCGCCGCCCACACCCCCACCCTCGGCTCGCCCCGCTCCCGGCGCCGGGCGCCCGCCCTCCCCCCGACCGCCGGCGCGGCCCCGGAGCCGGGAACGGGGACGGGCGCGACGGAGCAGGCCGGTGACGTCGTCCGCTGGGCGGCCTTCTGCTGCGCGCTGGTCCCCGTGGTGCTGGTCGTCTACGGCACCTCGCTCGGCGGGGCCGCCGGGACCGCGCTCGGGCTCGTCTCGGTGACGGCGGCCTGTCGGCTGCTGCTGCGCCGCTCGGAGCGCGGACTGCGGTCCGAGACGGTCCGGCCGAGGCGGCGGAACTAGGGCTCCGAGCCGGCTCCGACCCCCTTCGAGTTGACAGGTTCGTACACCCGACCCCATATGTTTTCAGCCAACTTGAAGCCGACGGCGAGTCCCTGGCGGAACGGTTGGCCAAGCCCGGCGCCGACGGCCGCGGAAGCCTTGTCCCCGGGGCCCACACCCCCCGCGTACGGGGACGTTGGCCACCCCGCCCCTTCCCCCGGCGGCCGCCGGACGCAAGACTTCGCGATCGATCGCTTCACGCCAAGTTGCCTTGTCGACAATCCACCGGATGGAGAACTTGTCACGCCGGCGCCACGGGACACAGTAGATTCGATCATGGGTACCGAAGACTGGGGTCTCGTGCAAAACCGAGGGGAAACGTGCAGGAGCGACACGACCAGGGAGACGCGAACACCGAGGGGGGCTTAGCGTCATGAGCCAGGACTCCGCCGCACCGGAGGTCGCACGGAAGCTGTCCGGGCGCCGCCGTCGCGAAGTCGTCGCGGTGCTGCTGTTCAGCGGCGGCCCCATCTTCGAGAGCTCCATCCCGCTCTCCGTGTTCGGCATCGACCGGCAGGACGCCGGAGTGCCACGCTACCGGCTGCTCGTCTGCGCCGGCGAGGAAGGCCCGCTGCGGACCACCGGCGGGCTCGAACTCACCGCGCCGTACGGCCTGGAGGCCATCGGCCGGGCGGGCACCGTCGTCGTCCCGGCCTGGCGGTCGATCACCTCGCCGCCGCCGCCGGAGGCGCTCGAAGCGCTGCGCCGCGCGCACGAGGAGGGGGCCAGGATCGTCGGGCTGTGCACCGGGGCGTTCGTCCTGGCCGCGGCCGGACTGCTCGACGGCCGCCCGGCGACCACGCACTGGATGTACGCGCCGACGCTCGCCAAGCGCTATCCGTCGGTCCACGTGGACCCGCGGGAGCTCTTCGTCGACGACGGGGACGTGCTGACCTCCGCCGGCACCGCGGCCGGAATCGATCTGTGTCTGCACATCGTGCGGACCGACCACGGCACCGAGGCCGCGGGCGCGCTGGCGCGCCGGCTGGTCGTCCCGCCGCGGCGCAGCGGCGGTCAGGAGCGCTACCTCGACAGGTCTTTACCCGAGGAGATCGGCGCCGACCCGCTGGCCGAGGTCGTCGCCTGGGCGCTGGAGCACCTCCACGAGCAGTTCGACGTGGAGACGCTCGCCGCGCGCGCCTACATGTCACGGCGGACCTTCGACCGCCGGTTCCGCTCGCTGACGGGCTCCGCCCCGCTCCAGTGGCTGATCACCCAGCGGGTGCTGCAGGCGCAGCGGCTGCTCGAGACCTCCGACTACTCGGTCGACGAGGTCGCGGGCCGGTGCGGCTTCCGCTCCCCGGTGGCGCTGCGCGGCCACTTCCGGCGCCAGCTCGGCTCCTCGCCGGCCGCCTACCGCGCGGCGTACCGCGCCCGGCGGCCGCAGGGCGAGGCCGGTACGGCGGTGCTCGAAGCGGCGGTGCCGGCCCAGGGTCCGGCGGGTCTCCGCAGGCCGCTGGAGCCGGGCAAGCCGCAGTCGGACGCGTACGCCTCCGGCCGCCCGGCCCTGCCGGGCCAGCGCAGCGCGCCGTAACAGGACCGCCGCCGCCACAAGCGGCGCGACGCAGGACCGACGGGCCCCCGGGGACACCTCCCCCGGGGGCCCGTCGGCCTGCCGGGGCGGTTCCGAAGGTCCGCGGGCCCGGTCCGGCCGGGCGGGACACGCCCGGGGCCTGCCTTTCGGATCGGACCGGGCTCCGCGAGCCCGGTCCGATCCGAAAGGCAGGCCCTAAGGTAGGACGCATGAACGATCGCATGGTGTGGATCGACTGCGAGATGACCGGGCTCTCGCTGACGGACGACGCACTCATCGAGGTGGCCGCGCTGGTCACCGACTCGGAACTGAACGTGCTCGGCGACGGCGTGGACATCGTGATCCGCCCGCCGGACGCCGCCCTGGAGACCATGCCGGAGATCGTGCGCCAGATGCACACGGCCTCGGGGCTGCTCGACGCGCTCGCCGGCGGCACCACGCTCGCCGACGCGGAGGCCCAGGTCCTCGCGTACATCCGCGAGCACGTCAAGGAGCCGGGCAAGGCGCCGCTGTGCGGGAACTCGGTCTCCACGGACCGCGGCTTCCTCGCGCGCGACATGCCCGCCCTGGAGAGCCACCTGCACTACCGGATCGTCGATGTCTCCTCGGTCAAGGAGCTGGCCCGCCGCTGGTACCCGAGGGCGTACTTCAACAGTCCGGAGAAGAACGGCAACCACCGGGCGCTCGCCGACATCCGCGAGTCCATCGCGGAGCTGCGCTACTACCGCGAGGCGGTCTTCGTCCCGCAGCCCGGACCGGACTCGGAGACCGCGAAGAAGATCGCGGCCCGTCACGTCGTCCCCGCCGAATAGCCGCTCGATCGGGCCCGCTCGCGCCCGGCGAAGAATGCGTGCGCGAGCACCCCTCGGAACCCTGTAGACTTCTTCTCGGCCGGTCGGGGAAACCTTCGGGAAAACCGCCGGTCGTGGTGGGTATAGCTCAGCTGGTAGAGCACCTGGTTGTGGTCCAGGATGTCGCGGGTTCGAGTCCCGTTACTCACCCTGATGGCTCAGGCCCCGGTTCGCAGGAACCGGGGCCTGAGCCGTTCTCATGTGCGATGACCCGCGGGGCGGGACCGCCCCTCCACCCCTCCGACTCCCCGTGTGACGGAGCGCACACCGGAAGCCCGCTGCGGTCAGGGGATGGGATCGCTCCCAGGCACGAAGGGTGCGCGCCCCGGTCGGCGGTGGGGGGGTTCCGGCCGGGGCGCGCTGTGTGGGGGGACGGGAATGTCCGGCTGCTACTTGTAGGCGCCGAGGGCCCTCGTGAAGGCCAGCGGCTGCTGGAGGATCGAGGAGCAGGTGGGATCGGCGTAGGTCACGGCGCCGGCCGCGCACTGCTTGTCACGGGCCGAGGACCACATCGAGAGCCGGCCGATCCCCTTGGACCTCGCGAAGTCGACGAGCTGGGCGGCGTCCTCGACCGTGAAGACCTCGGAGGCGACGTCGTTGACGCCGATCATCGGGGTGACCGCGACGGCCTTCCAGGCGGCCGCGTCGGAGAGGCCGAGGACGCCCTTGATCTGGGCCTGGGTCGCGGTCGCGGCCTGGATCGCGTACGTGCCCATGTCGGCGCTGTACGCCGGTCCGTAGTCCATCGCCATGATGTTGACGGCGTCGACGCGGACCCCGTTCCTCTTGGCGTCGGCGATCAGGTCCACGCCCGGCTGGGTCAGGCCCTCGGGCATGACCGGCAGGGTGAAGGAGACGTCCAGGCCCGGGTGGGACTTCTGGAGCTGGGCGATCGCCTGCGAGCGGCGGGTGTTGGCGGCGGTGTCCGGGAGGGCCGCGCCCTCGATGTCGAAGTCGAGCTTGGTGAGCTCGTACTGGTCGACGACCTTGCCGTACGCGGCGGCGAGCGCCGAGGAGGTCGAGCAGTTCAGGGCCAGCTCGTGGCCGGCGGCGCCGCCGAAGGAGACGCGGACGTCGCCGCCCTTGGCGCGCAGGGCGCCGATCTGGGCCGCGACCCTGTCGTTCGCGAGGTCGGTGACGCCGCCCCACAGCGGGGCGCAGGAGCCGCCGGAGGTGATGAAGGCGAGGTTGAACTCCTTCACGCCGGTGGCGTCGGCGGTCGCGAGCAGGTCGTACGCCGGGTAGAGCGAGGTGTCGACGTACGGGGCGTACCTGGCCCCCGCGGCCGGGGAGCCGGTGGAGGTCGCGGTGGGGGTGGGCGTGGGCCGCGCGGTGGCCGTGGCGGTCGGCTTCGGGCTCGTGGTGGCGGTGGCGGTCGGCGTGGGCCTCACGGTCGCGGTGGCCGTCGGCTTCGGGGAGGCCGTCGCGGTGGGCTGCCCGGTGGGGCGGCCGCTCGGGGTGGGGGTGGCGCCTCCGGCGGAGCAGGCGGCCCTGTTGATGAGGCAGCCGGTGGGGTCGCCTGCCTGGCCGGCGGCCGAGGTGACGAAGCCGACGGTGACGGACCGGCCGGGCTCCAGCCGCCTGTTCCAGTCGGCGGGCCTCACGGTGACGTGGTTGCCGGAGACGGTGTGCTCGCCGTTCCACAGGGAGCCGATGGTGGTGCCGGCCGGGAGGTCGAACTCCAGGGTCCAGTCGGACTGGGCGGTGGTCGTCTCGTTGGTGACGACGTACTGGCCGGTGTAGCCGCCGGTCCAGGAGCTGGTCCGGGTGTAGGCGGCGCCGACGGCGGCGGCCTGGGCGGTGCCGGTGAGCGCGAAGGCCGCGCCGCCGACGACGGCGGCCGCGACGACCGCTCCGACGACCTTGGTCCGGGTGCTCGTCCTGCGCCGGTGCGAACTGGTGCCCATCGCGTGCCTGCCTCTGCGTGCCGGGGGTGGGGTGGGGTGCGGCAGCACGCTAGCGCCGGTAAAACGGACAATTGCCGCCTTCGGCACCGCCGTTCGGATTCTTAGGGTCCGCTTAAGGAAGGCATCGGAACCGGAAAAGGTTCAGGCCCGGCGGCTCCCCGGGGCCCTGCGCCGGCGGGCGGGCCGGTGGCCGCGCCGGCCCGTGCCGTCGCCCGCGCGCCGGCCGTCGAGGCCGATCCAGATCCGCACCTCCGTGCCGCCGAGGACCGAGTGGCCGATGCGGACGTCGCCGCCGGTGGCCTCCGCCATCCGCCGCACGATGTCGAGGCCCAGGCCCGTGGAGCCGTCCCGGCCGCCGCTGTTGCCGCGGACCAGGGCGGCGGCGGGGTCGGCGATGCCGGGGCCCGCGTCGGAGACGAGGACGATGACGGCGTCGTCGCCGTTGTGGACGTCGATGGAGAAGGCCGTGCCCTCGGGGGTGTGGCGGAAGACGTTGCCGAGCAGGGCGTCGAGGGCGGCGACGAGTTCGGGACGGGCGACGGGGATGCGGACCGGGCGCTCGACGCCGGCGACCCGCACCCGGCGGCCCTCGTCCTCGGCAAGCGCCGACCAGAACTCCATCCGCTCGCGGACCACTTCGGCGGCGTCGCAGCCGGCGCCGGGTCCGGTCGCCTGGGTCTGTGGCTTCGCCTCGCGGGCCGTGCGGATGATGATGTCGACCTCGCGCTCCAGCTGTTCGACGGCCGCGCGGGTCTGCTCGGCGGCGGGCGAGGAGCCGAGCGAGGCCGCGTTGAGGCGGAGCACGGTGAGCGGGGTGCGGAGCCGGTGGGAGAGGTCGGCGGCCAGCTCCCGCTCGTTGGCGAGGAGCTGCACGACCTGGTCGGCCATCGAGTTGAAGGCGACGGCGGCCGACTTGAGTTCGGGCGGCCCCTCCTCGGGGACGCGTGCGCCGAGCCTGCCCTCGCCGAGGTCGTGGGCGGCTCCGGCGAGCCGCTGGGCGGGCCGGACCATGCGGACGCCGAGGCGGTCGGCGACGGCGACGGAGCCGACGACGAGGGCGGTGCCGACGCCGGCGAGGACGAGCCAGGCGGTGGCGACGCCGTTGCTGACCTCCCCCTCGGGGACGAAGAGTTCGACGACGGCGACCTGGCCGCTGCTGAGCGCGGTGGGCTGGAGCAGGACGAAGCCGCCGGGGACCTCGGCGATGGAGGCGCGGCCGAGGCCGCGGGTGGCGGCGAGCTCCGCCGGGGCGGCGCGGCGGGTGCCGATCTCCAGGGCGGTGCCGCCGGGCGCGGGGGCGGGCACGTGGATGGCGAGCCGGCCCGCGGCCCCGTCCTCGGTGGTGGCGACGGCCTTGCCGAGTTCGTCGCGGTCGGTGGTGATCGCGAGGACGGGGGCGAGGCCGGCGGCCCGGCGTTCGGCGTTGGAGAAGGCCCGGTCGCGGGCCATCTCCTCGACGACGAGCCCGAGGGGGACGGCGAAGGCGAAGGCGACCATGGCGGTGACGGCCAGGGACACCTTGACGAGCGCCCATCTCACGGCTGCGGCTCCCGGGGCGGCTCCAGCTTCACGCCGACCCCGCGCAGGGTGTGCAGGTAGCGGGGCCGGGCGGCCGTCTCGCCCAGCTTCCGGCGCAGCCACGACAGGTGGACGTCGATGGTCTGGTCGTCGCCGTACGACTGCTGCCAGACCTCGGCGAGCAGCTCCTTGCGCGGGACGACGACGCCGGGCCGCCCGGCGAGGAAGGCGAGCAGGTCGAACTCGCGGCGGGTCAGGTCCAACGGCGTCCCGTCGAGCTCCGCCTGACGGCGCAGCGGGTCGACGGTGAGCCCGCCGACGCGGAGGACCCGGGAGGGCGGCGGCTCGCCCGCGGCGGCCCGCGAGCGGCGCAGGACGGCGGCCATCCGCGCGGAGAGGTGGTCGACGGAGAAGGGCTTCACGAGGTAGTCGTCGGCCCCGGCGTGGAGCAGCCGTACGATCTCGGCCTCGTCGTCCCGGGCGGTCGCGATGATCACCGGGACGTCGGTGATCCCGCGCAGCATCTTGAGCGCCTCGGACCCGTCGAGATCGGGCAGACCGAGGTCCAGGATCACGACGTCGAAGCGGAAATGGGCGACCTCGCGCAGCGCCTCCAGAGCCGTGCCGACGCTCCGTACGGTGTGGGATTCCGCCGAAGACGCAGTCAGCTGCCGGATGAGGGCGGAGCGCACGAACTGGTCGTCCTCGACCACGAGCACACTTGCCATGGGCGGCACCGTACGCCATCCGGGTGAGGCCGCGAGCGGTGTCCACCCTCCGGTACGGGCCTCGGTCCGGTGGTGCACTATGTCCCGGTGCGAAGAGGACTCGTTCACGCCCTGGCCTGGTCGCTCGCCACCGGCGCGGCGGTCGCCCTGTCCTGGTGGGGGGTGCACACGGTGCTGTCCGGCACGGTGTACGACCCGCCCCGCGCACTGCCCCTCCCGGCCGGCCCCGCCATCGGAACGGCCGCCTCCGGGGGCGATCCGCAGGCCTCCGCCCGGCGGCCCGAGAGCTCCCCGCCCTCCGCGGCCGCCACCCCGACGTCCACGCCGAGCGAGGCCCGCACGCCCCCGGCCACCCCGTCCGCGCCCCCCTCGCACCGCCCGGACCCCACGACGCGGACGTCCGCCGCGCCGACCACGGAACCGGCCTCCGGGGCGGGATCCGGGCCGGGCTCCGGCGAGGGCGTGAAGACCTACACCGTGGACGGCGGCCGGGTCACCTTCGACCTCGGGGAGACCTCGGCGGAACTGGTCTCGGCGACGCCCGCGTCCGGCTGGCGGATGCAGGTGTGGAAGCAGCCGACCTGGATCCGGGTCACCTTCACCGAGGACGGCCGCGAGCTGTCGGTCTTCTGCGTGTGGCACGACAGCGCGCCCCGCGTGGAGACCGACGACCGCCGGACGTGAGCGGTGGTCAGCGGAAGGCGGACGCCGGGGGTACGGGCGAGGGCTTGGCGCTCGCGTCGGTGACGGGCGCCGCTCCCCCGGCGAAGTCGGCGAGGGCCCGGCCGTGCTCCACGCGCCCCGGGTGCGGGTCGGTGGCGACCCGGCGGGTCAGTTCGGCCACCGGCAGCTCGCGGTCCGAGGCGAGCAGCACCGCGTTGCCGAAGCGGCGGCCGCGCAGGACCGTCGGGTCGGCGGTGAGCGCCAGTTCGGGGAAGACGGCGGCGGCGGTGGCGATCTGGCCGCGCAGATGGGTCAGGGGCGGGCCGTCGGCGAGGTTCGCCGCGTAGAAGCCGCCGGGCCTCAGCACCCGCCGCACCTCGGTGAGGAACTCGGTGCTGGTCAGGTGGGCCGGGGTGCGGGCCCCGCTGAACACGTCGGCGATGACGAGGTCGGCCCAGCCGTCCTGGACCTTGGCGAGGCCGGCGCGGGCGTCGGTGGAGCGGACCCGGATGCGGGCCCCGGCGTCGAGGGGCAGTTCCCGGCGGACGAGCTGGACCAGGGGCGCGTCGAGCTCCACGATCTGCTGGGTGGAGCGGGGCCGGGTCGCGGCGACGTACCGGGCGAGGGTGAAGGCGCCGCCGCCGAGGTGGACGGCCTGGAGCGGCCGGTTCGGCGGGGCGGCGAGGTCGGCGATGTGGCCGAGGCGCCGCTGGTACTCGAAGGTGAGGCGGGCCGGGTCGTCGAGGTCGACGTGCGACTGCGGGGCGCCGTCGATGAGCAGCGTCCAGCCGCGCGGGCGTTCCCGGTCGGGTATGAGTTCGGCGAGTCCGCCGTCGACGGTCTCGACGACGGGGACGGCCGCCGCCGCCCGGTCCCGCTGTTTGTTCCTGGCCACGGGCCCATTATCGGGGCACGGCCGACGGGCGGCTCAGTGGCAGCCGTGGGGCGGCTCAGTGGCAGCCGTCGGCCGCCTCGATGAGCCGGGCCGCCTCGCCGAGCGCCTCGCGCAGGACGGCGGGGTCGGTGACGGGGTCGGCGTCGCCCGGGGGCAGCAGCCAGCCGGCGGGGCGCGGCGCGTCGCCCGCCGGCTCGGGGAGTTCGGGCAGCTCGGGGAGGCGCAGGCCCCGCCCCGAGGTGCGCGTACAGGCGCTGCCCGGCATGTCCCAGGCGGCGGCGGTGCCGGGCGGCACCAGGAAGCCGAGGGTGTCGCAGGTGCCGTCGTGGACGACCGGTCCGACGGCGGGGGCGGCGGCGCGGCGCAGGATGTCCACGGCCTCCAGGCCCTGGCGGACCGGGACGGTCACCAGGTCCCAGGCGCCGGCGGCGACCCGGGACCCCTCGGCCTCCCGGCCGGGTGCGTGGTGCGCGGCCTCCGGGGTGGGCACGTGCCGCGTGGCCGCCTGCGAACCGATCTCCGACATGGGGACCCCTCCTCGCTCCAGAGGAGACGCGTTCCGTCTCTCCTTTACGGTTCAACGCCCGTGCACGTCAACGGCTACGGCGGGATGCCGCCGCAAAGGATGGCAGTTCATGGCAGATCGCAGGCGAGATATCCGATTTGTAGCCAAACTCAGCGTACGCGTCCGGTCACAGCAGGTACGTTCTTGCCGCCGGAAACCCGGCAGCACCAGGAGAGGGCTCGGCCATGGCGATGTCACGGGCAGTTCCCAATCTCGCCTTCCGTCGGCTCCGCGGACAGCACTCGCCGGCGGAGTTCGCCGCGGCGGTCCGCCGGGCGGCGCGGGAGATCGGCGAACAGGTCGCGTGCGACGCCCGCTACATCGGGCGCGTGGAGGCGGGCGAGATCCGCTGCCCCAACTACGCGTACGAGCGGGTCTTCCTGCACATGTTCCCCGGTCTGAGCCTCTCCGACCTGGGGTTCTCCGCGCGGGAGACGGTGCGCGGCCGGCGGCAGGCCGTCCCGGCCGGGGCAGCGCCTCCCGCCGCCATCACCACCCGGAACGATGAGGAGAGCGACGTGCTGCGTCGCGCATTCATGACGAGCGGCTCCGCCACCCTGGCGGTCGCCTCGCTGGGACTCGGCGGCCCCGCCGTCGCGATCCCCTCACCCCGCGGCACCCACCGGATCGGCGAGACCGAGGTGCGGGCCGTCGAGGACGCCGTGCGACGGATCCGGCTGCTCGACGACCGGCACGGCGCCGACGGGCTCTACAAGGTGGCCGCCCAGCCGCTCCGCACCGCGTACGCGCTCCTCGACGCCGGCACCATGACCCGCCGCTCCACCGAGGACCGGCTGCACGCGGGCGCGGGCGAGCTCTCCCTCTCCGTCGGCTGGCTGGCCCACGACTCGGGCCGGCACGAGGACGCGCGCTCGCACTACGCGGAGGCGCTGGCCACCGCGCGCGTGGCGGGGAACGCGGCGCTGGAGGCGCACGCCTTCTGCAACACCTCGTTCCTGGCCCGGGACACCGGCCGCTACCGCGAGGCGGTCCGGGCGGCCCAGGCGGGCCTGCGGGCCGCGCAGCCGCTGGACTCGGACCGGCTCCTCTCGCTGCTCTCGCTGCGGGAGGCGGGCGGGTGGGCGGGGCTCGGCGACCGCTCCGCCTGCGAGCAGGCCCTCGGCCGCGCGCACCAGCACTTCGAGCGGGGCCCGGCCGAGGGCGACCCCGAGTGGATGTCCTTCTTCGGCGAGCCGGAGCGGGAGGCGCTGGAGGCCGGGTGCTGGTCGGCGCTCGGGGAGTGGGGCCGGGCGGCGCGCCACGCCCACCGGGCGGTGGTCCTGCAGAACCCGCACTTCGCCCGGAACCTCGCGCTCTACCGGGCCCACCTCGCCAAGGACCTGGCGCACGCCGGCCGCCGGGACGAGGCGGCGGCGGAGGCGCGGCGCGTCGTGGACTCCCTCGACGGCATCGCCTCGGCCCGGATCCGCGACCTGCTCTCGGAGACCAGCCGGGTCCTGGCCGGCACGTACTGAGCGGCAGGTGCTGGTCGGCACGTACTGAGCGGCACGTGCCGGGCGGGGCCCCGGGGCCCCGCTCCACGGGCTACTGCTCCAGGTGCCCCGTGTCGTTCCAGCGCTCGATCGCCGGGGCGCCGTACGCCCAGCCGAGGACCGAGAGGCTCGTCGGGTCCAGGCGGATGCGGGAGGCGAAGGAGACGTCCTCGCCGAGCCAACGCGCCCCGATCGAGCGCAGGATGTGACCGTGGGCGAAGACCAGGACGTCCCGGTCGGCGGAGCGGGCCCACTCCACGATCCCGTCGGCGCGGTCCGACAGCTGGGCGAGCGTCTCCCCCTCGGGGACGCCGTCGCGCCAGATGAACCAGTCCGGCTGGATCTTCCGGATCTCCGGCGGGGTCAGCCCCTCGTACGCCCCGTAGTCCCACTCCATCAGCGCGTCCCAGGGCTCGGCCCGGTCCCCGAAGCCGGCGAGCTCGCAGGTCTCGCTGGCCCGGACGAGCGGGCTGGTGCGCACCTCCACGTCGGGCAGCCCCTGCCAGGGACCCCGGTGCAGGCGCTCGCCGAGCAGTTTCGCCCCTCGCCGTCCCTCGTCGAGCAGCGGTATGTCGGTCCTGCCGGTGTGCCGGCCGAGAAGGGACCACTCGGTCTGGCCGTGCCGGGCGAGCAGGATGCGCGGTGCCATGGGAAGGACGCTCCAGGGGTTCACGGTGCGGACGTGCCTCCTCCCATCATCGCCGACGTGAACGCGCGGTGGCGCCCGGGCAACCCGCCGGGGCCTCCTCGCGTCCCCTCCCCCGGGCCGATCACCGACTGGGGGACTCGTTCATGCGCAAGCCACGCTGGTGGGCGGAGCTGTCCCTGGTCGCCGTCGTGTACGCGGCCTATTCGGGCGGGCGGCTCCTGGTGAAGGGCGACGAGGCCTCGGCCGTGGCGCACGGGCTCGCGGTCCTGCGGTTCGAGGAGGGCCTCGGGATCGACGCCGAGCACCCGCTGAACCGGCTGTTCACGGACGTCCCCGCGCTCGGGGTCCCGGCGGACTTCGCGTACGCCTCGCTGCACTACCTGGTGACCCCGGCGGTCCTGGTGTGGCTCTTCCGCCGCCGCCCCGCGCACTACCGGGCCGCCCGCACCTGGCTGATGCTCTCCACCCTGCTCGGCCTCGTCGGCTTCACGCTGCTGCCGACCTGCCCGCCCCGGCTCCTCGACGCCGCCCACGGCTTCACGGACACGATGGCGCACTTCAGCGCGTACGGCTGGTGGGGCGGCGAGGCCAGCGCGCCGCGCGGGCTCGGCGGTCTGACGAACCAGTACGCGGCGATGCCCAGCCTGCACGTCGGCTGGGCGCTGTGGTGCGGGGTGATGCTGTGGCGGTACGGGCGGACGCCGCTCACGAAGGCCCTCGGGGTGGCGTATCCGCTGGTCACGACGGTGGTCGTGATGGGCACCGCCAACCACTACCTGCTCGACGCGGTCGCCGGTGCGGCCGTGATGGGCGCGGGTCTGCTGCTCGCCCCGTACGCGCTGCGGCTCGCCGACCGGATCGGCGGGAGGGCGGAAGCGCTCCCGGTTGTCAGTGGCGGATGGGAGACTTCCGCGGGTGAGCGCATCCCCGGACAGCGGTCCGTCCCGAGCACCGCGGACGACACCTCCTCGGCAACTACTGGCTGAGCTGCGCGGACCGGCCGTCGTGCCGCGTCCGCTGGACGCCCGAGCCCTCGCGGCGCTCGCGGCCAACCCGGGCTGCCGGCGGCGGGCCGTCCTCGACGGCGCCGGCGTCGACAAGTCGGCGCTGGCCGCGAAGCTCGGCTCGCCGGCGCCGTTCGGCCAGTCGCAGTTCGCGATCGTGCGGGGCAACTCCTTCGAGGCGAAGGTCAAGGCGGACGGCGGGCGCGAACTGCTGCGTCTGATCGGCGTGGAGGAGCCGGGCGAGGTGTCCGTGCCCGACCTGGCGGCGGCCGGGCCCGAGGGGCGGGTGGCGCGCACGGCGCTCGCACTGCGGGAGGCGACCGCTGCCGGGGCCTGGGCGCTTCTGGACCATCCGCTGCTCGCCCTCGAGGTCGCCGGTTCCCCCGTCTACCTGGAGCCGGACGCGGTGGTGGTGCGCCCCGACGGCGGGTGGACGGTGGTGGAGATCAAGTCGTTCCCGATGATCGACGGTTCGGCCGACGCGGCGAAGGTGGGCGCGGCGGCCCGTCAGGCCGCCGTGTACGTGCTGGCGCTGGAGCGGGTGGCGGCCCGCACGGAGGGCGCGCGGGTCGCGCAGTCGGTGCTCCTCGTCTGCCCGAAGGACTTCTCGAACGTGCCGACGGCCTCGGTGGTCGACGTGCGCAAGCAGCGCTCGGTGACCCGGCGTCAGCTGGCCCGGCTGACCCGGATCGACGAGATCGCGCGGGCCCTGCCGGAGGGCATCAGCTTCGACGTGGTGGAGCGGACCCCGGAGGAGCTGACGGCGGCCGTGGAGTGCGTCCCCCATCAGTACGCGCCGGAGTGCCTGGCCGCCTGCGAGCTGGCCTTCCACTGCCGGGCGCGCGCCCGGGAGGCGGGCGCGGTGGAGACCCTGGGCCGTTCCGTACGGGGGGAGTTGGGCGGTCTGACGACGGTCGGGGCGGTCCTGGCGGCGGCGCGCGGCGAGGAGGGCGACCCGGAGGACCCGGCGGTGGCGGCGCTGCGCCGGGCGCGGGCCCTGCGCGACGAGGCCCTGGCGGGGGTGGCGGCATGTCGCTGATCTCCACGCTCGCCCGGATGGAGGCCGTCGAGTCGGGCCGGGCGCAGCCGCTCGCCACGGTCCGGCACCGGCGGCTGTCCGCGCGGCCGTTGGTCCTGGTGCCGCTGACGACGGCCGGTGAGGCGGGCGCCCCGCTGGGCGCGCTGGTCGGCACCGACCCCGAGGAGCCGCGGCTCCTGGTGGTGCCGCAACCCCGGGACCGCGACCTGCGGTTCGCGTTCCTCGCGGACCTGGCCGAGGAGATCCTGCCGTACGTCGACTCGTTCACGGACGTCGTGGAGGCGGCGGAGCGGAACGAGGTCGACCCGGAGACCGGCAAGAAGGTGAAGGTCGAGGTCGAGCTGTGCGCCGACGCGCCGCAGCTGATCGTGCCGAGCCGGGCGGGCATCGAGTACGTGCGGCTGCTCGGGCGGTCGACGCGGTTCCGGCGGACGGCCGAGCAGGACCCGGAGACGCCGTTCCCGGCGCCGCCGCGGGTGCCGCTGCTCGGCCGGTGGCTGACGCACTTCGGCGAGCGGGCCCGGGTGCCCGGCTCCTCGCTGCTCCTCGCGGCGACGGACCTGCTCAACCGGCACTGGGCGACCGGCCAGTCGTCCCTGGAGGACCAGCACCTGGGCGCGCTGCTCGCCTGGATCGCCCCGCGGGACGGGGAGTCGGGCCCGGAGGGGGCGCTGCGGGCCGAGGTCGGCCGGGACGCCCAGGGGCAGCTGCTCTGCCCGCCGGCCGGTCCCGCGACCGACCCGGCCTTCGACAACAAGCTCCTGGCACCCGCGATCGAGCGGTACGACCGGGCCCGGCAGTCGCTCGGCGCGGCCGAGGACGGCGAGAGCGCCGACACGGGCCTCGCCGCACTGCACGGGGCCGAGCGGGAGCTGCGCCGGCTGATCGCCTCGCAGCTGAAGCCGACCTGGGACGCGGTCTGGCGGGCGGTCGAGCTGCTGCGGGAGCTGCCGGAGGGCGCCAGGGTCGAGGACCGCTGGACCCGCGACCGCTGGTCCTTCACCGGCCACCGGGACCGGATCGCGGCCGGCGAGCCGCCGCAGCCGCGCCGGGACGACGCCGTGACGGCCGCCTCGAAGCTCGCCGCCCGCGAGCAGGCCCAGGGCCAGCTGGAGGCGCAGGAGGCCCTCGACGACCCCCTGGTCCTGGCGGGGCGGCGGCTCGCGGGCGAGGCGTTCACGGCCGAGGTGGTCGAGGTGACGATGGCGTGGACGGAGTCGAAGCGGCCCGCGCCGCGCCCGCTCGTCACGGTCCGCACGGACGACCGGCCGCACCTGGGCGAGAAGGCGAGGGTGTACCGCTCGCTGGACGGCAAGCCGCAGACGGCGGAGTTCGTGCGGTACGAGGAGGACGGCTCGCTGCTCCTGCGGATCCTGGACCGGATGGGCCGGTCCAGGGAGCCCGCGGAGGGCTCGGTGCCGGAGAAGGGCGAGCGGATCGCCTGGACGCTGTTCGAGCACGACCAGCGGGTCGGTCCGAAGCTGCCGGACCCGGAGGAGACGCCCTGGACGCACGGCGGCCCGCCCCGGACGGACGCCGTGGAACCGCCCGACGCCGTGACCCCGGAAGACGTGCTGTGACCCCGACTCCGAAGGACGTGCTGTGCCCCTGTTCGACGCCGTGATCCCCGAGGACCTGCCGTGACCGTGTTCGACCCGTCCGCCGAGGCCGCCCGCGCGACCTCCGCCATCCTGGCGGACACCCTGCACGGCACCGCGCGGGGCGTCGTCGTCGACTCCCCGCCGGGCGCCGGGAAGTCGACGCTCGTGGTCCGGGCCGCCCTGGAGCTGGCCGCCGCCGGGCGCCCCCTGATGGTGGTCGCCCAGACGAACGCGCAGGTGGACGATCTGGTGCTGCGGCTCGCGGAGAAGGAGCCGGATTTGGAGGTCGGCCGGCTGCACTCCAGCGACTCCGACCCGTACGACAAGGCGCTCGACGACCTGGCGAACGTACGGAAGTCGGCGAAGGCGGGCGAGCTGGCCGGGCTGCCGGTCGTCCTGTCCACGGCCGCCAAGTGGGGGCACGTGAAGAACGTCGAGCCGTGGGCGCACGCGATCGTCGACGAGGCGTACCAGATGCGCTCGGACGCGCTGCTCGCCGTGGCGGGCCTCTTCGAGCGGGCGCTGTTCGTGGGCGACCCCGGGCAGCTCGACCCGTTCTCGGTGGTGGGCGCGGAGCAGTGGGCGGGGCTCACGTACGACCCGTCGGCGAGTGCCGTCTCCACGCTGCTCGCGCACAACCCGGAGCTGCCGCAGCACCGGCTGCCGGTCTCCTGGCGGCTGCCGGCCACGGCGGCGCCGCTGGTGTCGGACGCCTTCTACCCGTACACGCCGTTCCGCAGCGGCACCGGGCACGGGGACCGGAGCCTCTCCTTCGGGGTGCCCTCGGACGGTTCCGGTCCCGACCGGGTCCTCGACGAGGCCGCCGAGTCCGGCTGGGGCCTGCTCGAACTCCCGGCCCGGCACACTCCCCGCGCCGACCCCGAGGCGGTCGGCGCGATCGCCCTGGTCGTGCGCCGGCTCCTGGACCGGGGCGGTGCGGCGGTCTCGGAGCGCTCGGAGACCCCGGTCCCGCTCACCCCGGACCGGATCGCCGTCGGCACCGCCCACCGCGACCAGGCGGCGGCGGTCCGGGCGGCGCTCGCGGACCTCGGTGTGACGGGCGTGACGGTGGACACCGCGAACCGGCTCCAGGGCCGTGAGTACGACGTGACGGTCGTCCTGCACCCGCTGTCGGGCCGCCCGGACGCGACCGCCTTCCACCTGGAGACGGGCCGGCTGTGCGTGCTGGCCTCCCGGCACCGGCACGCGTGCGTCGTGGTCTGCCGGGCGGGCATGGCGGAGCTCCTCGACGAGCACCCGTCGACGGATCCGGTGCGGCTGGGGGTCGCGGTCTCGTTCCCCGACGGCTGGGAGGCGAACCACGCGGTCCTCTCCCACCTGGAGGAACACCGGGTGGCCTGGACGCCGTGAGGCGGGCGTCGAGGAGGCTCGGGCGCCGCGGAGCACCTGCCCCGCGCGTCCTGCCTCCACGGCGCGCCGCCGGTACCGGCGCGGCTCCGTCCTTGCCGCTCAGCCGGTCGTCCGACCTGGACCTCCTAGTGCCTCGGCGGCTTCTTCGGCTTCTTCCTCACGGCGTCGACGTGGGTCTGTTGGGTGTCGGTGACGACCGACACCACTTCCATGGCCGCCGGTGCGGCGAGGGCCCCGCAGAGCGCGAAGCCGCACACGCTCAGGGCGGCGCGTTTGCGAAGGGCTGCTTGCATGGGGCATCACCTGGCTATGACGAATCGCAGGCTCACCTTCCACGATTCTCCTCGCATCCTCGTGACGTCAAGAGGCAAATGCCTCAAAGGAAGTTGAATGCGTCAATGAGTCCGGAACGGGAGGAGTTCGGACGGTGGCGAGCCGGCCGCGCCCGGCCCCGTGCTCACCGAGCGCGTACAACACCGGCCCGGCGACACGCACACGGAAGCGGCCGGTCGCGAACCGTTCGCGGCGACGGCGGAGTTGGACTCCGCCGCGGCTCGGGCGACGCCCACCGTCTCCGAGGCGGTCCTCTCCCACCCGGAGGAACAGCGGGCGACCTGGACGCCGTGACCCGTCCCGCACGGGTCGAAACGGGGGCTCGGAGGGGCCGCGGGGGCGTACGGGCAAAGGTTCGCGCTCTTGCGGGACGCGAGACAATGGAAGACGGCCCGGGAGTCCGGGCCGTGCCTGTGCGAGGAGGAGAAGGACGATGGCGGAACCCGCGGAGCGGAGCGCACAGCGGCGGCTTCGGCCGGCACCGCTGATCTTCGAGCCTGCCGAGGCGACCGCCGACCCGGAGCACTTCTTCGACCTGGAGTCGATAGAGGACCCCCGCGAGCTGCTGTCCCGGGCGACGGAGCTGACGCTCGCGTTCCGGGCGGCGACGGACCGGGCGACCGAGTTCCAGGCGATCGCGGCCGCGCAGCTGGCGGATCCGCGCCGGTTCGACCGGCTGACGGCGGCGGACGTCGCCGAGCGGGCGGCGTGGACCGAGGACTACGCCCGGAAGATGATCGAATTCGGCCGCGACCTGATCCGGACGAACGGACAGCCGACGGAGGACTGAGCGCCACCCGGCCGGCAGCGGAGGACCGGGCGGGCGCCCCGGGCGCCGGGGCGGGCCCGTGCGCGCGGGGCGGACGCACGTGTGCGGGGGCGCGCATAGGGGCGCCGGGCGTGCGTACCGGCGCGAATCGGCGGCTCGGTGGCGCACCGGCGCGGCTCGGTGGCGCACCGGCGCGGGTCGGTGGCGCGCCCGCCTGGCTCGGAGGCGTACGACTGACCGAAAAACCACCCCTGGCATATGCCGAGGGGGCACGATACTCCTCCCCCACCCCTCCTGTCCGGGATTCCGGGAACCCTCGGCAATCGGGTGATCACACCGGGTAGACCTGGATCCATGACGACCTGGCTGCGCGACGATACCCCGCACGACATCTTCCGGTTCCTCCGGCAGGGCGACGAGGGACGGCACCAGACGGCCCGGGTGACCGCCGACGGGGCCGCCTGGCTCGCCTCGGCCGCCGGGGGCCGCGAGGGCGCCGCGCTCACCCGCTGGGAGTCCCGCCCCGCCTCCCCGGCGGCGCTCCCCTGCGGGACGGTCTTCGACGTCGTCAACGTGGACCCGGTCTTCGGCCGCCGGATGCTGGACCGGCTGTGGGAGGAGGGCCCGGGCTCGGGTCCCGTCGCGACGCACCGGGGCCGGATGATGATCTTCGCCGCGCCGGGGACGGCCCAGCGGCTGCCGGCCCTGCTCGACTGGGAGGAGTGGGGCGAGGCGGTCCCCCGGCCGCTCTGTCACGGACGGGGGGACGCGGTGACCGTGCCGGCCCTCGTGCCGTCCGACTCCGCCGGGCCCCGCTGGCTGGTGGCCCCGGACAGCCGGCACCCGTGGCTGCCCGGCCCCGAGGTCGTGCTCTGGGCCTGCGTGCGGGCCGTCCGGGCGGCCTCCGCCGCCGACGTGCGGGTATCGATTTTTCCTCCCGCCGATCCGGATGCTAATGTCTACGACGTCAGCAGGCGCCGCTAGCTCAGTTGGTTAGAGCAGCTGACTCTTAATCAGCGGGTCCGGGGTTCGAGTCCCTGGCGGCGCACAGACAGGAGAAGCCCCTCGCGGAAGCGGGGGGCTTCTTCGTCTTCCGGGTCACGCCCCTCGGGGAGGGGTGATCTTCACCGTCCAGACGCCCGCCTCGGTGCGGTCGGTGACCTCGACGCGGACCCCGGTCCCGGGCACGGTCAGGGTCTCGCCCTCCTCCAGGGGGGCGTCCGCGAGCGGCGGGTAGACGGAGCGGTCCACGCACGCCTGGGTGGCCGGATGCGCGTCCACGACCTCGACCGGGCCGTCGCCGGAGGCCGCGTCGCTGCGGACCCGGTAGACGAGCACGCCCTCGGTGCAGGTGTCGGCGTCGTTCCCGGCGCTGCTCCGGGCCTCGATCGCCAGGACGCTGTCGGGGCCGGTGCGGACGACGGCGAGCCGGGTGCCGAGGGTGCCGCCGGCCGGGGGCGGGGCGTCGACCGGCTCCAGGCTGACCAGCCGGGAGCCGGCTCCCTGGACGCAGGTGATCTGGGCGCGGGAGAGCCAGCCCAGCTTCCACTTGTGCCAGCCGAAGAGGTCCGGGGAGAGTCCGAACTGGCTGCCCATGACGTCCCAGTCACCCACATGGGTGTCCCAGTCGCCCTTGCCGTCCACCGGCCGGTGGTAGAGGTCGGGCAGGTCGAAGACGTGGCCGGTCTCGTGGGCGAGGACGTTGCGGTCGGGCGGGTGCCGCTCGAAGACGGTGACCACCCGCTTGATCTCGGTGCCGTCGGCCTCCAGCGGGTGCTCCAGGTTGACGACCTTGGTCGCGTCGGAGTCCACGCCGGGCGCGTCCGGGTCGGCGACCAGGTAGACGACGTCGTACCGCGAGAAGTCGACGTCCTTGTCGGCGGCGGCGATCGCGTCGCGGAGGTAGGCGGCCCGCTTCCCGGCGTCCCAGTCCCGCCGTATGTCGTACTCCTCCGACGCGTGCGGCATCGGGGTCCAGGAGGGCCGGGGGTGGGGGCGCAGGTCGAAGCGTCCGTAGGAGGCGCGGGCGAAGTACTCGCTGGTGGCGGGGAAGTGGTCGGCGGCGAGTTCGGCCGGTTCGGTGAGCGGTGCGGAGTCCGGGAAGGACAGGAAGATCATGACCGCGTCGAGGTCCTGGTTCGGCCGGGAGTAGGAGCCGTTCCAGGTGTCGAGGCCGAGCGAGTGGTGGGCGGCGGTACGGGGCAGGGCGCAGGGGCTCGCCGAGGACGCGCCGACGGCGGGGCCCGCGACGAGCCCCGTGGCGGCCAGGGCGGCGAGCGCGGTGAAGGCCGCCGCGCCGGCACGCAGCCGTGGGCGTTCCACTCCCCCGGGTGGCTGCTGAGCCCTCACGTGGACCTCCGGATCGGGAATGCGGGACACCCCACCCACCTTGTGACGATTTGCGGCGTTTCGCACGTTTCCGCTGCCCCGGTCGGGTGAGGGCGCGCCATGAGGTCGACGCGACACGAGCGCGCTTCAGCTCACGGAAAGTCACATTCGGTCATGTCCTCGACGGCCCGTGTCAGACCCGCGCAGAAACGATCGCGCGGGTCGGTCCGGTGGGCAGCCTCACAGGGCCGGAGGCCCCTCGCGGACGCCCGGGAGCTGGAACGCTCCCCCGGCTGGCTCTATGATCGGCTCACTCTTCCTTGGCCGACCATCCCGACCACATGTGACCGGCCCGACTGCACACGGGAGCGAGCGGTGAGCGGAACCCCCGAAGGACCGGTGCACCCAGAGCCGGCGGAGACACACGCGGCCGAACCCGCACTCACGGAGCGTCACCTCGCGCGCCGGGCGGCCGAACTCCGCGACTACCGCGCCGCCTTCCGGGTCGCCCAGCTCGCCATGGCCGTGGTCGACGAGGACGGCGTCGTCGTCGCCGCCAACGACTCCCTGGGCACCCTCCTCGGCACCGAGCCCGCGGCGCTCCGCGAGCAGGCCGCGGCCGACCTCGTCGACCTCGCCTCCGACGGCCGCACCTGGCACGCCTACCGCGAGGTGCTCGGCGGCCGCCGCTCCCGCTTCCGCTGCACCCGCCGCCTCAAGCACGCCGACGGGCGCTCGCTGTGGGCCGAGGTCACCGTCGCCCCCGTGCCCGACAGCCGGCGCGTCCTGCTGTCGATCGCGGACATCAGCGAGCGGCGCGAGCTCCACGCCCGGCTGCGCCACCTCCAGATGCACGACCCGGTGACCCGGCTGCCCAACCGCGCGCTGTTCTTCGAGCGCCTCTCGGCGGCCCTGGAGGCCGCCGCCCAGGACGCCGCGGCCGCCGAGGCCCGCGCACGGCACGACCTCCAGGACGCCCCCCGGTCACATGAGTCGCACGAGTCATACGAGTCGTACGGCTATGGCAGAACAGGGCGGATCGGTCTCTGCTATCTGGACCTGGACGGCTTCAAGGCGGTCAACGACACCCTCGGCCACCGGGTCGGCGACCGGCTCCTGGCCGCCGTCGCCACCCGGCTGACGGAGTGCGCGGACAGCGACGGCTACACCCGCAACGGCGGCCACCTCGTGGCGCGGCTCGGCGGCGACGAGTTCGCGATCCTGGTCGAGGACTCCACCGGCACGGAACAACTGGCGGACCTGGCGCGCTCGGTGCTCGACGCGCTGCAGCACCCCTTCGACCTGGGCGGCCAGCGACTCTCGGTCTCCGCCTCGATCGGCGTGGTCGAGCGCGCGGCGCCCGGGACGACGGCGACCGCCCTGATGCAGGCCGCGGACACCACGCTGTACTGGGCGAAGGCGGACGGCAAGGCCCGCTGGACGCTCTTCGACCCGGAGCGCAACGCCCACCGCATGACCCGGCAGTCGCTCTCCTCCACCCTGCGGCCCGCCGTGGAGCGCGGGGAGTTCGCCCTGGAGTACCAGCCGCTGGTGGATCTGGCCGACGGGGCGGTGCGCGGGGTGGAGGCGCTGGTGCGCTGGAACCACCCGCAGTTCGGCTCGCTCGCGCCGAATCGGTTCATCGGGATCGCCGAGGAGGACGGCTCCATCGTGGAGCTGGGACGGTGGGTGCTCGGCACCGCCTGCCGCCAGGCCCGGCAGTGGCAGAAGGACCATCCGCGCGAACGCCCCCTCTTCGTCAGCGTCAACGTGGCCGTCCGCCAGGTCTGGGACTCCGACCTGGTCGCGGACGTGGCCGGCATCCTCGCGGAGACCGGTCTCGCACCGCACCTGCTCCAGCTGGAGCTGACCGAGTCCGCGGTGATGGGCTCGAACGGCCGGCCGCTCCAGGCCCTCCAGGCGCTGAGCGACATGGGGGTGCGGATCGCGATCGACGACTTCGGCACCGGCTACTCGAACCTCGCCTATCTGAGCCGGCTGCCGGTCTCCGTGCTCAAGCTGGACGGCTCCTTCGTCCGGGGCTTCCAGGACGAGGAGCACGCCAACCCGGCGGACGAGCTGATCGTCGAGGCGCTCGTGCACCTGGCGCACCGGCTCGGCCTCACCGTGACCGCGGAGTGCGTCGAGACGGCCGGGCAGGCCAGCCGGCTGCGCCGGATCGGCTGCGACACCGGGCAGGGCTGGCTGTACTCGCGGGCGGTGACCCCGGAGCGCATCGCCGAGCTGATCGGCACCGAGCCGCTGCCGGTCTGACCCCGTACGGGACCGGGCATGGAACTGCCCCCGGCCGGAGGGACATTCCGGGCGGGGGCAGTGGTTCATGCGGCGGGCGGGATCAGCAGGCGCCCTGGTCCTTCCAGACGCCCCACTCGCCGGTCGTGCCCGGCTCCTCGTTCTGGGTCCACCACTGGGCCTTCCAGGTGCGGCCCTTGTGGGAGACGAGCGAGCCGCCGGTGTAGACCTGGCCGGCCACGTACGCCGGGGCGGTGCAGCCCGCGGGCGGCGTCGTCGGCGGGGTGGTGGGCGGCGTGGTGGTCGGCGGGGTGGTGGGCGGCGTCGTCGGCGGGGTCGTGGGCGGGGTGGTGGGGGTCGTCGGGGACGAGCCGACCGCCGTCACGATGTCCTTGAAGAGGGTCGCGTTGGCGTCGAGGCCGAGGAGCGAGTACATCATCGCGCCGGCCAGGCCGCGGTTGTGGGCGTAGTCGGCGCGCGCCTGGATGGTGCGCTTGTCCAGGCCGGTGAAGAACTCGCCGTCCTTGTAGAAGTACGCGGACTTGGCCTGGTCGTCCCAGAAGGTGGTCGACGGGTTGTCGACGATGCCGCCGAGCTCCTTGTAGTACGCGATGCCGGCCGCCTGGCTCAGCGGACGGGCGCCGGAGCCGCCGGTCGCGGGCTGCGCGAGGCCGTTGGTGGTCCCGGCCGGGACGCCCTTCCAGCCGCGGTAGTAGAACTCGTAGCCGAGGGTCAGCTTGTTCGCCGGGAAGCCGCCGGTGATGCCGTAGGCGGGCTTGCCGTCGATCCAGGAGTCGATGGCGTTCTCGATCGAGTACTTCTCGGTGCCCGGCTTGATGACGTCGGTCGGGTCGTTGGTCCCGGAGCGGAGCGGGGACTGGTGGTACGTGGGCCCGTCGCCGTCCCAGGCGCCGTGCATGTCGTACGTCATGATGTTCGCGTAGTCGAGGTACGCGCCGATCTTGTCCGTCTCGATGTTCTTGATCTTGTCCTGGCCGGCCGGGAGCGCGGCGGTCAGGAGGTACTTCTTGCCGCCGTGGGCCGCGCCGTACTCGTCGAGCTGCTTGCGGAACTCGGCGAGGAGGAGCGTGAAGTTCTGCTTGTCCTCGGGGGCGTAGTGGTTGCCGAGGTGGCCGTCGGCCGAGCCGGGGTACTCCCAGTCGATGTCGATGCCGTCGAAGATGCCGGCCGCGGTGCCGGGGCCGCCGTAGCCCCCCTCGACGGGCAGGTCGCCCTGGATGTACTGCTTGATGCAGGAGGCGACGAACTTCTTGCGGCTCGCGTCGGTCCTGGCCGCGTCCGAGAACCACTTGGAGTAGCTCCAGCCGCCGATCGAGATGTTGATCTTCAGCTTGGGGTGCTTCGCCTTCAGCTCCTTGAACTGGTTGAAGACGCCCACGATCGGCTGGTCCCACTTGTCGGCGACGCCGTCGACGCTGTCCGCGGCCGAGAAGGACTTCTGGTAGTCGGCGTACGAGTCGCCGGCGCCGTCGCCCGCGTTGGGGTTGTTGTCGTCGCCCGCGGCCTTGTTGGCCTCGAAACAGGTGAGGTCGGTCGGGTGGATGTTCCCGAACGAGTAGTTGATGACGTCCAGGCCCGCCGCGATCCCCCGCTCGTCGAGGTGCTTCGGGTAGAAGGCGTTCCCGTAGACGCTCCACTGGTCGTAGTACGCGATTTTCACGCCTCCCGTGGAGGCGGTGGTGCCGGTCTCGGCGGCCTGGGCGGAGCCGAGTCCCGCCGTGGCGGCGAGGGCGCCGGCGGCGAGGGCCGAGCTGAGGAGCGCGGCGATCAAGGGCTTACGGGGGTGCACGTGCTGCCTCCGGGAGGGGGTGGCGGTACGGAAGTTGGAGCAGTGATATCCGCCGCGTGAACAGCGCGTCAATGGTCTGAACCAGATTGAGGACTAGACCAATTCGATGGAGAAAGCCCTTGTCAGAGGGGTGAAGCACAAAAGGAAACCGCCCGCCACCATCGGTGACGAGCGGTTTAAGGTTCACTTAGGGCAAGCGCGCGGTTCGTTCGACGCTGAACCAACGGCCCGGGATTTTCGGCCCCCGGGCCCCTGCGCCTCCGACACCGGGCCCTCTAGGCCTCCGGCAGCTCCGGCAGTTCGTACGCGTCGGCGATCAGCTCGTAGCTCCGCACCCGCTCCGCGCCGCCGTGCCCGTTGGCCGTGATCATCAGCTCGTCCGCGCCCGTCCGCTTCCGCAGGTCGTCCAGGCCGACGCGCACCTCGTCCGGCGTGCCGTACACGACGTTCGCGAGCCAGCCGTCGACGAACTCCCGCTCGGCGGGGCTGAATCCGTACGCCTCCGCCTCCTCCGGCGTCGGCACCAGACCCGGCCGGCCGGTGCGCAGCCGCAGCATCGCGAGCGCGCCGGCGAGGACCTGGCGACGGGCCCGGGCCGCCTCCTCCGCGGCGAAGGCCGAGACGCCGATCATCGCGTACGGGGCGTCGAGGACCTCCGAGGGCCGGAAGGAGTCCCGGTAGAGGTCGAGCGCCGGGATCGTGTTCCTGGCCGAGAAGTGGTGGGCGAAGGCGAAGGGCAGTCCGAGCACCCCGGCGAGGCGGGCGCTGAAGCCGGAGGAGCCGAGCAGCCAGATCGGCGGGCGCCCCTTCGGGCCCTGCACCGGCCCCGGCACGGCGTGGATCCGGGCGTACCGGTGACCGTCCGGGAAGTCGTCGTCCAGGAAGCGGGTCAGCTCGGCCAGCTGCTCCGGGAAGTCGTCCGCCCCTTCGTTCAGGGTGGCGCTGCGGCGCAGGGCGGCGGCCGTGGCCCCGTCGGTGCCGGGCGCGCGGCCGAGGCCGAGGTCGATCCGGCCCGGGGCGAGGGCCTCCAGCGTGCCGAACTGCTCGGCGACGACGAGCGGGGCGTGGTTGGGCAGCATGACGCCGCCCGAGCCGAGCCGGATGCGCCGGGTGTGGGCGGCGAGGTGGGCGAGGATCACGGCCGGGGAGGAGGAGGCGACCCCGGGCATGGAGTGGTGCTCGGCCACCCAGTGCCGGTGGAAGCCGCGCCGCTCGGCGAGCCGGCTCAGCTCGACGCTCGTGGCGAGCGCCTGGGTCGCGGTCCGCCCGCTGCCGACGGTCACCAGGTCCAGCACGGACAGCGGCACGGGCGCGCTGCCCCGCGCCTCTCCTCGAACGGCGTCGGTCACTGTGGGGACCCTCCTCGGCACACATGCGGATACATCGGAACGACAACAGGAGGGTGTCTCCGCTTATTCCGTCCCCTCGCGTGCGGAAAATTTCTGCCGCGCGCCGATGGCCGAACACCGACGCCGGCGGCGCCCCCCACGGCCCTGACCTGAGGCTCTGCGCACCACTCATGACGTGGGCATATGCCAGGGTGTCGCGTCCCAGCCCAGGGGCCCGGTGCGCCGCATCATTCTCGCCAACAGCCGCCCCGTAAAGGGCCCTTGGCGGTTATCGTGGTACGAAAGCTTGCGGTCACAACCTGGTAGGGGGAAACCGTGGCGCTGAAGCCCGAGCCCACCGCGCCGTTCCACTCGGTGCAATACGCCCTGCGCGTCCTCGAGACGGTCTCACGGCACGGTGGCGGAGTGACAGACGTCCAGATCGCGCGCGAGACCGGCCTGCCCGTCGCCCACCTGTCCTCACTGCTCCTCATGCTCCGCCGCGAGGGGTACGTCGAGCAGGTCGCCGACGGCGCGTACGTGATCGGGGACTCCCTCGTCCTCCTCGGCTCCGGCCTGACCCGCCGCGAAGCCCTGGAGGCCAAGCTCCAGGAGACCCTGACCGAGCTCCGGGACTCCGTCGGCGCGGCGGTCTACATCAGCCGGTACATCGACGGCGAGGTGAAGATCACCCAGTTCGCCGACGGCCCGCGCACGCCCAAGGTCAACGAGTGGGTGGACTTCCGCTCGGCCGCGCACGCCAGCGCGGTCGGCAAGTGCCTGCTCACCCAGCTCGACCAGAACGGGCGCCGGGACCACCTCTCCCGGCACAAGATCGCCCGGCTGACCTCCCGGACGATCACCAGCGAGCGGATCCTCTTCTCCAAGCTCGACAGCCAGCCGGCCACCGTCCCCGTGCTCGACCTCCAGGAGTACGCGGTGGGCACCGTCTGCGCGGCCGTCCCGCTGACGGCGGGCTCGGCCGTGGGCTGCCTGGCCCTCTCCCTGCCGATCGAGCACGCCCACCGGCTGCGCGCGGCGGCGGACACGCTCAACCGCAGGGCCGCCCCGGTGGTCCTCTCGCTGGCGATCTGAGGGCTCGGACCGGCCTGGTCCCGCGGGGTGGTCGGAAGCACCCCTCGGGACCAGGTAGTATTTTCTCTGTCAGCAGGCGCCGCTAGCTCAGTTGGTTAGAGCAGCTGACTCTTAATCAGCGGGTCCGGGGTTCGAGTCCCTGGCGGCGCACAGACAGAGAAGGCCCCCTCACTCCGGTGAGGGGGCCTTCTCGTCATGCCGGGAGGCCCGCCCGGCGGCTCCCTCCGGGGTCATGCCCGGAGGTACGTGAGGACGGCGAGGACCCGGCGGTGGCTGTCCTCGGCCGGCGGCAGGTCCAGCTTCGCCAGGATGTTGCCGATGTGCTTGCCGACCGCGGCCTCGGTCACGACCAGACGGCGGGCGATCGAACCGTTGGAACGGCCCTCCGCGACGAGCCCCAGGACCTCGCGCTCGCGCGGGGTCAGCGCCTCCAGCGGATCCCGGTGCCGGCGCAGCAGCTGCCGTACGACCTCCGGGTCGACGACCGTGCCGCCGGCCGCGACCCGGGCCAGGGCGTCCGCGAACTCCTCCACCTGCCCGACCCGGTCCTTCAGGAGGTAGCCGACGCCGGTGCCGTCGCCCGCGTCGAGGAGATCGGCGGCGTAGCTGCGCTGCACGTACTGGCTGAGGACCAGGACCGGCAGGGCCGGCCGCTCGGCGCGGAGCGCGACCGCCGCGCGCAGGCCCTCGTCCTGGAAACCGGGCGGCATCCGGACGTCGGTCACGACGATGTCGGGCTCGTGGGCGGCGACCGCGTCGCGGAGCGCGTCGGCGTCACCGACGGCGGCGACGACCTCGTGGCCGAACCGGGCCAGGAGCCCGATCAGCCCCTCCCGGAGGAGGACGCTGTCCTCGGCGAGGACGACGCGGAGCCTGTCGGCGGTGCGGGACACGGGATCTCCACTCTCAGGAGGGTCGGCCCGCCCGGCGGGCTCGTGATCGTCAGTGTGCCATCGAGGACGGCGATCCGGTCGGCGAGTCCGGTGAGGCCGGAGCCCCGGGCCGGGTCCGCGCCGCCGCGCCCGTCGTCCTCGACGTCGAGCCGCAGGACCCCGCCGGCGTGCCGGGCGGTGATCCGCGCCCGGCCGGCGCCGCTGTGCTTGCCGATGTTGGCGAGGGCCTCGCAGCCGGCGAAGTACGCGGCGCTCTCGACGGCGACGGGCAGCCGGGGCAGGGCGGAGACGTCGGCTCCGACGTCGACGGGGACGGCGGAGCGGTCGGCGGCGTCCGCGAGCGCCGGGCCGAGGCCGTAGTCGGCGAGGACCTGCGGGTGGATGCCGTGGATCAGCTCGCGGAGCTCCGTCAGCACCCGACCGGCCTCCGCGTGGGCCTTCGCCAGCTGCTCGGCGAGCGGACCGCCGGGCGGGGCGTCGAGCCGGGACAGGCCCAGGGTCATGGTGAGGGCGACCAGGCGCTGCTGGGCCCCGTCGTGCAGGTCCCGCTCGATGCGGCGCCGCTCGGCCTCGAAGGCGTCGACGAGCCGGGCCCGGGAGGCGATGACCTCGCCGATCGCGCCCGGCCGCTCGGCCTCGCGCGGGGTGAGCAGGGCGCGGGCGAGGGCGGCGCGCGCCCCGGCGACGGCGGCGAGGGGGTAGGCGAGGGCGACGAGGAGGGCGGCGCCGACGAGGGCGGCGGCGAGGGCCTCCGGATAGGAGGTGACCAGGTACGCCTTGACGACCTTGGTCTCGTACCCGTCCGCGGCGAGGCGGAGGGGCGCGCTGAGGAGGGCGAGGGGCAGGCCGGCGCCCACGGCGAGGGCGAGGAGGTCGAGCGGCCACAGGACGGTGCCGAGCAGCAGGGCGTACGCGAGCTCCCGCCAGGTGGCCTGCTCCGTCACCCGGGTCCGGAACCAGGCGGCCAGGCCGGGTGCGGCGGGGACCCGGTGCGGGTCGGGGACGGGGTCCAGGTCGACGAGGCGGAGCCGCAGGCGCTCGACCCGGCCGACGGCGAGCCCGGAGAGGAGGAGCAGCGGCAGCCCGACGAGGAACAACGAGAACACCCCGAGCACCAGGAGCACGGCACCGACGGCGGCACCGACGAGCCCCCCGCTCGCGAGGTATCCCCCGGCCCGCCAGGGCCAGCCCCCGAGGGGGAAACGGGGGCGGGTGAGTGCCTGCCAGGGGGTACGGGGGTCCATGAACGGCCACGGTAGGCGCCGGGACGGGGCGGGGCGAGGGGGCTGGGGGGTGTGACGGGGGTGGGGCTGGGTCTACCCGGCGGACGGGGTGCGGGGCTGGTCCTGCCCGGCGGACGGGGTGCGGGCGTGGCGGGTGTACTCCGCGTGGAGGGCCGCCGTCGACTCCGGGGTCAGGGGCTCGTAGGGGGCCCCGGGCGTCGGGCGCCACCAGACCGGGTCCTCGCAGTGGAAGCCGGCCCGGCGGAGGGCCACCCGGTGGATCTTGTTCGTGGCCGTGAGGGGCAGCTCCCGCATCACGCGGACGAAGCGCGGCGCCATCTTCGTCCCCAGGTCCGGCTGGGCGGCCAGGAAGTCGGCGAAGGCCGCCGGCTCGAAGTCCGCGCCCTGCCGCAGGGCCATCGCCGCCATGACCTGGTCGCCCGTCACGGGGTCGGGTATCGCGTAGACGGCGACCCCCGCCGCCCGGTCCCAGCGGGCGAGGATGTTCTCGATCATCGCCGCGGCCAGGTTCTCGCTGTCGACCCGCAGGCGGTCGTCCGTACGGCCCGCGAAGTAGAGGAAGCCGTCCGCGTCCCGGTAGAAGAGGTCGCCGGTCCAGTACCAGCCGCCGCGCAGCCGGGCCGCCTCCGCCTCGGGGTTGCGCCAGTAGCCCTCGAAGGGGGTGCGGCCCCGGTTGACGAGCTCGCCGACCGCCTCGGCGGCGTTGAGGAGCCGGCCGGTGGGCGAGAAGCGGGCGGGGGCGCATTCCTCGCCGGTGTCGGCGGCGACGACCGCCAGGTCGTCGCCGGGGGCCGCCCGGCCGATCGCGCCCGTCGGCGTGTCCGGGGTCCGCTGGATCGCCGCGCCGCCCTCCGAGGAGCCGTACCCCTCCACCAGCGGGACCCCGAAGCGTTCCCGGAAGCGGGCCGCGTCCACCGCCCCCGCCTCCGTGCCGAAGCCGAGCCGCAGCGGGTGCGCGCGGTCGTCGGGGCCGGGCGGGGTGGCGAGGAGGTACTGCACGGCCCGGCCCACGTAGGTGAAGTACGTGGCGCCGAAGCGGCGTACGTCGGGGAGGAAGCGGGAGGCCGAGAAGCGGGCCCGCAGCGCCACCCCGGCCCCGGCGGCGAGCGCGGGCGCCCAGTCGGCGATCACGGCGTTGCCGTGGAACATCGGCATGCAGACGTAGTGGACGTCGTCCGGGCCGACGGAGAAGTGGGCGACGAGCGAGGAGCCCGCGGCGGCCAGGCGCCCCTGGCTGCACAGGGCGGCCTTCGGCGCGCCCGTCGAACCGGAGGTGAAGGAGAGCAGGAAGCGGCTGTCGGGGCGTACGGGGCCGAGGGTGGCGTCTCCCGGCCGGGCGTCCCCGTAGGGGGCGAGGAGCTCCCGGTAGGCCTCGGTGTCCGTGACCAGGATCCGCAGGCCCGGCAGGGCGAGCCCGTCGAGGAGCGGCAGGTGGGCGCGCTGGGTGACGAGGACCCGGCACTCGGTGTGGAGGATGTCCCGGGCGAGCTCGGGGCCGCGCCGGGTGGGGTTGATCCCGGCGACGGCGGCCCCCGCGAGGGCCGCCGCGCTGAGCCAGAGCGGGTACTCCGGCGTGTTGTCGAGCAGGACGCCGAGGTGTGGCTCACCCCTCGGCGCGGGTGGCATCAGGTCCACGAGCAGCGCGGCCCGCGCGGCGGCGCCGGCGGCGACCTGGTGGTGGGTGAGGGTGTGGTGCTCGTCCCTCAGGCCGGTCCGGTGGTCGCCCCACTGGCGCCGTACGAGCTCCGCGACGGTGTCCGCGCTCCTCATGGGCCGGACTGTAACTGACGGTCCATCAGAACTGAACCGTCAGAACAGGCCCGTCAGAACGTGACGTCCGAGCAGGCGTAGAAGGCGTTCGCGGTGTCCGCGATCGTCCACACCGCCAGGATCAGGTGCCGGCCCGTCTTGCCCGCCGGGATCGTCCCGGAGTGCGAGAGCGTCGCCGGCGGCTGCTGGTTGTTGTAGGGGACGGTCAGGAACGGCTGGGGGTCGAGCGCGGCCCGCGTCAGCTTCTGCGTCGGGTCCCAGCCGTTCCTGGTGATGTAGTACTTGAAGTCGGTGGTGCGGTGGCGGGCCGTGAACTGCCAGCGGAAGCTGTGGCTCTGCCCCGCCGTGAGCCGGGTGGCGGGCCAGGCGCCGCCGCGCGGGTCGTCGAGCTGCGCGAACTGCGACAGCCCGGCGGAGCAGATCCTCCCGTCGGCGGGTCCGGCGGCGGGGAAGCCCTTCGGGCCCTCGACCGACTGCGGCTCCCACTGGATGGGGCCGCAGTTCGTCACGGTGCCGTTGGCGCAGAGCTTCTGACGGCTGATCGGCGAGTCGGTGTAGCCGTGGCTGCCGGCGGTGCCGGTGCCCAGGAGGGTGGCGCCGGCGACGCCGAGCGCCACCACCGCCGCCCCGACTGACTTTTTGCGCATGCTGTCGCTCCAGGAGAACGTGGGGGAGTTCCGGTGGGCCGTGCGCGCGCGTACGGTACTGCTTCACTCGTTCTTTGGTCTGGACCAAGTACCAAGGTATGGACGGACGTCGGACATGTCCATCCCCCTCACGCCCCCTCGACCGGCCCCGTCCTGCCCGTGTAGAACGCCACCGTCAGGTCCTTGACCAGCGCCTTGCGCTCGTAGTCGTCCAGCTCCACGAGACCACGACTGGTCAGCCGGTGGACCACGTCGTCCACCGCGTCCACCACCGAGGTCAGCACGCTGTCCCGGTGCTTCGCGTCGATCGCCGCGATCCGGCGCCGGCGCATCGCCGCCGCCACCTCCGGCGCGTACTCGATGCGCGTCGGCTGCGCCGAGAACACGTCCACGCCGACCGGCGCGCACTCCGCCGACAGCATCCGCGTCAGGGCCTCGCCGACCGCCTCCGCGTCCCGCAGCGTCGGGGCGTCCTCGTGGAACGCGTCCGCCGGAAGCTGCGACAGCACCCGGGCCATCGCCGCCTCCACCTGCTCCCGCAGGTAGTCCTCGTGGCCGTCGACCCCGAGCACCGCCCGGACCGTGTCCCGCACCCGCCACACCACCAGGACGGTCACGTCGAGCGCGGTGCCCTTCGCGTCCACCGCCGACAGCGGCTCGCTGCGCCAGTGCCGCAGCCGGACGTCCACCCGGCGGCGGAGCAGCAGCGGGCTGACCCACACCAGGCCCGTACGGCGGACCGTGCCGCGGTAGTCGCCGAACAGGGACAGCACCAAGGCGTAACCGACCCGGCCACGGCCGAGACCGCCCAGCGAGAACAGGGCGAGCACCACGCCCAGGGCCAGGAGGGCCCACTGCCCGAGGGGGATGCCGTGGTACGGGCGCGTCGGCAGCCGCAGCATCCGCGCCGCCTCGGCGGGCACCGCCCCGACCCACCACACGACCCCCGCGCACCAGGCGATCGCCAGCACCCCGGCTACCACCCCGACCCATCCGGGCAGCACCGCCCCCGGGCGTTCCACGAGCGCGGGATCGGCGGTGGGAGCGGGACGCGAGGCGGCGACCCTCGGCCCGCGCTCGGGTCGCGGACGGGCCGGGGCCTTGGACCGCGGCGTGGAGCGCGGCTGCGGCTTCGCCTCGGGATCCGGCTTGGCCGGGGCGGCCTGGACCTTCGACGGAGCCGGGATGGCGGGCCTGCGGCCCGCCGCCGGGGAGGCCGGGCCGGCCTTGGAGATCGTGTCGGGGCCTCCGCCCTCGCCCGCCGCGACGGGGGCGGCGGTCTCCGGCTCCTCCCGGAAGAGCAGGTGCACCGGAATGGAGCCGGTGGTCTCGGTCCCGATCACGTTCTTCCGCCGCGCCACCCGCACCACGGCGGCGACGGGCACCGCGACGGTGCCGACCCGCGCCCCGCTGATCCGCCGGAGGTCGAGCACGGCGGGGGCGGGGGCGAGGTCCGGAGCGGGGGCCGGGGCGGGGGCCTTGTCGCCGTCGCCGCTCTCGTCGACGGCCTTCTCGACGGCCTTCTCGACGGGGCGGTCGGGGGCCGGGGCGGCGGAGGCTCGGGGCGCGGGGGCCGGAGCCGGGGGCGCCGCCGACGTGTCGGGGGCGGGACCGCTCGCGACGGCAGGCCCTTCGCCGGAGGAGGGCCCGGCCGAGGGCCCCGACGTGATGTCGGGAACCACCCGAGCGGGGCCGGAGCCGGGCACGGGCCCGGCGGGGGCCGAGGTCGTGGAGACGGACGCGGGGCCGGGCGGGCCCGATGTCCCGGAGGCGGACACGGGCCCGGCCGGGGCCGATGTCCCGGAGGCGGGCGCGGGGCCGGGCGGGGCTGATACCCCGGAGGCGGGCGCGGGGCCGGCCGGGGCCGGGGACGAGGCGCCCTCGTCCGGCACGGGCCCGGTGGAGACCGCCGCCCCCGAGCCGGACGCGAGCCCGGTGGAGACCGCCGCCCCCGAAGCGGGCGCGGGTCCTGCCGGAGCCCCCGCCCCCGCCCCGGGCGCCGAGCCGCCGGAAAGCACCGCCCCCGAGGCGGGCGCAGGTCCGGCCGGAGCCGGGACGTCCGAGCCCGGCGCCGACCCGGCGGAAACCGCCGCCGCCGGAACCACCGGCCCCGAGACGGACGCGGGACCCGCCGGAACCGCCGTCTCCGGCACCCCCGGCGCCGTACCGGGAACGGCCCCGACCGGGGTCGGGCCCGGCGTACCCGCCGGGGCCACCGGCATCGCCCCGGACACGGGCCCCGCCTCACCAGATCCCGCCGCCCCGGACACGGGCCCCGCCCCGCCAGGTCCCGTCGCGTCGGGTGCGGGTCCCGCCGGGGGCGGTCCCGGCGTGCCCGTCGGGGTCACCGGTGCCGTACCGGACACGGCCCCCGCCGCGTCGGGTCCCGTCGGGAGCTCCCCCGTCCCGCTCGGCGCCGCTCCCGCCGGGTCCCCCGGCTCCGCGGCCGGTCCCCGGTCCGGTGCGGGGGCGGCCAGGGGGCGGTCCCTGCCCGGTGGGGACGTGCGCGGGAGGGTTCCGTCCGTCAGGCGTCTGGCCGTGCGGGCCGCGTCACGCGAGGCCGCCGCGCCGGAGTCCGCGGGGTTCGGGGTCGATGCCGTCATTCGGGGTCCACCTCATGCTCTCGGGGTCATCGGAACAAACGCCGCCAGGTCTCCGGGCCCGGGTAGCCGTCGGCCGCTCCGCCGCGCCAGCCCTGTGCCCGCTGGAACGCCTCGACGTTGCGGCGGTCCGCCTCCGTCCAGCGCGGACCGGGTCCCGACAGGTAGTGCTTGCCGAAGCCCCGCTTCACCAGTTGTTTGCCCAGCTTCTCCACATATGCGTTGGATTGGCCCGGACGGAAGTAGCCACGCCCGGGAAACCCCGTCGCATTCGCGCTCGGACCGCTCGAACCACTCGAACCGCCGATGTCCTTGCCCCCGCCGGTCACCAGGAGCCGCCACGTGTGCGGCCCGGGCAGCCCGTCCGCCTCCGCGCCCCTCCAGCCCTGCGCGAGCTGGAACGCCTGGGTCGCCCTCCGGTCCGCCTCCCCCCACTTCGGGCCGGGGCCCTGGCTGTAGAACTTCCTGCCGCCGCGCTCGACGAGGAGCTGTCCGAGCCGGGTGACGTACGCGTTGTTCGCGCCCGGGCCGAACCTCCCCGCCCCCGGGAAGGGCGTCGCCGCCGTGGATTCCGCCCCGCCGCCCGTGCTGCCGCTGATCACGCCCTTGTAGCGGTAGGCCACGTACCGGTCGGAGTTCTCCCAGTACGCCATGGGCGTCGCCAGCTTCCGCGTGTGCGGCTTCGTCTGCTCGTAGGCGACGTAGGAGGTGTGGGTGTAGTCCGTCCAGCCGCCGAAGATCGTGACGTGCGAGCCGCGGGTCGGGTTGGCCGGGTTGTGGAAGAGCAGGACGTCGCCGGGCTGGAGCTCGGCGCGGTCGATCCGCTCGGCGAAGCGGTCGAGGCTGCCGGTCCACTCGTTGCTGCGCAGGTTCCAGGCCATGGAGATGTAGCCGGAGCAGTCCTGCCGGTACCCGTCCGACCAGTACTTCTCCATGGAGTACGGGACTTGTGCGGCGACCCACGTCTTGGCCCGGTTGACGATCTCCGTGCGGGTGGTCCGCCGCAGCGTCTCCGTCGAGACCTGACTGGTCGTCGGGGTGGAGATCGGGGTCGGGTCCGCTCCGGGCCCCGGCGCGCCGTGCAGGGGCCCCCGCCCGCCCTGCGGGGTCTCGGGCCCCGGCCAGGAGGCTTCGGGCCCCGGCCAGGGGGTGTGGGGGACGCCGGCGGATCCGGCCGAGCCGGCGGCCCGGGTCGTCACCTGCTCGTGCAGGACCGCGGGGCCCGCCTCCGCCGGGTCCGTTTCCGCCCGGCGCGCTTCCGCCGGACCCGCTTCCGCCCGCCCCGTTCCCGCCCGGCCGCCCGGTGTGTCCGCCGGGGTGAGCGGGCCCGGCGGGCCGGCGAGGGCCGTCGCCGTCCCGGTCCCGCCTCCGCCCAGGACCACGCCCGCCGCCGTCACCAGGACCAGCGCGCGGCGGGCGCCGTGTGCCGCGGGGTGGCCGCCCGCCCGGACGGGCAGGCCCAGGGCGAGGTCGCGCCGCTGCCGGGCGCAGCCCGGGCAGCCGCAGTCGGCCGCGGGTTCGATCTCCTCGAAGACCGGCACGCTCATGCGATTCCCCTCCACACTCGTCAAGATCTTCTGGACCCTCGTTTCGGGCGTCAGTGTCTCAACTGTCTGGACAAATCGCATTTTGACGGATCGAAGGCCCGATACGACCATCCGACAGGCCGGAGGCGGTCGGTATTGGTCAGGAGCACGCCCTCGCGTCAGGTAGAGTTCTCTCTGTCAGCAGGCGCCGCTAGCTCAGTTGGTTAGAGCAGCTGACTCTTAATCAGCGGGTCCGGGGTTCGAGTCCCTGGCGGCGCACGCAGAGTCGAGGCCCCCTCACCATCGGTGAGGGGGCCTCGGTCTTTCTCGGGCGGGTGCGGGAGGACGGGCTCAGGCGCCCGTCCCCGTCAGGTACGCCGAGACCACCACGTTCGCCGTGTACGTCCCCGTCGCCCGGTCGAAGGTGCCGCCGCAGGTGATCAGGCGCAGCTCGGCGCGGTGGGGCTCGTGGACGCCGTAGGCCTCGGCGGGGTCGAAGTCCTCGCGCGGGAGGACCTGGACGTCGTCCACGGTGAACTCGGCGACCGATCCGTCCGTCCGGGTGACGCGGACCTTCGCGCCGGGGCGGACCGCGCTCAGGCCGTAGAAGACGGCGGGGCGGGTCTCGGTGTCGACGTGGCCGACGAGGAGGGCCGCGCCGGCCGCGCCCGGACGGGTGCCGGAGCCGTACCAGCCCACCGTGTGGGGCATCTCGAAGGGCGGCGGGTCGATGGCGCCCGTGTCGTCCAGGCCGCGCGCCACGACGGGCGCGGCGATGCCCAGGGAGGGGATCTCGACCCGCCGGGGTTCGAGGGGCGGGAGCGGGGCGTGGGCCGGGGGCAGCGCGACGCCGAGGGGGCGGCCGACGGCGGCGATGTCGCCGGTGGTCGGCGCGGAGCTGCCGCCGGGGCCCTCGGTGGCGTCGCGGCCCCAGAGCCAGAGCCCGGACAGCAGGACCGCCCAGGCCAGGCCGGTGACGAAGCGCCCGGTGCCCGTCGGGCGGGTGCCGGACGGCACGGTCACTCGCCGTCGCCGCCGGCGCCGCGGCGGGAGCTGCGGAAGGCGACCGCGACGGCGGCGATCGCCGCCATGCCGAGGCCGAGCAGGGTGTACGGGGTGCCGAGGCCGCTCTCGGAGGTGGTCTGGGCGACGCCGGGGGCCGCGGGCGCGGCGAAGGCGGCGGTGCCTCCCCCGCCGGCGCGGACGGGCGCGATCGGGGTTGCGTGATGCGTCGGCCGGTGGGTCGGCTCCCGGTGGTGCCGGACCTGCACGGTGCCGGCGTCCGGGTGGCCGTGCCCGTCGCAGGTCACGGAGACCTCGTACGTGCCGTCCTCCAGGCCGGAGCGGATCATGGTGTCGCCGAACAGCGGGCCGCCCCCGCCGTCCCGGCCGACGAGCTCCGCGTCGGCGACGAACGCCGGGGACGTGGCGGCCCCGGTCGTGCCCTTGCAGCCCTGGACGCGGACGTCGACGTCGGCGCCGGGCGAGGCGGTGGACGGGGTGACGGTGGCCTTCACCCCGTCGTGGGCGTACGCGCCACCGGCCGCCGGTGCCAGGACGAGCACCAGGGCCGCCCCTGCGGCACGGAGAGCAATGGGAGCTGAACGCATCGTGACCTCCTGATACTGGCAGGGTCACCCGGATCGGCGCTTCTCGCATCCGCAGGGGAGGTCCCGGAGCCCCTTACACGCGGTCGACCAGGTCCGCGATCGACTTCACGACCTTCGAGGGGCGGAACGGGAAGCGGTCGATCTCCGCCTGGGTCGTCAGACCGGTCAGGACCAGGAAGGTCTGCATGCCCGCCTCCAGGCCGGCCAGGATGTCGGTGTCCATCCGGTCGCCGATCATCGCGCTGGACTCGGAGTGGGCGCCGATCGCGTTGAGGCCGGTGCGCATCATGAGCGGGTTGGGCTTGCCCGCGAAGTACGGCTCCTTGCCGGTGGCCTTCGTGATGAGGGCGGCGACGGAGCCGGTGGCCGGGAGCGGGCCCTCCAGGGAGGGGCCGGTCTCGTCGGGGTTGGTGCAGATGAAGCGGGCGCCGGCGTTGATGAGGCGGACGGCCTTGGTCATCGCCTCGAAGGAGTACGTGCGGGTCTCGCCGAGCACCACGTAGTCCGGGTCGTGGTCGGTGAGGACGTAGCCGATGTCGTGCAGCGCGGTGGTGAGGCCGGCCTCGCCGATGACGTACGCGGTGCCGCCGGGGCGCTGGTCGTCGAGGAACTCGGCGGTGGCGAGGGCCGAGGTCCAGATGTTCTCGACGGGGACTTCGAGCCCCATGCGGGCGAGGCGGGCGTGCAGGTCGCGGGCCGTGTAGATCGAGTTGTTGGTGAGGACCAGGAACGGCTTCCCGGTCTCCCGCAGCTTCTTGATGAACGCGTCGGCGCCGGGGATCGGCACGCCCTCGTGGATGAGGACGCCGTCCATGTCGGTCAGCCAGGATTCGATCGGCTTGCGCTCTGCCATGGGTGCGGGACTCCTGCCGTACAGATGCACGCACGGGACGTGCGGTGTGCTGGGGGCGCCGCGACAGCGCTGTGGCGACGCCCCCCAGCGTAATCAGGATGTGCTGATCCTGACCCCGTCGATCGTCCAGTACCAGTTGTTGGATCCCGTGTACCGGAAGCGGAAGCTCACGCTGGAGGCGCCGGCGGGGACGGCGACCGTGAGGGACTGGGGCTGCGAGATGACGTCGGCGGTGTAGCTCTTGACGAGCGTGGGGGTGCCGCCGTTGAAGCTCGCGAGGACCTGGGCGCTCTGGCCGCCCTCCTGGCGGTAGAGCGTCGTGAAGTCGAGCCTCACGGCCGTCGCGCCGGAGACGCCGTACGCCGGGGTGACCAGGGTCGAGTCGTACGTACCGGAGAAGGGCTTGTCGGCCCACTCGTCGGAGTCGGCGACGGCGAAGACGCCGCGGGCGCGGACGTTGAGCTCGCGGGACTGGTCGCGCTGGGCGCGGGACCAGAACTCGTCGGTGGCGAAGGACCAGCCGCGCCACTCGGTCATGCCGCCGGTGCCCATGGCGCTGTTGACGACGGACCAGCCGCTGGGCGCGGTGTGGGTGAAGCCGAGGATCCCGGCGGGGATGCCGGTCTCGTCGACACGGCCGGAGAGGGACGGGTGGAGGGTGTCGAAGGGGTCGGTGGAGCGCTGCTGGATCGGCTTGCCGTCGAGGCCCCAGGCCGGGTCGGGGACGATGCCGAGCTGCTGGAAGACGGTGGCGGCGACGTCCACGAGCCGGGTGTCGATGGGCCGGGCGCCGGCGGCGATGCCGGGGCCCTGGGCGAGGACGAAGGTGCGGCGCTCCTCGATGGTGGAGCCGCCGTGGCCGCCGGCGTCGGTGTGGCCGTGGTCGGTGGCGACGATGACGGTCCAGCGCTCGGTGGCGTAGGTCGGCCGTGCCTTGATCGCGGCGAGGAGCCGGCCGAGGTAGCCGTCCTGGACGTCGATGGCGTCGGTGTACTTGGTGCTGGCGGCGCCGTAGGTGTGGCCGATCTCGTCGGTCTCGCCGAAGTAGACGAAGAGGACGTCGGGGTTCTGGTCGCGGAGGACGTCCTCGGTGATGTCGGTGATCGTGAGGTCGTTGACCGCGTAGTCGTTGTCGTAGACGAGCTTGGCGTCGGCGCCGGGAGTGACCGTGCCGTACGTGTCGAGCTCGGGCCAGTCGACGGCGGCGAAGAGCGAGAGCTCGGGGCGGACCTGGTTCAGGCGGGCGAGGAAGCCGGGGTAACGGCCGTAGTCGCGGCCGGTGAAGGTGTTGTCCTTCACGCCGTGCTTGTCGGGCCAGACGCCGGTGGAGATCGTCGACCAGCCGGGGCCGGAGGAGGTCGCGGCCATCGGGTTGGCGTAGAGCAGGGAGCGGCCGTAGGTGCCGTTCGCCATCAGGGACTTGAGGGTGGGGGCCTGGGCGGCGTCGATCCGGTCGTACCGCAGTCCGTCCATGCCGACGACGAGCACCTTGTCCTGGCTGGTGCCGTTCGGGAGCGTCGGGGCGGCGGTGGCGGCCCGGGCGGCGGGGGCGGTGGCGAGCCCGGTGGCGGCGACGGCCGCGGCGGCACCGGCGGCGAGCACGGTGCGGCGGGAGAGCGGGGCGGAGATGCCGGTGATCGGCATGTCGGAGTCCTCCGTGGAAGGGGTGTCGGGACGCGCCAACGCCCCTGATCACTCAGGGGCGTTGGTCCGTACCTGTTATCTTTCCGCGATGTTCGGAGGCTTTCCAGAGCCGTTCGGTGAACTCTTGGCTGCGGATCGGCGGCCGATCAGCTTCCGGTCGCGGACTTCCACGCGTCGACGTACGCCGTGAGGTTCTTGTCGATGTCGGCCCAGTCCGGCTCGAAGACCTCGACGCCCTCCATCAGCCCGGCCAGCTCGATGGCGTTGGCGTCGGTGCCCTTGACGTCCTTGCGGGCCGGGAAGCCGCCGCCGATCGCGCTGACCTGCCGCTGGGCGCCCTCGCTCAGCATGAAGTCGAGGAGCTTCTTGCCGTTCTCGGTGTGCGGCGCCTCGTTCACCAGGCCGGCGGCGTACGGCAGGGCGAAGGTGGTGGGCTTGCCGCCGCCCCTGGCCGGGAACCAGAGGCCGAGGTTCGGCATGGTCTTGGCCTGGGCGAAGTTCATCTGGACGTCGCCGTTGGCGACGAGGAGTTCGCCCTTGTCCACCTTGGGGGCCAGCTTGGAGGTGGAGGAGGAGGGGCCGACGTTGTTGGCCTGGAGCTTCTTCAGGTACTCCATCGCAGGCTCCTTGCCGCCGAAGTCGTGCATCGCCTTGATGAGGACGGCGGTGCCGTCGCCCGCGACGCCGGGGGTGGAGTACTGGAGCTTGTCCTTGTACTTCGCGTCGAGCAGCTCCTCCCAGGTCCTGGGGGCCCGGGGCAGCTCCTTCTTGTTGTGGACGAAGCCGAAGTAGTTGTTCACGACGGAGGTCCAGGTGCCGTCGCCGGACTTGTCGCCGCCGTCGACCTGATCGGCGCCCTTCGGCTCGTACGACTGGAGCAGGCCCTTGGAGCCGGCCTGCTGGATGAAGGGCGGCAGGGTGACGAGGACGTCGGCCTGGGTGTTGCTCTTCTCGCGGAGGGCGCGCTGCACCATCTCGCCGGAGCCGCCCTCGACGTACTTCACCTTGATGCCGGTCTGCTTCTCGAAGTCGGCGAAGACCTTGTCGTACCAGCCGTCTCCCGCCTCGCCCTTGAGGCCGTCGGCGCTGTAGACGGTGACGACCTTCTCGGCGGAGGCGTCGGAGGAGCCGCCGCAGGCGGTGAGGGCGGCGGCGAGGACGAGGGCGCCGGTGACGGCGGCGACCGGCTTGGCGTACGTAAGCATGACGTTGTTCTCTCCTGGAGGACTCAGCGGTACGAGGCTTTGGTGCGGATGCGGGAGACGGCGAGGAGCACGAGGAGCGTCGCGGCCATGAGGACCACGGCGAGCGCCGAGCCGGTGAAGAGGGAGCCGCGGTCCGTGGCGGTGAAGATGAGCACCGGCAGCGGCGTCCAGTCCGGTGGGTAGAGCATCATCGTGGCGCTCAGCTCCCCCATGGACAGGGCGAAGCAGAGCCCGGCGGCCGCGGTCAGGGACGGCAGCAGGAGCGGGAGCCTCACCCGGAGCAGGACGTACGAGGGGCGGGCGCCGAGGCTGGCCGCCGCCTGCTCGTACATCGGGTCCAGGCGCCGGAGGGCGGCCGAGACCGACTGGTGGGCGAAGGCCGTGACGAGGACGGTGTGCGCGAGGACCACGATCCAGCGGGTGCCGTTGAGGAGCAGCGGCGGCTGCGAGAAGGCGACGAGGACGGCGAGGCCGACGACCACGGACGGCACGGCGACCGGCAGCATGAACAGGGCGTCGAGGACCCTCCTGCCCCTCTTCCCCAGGGCGGCCGCGGCGAGCGCGGCCCAGGTGCCGACGGTCAGCGCGACCACGCTCGCGGTGACGGCGGTGACCAGGCTGGTGGTGAGCGCCTGGAGGGACTCCCCGCGCACGGCCGCCGTGTAGTGGGCGGTGGTGGGCCCGGAGGGGAAGGCGCCGGACCAGTGCGTGGAGAACGAGGCGGCGAGGATGACGAGGAGGGGCAGGGCGAAGAGCGGGACGAACAGGACGGCGAACAGGGCCCAGGCCGTCCACCTGCCCGTACGGCTATGCACCAGCACGGCGGCTCACCCCCCGGTAGAGGACGTACAGGCCGACGGAGAGGGCGACGTTGACGACGGCGACGACGCAGGCGGCGGCGTAGTCGGATTCGAGGATCGCCTTGGAGTAGACGAGCATCGGGAGGGTCGTGACGCCCTTGGCGCCGGTGAAGAGGACGATCCCGAACTCGTTGAGGCACATGACGAGGACGAGGCTGCCGCCGGCGGCGAGCGCGGGCAGCGCCTCGGGGAGGATCACCTGCCGGACGATCCGCAGCGGCCGGGCGCCGAGCGAGGACGCCACCTCCAGCTGGGCGGTCTCCGTCTGCGAGAACGCGGCGAGGAGCGGGCGCATCACGAACGGCGTGAAGTACGTGATCTCGGCGAGGAGGACGCCCCACGGGGTGGTGAGGAACCGGAAGGGCCCCTCCGGGGCGCCGGTGACGTCCGTCCAGATCCCGTTGGCCATGCCGACCGTGCCGTAGAGGAACAGCAGGGCGAGCGTGATCAGGAAGGACGGGAAGGAGAGGAAGACGTCGATGGACTTCGACACCGCCTTCCCGCCGGGAAAGGGCACGAACGCGATCACGAGCGCGAGCGCGAACCCGAGGACCAGACAGCCGACGGTGGCGGCGACGGCCAGCCACACGGTGGTGACGAGGGCGTCGCGGAAGGACGCGGAGGCGAACACCCCGGCGTACGCGCCGGGGGCGAGGGACTCCTGGACGACGAGGGCGAGGGGGTAGAGGAAGACGAGCGCGAGGACGGCGACGGGGGGCAGGGCCCAGAGCCAGACGGGGGCCGTCGTGGGCACGGGCCCCGCCGGGGCGTGGGGGTCCCTCCCGGAAGGAGTCAGGGAGGGGGTGGGCACGGCCCCCGGTGCGGGCCGCCGTTCGACGAGACCTTCAGCCATCGCCGACCCCCGCGGCCAGCAGCACCGCGTCGTCCGGGGCGAAGTGCACCGTCACCTCGGCCCCCAGCGGAGGCGTCTCCCGCAGCTCCCGCACGTCCGCCTTCACCCGGTGCCCGCCCACCTCGACGTACAGCCGGTGCGTGGACCCCCGCCACTGGACCTCGGTGATCCGGCCGCTCAGGGCGTTGGGCCCGGGGCCGAGACCGACGAGGTGGGGGCGGACGCAGAGGGTGGCACCCGCTCCCGGGAGCGCGTCGGAGATCGGGACGTCGAGGGTGACGCCCTCGAAGGCGACCCCCTTCGCCCCCACCGTCACCGGCAGCAGGTTCGCGTTGCCCACGAACGACGCCGTGAACTCCGTACGGGGACGCCGGTACAGGTCCTGCGGGGTGCCGCAGTCCCGGAGCCTGGCCCTGTCCATGACGGCGATCCGGTCGGCGAGGGTCAGCGCCTCGACCTGGTCGTGGGTGACGTACAGGATCGAGACGTCCGGCAGCTCGCGGTGGAGCCGGGCCAGTTCGGCCAGCATCCCGGAGCGCAGCTGGGCGTCGAGCGCCGACAGCGGTTCGTCGAGGAGGAGGACCCGGGGGCGGATGGCGAGGGCGCGGGCGATGGCGACGCGCTGCTGCTGGCCGCCGGAGAGCTCGCGGGGGTAGCGCCGGGCGTAGGCCGCCATGCCGGTCATCTCCAGCGCTTCGGCGACCCGTCCCGGGATCTCGCCCTTGGGCGCCTTCTGGGCCTTCAGGCCGAAGGCGACGTTGGCGTCCACCCTGAGGTGGGGGAAGAGGGCGTACTGCTGGACGACCATGCCGATGCCCCGCCGGTACGGCGGGAGCGCGGTGACGTCGCGGTCACCGATGAGCACCCGCCCGGAGGCCGGCCGGACGAATCCGGCGACGGCCCGCAGCGCGGTCGTCTTGCCGGAGCCGGAGGGCCCGAGGAGGGCCATGACCTCGCCGGGCTCGACGGTGAGGTCGAGGGAGTCGAGGACGGTGTTGCCGCCGTAGGCGACGGTGACGCCGTCGAAGCGGATGCCGCTGGTCATGCCTCGTACGCCCCTGTCAGGGAGGGGAGTTCCGCGACCGAGGCGAGGACGTGCGTGGCGCCGTGCTCCTTGAGCGCGGCCTCGTCGTGCGCGCCCGTCAGGACGCCCGCGACGATCCCCGCGCCGGAGCGGATGCCGCTGAGCATGTCGTACGAGGTGTCGCCGGCGACGACGACCTGCCGGACGTCGTCGACGGCGCCGGTGCGGAGGAGGGCGGCGAGGACCATGTCCGGGTACGGGCGGCCCCGGCCGCCGGCGTCGGCCGGGCAGAGGGTCAGCTCGACGAGGTCCCGCCAGCCGAGGGCGTCGAGGATGGCGTCCTGGGTGACGCGGGCGAAGCCGGTGGTGAGGACGACCGTCCGCCCCTGGTCCTTCAGCTGGGCGATCGCGTCGGCCGCGCCGGGGACCGGGGCGATGAGGCCGTCGGTGACGAGCTCTCCGTACGCGGCCTCGAAGGCGAGGTTGGCCTCCTGGGCGCGGGTCTCGTCGCCGCCGAAGAGGTGGCGGAAGACGGAGATCTTGGACTCGCCCATGGTGGCGCGGACGTAGTCGATCATCGTGGCGGGGTCTTCGCCGAGGCGTGCGGCGGCGGCCGTGAAGGCCTGCTCGACGAGGCCGCCGTCGGCGACGGTGGTGCCGGCCATGTCCAGGACGACGAGGTTGTGCTTCTTCACGGTGTTCACCAGCCCAGTTCGTTCGCGGTCGTCTCGGCGATGGCGGGCGAGCAGGTCATGCCGCGGCCGCCGGGTCCGGTCACGAGCCAGACGCCGTCGCGGACCCGCTGGCGGTGCACGACCCGGCTGGTGTCGACGCACTGCGCGTACACCCCGGCCCAGCGGCGCCGGATCGCCGGCAGCGGGCGGCCGAGGAAGGACTCGACGACGCGGGTGAGGTGCTCGTAGGGGTCTTCGAGGGTGTCGAAGGCGAAGGGGTGCTCGTACTCGTGGGTGTCGCCGATGGTCAGTCCGCCGTCGAGCCGCTGCACCATGAGCAGCTGCATCTTGTGGGCGGCGGCGGTCGGGTCCTGCGCCTGGCCCTCGTCGAGGGCGTCGAGGGCGGGGGACGCATAGGCCGGGTAGTAGCGGAAGGAGTCGGCGTCGGCGACGGAGGTGGTGAGCGGCTCGCCGAGGGGCGCGGTCTGCATCATCTGGAGCCGGACCCGGCGGACCGGTATCTCGCCGGCGACCTCGCGGACGAGGCCGGAGAGCCAGGCGCCCGTGCACAGGACGACGGCGTCGCCGGTGTGGGTCTCGCCCCGGTCGTCCCGGACCGCGTCCTCCCCGACGACGTCCCGCACTTCGCGGTTCGGCAGGAAGGTGTAGCGGCCGGTGGCGAGGAGGGCCTCGCGGAGGGCGAGCTGGGCGGGGCGCGGTTCGACGGCCGCGTCCCGCTCGCACCACAGGGCGGCCTCGAACGCCCCGCGCAGGGCGGGGTTGATCGCGCGTGCCTCGTCGGCGGTGAGCAGCTTGTAGCCGCGGGCGGCGGCGTCGGGGCGGGCCACGGCCGCCTCGGCGACGGCGAGTTCGAGCTCGTTCCGTACGGGGGTGAGGGAGCCGATGGCCCGGAAGCCGAGGCCGGGGACGCGGGCGCCGATGCCCTCCCACAGCTCGCGGGCGCGCAGGGCGGTGTCGAGCTCCTCGCCGCCCGCCCGTCCGCTCACCCAGATCTGGCCGAAGTTGCGGAGGGAGGCCCCGCGCGCCTCGGCCTCGCGCTCGATGTGTACGACCTCGTGGCCGCGTTCCACTGCGTGCCAGGCGTGCATGGTTCCCACCACGCCGGCTCCTACGACGATCACCTTCATGACGTCGACGGTCGCGGGACCGGGTGGACCGGACGGGTCGGGTGGACGACGGGACGGTGAACGGCCCGCCAAGCTTGGACCAGACCCGTTACCGTTCCGTTATCCAGTGCGTGATCAGCCCTGCCGTCCCAGATGAGCGGTGAAGCTGAACCGGTCCCCCCGGTAGAGCGTGCGGACGCGCTCCAGGGGGCGCCCCGAGGTGTCCCGGGAGACCCGGTGGAGCAGCAGCATCGGCAGCGCCGGCGGCGTGCCGATGAGCAGGGCCTCGCGCGGAGTCGCGAGGACGGTCTCGATGCGCTCGTCGGCGTCGCCGAAGGAGATGCCGAGCCGGTCGTGCAGATAGGCGTAGAAGGAGGAGTCCGGGTCGAACTCGGTGTCCAGACGGGGGGCGCGGGCCTCGGAGACGTACGTGCTCTCCAGGCCGACCCGCTCGTCGTCGGCGAGCAGCACGCGCTCCATGTGCCAGACGGGCTCGCCCCGTTCGGCGCCGACCTCGGGGGCGAGCGCCTCCGGGCAGGGGAAGCGGTCGAGCGAGATCAGGCTGCGGCCGGGGCGACGGCCCTGACGGCGCACGCCCTCCGTGTAGCTGGCGAGCGAGAGGGGCTGCTCCAGCTTGGGGCCGGCGACGACCGTGCCCCGGCCCTGGCGGCGCAGCCGCCCCTCCAGGAGCAGTTCGCGCAGCGCCTGCCGGACGGTCTCGCGGGACACCTCGTACCGGACGGCGAGATCGCGCTCGGTCGGCAGCAGCCCGCCCTCCCCCAACTCGTCGACCATCAGGGCGATCTTCGCCTTGACGGCGTAGTACTTGGGGACGCGGCCGTGCTCGGGGATGCCGGAGCGGACGGGGGCGCCGGGGCTGGTCTGGTAGTTCATCCGGGGATGGTCGCAGACCGGGATGAACGAGAAGGTGTACGGAGCATGGCTCAGCGGTGCCGGGGGCGCCGGGCGGTCCGCACCAGCACCGCGCCGAGCAGGAGGAGGCCCGCGGCGAGCGGGACGAGGACGCGGGAGTACTCCTCCGACTCCCGTCCCGTACCGGCCAGTTCGCGGTCCGACGGCTCGTCGACGGGTCCCCCCGGGCTCCGGGTGGCGGACGCGCTGGGAGCGGGCGGGCGGGCCGCCCCGGAGGACGGCGGCGACGGATCGGGCGCGCGGGTCGTGTCGGGTGCGGGACTCGTGGCGGGCGCGGTGGGGGCACGGGGTCCGGCGGGGCCCACGGTCAGGCGGTAGTCGCCGGACTCGCCGACCCAGTCGCCGTCCTCGCCCTGGCGCTGCACGACCGCCGCGTTCACGACGACCTCGTCGGGCGCCGTCCCCGCCTCGAACGCCAGGCGCACGGGGACGGTGAGCGTCCGGCCCGCCGGCACCGCGAAGCCGCCGAAGCCGGTGAACGCGCCCACGTTCTCGGCGTCCTCGGTCGACTCGAAGACCACCGGGCGCCAGAGCGCCGACCCGGCGTCGTAGAACTCGAACCGGATCTGCTCCGGGCGCAGGGCCCGGTCGCGGTCGGTGAGGACGAGCACCGGGTGGACGCCCGAGCAGGGGGCGTCGGTGGTGTTGGTGAGGTCCAGCTTCCAGCCCTGGAAGGGGCCGCCCGCCGGGTAGTCGTCGGGCCCCCCGTGGATCCGGGTGTCCAGCGGGAAGCCGCCCCCGTCGGGGGTGCCGCAGGCGGGGGCGGGCGGATCGGGCGCGGGGGCGGCGGGGGCCGGGGCGGCGATCACGAGCGGGGCGGCCGTGGCGACGGCCACGGTCACGGCGACGCGGACGCCGCGCGGACGCAGGAAAGCGGGGGCCATGGGACGGGTGCCTTTGCTCTAGGTCCTGGAGGGCATGGGAACGGCGGAGACGCTGCCATGCGGGAGGACCCGGGCGGGCCGACGACACCGGGGGAACCCCCGTTAGGACCGACGCATCCGCCCGATCGGCCTACTTTCCGATGATCGGACATTGGGGGCGGGCACCCCGAAGGTCGAGGCTCAGCCCTCCCGAAGGCCGGCGCCAGGCCGGCGCCCGGTCACTTCCCGAAGACCGGCGCCAGCGTCAGCCACGCCGCACCCTCCGCCACCGCGTCCCGTCCGGTCGCGAGGCCCACCGGGGTCGCCAGGTCGAGGCCGGCCAGCACCTCCCGCACCCCCGTCGCGAAGACCTCCGGCGCGGCCAGCACCGCCCGGCCGCCCAGGAGGACCTGGTCGATGTCGAGGAGCCGCACGAGGTTGGCCGCGCCCACGCCCAGGATCCGCGCGGCCTCGGCGCGTTCGCCGCGCGCGACGGCCGCCAGGCACAGGACCTCCAGGCAGCCGCGCCCGCCGCAGCCGCAGGGCGGACCGTCGAGCTGGACGGTCTGGTGGCCGAGCTCGCCCACCCCGGTCCTGTCCCCGCGCAGCGGCGCGCCGCCGAGGACGAGGCCGGCGCCGAGGCCCGTGCCGAGGTGGACGTAGGCGAAGGAGCCGGGGGCGGCGGGGCGCAGGGCGAGGCCGAGGGCTGCGGCGTTGGTGTCCTTGTCGAGGACGACGGGCAGCCCGAGGCGGGCGGCCAGCTCGTCCCGTACGGGATGGCCGGCCCACTCGGGAAAGCCGGTCACCCGGCCGGGCACCCCGGCGTGATGATCCAGCGGCCCGGGCATGGCGACCCCGACCCCGAGGACGCGCCCGAGGCGGGGACCGGGGAGGGGATCGGGGCCCGGCCCGGGCGCGCCGCCGCCCCCCGGGACCGTGGCGAGCAGCGCCCGCACCTCCTCCGTCACCGCGTCCAGGACCGGGCCCGGCCCCGCGCCCAGGTCCACGGGGCGGCGGCGCAGGGCGACGGCCGTGCCCGCGAGGTCGGCCAGGAAGGTCGTCAGCTCGTCGCGGTCGAGGTGGACGCCGACCGCGTACGCGGCGGAGGGCACCAGGCGCAGTACCGTGCGGGGCTTGCCGCCGGTCGAGGCGCGGTGGCCGGCCTCCGTGGCGAGCCCCTCGGCCCGGAGCCGCGCGGTGATCTTGCTGACGGCCTGCGGGGTGAGCCCGGTCCGCTCCGCCAGCTCCAGGCGGCTGATCCCGGTCTCCCCAGCCGTGCGCAGCAGGTCGAGCACGAGCGCCGCGTTGTGGCTGCGCAGGGCCGGCACGTTCACTCCCACCAGGTCTTTCCTCACTCCCCCATTGTCGCGGTCGCTTGCACTTTGGCAACAGCGTTGCTTAAGTGGAACGCATGACTGGCACCGACCCCCGCACCCCGCTCCGCGTCGGACTCGTCGGCTACGGCCTCGCGGGCTCCGTCTTCCACGCCCCGCTGATCGCCGCCTCCGAGGACCTCGTCCTCGCCGCCGTCACCACCGGCAACCCCGAGCGGGCCGCCGAGGCCCGTGCCGCCCACCCCGGCGTCCGGGTCGCCGCCCGCCCCGAGGAGCTGTGGGAGCGGGGGGCGTCCGCCGACCTCGACCTGATCGTCGTCGCCTCCCCCAACAAGACGCACGTCGCCGTCGCCACGGCCGCCCTGGAGGCCGGCCTCCCGGTCGTCGTCGACAAGCCGCTCGCCGGGACCGCCGCCGAGGCCCGCGCGCTCGCCGCGCTCGCCGAGGAGCGCGGCCTGCTGCTCTCGGTCTTCCAGAACCGCCGCTGGGACGCCGACTTCCGCACCCTGCGCCGGCTCCTCGACGAGGACGCGCTCGGCGAGGTCCAGCGCTTCGAGTCCCGCTTCGAGCGGTGGCGCCCGCGGCCCAAGGGCGGCTGGCGCGAGTCGGGCGCGCCCGAGGAGATCGGCGGGCTCCTGTACGACCTGGGCAGCCACGTCGTCGACCAGGCCCTCGTCCTCTTCGGCCCGGTCGTCTCGGTGTACGCCGAGTCGGACGTGCGCCGGCCGGGCGCCGAGGCCGACGACGACACCTTCCTCGCGCTCACCCACGCGAACGGGGTCCGCTCCCACCTGTACGTGAGCGCCACCACCGCCCAGCTCGGCCCCCGCTTCCGGGTGCTCGGGCAGCGCGCGGGCTTCGTGAAGTACGGGCTCGACCCGCAGGAGGCCGCCCTCCGCGAGGGGCTGCGGCCGGAGCCGGGCGGCGTCTGGGGCGCCGAGCCCGAGGAGCTGTGGGGCCGGATCGGCGCCGGCGAGTCGCCGCCGACCGGCGGCGGCACCCCGGTGGAGTCGCTGCCCGGCGACTACCCGGCGTACTACGCGGCCGTCGCCGCCGCGGTGCGCGGCACCGGCGAGAACCCGGTCACCGCGCACGAGGCGGCCGCCGCCCTCGACGTCCTGGAGGCGGCACGGCGGTCGGCCCGCGAGGGAATCCTGGTGAAGCTGTGACCGAGATCGCCGAACTGGAGGCCCAGGAGGCCCGCCTGACGCTCCCCCGGTTCACGTACGAGGACGCCTGGACGCTCGGCACCCTCCTCGTCGGCCTGGGCCGGGAGCGGAAGGCCCCCGTCGCGATCGACGTCCGGCGCGGGGCGCAGCAGCTGTTCCACTGCGCGCTGCCGGGGTCCAGCGCGGACAACGACGCCTGGATCGACCGCAAGCGGCGGGTCGTCGAGCGGTACGGCGAGAGCTCGTTCCTGGTCGGGGCCCGCTTCCGGGCCAAGGGGACGACGTTCGAGGCGTCCTCGCGCCTCGACCCCGACCGGTACGCCGCCCACGGCGGTTCGTTCCCGATCGCGGTCGAGGGGGCGGGCGTGATCGGCTCGGTCACGGTCTCGGGACTGCCGCAGGCCGAGGACCACGCCCTGGTCGTCGAGGCGCTGGGGCGACTGCTCGACTCGTACGCGGCGGGCGGGGCCTGACCACCGGGCCCCCGGGGCCGGACCACCGGCGGGGGCGTCGGCGCCCCCGCCCCGCGGGATCAGGCCCCGCGGGATCAGGCCCCGCGGGATCAGGCTCCGCGGGATCAGGCTCCGCGGGATCAGGCCCCCGCGGGATCAGGCGCTCTTGAGCTCCTGCCGCTGCCGGCCGAGGCCCTCGACCTCCAGCTCCACCACGTCGCCGGGGCGCAGGTACGGCTTGGGCTCCGGCTGGCCCATGGCGACGCCCGCGGGCGTGCCGGTGTTGATGATGTCGCCCGGGTACAGGGTCATGAACCGGCTGACGTACCGCACGACCTCCGCGACCGGGAAGATCTGGTCCGAGGTGTGACCGTCCTGCTTGAGCTCGCCGTTGACCCACAGTTTCAGGCCGAGGTCCTGCGGGTCCGGCACCTCGTCGGCGGTGACGAGCCAGGGGCCGAGCGGGTTGAAGGTCTCGCAGTTCTTGCCCTTGTCCCAGGTGCCGCCGCGCTCGATCTGGAACTCGCGCTCGGAGACGTCGTGCGCGACGGCGTATCCGGCGACGTGCGCGAGGGCCTCCTCGTCGGTCTCCAGGTAGCGGGCGGTGCGGCCGATCACGATCGCGAGCTCCACCTCCCAGTCGGTCTTCACCGAGCCGCGCGGTACGAGCACGGTGTCGTCCGGCCCGACGACGGTGTCGGCGGCTTTGAGGAAGACGACGGGCTCGGCGGGGGTGGCCTGGCCGGTCTCGGTGGCGTGCCCGTGGTAGTTCAGCCCGATGCACACGACCTTGCCGATGCGGCCGACCGGCGGGCCGACGCGCAGCCCGGTGGCGTCGAGCGCGGGCAGCACACCGGCGCCGGCGGCGCCCCGGATGCGGTCGAGGGCGGAGGCGTCGGCGAGCAGACTGCCGTCGATGTCGTCGACGAGGGCGGACAGATCGCGGAGGGTTCCGTCCTGGTCGAGCAGGGCGGGACGCTCGGCTCCCGGCGGGCCGACACGCAGCAGCTTCATGGTCTTCTCCCTGTGGTCGAGGTGGGCCCGGGAAGGACCCTGAGGTGCCCCGGCCGATGGAGTGCGGCCATCGGAGGATTGGTCGATCCTCCAAGACAATGGGTCACTCTGCAAGACCCCGTTCACACACTGGACCCTTACGCGGGAGTAACCAGGGCCGCCTGCGGCATGTCCCGGTAGAGGAAGGCGCGCTCGACGGCGGTCCAGGTGGTGCTGGTGACGATGTAGAGCGCGGCGGCCAGCGGGACGACGGCGACCGAGATCAGGGTCGCGAAGGAGAGCAGCGGCAGATAGCGGGCCAGGCCCGCGGCCACCCCGGCGCCCGGCTGTCCGGGCTCCACCGCGACCGGCGCGGGCTGCCGCCTGGCCCGGAGGTAGTTGTACGTGGCGACGGCGCCGACGATCGCGAAGAGCGCGAGGTAGACGAGGCCGGCCGGGCCGAACACGCCCCCGTCGGCGAGCGCGTCGGCGTAGTGGCCGCCGAGCGGGGCGGCGAAGAGGCTGTGACCGGCCATCCGCCCGCTGGAGAAGAGGTGGTACATCAGGAAGAACGCGGGCGCCTGGAGGAGGCTGGGCAGGCAGCCGGCGAGCGGCGAGACCTTCTCCCGGGCGTGCAGCTCCATGATCGCCTTCTGCATCCGCTCGGGGTTCTTGGCGTGCTTCTTCCGGAGGGCGGCGACCTGCGGGGCGAGCCGGGTGCGGGCCTTCTGACCGCGGGCGGCGGCCCGGGAGAGCGGGTGGACCGCGAGCCGCACGAGCAGGGTGAAGAGGACGATCGCGGCGGCCGTGGCGGTGGTGGCGAAGAGCGGCTGGAGCAGGTCGGCGAGCCGCTCGACCAGGGAAGCGAAGACGTTCAAGGGAGCCCTCCGTGGGGTCTCGTCGTGCCGGGAGCAGGGGAATTCGGCATGACGGATCCGCGGAAGGCGCTTGCTGTACGGGCTCCCTACGCGGCCGTCGGGAGGGGACGGCCGGGAGCGCGGGGTCTGCGACGGCCGGCGGCGTCGGGGTCCCGCTGGGGCAGGAAGGCGGTGCGCCGCTCGCGGTCACGGATGGCGGTGCGCACGGCGGTGGGCGGCACGGCGGGGGCCGTACGGGCGCCGAGGAGGGAGAGGACGACGCCGGTCGCGGCGAGGGCGACGGCGGCGGAGAGGCCTGCACCGTCGGAGAGGAGCAGGTCGGCGAGGGCGAGCAGGAAGAACAGCGGCGCGACGATGCGCAGGAACAGGGCCCTGATCGTCATCCCGCCACCTCCTCTCGCCGGTCGTCTTCAGCCGGCCGTCTTCAGCCGGTCGTCTCAGGGGGAGGACGCACGGCGGGACCGGGAAGTTCCCACCTCCCCCGGGATTTTCTCCCCGCCCCACCCGGAGGCCCGGGAAGACGCCCGACGACCCAGGAAGACCCCCCACGGCTCAGGAAGACGCCCCACAGCCCAGAAGGACATCCGAAGACCCAGAAGGACGTCCGAAGGCCCAGAAGGACATCCGACACCCCAGGAGAGCACCCGACGACTCAGGAGGACTCCGGCTCCAGGGGGGCCAGAAGGCGGCGGGGCCGGAGGAGGGCGCGGCTGACGGGATCGGCGGGGTCGGGGTCGAGCCCGGCGCCGGGCCGCATCTCGACGTCGGGGAGCGGCACGGGGAGGCGGCAGGAGGGGCATTCGCCGTACGGGCCGAGTTCGGTGCCGCAGTCGGCGTGGTGGAAGTGGCGCAGCGGTACGGCTCCGGGGATCTCGGCCCGGCCCCAGGCGCCGAGCGAGCGCAGGACGGGCCAGAGGGCGAGGCCGCGTTCGGTGAGCACGTACTCGTCGCGCGGGGGCGACTCCTGGTAGCGCCGCCGGTCGAGGACGCCGGCCTCGACGAGGGCCTGGAGGCGGGCGGCGAGGACGGCGCGGGGGATGCCGAGGTGGACGAGGAAGTCGTTGTAGCGACGGACGCCGTAGAAGGCGTCGCGGACGACGAGCAGGGTCCAGCGTTCGCCGACGACCTCCAGGGCGCGGGCGATGGAGCACTGCTGTCGGGCGTAGTCCTTGCCGAGGGCCATGGGACCCATCGTACCGATTCGGGTTCATTGAACGAACCAACCCTGCTACGGTGAGTTCATTCACCGAACCGACAGGTGGAGGTCCCCGCCATGCCCCAGCTCGCCACCACGGTCGGCACCACGCCGCTCACCGGCACCGGCCGCCCCCGGGCCACCCTCGCCGTCACGGCCGCGGCCACCGCGGTCGCGCTGATGAACTACACGGCCCCGATGCTGACCCTCCCCGACATGGCCGCCGCCTTCGGGACGCCGGCCTCGGCACGGGCCTGGCTGCTCAACGGCACCCCGCTCGGCCTCGCCGTCCTCCTCCTGGTGGCCGGCAGCCTCGCCGACGCGCACGGGCGGCGCCGGGTCTTCCTCCTCGGCACCCTCGCCCTCGGCCTCACCACCGCGCTCGGCGCCCTCGCGGGCTCGACGCTCGCCTTCACCCTGGCCCGGATCGCCCAGGGCGCGGCGAGCGCGGCCGTCCTGGCGGGCAGCCTGGGCCTCCTCGCCCACGCGTACCCGGCGGGCCGGGACCGGATCAGGGCGACCGGGATCTGGGGCGCGTCGGTGAGCGCCGGCATCGCCCTGGGCCCGCTCCTCGCGGGCGCGCTGAGCCTGGCCGACTGGCGGCTCGCGTACGGGACGCTGGGCGCGGCGGCGCTGGTGATCGCGGCGGCGGGAACGCGGACCCTGACGAAGGAGACGGAGGGGACGAAGGCTCCGGACGTGACGTCACGCCCGGACGGCGCAGGGGCCCTGGCACTCGGCCTGGCCCTGGCGGCGCTGCTCACCGCCCTCACGCTCGGCCGGGACGGCTGGCTGCGGCCCCCGGTGGGCCTGCTGCTGCTCGCGGCCGCCGCCCTGACGGCGCTGTTCGTGGCGGTCGAGCACCGGAGCCGGGCGCCCATGGTGGACCTGGCGCTGCTGCGGCGGCCCGCGTTCCTGGCGTCGACGCTGGGGGCGCTGTTCACGGGCCTGGCGGTGATCGGCCTGTTCAGCGTGGTGCCGGCGCTGCTGCAGGGCGGGGCGGGGATGACACCGCTGGGCTCGGCGTGGCTCTTCCTGCTCTGGTCGGGCACGGCGTTCGCGGCGGCGCTGCAGGCGCGCCGGCTGGCGGGCCGGCTCTCCGCCGCCCACCAACTGGCCCTGGGCTTCGCGCTCTCGGCGGCGGGGATCCTCGCCCTCCTCGGCGGCCTGGAAGGCCCCTGGGTTCGACTCGTCCCCGGCCTCCTCCTGGCGGGCGCGGGCAGCGGCCTCCTGAACGCGGCGCTGCCCCGCCTCGCGGTCGACTCCGTACCGCCGGAGCGGGCGGCGATGGGCTCGGGCGCCAACAACACCGCCCGCTACATCGGCTCCTCGGCCGGGGTGGCCCTGACGCTGGCGCTGGTGACGACGGGCCCGGACACGGCGCTCCTCGTCTCGGCGGCCCTCGCGGTCACGGGCGCGGCGCTCACGCTCGTCCTGGGCCGGGGCCACGGGTGATCACCCGGCCGACACCAGTTTCGCCCAGACGACGAGCCGGTAGGCGCTGCTGAACTCGGGGGTGCAGGTGGTGAGGGTGAGATAGGCGCCCGGTTCCGCGTACCCGTAAGAGGGCTTGACCAGGGACCGGGGCACGTCCCGGATGACCCCGACATCACGGGGAGAGGTGGCCGGCAGCACGAGATCGACCCGATAGACATAGGTACGCGCACGCGTGCGCACGAGGATCCGGTCCCCCTCCCCGAGCCGGTTGACGTACCGGAAGGGCTCGCCGTGGGTGTTCCGGTGCCCGGCGAGGGCGAAGTTCCCGACGCGCCCGGGACCGGCGGTGCCGGGGTAGTGCCCGACGTACCCCTTGTCGAGGACGGACCGCTTGGAGACGCCTTCGGCGACGGGGACGGTGAGCCCGAGCCGCGGGACCCGGAGGACGGCGAAGGCGGCGGAAGGAGAGGGCGCGGAGGACGCGGAGGCACGGGACGTGTCCTCGACCGGGGCCCCCGCGGAAGGCTCTGCCGAGGACCCGGCAGAGGGCACCCCCTCCGCCTCACCCACCTCGGCCGCCTCGTCCTCGATCTCGGAAACGGACCCGGGAACCGGAGAGACGTCCCACTCCCGTTCCAGGACGCGCACCTGGTCGAGGGCCTCGGCGCGGGCCTCCCGGTTGGTCCACCAGAGCTGGTGGACGACGAGAAGCAGGATGAGAACCCCGCAGGTGACGGCGGTCTCGGCGCCCAGCCACAGCGCGCGGGCGCCCGTACGGGATCGTCCTCCCGTCTGGACGACGACCGGCACCCGCTGCCCCACCCTGGCCCGCACGCGGGGCACGATAAGCGCTGGGGCGCCAACTCTCCAGGCCCGTACAGCAGTACGGTGGAGGGCATGCGCCCAGACACGCCTGCCGCCCACCTCACCGAAGCCGAGCGTCTGCTGCGCACGGCAGCTCAGTACCCGGGAGACCGGGAACCCCTGTACCTCCGGGCCGCGGCCCATCGCGAACTGGCGGGGGACCGCCCGGCCGCGACGGCCCTGTACGACGAGCTCCTCACCGGAGAGCCCGCGAACCCGCACCTGATCAGGGCGCTGAAGGCGGCGAACCTGTGGGAGTACGGCCACGAGGCCGAGGCCCGCGCCATCATCGACGGCATCCGGCGGACGAAGCCGTCGGACGCGGCGGCGTGGGAGATCACGGCGGAGACGCTGGAGGCGCACGACGAACTGGAAGCGGCGGAGTCGACGCTCACGGAGGCGACGAACCTCCTGGCCCCGCCCGCGCAGGAGGACCTCCCCCACGCGACCCGCTCCCTGATCACCACCCGGCACCGGATCCGCCGGATGCTGGCGCTCCCCCACGACGACTGGGACGACCTGGCGGACCGCCTGCACCCGGGCACGGTCGGACTGGACGAACTCCACGACCCGAAGCGCCTGTGGTCGCTCGGCTCCTCGGACCCGGCGGAGCTCCAGGCGGAGATCGCCCGCCTCCGCTCGGAACTGGGCACGTACCGCACGGCCCTCTCCCGCCCCTTCCCGGTCGCGGTCCTCCACTGGCCGGAAGCGGAACTGGACGAGCTCCTGGCGGCCTACCCGGAGCTGGAGGCCGAGTACCCCACGTACCGCGCCCACCTGACGGACATCGAGGCGTCCCTCCGCGAACTCGCGGCCGCCGGCACCCCGAACCTCGGCATCGTCCGCGCCACGGTCCCCTCCTACGAGGCCTTCGCCGCCTCGGAATCCACCCACCCCTCGAACGCGGACCTCCTCCCCCAGTACGCCACCACCCTGGCAGCCCGAGGCCGAGCCACAGCCTGGCCCCCGGCCCGGGGGGCGGAGTGCTGGTGCGGGTCGGGGAGGGCTTATGGGGGGTGCCACGGAGCGGAGTGAGGCACCGGGCCTCCGGCAGAATGCAGGTGTGACCGAAGCCGTTCCGTCCTCCCCCGCCGTCTCGGCCCGCATGAGCAGGCAGGTCAGCAAGGACACCGCCGCCGAGCTCGCGGTCCGTCGCCTGCTCCATGCGGCCGGCCTGCGCTACCGCGTCGAGTTCCCCGTGCCGGGCATGGCTCGACGACGAATCGACGTCGCCTTCACCTCCGTAAAGGTGGCCGTCCTGATCGACGGCTGCTTCTGGCACGGCTGCCCCGAGCACGCCACGCAGCCGAAGGCCAATGCCGAGTGGTGGCGGCAGAAGCTGGACCGCAACATGGCACGGGACAAGGAGACGACCGCACACCTCACAGCAGCCGGCTGGGAAGTACTCCGTTTCTGGGAGCATGAACCGCCGGAGGACGTGGTCCTGCACATCACCGAGGCGGTGGAGCGTCGAAGGGCACCGGCAAGGAGGAGGGGGGACCGATGAGTGCGCTGACGTTCGTCGATATCTGCGCCGGAGCGGGCGGGCTCGCCCTGGGACTGGAGCGAGCCGGCTTCGAACCGACTCTGCTGCTCGACGAGGACGCAGACGCCTGCCGGACCCTTCGGACCAACCGCCCTCACTGGAACGTGCTTCAGACGGACCTTCTGGACCTCGACCCCGGCGAGCATCCGGAGAGCTACGACGTGGACCTGCTGTCCGCAGGGCTGCCGCGAGTGAAGTCCAGTGCCACGACCGCCCGAGCCCGGTCGGGCAAGGAAGAGGAACTTCTGAGGGCCGCCGTGTATCTCGCCCACGCGGTACGACCTCGGGCGTTGGTCATCGAGAACGTGCCGACGCTGGTCGACCCGGACAGATTCCGCGACTTCCACGAGTTCGCACGTGCGGAGCTCGAACACCTCGGGTACGAGTTCAATTGGCTGCTCCTCAATGCCGCCGACTTCGGGGTGCCCCAGGACCGTAGGCAAGGAGTCCTCGTGGCGATCAGGAAGAAGTGGTTCCAGGCGTTCCAGCCCCCGTCCCCGACCGTGACCGACCACACGTCCCTCGGTGAGGCGCTGGCGCCGTCCATGCGCTCGCGAGGGTGGAAGGACGCCGACCGCTGGGCGGCACAGGCGATCGGCGTGGCCCCCACCCTGGTCGGCGGGTCGAAGAATCGCGGTGGAGCGGACCTCGGGCCGACCGGATCCAAGCGGAAGTGGGAGAAAATGGGAGTGAACGCCCACACGCTGGGCGACGAGATTCCGGGGGCGGATTTCGTCTGGGCCCCGGATGTCGGCAGAGAGGGCCTGGTGAAGATCACTGTGGACCAGGCCGCACTGCTCCAGGGCTTTCCGGAGACCTGGGAGATCACCGGCAGGAAGACGGCCCGCTATCGACAGGTCGGCCACGCCTCGCCGCCCCCCGTGGGAGAAGCCCTCGGCCGAGCTGTCGCCCGGGCGCTTCGCTCCTGATCACCGGTATCGGATTCCCTCGCCGGGGCGATGGTCGGCTTCCGGCCGGCTACACTGCCCCACATCATGACCTCAGCTCCTCATTCACACGAAGATCAGGGCAATCCGCCACTCATCGTCGACCTCTTCGCAGGTCCGGGTGGTTTGGACATCGCAGCCGAGATGCTCGACCTGCCCACGATCGGGGTGGAATGGGAGAAGTCGACCCGCGAGACCCGACGAGCCGCTGGACTCCGCACCACGAAGATCCGCGACGTGGCGCAGGTGAATCCGCTCGACCCCGAGGTGGCCTCGGCCCGCGTCCTCACCGGAGGACCGCCGTGCCAGACCTACTCCGTGGCCGGTAACCGCGAAGGACACAAGGCCCTCGACGAAGTGCAGGACCTCGCCGAGCTCGTCGGGCTGAGCAAGACAGTCGGAGAGCTGGAGAAGGCCTGGGCGATGGTCGAGGAGCGGGCACGCGTCCTGGAGTGGACCGACGAGCGCACAGGACTTGTGCTGCAGCCGCTCCGGTGGATCGTCGAGAAGCGGCTGAAGAGCGACGCTTACGACACGGTGGTGCTGGAACAGGTACCGACGGTTCTTCCGGTCTGGAAGAAGTACCGCGACATCCTTCGCGAGATCGGCTACGACGCCGAGTGCGACATCCTGCACACCGAGGAGTACGGCGTCCCCCAGACACGGCGTAGGGCCGTACTGATCGCTCGCCACCGGGGCGGCACGGGACAGAGCCTCGCTCTGCCGAACCCGACTCACCAGCGCTATCGCAAGGGAGCAAAGCGCCTCCCTGTCCAGATGCCCGAGGGCCCGGACCGCGAGGTCGCACAGAAGCCACTCTTCGAGGTCGACGGTCGGAAACGACCGAAACAGCCGTGGGGGTGGGTCTCCATGCGTGACGTGCTCGAGGAGACCCGCCCCACCGCCTTCGTCGTCCGCTCGAACTACGGATCGGGCGGCGACCCCACGAAGCGGGGCATCCGCACCTCCGACATGCCGTCCGCCACCGTCACCGGCAAGGTGCGCCGGAACAAGGTGTTCGAGCTCAAGCATGCCGACGAGAACGGTGACATCGAGCTGGGCCCCGAGCAGGAGCGCTTCACGCCGCGCGAGGCCGGCCTGCTGCAGACCTTTCCTGCCGAGTACCCCTGGCAGGGCACCGACATCGCGCAGCAGATCGGCAATGCGATCCCTCCCCTCCTGGCCGTCCACATCCTGTGCACGGCTCTACAACTGGACGAGGACAGGAAGCGGAAGGCCATCCAGGCCTTGAAGGCCTGGGTCCCTCCTCACCGTCCATAGGGAGGACGGTCATTCGACTTCTTCCTCATCCCCTCTCCTGCCTCGGACCGGGGCATCGGCGAACAGTTCCGCGAAGTTGTTCGCCAGAAGCTCCACCGACCTCTCGGGCGCGGGCTCTTCGACAGGACCGGTGGGGAGAGGTCGGTGATGAACGGTGAATCCGGCCTCTCCCTCCTCGATCCACATCCGCACGGCGTCACCGTCTCGCGGCACGTCCTGCGCGATCACGTCGTACATCACGGTCGCGGCCGCCGTGTTGACGACCTTGGCCAAGGCGTTGGCGTCCCGCCCCGTCCTCACGACCCCTCTCTGCAGCAGCCGGACCAGGGCCTGGGCTGTGGGGCGGTGGTCGATGACGTCCAACCTCATCACCGTGTTGAGCATGTCCTGATTGCCGCAGGCGATGACGACCGGCTCGTAGTCGGGCCCGTTCCGGAAAAGCTCGGCGGACCACCAGAGCCGGGCGAATGCCTGCTTGTAGTGAGGGCCCTTGAAGTACTGGGCGTTGACCGCCTTTGCCGTCTCGGACAGATGCCGCCAGACCACGAAGTCGGGGGCTACCCCCAGAGCCAGGTAGTTCCACAGAGCGGGGTCCGCCGCCTCTGCACGCGTCAGACGAAGAATCGCGTGCAGGCGCGGGGCGAGCCAGGCATCCGCTTGCGTCGGCCGCTCGTCCCGATGGATGTACATGGCGTCGTCGATCAGATCGCGGATCGCGCGGAGACGGCGGCGCGGACTCTCGGGCAGTTGCTCAGCCGCCTGGTTGAGGGCGATGGAGGGGACGTCGTCCTTCCCGGACAACAGGCCGTCCGTGATGAACCGGGCAGCTTCCTCGTCGGCGAGCCGTGCCAGATACTCCGGCAGGTGATCGGGCTTCTCCGTCATGCCTCGTCCTCACGATTGAGCTTGTCCAAGCCGCGCACGGTCTCCGAGAGCACCCGTGGCACCTCGGCCCTACGCATCGCCGCGTACTGGATCCGTGGTTGCAGCTCGGTCCATCCCGTGGCGCCCACTCGCCGACGGTGCACCTCGCGCAACGCGTCATCGAGGGTTCGCTCAGGCAGCACGTCCGGCAGCATCTCGCGGAGCACCTCGCCCTGCCAGCCGTACGGGAAGAGCGGAGTGCCGTCGTCCTCCAGCTCCAGGTCACCGATGGCGGAGTGGAACACGGCAGTCCACACCTCCGCAGCCATCTGGGAGACCAGCATGGCATTGACCAGCCCTTCGGCTCGTCCTCCCTCGGCGCCGAGGACATCGACCATGCCCTCGAAGTCGGTGTTGATGTGCACGGTGGGCACTGCCCCTGAGGCATTCACGATCCACGGAGCCTCGCTGAAGCCCTGCAACCAACGTGGTCCCTTGGTGAAGCCGACCTCCCTGATGTCGAAGCTCTGCTCCCGGCTCGGGACATCGCTGCGCACGTCGACGATCCAGTCCTCGGCGGCTTCCCCGACGATACGACCGGGCACCCCGTCCACCGTCGCGATCACCTGCACCGTCAACGCGGCGCGGTCGTGGAGATCACAGCGCAGCAGCTGGAGCTCTCCGCGCCAGTCCCGGCCGTCCTCCGTCTCCCGAGCCAACGTCGAAGTGACACGGGTGTTGGTCGTCCGGTCCGTCAGTACAGCCACCACCGCCACCTCCGACCACGGTCCTTCCGGATCGGTGGCTTTCGAAGGGATCGTCGCCGAGACGGTCAGGACAGCGGTCTCCCAGTCCTCCGTCTCCGCGGCTCCGAGCGCCACCACCCGGTCGATCACGGATCGCGCACGCGAGTCGAGCTCTTCACGGGGCTGGGCAGGCGCCTTCACGCGTGCCGAGTCGACACGCAGCGAAACCGTGCCCCGCAGACGCGGGTAGGGGAACACCTTCACGACGACTCCCCTTCCCCCGTGCGCAGTTCGACGACGAGGCCGCTCAGACTCGTCCTGACGGCGTGTGTGGCGGGATCGGTCACTCCGCGGAACGTCGCCGAGCGAGCACCGTCGGAGAAGTGCAGCGTGCCTTCCACCACCTGGCAGTTGTCCACACCGACGATCTCGTCCCATTCGATCGTGGGACGGGGGCCTGATCGCACGTCGAACTTGGCGACCGGGACCAGCCTCCATTCGTGACCACCAGGAGGGATCCTGATCTCGCCGATCACCTGCCAGGCCCCGTCTTCGAGGACCTGCGCGTCGAGTTCCTCGAGGAACGGCATGCTCACCGCCGACAGACGACGCTTCTTCTTCCCCGAACCGATGGTCAGCTTGGGGGCCAGCCGCCCGCCCCCTTGCCTGGGCCCCTTCTTGGGGCGGACCACCAGCGCCTTGATCGCCGCGTTGGTCTCCCGGGTGAGCCCGTTGATCCGCCGATACGCCGAGGGCGAGTAGGTGAGCGTCAACTCCTCGGTCTGTCCCCATCTGTTGTGCTCAGGCGGTTCGGCAGCCCGCAGGAAAACCTCGGCCTCGGCGGCGAACGGAGCCTGCGGGCCGGCAGCCGCACCGGCGAGCAGCACGGCCTGGAAGGGGTTGGTGGGCGAAAGTCCGGGAACCACCGTGTCACGTACCGTCATACGGTTGCCGCGCATCGACACGACGCGATTGAGCCTGCCGTCCGCGTCCTCGGCGTCCGTCACCAGAAGCACGGCACGATGCTCCCCGAGAGAAGCGCGTCCACCGCCTTGGACGGGCAGGTTGAGGGGCACGGTGACGGCGGCGACCTGCCCGGACTCGGTGAGCCGCTCCACGGTCGTCCCGTCGAGGAACGCCTTCAGGGCACGCGTCCGGGACGGCTGGGCGACCGCGGGGTCCACGCGCTCCTCCGGAACGACCACAGCGCCATTGCGCAGGGTGCGCACAGACGCTTCCAGAAGGGGAAGCCGATCCCCGCCGGCCGTCATCGCGGCCCAGAAGTTCTCCCCCAGGGCCCGTACGAGCCTGTGGTGCATCCGCTGGATGCTGTTGTCGTCGTCCTCCCCCTCGTCGCCCTCAGGTGCGGCGCTGTCGTCCGCGAGGCTTGCCACATCGTGAGCCCCCACGATCAGGAACGAGGTTCCCGGTTCACCGCTCCCACGCGTCAGGTGAAGGGATTCGACCGTCTCCTCGTCCGCCCACCAGGAGCGGGCCACCCTCGCTCCCGGCGAGTCGGGGTCCGGGCGCCCCAACCACGCCGGCCCTGCGCACGCCTCGTCGTTCACCCGGCGCCACGGGAGGTCGAGGCGCCCGACGAGACGACGCTCGGTCCGCCCTTCGTGCGGTTCGGACAGCGTGGAGTTGATGAGGACGAGTCCGAGCCGACTGGTCGCCCAGAGGGTCGCCTTCCCCAGGCCGTACGAACCACCGGCCGTACCACCCGACTTGTGACTGTCGAGCTGGCGCCTCACCACCGCCGCGAACCGGCCGTCGTCGTAGTCGTCGCCGGTGAGGCCCGCCGCGTTGTAGTCGTCCACCCTCAACAGCACTAGCCGGTCGCGCTCGTACATGTCACGCAAGCCCGCGTCGACGACCCTGCCGACCTTCTGCTTCTGCTCCCGTACCACCTCGTAGTGCGGGTAGAGGTCGTCCCAGTGGATGGCCTCGCGAAAGCGGGCGAGGTCCTCCCCGGTCAACTCGTGGAGTGTGTAACGCACCCTCACCGGCTGCCCGTTGGTGGCGATGCGTTCGTCGAGGCTGTTCTGACAGGTCTCACGGGCCAGGACCGACACGTCGGCGTCGAAGGCGAACGCTGCGGCGTTGCCCAACTCCCTTCCGCCGTCCGCGTGTCCGGGTCGGTGGTACCACCCCACGGGAAGGCCGGCCTGGGTGTCGGTGGTGCGGGTGTGCACCGTGGCCAGATCCGTGTTCAGGGCCCGGGCGATACGTTCGATCGCCTCGGGACGTGGAGTCGCCCTGCCGGTGATCCAGGCCGAGACCGCCGCACGCGTCACATCCACGGCCAGGGCCAGCTCGGTCTGGGTCATGTCGGCGAGCCTCAACTGCCGTGCCAACCATGGACCGAAGTCCTCGCCTGCTTCCACGGTCACCTGCTCTCGGATCCTGCCCCACCTGTCCTGTACAGCGCCCCTCACCCTACTCGGTCTTTTGACAATCCACCGCGTGTCAAACGGTCTTTGACACTGACTCGAGGTCGGGATCCGTCGGCCGAGGGAACGACTCCGCACCCTTCACTACATTTGCCTCGTTCTGCGACATTTCGAGGCCTGCCGCAGGGTGCACTCCCCCCTTGCCACCCCTCGGCGCAGCCGAGTAGATTCCCCTCAGCGGCCCCACCCGCCTCGGAAGAAACGTATTTCCGACGCCCTGGTAGAAGTGCGCCGCCTTTCCTTTGTCTTCTTTCGGCGACAGCACATGTGATGACGCCTGGCAACATTCCGCGCGGCGTCATGCTTCCGCCCCTCTTCCGCGATCGCCACCCCCTTCCAAAATGCTCGGCACACGCTCGGAACCACCCTCGTAATGAGACCGTCCACGCCACCATTCGCACTGCAGAACATCACTGACGTCTCATCACCATCAGCTCTCAGGCCGCCACTCCAGGATCGGAGTCCCGTGTCCCTCGAACCGACCCCTGTGCTCGAAACCGTGATCGAGCAGTCCTCTCGCGTCCTCCAGACATACGCCGTCGACCCCGGCCTCATTCCGGAGCACGCGAACGGAGAAAGGCGCATCACCCAGGGCGGATACGGCGACCGGCAGCTCTTCGAACTGGTGCAGAACGCGGCGGACGAAATCGCCGCCGAACCCGGTGGGACCGTTCACGTCGTTCTCACGGACACACACCTCTACTGCGCGAACGAAGGCACCCCCGTCACCCCCGAGGGCGCCGAGACAATTCTCCGGATGAGCATGTCGCGCAAGCGCGGGGGGCAGATCGGGCGCTTCGGCGTGGGAGTGAAATCCGTACTCGTCGTGACCGACGCCCCGCAGTTCTTCAGCAGCACCGGTTCCTTCGGTTTCGACCGCGAGTGGGCCTATGCGCAGATCCGTTCCGTCGCCGGGGTCACGGCTCGTCTGGGCGAGGAGTTCGAAGCCCCGGTGCTCCGGATGGCCCGCCCGTTGGACGACGCCGTCGAGCGCGCGGCCGATCCCGTCCTCGACGAACTCCTCGGCTGGGCCACCACCGTCGTGCGTCTGCCCCTGCTCGACGGAGCTGCCGAGCGGCTCGGTCAGGACATGCACGGAGGCTCCCCGGCCGGTGGCCGGGAGGAGTTCCCCGTCGGCTTCCAGCTCTTCTCCCCGCACGTCGCCAAGGTCGTTCTGGAGGACCGTCGTCCGCGCCCCGTCGTGCGCCGGACCCTCATCACCGACCGTGACGAAAAACTGCACACCGTTCGGGAGGAGCGCCCCGGAAAGCCCTCCTCGGACAACAGGTGGCGGGTTTTCACTCTCACCCACGAGCCCACTGCGACCGCCCGTTCCAGCGCGGGCGAACTGCACGACCGGGTCGCCCTCGACATCTCGTGGGCCGTGCGCGAGTACGAGAGGGAGACCCACAACGGTCTCCTCTCCTCTCCCAAGGGCCGGGGACGCTTCTGGTCCTTCTTCCCCACCAAGTACGAGATGACCTTGAGCGGCATCCTCAACGGCGCCTGGAAGACCAACGAAGACCGACAGAACCTACTGGACTCCTCGCCGTTCAACCAGGAGATGATCCGCGTGGCGGCCCGGCTGGTGGTCGAGTCGCTGCCCGAGCTGGCTCCGGCCGAGGACCCTGCCGCGTATCTCCCGCTCCTCCCCGGCCGGTCCCGGGAGTCCGAGACGGTCAGCTGGGCGGACCGCTACCTCACCGAGCAGATCTGGGAGGCCACCGCCCACCGCCCCTCCCTGCCGGACCAGGACGGCCGGCTGCAGGTGCCGCGCGACTTGAACGTCCACCCCTCCCTGGGCAAGGAGAACAAGGTGGTGACCGGCTGGCTGACCCTGTGGAACTCCTACCCCGGCCGGCCCACGAACTGGCTGCATCCGTCGGCGGAGGTCGACACCCTCCGTGCCGGCAAGACGGATCACATCCTCAAGGCCGCCAGGCGCGAGCGCGCCTCGGTGCGGGAATGGCTGGAGGCCCTGGTGGCCGACGGCACCGCCGAGGCGTCCGCCACCGCTGTCCGCATCGTCGCGAGCATGATCCAGTCGTCCTCGCCGTACGCGGACGAGGCCCGGGAGGCGCGGATCGTGCTGACCGAGGAGCACGGCATGGTCGCCCCGGTCGTCGGCAAGGTGTTCCGTCGCACCGATCAGGACGGGCTGCGCGAGTCCCTCGTCTACGTCGACAGCGCCCTGTCCGACGACCTGTCGCTCGCGAGCGCCCTCACCGCCCTCGGCATCCGTGAGGCCGATGTCCGAGGACGTTTCGTCAGTGTCCTGGAACAGGGCTTCGACATGTACGGGCCGCAGGAATGGACCCGGTTCTGGGAACTGTTCCACCAGGCCGGCAGCAGTCATCTGTCGCACGAGGTGATCCAGCGGGTGTCCGATCTGCGGGCCACACTGCACGTGCGCTCCTCGGACGGCCGCTACCGACCGATGCGGGACTGTCTGTTGCCCGGTCCGGTCGTGACCCCGGATTCGGATCCCGCCATCGCCGTGGACACCGGCTTCCACTCCGACGACATGGCCTTCTTCCGCGAGGTGGGACTGCGCGACCGCCCCGCGGGAGGAAACCGACCGGAGGAGGAGGCGTGGTTCGAGCAGTATCGGGAGTCTCTGCACAAGGCGTACTGCGCGTCTCTGCCCCCCGACCAGACCGCCCGTCCGACCCTCGCCAGGATCAGGCTGGAGGGCGCGGCGGTCGGCGGCCCTCTGCACCTGCTTCCCCGCCTCTCCGACGAGGCCCGTGCCCGCTTCCTGAAAACCTTGCCCGAGGACTCCCTCGTCGACAACTGGACCCTCCAGGTCGGGGCCCAGGTCAGCACCCGACGAGCCGTGGCCTCCCCGATCCGGTGGATGCTCATGCGGCACGGCCTCGTCCCGACCTCCCACGGCCTCCGGCGTGTCGCCGAGGCGGTCGGCCCTCAGCTCTCCGCCTACGGCGATGTCCTGCCGGTGGCCGAGATCAGCTCCGAGAAGGCCCGCAAACTACGGCTTCCCACCACTGTCGAGAACGTGCCCAGCTCTTTCTGGGACCAGCTCCAGGAGAAGCTCCAGCAGAGCGAGGACGATGCCTTCGTCGGCAACACATACGTACTGCTGACCCGTCTGGAGGTTCCTTTCTCCGAGGACACACTCACCCGGTGCCGCATCGGCGACGAGTGGGGAACTCGCCCCGACGGCGAGATCGCCGTGGCCTCCTCTCAGGAGGAGTACCGGGCGCTGCGGGCCGAGCGCCTTCCCGCCCTGCTGACCGCCACGGCCGAGGACGCCTCTCTGCTCGTCAAGCAGTGGGGAATGCTGCCGTACGCCGACGTGATCAGCCGCGAGACACGCAGCGAGGACATCGGTGACCCGATCCCGCTCAAGGAGGCTCACCCTGCGCTGCGCCAGATGCGCGGCTCGCAGGTGGACCAGTACGTCCTGCAGCGATGCAAGGTCTTGGAGGAGGTGACCCGCACCCCCAACGGCATGCGGCCCCGAGCCCTGAACAGCAGTCTTCGCGGGTCCACGATCCTCGTGCTGGAGCACTCCGACCCGCTCGGGACCCTCATGGCCGTGGATCGTGAACTGCGCTGGAACATGGGCGAATCCGGTTGCCGACAGGTCCTGGAGGCGCAGCGGCGCCAGGAAGAGGACCAGAAGGTCAAGGACGCCTTGAAGGCCGTGCGCGAGGCCACTGACGTGGAGACGAAACTTCTGCTCCTCCTGGGTGCCGAAGCTCTGCGGGACCGCCTCCCCCCCGGCCTCATGGACAGCGAGCGCGAGGAGAACGGCGGAGCGGAGCCGGACGGTCACCGCATCGCACGGATGGCGTTCAACGCCCACGAGGACGGCGTCCTCCAGGTGCACGTCCGCGATCTGCAGAACCTCTATCCGAACCACGCCCCGTCGTCCTTCACCGGTACCTCCACCGCGGTGTCCTTCGTGGCGGACCTCCGCTTCCCCGGCTCGTTCGCCGGTTTCAGGATCCCGTCGCCGGCATCGCGGATCGAGGTGGACGGCCCGCGGCACTTCCCGCGTCTGCACGACTACCAGGAGCGGCTCGCCGCCAACGTCTTCACCATGCTGGACCGGATCGTTCCGCAGCGCGGCATGCTGTCCCTGCCCACCGGCGCGGGCAAGACCCGGGTCACGGCGGAGGCGGTGATCCGTTGGGTGAAGCAGGTGGGCACGCTGGACGGGCCCATCCTGTGGATCGCCCAGACCGAGGAGCTCTGCGAGCAGGCCGTGCAGAGCTGGAAGTTCGTCTGGGAGAAGGTCGGTGCGGACAAGCCGCTCGTCATCAACAGGTTGTGGGCGTCCCACGAGGCCGCACCGGTCACGGATCGGCCGCACCTGGTGGTGGCCACCGACGCCAAGCTCCAGCAGTCGAACTGTCTCGAAGCGGACTCCTACGGATGGTTGCGCAACGCCGCCCTCGTCATCGTCGACGAGGCACACACCGCCATCACCCCCCGCTACACCAAGATCCTTTCGAATCTGGGCCTGACGGCCTCGCGCACCGACCGCCACCTCCTGGGACTCACGGCGACGCCCTTCCGCAACACCGACCAGGAGGAGACCCGCCGTCTGATCAACCGCTTCGGCGGCCGACGGCTGGACGAGGGCGTCTTCGCGAACGACGACGCCTATGCCGAGCTGCAGGAGCTCGGCGTCCTGGCCCAGGTCGAGCATCGTCTCCTCCAGGGCGGCACGATCACCCTGGATCGTGATGAGAAGCAGCATGCCGAGCAGATGAGTGTCCTGTCCCGGACGGCCGAGCAGCGACTCGCCGACGACCACGACCGGAACGCCCGCATCCTGGACGAGATCTCGGACATGCCGGGTGACTGGCCGGTGCTGGTGTTCGCCACCTCGATCGATCACGCCAAGTATCTGGCGGCCCGGCTCCGCGACAGGGACATCACCGCCTCCTCCGTCGACTCGTCGACCTCACCCGGCGATCGGCGCCGGCGCATCGACGACTTCCGCGAGCGCCGCACCCGCGTCCTCACCAACTACGGCGTCCTCACCCAGGGTTTCGACGCCCCCGCCACCCGGGCCGTCATCGTCGCCCGTCCGGTGTACAGCCCCAACGTGTACCAGCAGATGATCGGGCGCGGCCTGCGCGGACCGCTCAACGGCGGCAAGGACACCTGTCTGATCCTCAATGTCCGTGACACCGTCGACAACTTCGACAACTCTCTCGCCTTCACCCAGTTCGAGCACCTGTGGAGCAGCAAGTGACCGACCCGTACGACGCCAGTCCTCTGCTCACCGCCGAGCAGCGGGCCGTCGTCGACCTCCCCTGGGACACCCGCCTCCTGGTCACCGCGGGTGCCGGCTCGGGCAAGACCCATACGGTCGTGCGGCGTCTCGACGCCCTCGTCGGGAACGACGATCCCGACGAGGCCCTGGAAGCAGGGGAGATCCTCGTCCTGAGCTTCTCCCGGGCCGCCGTCCGGGAGCTGCGGGACCGGATCGCCCGGCACGGCGACCGGGCCGATCGGGTCCGTGTCCAGACCTTCGACTCATGGGCGTACCAGCTCCTCGTCAGGGCGTACCCGGACAGGGAGTGGAAGGCGCATGACTTCGACGAGCGCATCCGCGCCGCCACTTCTGCGATCGAGAAGGGCGCGGTGGAGGCCGGGGAGTTCGGGGCACCCTCGCACGTGGTGATCGACGAGGCCCAGGACCTGGTGGGCGACCGCCGCGAGCTGGTGGAGGCCCTGCTGGACCGTTTCCAGCGTTCGTGCGGCTTCACCGTGGTCGGCGACTCCGCACAGGGCATCTACGGATTCCAGATCAAGGACCCGGAGGAACGCGCCGAGGAGACCGACCTCTTCTTCACCTGGCTCCGGACCTCGTACGACGACCTCGTCGAACTCCACCTGACCGAGAACTTCCGCGCGAAGACCCCCGGGGCCCGCACCGCGCTCGCCCTCGGTCCCCGGCTGCAGAACCTGACCGCCTCACCGGACGGCGCGGAGAACACGGCCTCCACACTCCACGCCGAACTGCGCGAGCGCCTCCTCGACCTGCCGGACCTCGGGAAACTGAGCGACGACTTCGCACTGAGCACGTTGAAGTCCTTCCCCGGCCGGTGCGCGATCCTGACCCGCGACAACCGCCAGGCACTCGCCGTGTCGGAACTGCTGCACGGGCAGGGGGTGGAGCACGCGCTGAAGCGGTCGCTGCAGGACCGTCCCGTGCCGTACTGGGTGGCCGAGCTGGTGCGTCGCGCGGAGTCTCTGACGCTCACCGAGTCGCGTTTCCTGGAGCTGCTCGCGGGGATACCGCTCCCGGCCGGTGTGGAGCCCCGACGTTGCTGGCGGCTCTCGCGCGCCGCGACCCGTCGCACCGGCCGCGGTCAGGTCGACGTCTCCGCCCTGGCACGTCTGGTGGCCGAGGGACGGTTCCCCGACGACCTGGCGGACCCGGAGACGGCTCGGCTGACCGTCTCGACGGTGCACCGGGCCAAGGGCCTGGAGTACGACCGGGTACTGTTGCTGTCGCCCCCGTCGCTCGACGAGCTGCGCAAGGTCCACGAAAGCCTCGATGCACCCGCGGAGGCGAAGGCCCTCTACGTCGCCATGACACGGGCCCGCGAGGACCTCTACCACGTCACAGGACCCGACACCTCCCGTATAAGACGCCACCGTCCCACCGGACGCTGGTACCTGGGCGGCTGGAAGAAGTACGAGCGGTACGGCATCCAGGCCGCGGCGGAGGACGTGCACCGGGACACGCCCCCCTGTTCGGCAGACGCGAACGCGGACGCGACACAGTCCTACCTGCTGGGACACGTCCGCGCCGGGGACGCGGTGACGCTTCGGATGCGACACCCCGTACCCGCGGGACTCGAGCAGAGCCCGCCGTACGACCTGTTCCACCGCGACCGGGTCATCGGCGAGACCTCCGAGCGTTTCCGCCGTGACCTGTACGCCGTGGAGAAGGTCTCGCGGTCCTGGGACATCGTCTGGCCGAGCGAGATCGTCGGTCTGCGGGTGGACACTCTGGAGACGGTCGCAGGCAGTACGGCCGCCGGCACCAACGCGGGGCTCGGCGGGAACGGGGTGTGGGTCGCCCCTCGGCTCACCGGGATCGGAAGGCATCGGCGCGGCGAACGCGTCGGGGAGGAACAGGGATGACGCACGGGACCAGTCGGCACACCGAGCACTACCGGGTCCGCGAGGAACTGGTGGCCCGACTGCGCCGAGAGCTTCTCGGCCCGGACGTCGACGCCGGGGACGACCCGGACGAGACCCTCACCCAGGACGCTCCGATCACCCGTTACCCGATCGGGGTGCTGTTCCCCCGGGCCGCCGGCCGCGAGGCTCGGGAGGAGCAGCTGGAGGACATCGCCGAGGACGAGGGGCTGGACGAGGCTCCCCTGCTCGGAACGAACCGCCCGGACGACACCGACACCTCCGTCGACCCCCCGGTGTCGGGTGACCGCCGCCCCTCGACGATGGGCCTCACCTTCGCCGTCGCTCCCGATCTCGCCCCCGAGATCGTGATCCGCGCGCGAGCCGCCGTCTACGACCCCGTCGACGCGGAGGGACGCCCCCTGTCGGCCCGCCGGGCAGAGGCCCGGACCACGAACGACCAGCGTGAGCACTGGCGGCGCCGGGAGCTGGAACTGCCGGAGAAGACGATCGACATCACACGGCCCGGGGCCGTGACGGAGGACCTCGTTCCCGACGAGGTCCAACTGCATGTCCTCGTCCGACCGGTCAGCCACTCCTCCGGCGCCGGCACCGTCACCGTCACCGTCACTCTGATCAACACCCACATCGTGGGCGAGAAGGAGCTCCAGGACGCCTTCGCCCTCTTCCAGCCGAGCCTGCGGGTGCGGGCCGCCGGCGGGGCGTCCGCCTTCGTCGAGCGCCCCGCCGCCCTGTCCGCCGTCGACTCGGAGACGGCCACCAGCCGGCTGCTCCACCGCCATGCCCCGACCTTCGCCATGGGTCACGGTTGCTCCGCCCATTGGGAGTGGACACCGCCGACGGTCGGTCTGACCGAGGTCAGGCGTCCCGCGATCGACGAGATCCGCTCCGAGTTCGTGCCCACGCACGAAGTGCTGCTGACCGACTCCAACCCGGAGATCGACAGCTCGGCGCTCGACATGCTCGGCCTCACCGAGCGCCCCGACGCCGAGATCCTCGAAACCCTGCACGGGCTGGCCGACGGCTACGAGCAGTGGATCGAGGCCAAGGTCGTGGAGGCCGCCGCTCTCGACGGGACCCCGCACGAGAGGGCTGCACAGGAGCGGATCGAGACCTGCCGCGAGGCTCTCGGACGGATCCGCGAGGGGATCGGGCTCCTGGCCGACAAGCCGGACGTCATGGAGGCGTTCCGGCTCGCCAACCGGGCCATGGCCGAGCAGCGCGCCCGGAGCGCCTGGGTGAAGGGAGGCCGCCAGGGCGAGCCCGACCTGGCGACGCAGCGCTGGTACCCGTTCCAGATCGCCTTCATGCTGCTGTGCCTGCGGGGCATCGACGACCCCGGCCACCCCGACCGCCGGGTCTCCGACCTGCTGTGGTTCCCCACGGGGGGCGGCAAGACCGAGGCGTACCTCGGTCTGATCGCGTTCACCACGTTCCTGCGCCGGCTGCGCCTCGAGAAGAACGGCGGAGGCGTCACCGTACTGATGCGGTACACCCTGCGCCTGCTCACCCTCCAGCAGTTCGAGCGCGCCACGATCCTCATCTGCGCGATGGAACGGATGCGCGCGGCGAACCCCGCTCGCCTGGGCGACGAGACGATCTCGATCGGCATGTGGGTGGGGAAGTCGGCCACTCCGAACGACCTGGACGTGGCCGACAAGCAGCTGACGAAGCTCCGGGGCGGGCAGAGCCTGCAGAAGGAGAACCCGGTGCAGCTCCACGCCTGTCCGTGGTGCGGCACCGCGCTGGACGCCCATCACTACTCGGTGGACATGGACAGCGTCCGCATGGACGTACGCTGCCCCGGCTCCGGCTGCGACTTCGCCCCGGGGCTGCCTGTCCATCTGGTGGACCAGGCTGTCTACGAGGCGCGCCCCACCCTGGTCATCGCCACGGTCGACAAGTTCGCCTCCATGCCGTGGCGCGAGAAGACGGCGGCGTTGTTCAACAGGGATCGTCGTGACGACACCCCGCCCCCGGAGCTGATCGTCCAGGACGAGCTCCATCTCATCTCGGGTCCTCTCGGCACCCTGACCGGCCTGTACGAGACCGCTGTCGACGCTCTCGCCGACGAGCCGAAGGTGATCGCCTCCACGGCGACCATCCGTCGCGCGGCGGACCAGGGACGGAACCTCTTCGACCGGGACGTGCACCAGTTCCCCCCGGCCGGCCTGGACGCCCGGGACTCCTGGTTCGCCGTCGAGACCGACCGCAGGAACAAGGCCAGCCGCCGGTACGTCGGTCTGCTCACCCCCGGCACCAGCCAGTCGACCCTCCTCATCCGTACCTACGCGGCTCTGCTCCACCAGGCCATGTGCGCGGAGACGAGCGACGAGGTCCGGGACACCTACTGGACGCTCGTCGGCTACTTCAACAGCCTTCGTCTGTTGTCCGCCGCCGAACTCCAGGTGAACGACGACGTAGAGGACTACCTGCGGCTCCTCGCCGAACGCGACGGCACCGAGGCACGGGTCTCCGACCGCTACTCCGAGCTGACGAGCCGCGTCGACGCGAGCCTGATCCCTGCCCGTCTCAAGGAGATCGAGAAGCGCTATCCGGATCCCGACGTCCGTGACGTCCTCCTGGCGACGAACATGATCGCCGTCGGTGTCGACGTCAACCGCCTCGGTCTGATGGCAGTGATGGGACAGCCCCAGACCACGGCCGAGTACATCCAGGCGACCAGCCGCGTGGGACGAGCCCACCCCGGTCTGGTGGCCGTGATGCTCAACTCGGCCCGTTCCCGTGACCGCTCGCACTACGAGAACTTCCTGCATTTCCATTCGGCGCTCTACCGCGAGGTCGAGTCGACGTCGGTCACGCCGTTCTCCGTCCGATCGCGCGACCGCGGCCTGCACGCCGTGGTCGTGGCCCTGGCCCGCATCCTCATCCCCGAGGCCCGCGAGAACGCCGACGCCGGCCGGATCGACACGTACGTGGACCGTCTGCGTGGCGAGATCAGGCCGCTGCTGACCAGCCGCGTCTCCCAGGTGGCGCCCGAAGAACTGCAGGACACCGCAGACGCGTTCGACGAGTTCGTCGACTGGTGGCAGCGGAAGGCCCGAGCGCATGGCGGCCTGCTGTACGAACCCCGCACCGGGAATTCCACCCCTGCTCTGCTCCGATCGTTCGACGACGAATCCGAGGGCGCCGGCGCCTGGTCCACCCTGTGGAGCCTGCGCGATGTCGACGCCGAGTCCGCTCTCTTCATGGAGGCTTCCCGATGACCCCGCCCCGCGAGCGTCGCCGTCGCGGCACCGACGGCAGCCCGGCCGCGCCCCGTCTCGACCTGCCCCGCCGCGGTTCGGTCCGCCGCGCCCAGATGATCACCACGTACGGCGTGGGGTCTCTGATCGCCGTCGACAACGAATCCTTCATCGTCTCCGGCATCGACAAGGCCCATCACAGCTGGCAGCTCGACGAGGCACCGATCATCCATGAGCACCGGCTCGCCCGAGCCCTGGAGGTACGCCACTTCCGGCTGCCACCCGCTTCCGGAGACGGGAGCAAGGACGGGGTACGCGTCCGGCGCTTCCCCCTGTGGCACTCGTGTCCGCAGTGCAAGTCCCTGCAGCACGTGCGGGACTTCAACCCCCCTCCGGGCAAGAACGTCTGCACGACATGCGACGAGGAGCCGCTCGTGCCGTCCCGATTCGTCGTGGCGTGCGAGGACGGGCACCTCGACGACTTCCCCTACTGGAAGTGGCTGCACCGCGGCAATCGCGAGGAAGGCGCAACCGGACGCTGCGGTGGACGGATGAGCCTGCGTTTCTCCGGTCGAAGCGCCTCGCTGCGTTCCATCGTGGTCTCGTGCACCTGCGGCGTGCCCGAGGTCTCCATGGAAGGCGCATTCCGCCGATCCGCCCTGGCAGAACTCAAGGTCCGTTGCGAGGGCAGACGCCCCTGGCTCGAAGGCGCTCCCGTCGAGCTCTGCCCGAAGTCGCCCCGTACGCTGCAGCGTGGTTCCTCGGCGGTCTGGCAGCCGGTGTTGAGGTCCGCCCTCTCCATCCCCCCATGGAGCGACGGTCTCGCCGACAAGCTCACGAAGCACTGGGAGAACCTGCGCGGCTACTCCTCGCGCTTGGAGATCGAGATCTACCTCAAGGGAGCATTCCCCGGAGACCACTCGGTCTCGGTCGACGCCGTCATGGGCCTGCTGGCGGCCGAGCAGGAGGAGGACCCGACTCCGGACGGCGTCGTCACGGACAGCCATCAGAGGTTGCGACGACAGGAGTACGAGCAGCTGTCGGCCGGCAACGCTCTGCGGGACAAGGGTCGCGAGGAGCAGTTCGTGTGCGAGCCGCCCGTCTCCGACGTGTCGGCCCTCTCTTCCTTCGGTGTCGAGCGGACCATGCTGGTGAAGCGCCTGCGTGAGGTACGGGCGCTCAAAGCGTTCACGCGCCTCGCCGACCCGGAGACGAGTTCCGAAAAATATGAGGCTGACCTGTCGTTGACACCGACCGACTGGCTCCCGGCGATGGAAGTGCATGGTGAGGGTGTCTTCGTGCGTCTCGACGAGGAACGACTCGCCGACTGGGCCGAGCTGGACGCGGTGGCCCGCCGGGTGAAGCGCATGCGTGACAACCACGACCGGTTGCTGAGAGAGCGGGCCACCGGTCCCGCCGAGGTACCCGCCTCGCCCGCCACACCCCGAATGGTGCTGTTGCACACCCTGGCACACGTTCTGATCAACGAGTGGAGCCTGGAAGCCGGCTACCCGGCAGGAGCACTGCGCGAACGTCTGTACGCCGATCCCCGCATGGCGGGCTTCCTCGTCTACACGGCGACCAGTGACTCCGCCGGCAGTCTGGGAGGCGTGGTCGCCCAGGGTGAGCCCGCGCGGCTCGCGGTGGCCCTCCAGTCCGCGTTGCAACGAGCCCACTGGTGTTCCGCGGACCCGTTGTGCATCGAGTCCCGCTCCTCCGGTGCGGGCGGTGCCAACCTCGCAGCATGCCACGCCTGCGCGATGCTGCCCGAGACCAGCTGCGAGTACAACAACATCCTGCTCGACCGCGCCCTGCTGATCGGCACACCGGAAGATCCCGGAATCGGGTTCTTCTCTCCCCCGCGGTCCTGATCCTCGCCTTCGGATCGGAACGACACCGGTACTCGGTGGGCGGCCTGCGGTGGTGTCGCCTGGCCGCCCCTCCCGGCCGGGGCTTCGAACGATCTCGGCCGGTCCGGCGAAGCACGTCCACGAGGGGAGGGCAGGCGACACCGATGGGCCTCGCGTGTCACCGACCATGACCGGGGGAGATACAGGCACGATCCCGGACCGAAGCTGCCCACACGCTTGACGAAGAACATGGAGGCCCTGCAGATCCATGGCCTTCCGCTCGGTGGCCTCGGCGCGTACCTGATCACCCCTCCGTGGTTTCCCTTCCTTCACGCTTCGCCCTCCCGCAACTCGGCCCAGACCTGCTTGCCCCAGCGGTACAGCTCGGTGCCCCACTCCTCCGTGAGCGCGTCGATCAGGAGCAGGCCCCGTCCCCGGGGGCCGTCGCCGTCGGGGGCCGTTCTCATGGTCGGGGCGGCCCTGGAGCGGTCGACGACGCCCAGGCGGACCCTGTGCGTGGAAGGTCTGGAGACGATCACTCGGATCGACGGCAGTCTGCCGTGGTCGACCGCGTTGGAGACCAGTTCGGTGATCACCAGCGTGGCGTCCTCCGTCAGTGAGTCCAGGCCCCAGACAGTCAGTGCCGTTCGGACCAGCCGGCGGGCGACCGCTGCGCTCCGGGCCTCGCGCGGGAGGCTCTGCGAGTAGGCGGGGTGGCCCGTCGGGCAGGACGTGACGGTCGCCGTGGCAAGGACTCCGACGGGCGGGGGCGCGGGCCGCTCTCGGCTTCGCGTGTCCTTGCCGCCGCGGCGCTCCGCGGCAATCGAGTGGGGACGCAGGGAGGTCGGCAGCGCCGATGGCGACAGCTCGGCCGCTCGACCCTCTTCCTCACCCACGTGGCTGAAAGTCACCAGTTGCCCTCCCGCCGTTGTCGGTTGGTGGTTTCGTGTTCTCTCAGCGAACCGTGATTCGCGATGGGCGGGCACCCCCGCCGAGGCCTCGATGCCGTCAAACCCGTCAAAGATTGTTCTCTTGTGAACAGGGGCGCAGCATGGCGCGCAGAAACGACGAACTGGCCGCGGTGATCGCGGAGACAGGCTGGTCGCAGCCCGTGGTGGCCGCCGCGGTCGTACGGGTCGCGGCGGAGTCCGGGGTCGACGAACTCCTCAGCGTCAAGCGCTCGCACGTCGCCATGTGGGTCGCCGGCACCCGGCCCCGGGGACGGGCGGCCGACGTCCTGCGAGAGACTCTGTCGCGGCGGTTGGGACGTCCCCTCACACTCGCGGAGATCGGCCTCGCGGAGAGCGCCTCGGATACGGTCACCGGGTCCGAGTGGGACACCGACACGCTGACGACTCTGGTCGACCTGGGGAGGAACAGCATGGACCGCGAACGCCGCCGGCTCCTCACCGGCGCCGCCGTCTACTCCGTCGGCGGACTGGTCCTGCCCAGGGATCCGTGGTGGGACGACGCCCCACAGAGGGCGCGTTCCCGAGCGGTCGGGTCGAACCGCAGGGTCGGCGAGACCGAAGTGCGGGCCGTACGCGAGATGACCGAATTCTTCGCCCGCCGCGACCAGCGGCACGGCGGCGTCGACGGTCGAACCGCTCTCTACCAGTACATCGTCGACGACGTCGCCCGGTACGTCAGCGGGGTCTTCAGCAGTGAGGCCTCTCGCCGCTCCCTTTACTCGGCGGCAGCCGAGGCCGTGTACGTGGCCGGCTGGATGAGCTTCGACGCCTCCCGACACGAGCCCGCACGGCGCTACTTCACCCTCGCGCTCAAGCTTGCCGCCGAAGCCGACGACGCTCCCCTCACCGGGCACATCCTGCGGGCGATGGCCCATCAGGCCATGGACCTCGGGCACACCAGGGCCGCCCTGGACCTCGCCACCGCCTCCGTCGAGCGCAAGAGGTACGACCACGCCACCCCACGCGAGCGAGCCCTGATCGGCATCGTGCGCGCGCGGGTGCTGGCCGTGGACGGCCAGAAGCGGAACGCCATCGCCGCGGTCCACCAGGCCGAGACCGACCTCGACCAGGCCGCGGTGGGAGACGACGAACCCCAGCGCGTCTGGTTCTTCCAAGAAGCGTCCCTCGCCCATGAGACCGCCCGCACCCTATGGGCCCTGGGCGATCTCGACGGCGCCCTGAGTCATTTCCGTACCAGCGTTCGGCTCCGTAGGGCGGACTCCTTCGGTCGAACCCACGCCGTCACGCTCGGCTACATGGGCACCGTCCAGGCCGGGCAGGGCAACATCGAAGCGGCGTGCCAGACCTGGTCCCGCGCTCTGGACGCCATGGACGGCGTTCAGTCCGGCAGGACGCGGGAAGCGGTCGTCACTATGCGGACGACCTTGTCCCCCTTCCGCAGCCGCGGAATCCCCTCCGTCTCCGAGGTGGACGAGCGGGCCCGGGTCGCACTTCGACGAGTAATCTGACGGCGCCGAAGCCGCCGTGCCCCACAAGTGGCGCCGCCGACAAGGAAGAAGGGCCGACTGTGCCTGCGCAGTTCATCGAGGTGCCGGTCATCGCAGACGTCGTCGGAGGTCATACCGGACGGCTCGACGACTTCAAGGGCGGCGTGGAATCGGTCATCCGCCTGCGGCCGGAGTTCCCTCTGGAAACCCTGCAGGGCATCGAACGGTTCTCCCACCTCCAGGTCACGTGGTTCTTCAACCTCGGGTCCCCGGACGATGTCGCCCTTCACGCACGCAGCCCCCGCGACAACCCCGCCTGGCCGGCGACCGGCACCTTCGTTCACCACAACCATCGGCGTCCGGCCCGGCTGGCCACTTCCTTCCCGAGGCTGCTCAAGGTCGACGGGCGAGACCTGCACGTCGTCGACCTCGACGCCGACGACGGCACTCAGGTCGTCGATCTCGTGGCGGTCTTCCAGGAAATGCTCCCCCGTGGGCCCGTCAGCCAGCCGACGTGGCCGGGCGAGATGCTCGCGGACTACTGGCGGGACGCCGCCGAACGCTGAGCACCGAGCAGCGCCTCGTCGGACAGCGACGCCCGCACGGCGGCCTCGGCGTGGAGGCGGGCCGTGGGGAAGGTAGGGACGGGGCTGTGCTCGGGGGCGATGAGGAGCTCGATTTCGGTGCAGCCCAAGATGACGCCTTCCGCTCCGCCGGCGACCAGGTCCGTGATCACCTTCTGGTAGGCGGCGCGGGACTCCTCCCGCACGATGCCCAGGCAGAGTTCCTCGTAGATCACGCGATGGACGATCGCGCGTGCCTCGGCGTCCGGGATGCGTACGTCGAGCCCGCCCTCTTCCAGACGTCCTCGGTAGAACTCCTGCTCCATGGTGAACGCCGTGCCCAGCAGGCCGACTCGGCGCACGCCCGACGCCCTTACGGCCTCCGCGGTCGCGTCGGCCAGGTGCAGCAGGGGGATCGCAACCGCCGCCTCGACCTGGCCTGCGACCTTGTGCATGGTGTTGGTGCAGATCAGCACCATGTCCGCGCCGGCCGCCTCAAGAGCCCGAGCCGCCTCGGCCAGGATCTCGCCCGCCTCCGTCCAGCGGCCCTCGACCTGCAACCGCTCGATCTCCGCGAAGTCCACCGAGTAGAGCACGCACCGCGCCGAGTGGAGTCCGCCGAGGCGGTCGCGCGTGAACTCGTTCAGCAACCGGTAGTACTCCGCCGTCGACTCCCAGCTCATCCCACCGATCAGCCCGATCGTCTTCATCGCCATCCCCCTTGCCTCGATAAGGAATTGAGCATGGCAGACCCCGACGCATAAGCCCCGCTTGGAGGCGGTCACTCACACGAGCGGTATTCACTCATCGTGGCGATGTGGATGCGCCCCGTGCGTTACGGTCGCGCAAAACGGCCCCCGTCGACAGTTCGCACCTATCGGCAGGGGCCTGAACCACTCGTGGAAGGCACTAGTTCCACCGTGATCTACCGGCACTTTAACGCGCCCGCGCGCGCCTTCACCCAGTTCTCGCACGACATCATCCGGCATCCCCGGCTCAGCTCCGACGCCGTCCGCCTCCTGACCTGGCAGCTCTCCCTCCCCCAGGGCGCCCGCGAATCACTCTCCCGCACCGCCGAACGTGCCCGGATCGGGGCATGCGCCTTCGGGCGCGCCAAGCGACAGCTCAAGGAGGAGGGGTTCGTGCACGAGCGGCGCGTGCAGGGGCCCGGAGGGCGGTGGGTCACCCAACAGCTCGTGTCCGGGTCCCCGCTGACCGCCGACCAGGCCGCCAAGCTCCTCGCCCGCGCGTCTGTCGCGTCCTCCCAGGTCGCACCGAGTCCCCGGAAACCGGCCGTCGGTCCACCGGCCACCTCGTCGACCGACCGTCATCCGAAGAAAGACCCCCCGCAAGACACCTCCCACCATCCCCCGCAGGCCGACGCCGTCGAGGAGTCGCCCCGCCTCGAAGACGCCCGCGCCCTCGTCGGCACCCTGCCCGCCCTCTCCCCCGCCCTCCGGCACATCCCGCCCGGCATGCGCGACGAGCTCGCCCGCCTGGCCGCCCGCTGGCTCGACGCCGGCCACACCCCCGCCGACGTCCGCCGGCACGTCCAGCGCTGCCTCCCCGCCGCCGGGACCCCCGTCCACCGGCCCGGCGGACTCGTCCGGCACCTCCTGCGTGACGTGCCCCCACGGGAACTGCCCCGGCCCGTGCCCACGACCCGGCTCTCGCCCCGGCTCGCCGGTGCCCGGGAGTGTGCCGGTGACCACACCCAGACCATGCTCTTCCGGCCGGTCGGCGACGAGACGCACTGCCCCAGATGTGTCTCCGAGGTCCGTAGCTGACTCCCGTACGCTCGGAGGACGACCGCCCGTCCACCAAGGAAGGCCCCGCCATGCCCCGCATCCCCTCCCCCGCCATAGCCGCCGCCGGGCTCGTCGGTGGGTACGCCGTCGCTCGGTGGACCAGGAAGCGGCCCCTCGGGGGTGCCGTGCTCGCCGTGGCCGGTGGGGTGGCCGCGCGGGAGTGGCAGCGGGTCGGTGGGGTCAAGGCCTCCGTGGGGCTGACCACCGCCTATGTCGGCGCCTTCGCCGGGTCCCACCCGCTCGCCAAGAAGATCGGTGCCTGGCCCGCCGTGTTCTCCGTCGCCGGGGCGATGGGCGTTGCCTCCTGGGCCGTCACCCGTGGGCGGGGCTAGCCCGCCCGTCACCCGAGAAAAGCGGCCTCAGCCCCCCACCGCCCTGCTCACCGTGTAGATCAGGAGGCCCGCCAGCGCGCCGACCACCGTGCCGTTGATGCGGATGAACTGGAGGTCGCGGCCGATGTTGGCCTCGATCTTGCGGGAGGTCTGGACGGCGTCCCAGCCGGCGACCGTGTCGGTGATCAGGGACGTGATCTCGTGGCGGTACGTCGTGACGACGTACGCCGCCGCGTCCTCCGCCCAGCCCTCGACCTTCGCCTGGAGGCGGGAGTCCGTCGCCAGGCGGGTGCCCAGGGAGATCAGGGAGGCGCGGGCGCGGAGGCGGAGCTGGCTGCGGTCGTCCTCGGCCGCCGCGATGATCAGGGACCGGATCGAGGACCAGGCCGAGGCGATGATCTCCTGGATCTCCGGGCGGGCCAGGAAGTCCGACTTCAGGCGTTCCACGCGCGCGCGGGTGTCCGTGTCCGCCTGGAGGTCGGCCGCGAAGTCGGTGAGGAAGCGGTCGATCGCGCCGCGCGCCGGGTGACCCGGCATGTCGCGCACCTCCGTGACGAAGCGGAGCAGCTCCTTGTAGACGCGCTCGCCGATCCGGCGGTCCACGAAGCGGGGGGTCCAGCCCGGGGCGCCGCCCTGGACCGCGTCCATCACCGAGTCGCCGTGCGTGACCAGCCAGTCGTGGGCCCGGGCGCAGACCAGGTCGACCGCCCGGTGGTGCGCCCCGTCGGCGACGATCCGCTCCAGGGTCTTGCCCAGGCCCGGGGCGATCTCCGCCGATTCGGCGCGGCGGGTGATCGCCTCGCCGACGACCGCCTGGACGTCCGCGTCCCGCAGGACCGTCAGCGCGCCTCGCAGCGCCGTGGAGAGCTCCGCCGTCACCCGGTCGGCGTGCGCCGGGGCCGCCAGCCACGTGCCGAGCCGCTTCCCGATGCCCAGGGCGTGGAGTCTGCCCCGTACGACGTCGGCCGAGAGGAAGTTCTCCCCCACGAACGTGCCCAGCGACGCGCCCAGCTGGTCCTTCTTCGTGGGGATGATGGCCGTGTGGGGGATGGGGAGTCCCAGGGGGCGCCGGAAGAGGGCCGTGACCGCGAACCAGTCCGCGAGCGCGCCGACCATGCCCGCCTCCGCCGCCGCCGCGACGTAGCCGGCCCAGGCCCCCCAGCCCTCGTTCCGCGCCCAGGTCGCCAGGGCGTAGACCAGGGCCACGCCGATCAGCAGGGACGTCGCCAGCGTCTTCATGCGGCGGACGCCTCTGCTCTTCTCCTCGTCCGCCGCCGTGTACGAGAAACTCACCATCGGTTCGACCTCCTACATCAGGGACTCCCGGCGCTCGTCCCGAGTTCCCCCGTACATCTTCGCGATCACCGCCTCGATGTCCGGCTCCCGCACCGAGAGGTCGAGGAGGGGATGTCTGGCCGCCACCGCCGCCACCAGCGGGGCCGCCGAGGTCGTCGCGGGGAACGCCAGCCACTGGCGCGGGCCCTCGGCCCGTACGAAGCGGGCTCCCGGCACGTCCGTGATCGGGGGCAGCTCGCGCTCCAGGTCCACCATCAGGAGCCGTTCGCTCTCGCCCACCGCGTGCAGGCCGGCCAGTTCGCCGTCGTACATCAGCCGCCCGTGGTCGATGACCATCACCCGTGAGCAGAGCTGCTCGATGTCCGTGAGGTCGTGGGTGGTCAGCAGGACCGTGGTGCCGTGGGTGGCGTTCAGGTCGCGGAGGAACTCCCTCACCCTCGCCTTCGACACGACGTCCAGGCCGATCGTCGGCTCGTCCAGGTACAGCACCTCCGGGTCGTGCAGCAGCGCCGCCGCGATGTCGCCGCGCATCCGCTGGCCGAGGGAGAGCTGCCGTACCGGCACGTCGAGGAGGTCGCCCAGGTCGAGGAGGTCCACGCAGCGGGCGAGGTTCTCCTCGTAGCGGTCGTCGGGGATGCGGTACATGCGGTGGGTCAGCCGGTACGAGTCCTTCAGCGGCAGGTCCCACCACAGCGTCGTGCGCTGCCCGAAGACCACGCCGATCCGCTGGGCCAGACGGGTGCGCTCGCGCGCCGGGTCGATGCCCCCGACCCGCAGCCGGCCGCCGCTGGGCGTCAGGATGCCGGTGAGCATCTTGATCGTGGTCGACTTCCCGGCGCCGTTCGGGCCGATGTAGCCGACCATCTCCCCGCGCTCCATGGTGAAGGAGATGCCGTCGACCGCTCTGACCTGCTTCTTCTCGCGGCGGAGCAGGCCGGCCTTCCGGCGGACGGTGAAGGTCTTCTCCAGGGATTCGAGCTCGATGAAGGGCATGGTCGTTCAGCTTCCCGTCGATCGGTACGAACGGATTCCGGCGCGCCACGCGAGCCCCGCGACCCCGCAGCAGACCGCCGCCACCAGCGGCGACGCGAACGCCGCCCACTCCGGCACCCCCGCCGGGGCCGGCCGCCCCAGCACGTACAGCGCGGGCAGCCAGCTCACGAACGCCAGCGGTACGACGTACACGACGCCCCGCACCAGCTCCTGCGCGAAGATCGTCGGCGGGTACTGGAGGAGGGTGTTCCCGCCGTACGTGAAGGAGTTCGTGACCTCGGCGGCGTCCTGCATCCAGAACTGGGTCGACGCCCCCAGCACCATCACCGCGCCGAAGATCACCGCCCCGCACACCACCGTCACCGGCAGCAGCAGCGCCTTCGACGGCGTCCACTCCACGTCCAGCAGGAGCAGGCCCCAGACCAGCACCATCAGGCCCTGCGCGACCCTGCCGAACCTCCGCAGCGCGAACTTGTCCGCCGCGACCTGCGCGAGCAGCGGCGCCGGGCGCATCAGGAAGGTGTCGAGCGAGCCGTCCCTGACCCGCTTCCCCATCTTCTGCAGCGAGCCCATCGTCAGGTCGGCGATCCCGAAGGACGTGCCGGCCGTCCCGTACAGGAGGGCGACCTCCGCGAACGAGAAGCCGCCGAGACCCCGCACCTGACCGAACATCAGGAGGATGACGACGAAGTCGAAGAAGGTGACGCAGAAGCTGGTGACGAGGGTCAGGGCGAAGGAGGAGCGGTACGCCATCGTGGAGCGGATCCACATGCCCGCCACCATCCGGTACGTGCGCCAGGAGGCCCGTGCCCCCGTCTCCCGGTACGTGCGCCAGGAGGCCCGTGCCCCCGTCTCCCGCCACGTGCGCCGGGAACCGGCCGTCGGGGACCTACCCACCCTGCACCACCACCTTCCGCGTCGCCGCCGCCTGCGCCGCCCGGCCCGCGCCGAGCAGGACCAGCGCCCAGCAGACCTGGAAGCCGTACGCCCCCACCAGCTCCCAGCCCTCGTACCTCCCCAGGTACACGTCGGCCGGCACCTGGAGCAGCGACGCCCACGGCAGCAGCCGCGCGAGCTCGCCCAGCGCGCCCGGGAAGACGTTCAGCGGGAGCAGCATCCCCGAGAAGAACAGGCCCGCCAGCCAGGCCACCTGCACCACGCCCTGGCCGTCGAGCAGCCAGAAGGCGCTCATCGCCACCAGGTACCAGATCGCGAAGCCGACCACCGAGCCCAGCGCCACCGCGAGCAGGAAGGCGAGCCAGGCCCCCGGCCCCGGCGGCAGGGTGAAGTCGAAGACGAGCGCGCCGACGGCCATCGGGGCGACGCCGCGGCCGAGGAGCTGGTAGGCGGAGCGGCCGGCGTTGGCCGAGAACCACCAGGCCTGGAGGTCGGCGGGGCGGTAGAGGTCGACGGCGATGTCGCCGGTCCTGATCCGCTCGATCAGCTCGTCCTCGAAGCCGCCGCCCATCAGTCCGCAGACGGTGATCAGCGCCTGGCCGATCCACACGTAGGCGAGGGCGTCGTCCGTGGAGTAGCCGCCGAGCCGCGGCCGTTCGTCCCAGAGGGCGATGTAGGTCGAGGAGAGGACGAAGCCGAAGACGGTGTTGGTGAAGACACCGGCCGCCGTGGCCACGCGGTAGGCGGCGAAGCGCCGGAACCCGCCCGCGGCCACCATCGCGTACAGCCGCAGCATCCGTGTCCCTTTCCGGCGCGCGTGAGGAGGTGCCGTGACGAGGACGGCGAAGCGCACGACCCTAGTGGCTCCGCCCGGCGCGCCGCGAGCGGTTTTCGCGTCACCTTCGGGTCGCTTGAGCGAGTTTCGGTGCGTTCCGTGCAGTATGTGATGCCATGTCCCCTTCCTCCGATGCGAACGGTACGAACGGCACGAGCGACGACGACCCCCACCCGGACGGTTGGGAGCCGCGGGACCCCACCCTCACCGCCCCCGGCCCTCCGAGACGCCCCCGCCGTGTCCTGCGGACCCTCCTCGGGCTCCTCCTGCTCGGCGGGCTGCTGCTCGTCGGCGGCTTCGCCGCCGGCTACCTCCTGGTGGAGATCCCGCCCGCCAACGCCGCCGCCGTCGCCCAGTCCAACGTCTACCTCTACCGGGACGGCACCCCGCTCGCCCGCGACGGCGAGGTCAACCGCGAGAACGTCCGCCTCGACCAGATCCCGCTCCCCGTCCGGCAGGCCGTCCTCGCCGCCGAGGAGCGCGACTTCCAGACCTCGCGCGCCGTCGACCCCAAGGCCATGGTCCGCGCCGCCTGGAACACCGTCACCGGCAAGGGCCGCCAGTCCGGCTCCACCATCACCCAGCAGTACGTCAAGAACTACTACCTCGGCCAGGAACAGACCCTCACCCGCAAGGCCAAGGAGTTCTTCATCGCCCTCAAGCTCGGCCGCGAGAAGAGCAAGGAGGAGATCCTCCAGGGCTATCTGAACACCAGTTACTTCGGCCGCAACGCCTACGGCCTCCAGGCCGCCGCCCGCGCCTACTACGGCAAGGACGTCCAGCAGCTCGACACCGCCGAGGGCGCCTACCTCGCCTCCCTCCTCAAGGCCCCCAGCGCCTACGACGTCACCACCCACCCCGAGAACCGCGCCAAGGCCGTCGCCCGCTGGCACTACGTCCTCGACGGCATGGTCGGCGAGGGCTGGCTCAGCCCCGCCGCCCGCGCCGCCGCCCGTTTCCCCCTCCCCCAGACCGCCCGCGCCACGAGCGCCCTCTCCGGCCAGCGGGGCTACCTCGTCCAGGCCGTCGAGGAGTACCTCACCGACCACGGGATCGTCGACGAGAAGACCCTCGCCGGCGGCGGCTTCCGCATCACCACCACCCTGGAGCCCGCCAAGCAGGAGGCCCTCGTCCAGGCCGTCGAGGAGCGGGTCGTCTCCCGGCTCGACCCGGCGAGCGCCCCCGCCGACCGGTACGTACGGGTCGGGGCCGCGTCCGTCGACCCGGCGACCGGCAAGGTCCTCGCCATGTACGGCGGCATCGACTACACCCAGCAGTACGTCAACAACGCGACCCGCCGCGACTACCAGGTCGGCTCCACCTTCAAGCCCTTCGTCTTCACGGCCGCCGTCCAGAGCGGCGCCCAGACCCAGCAGGGCCGGCCCATCACCCCGTACACCCTCTACGACGGCACCAACCGGCGCCCGGTGGAGGGGTGGAACGGCGACCCGTACGACCCCGCCAACGAGGACGACGCCAGCTACGGCGACATCGAGGTGGGCGCCGCCACCGGCCTGTCGGTGAACACCGTGTACGCCCAGATGGCGGTGGACGTCGGCCCCGCGCACGTACGGCGCACCGCGATCGCCCTCGGCCTGCCCCGCTCCACCCCCGACCTCACCGCCTCCCCGTCCATCGCCCTCGGCTCCGCCACCGCCAGCGTCCTCGACATGGCCTCGGCGTACGCCACGCTCGCCGCGCACGGCCGGAACGGCACGTACTCCCTCGTCGAGAGCATCAGCAAGGGCGGCCGGGAGGTGGAGCTCCCGGCCGTCGCCCGCCGGCAGGCGGTGAGCCGCGAGGCCGCCGACACGACCACCTCGATCCTGCGCGGCGTCGTCGACACGGGCACGGGCACGGCCGCGCAGGCGGCGGGACGTCCGGCCGCCGGCAAGACGGGCACGGCGGAGGACGACAAGGCCGCCTGGTTCGCCGGCTACACCCCGGAGCTCGCGACGGTCGTCGCGCTCATGGGGCAGGACCCGGAGTCCGGCTCGCAGGAGTCGCTGTACGGCGCCCTGGGCCAGCCGCGCATGAACGGCGGCGGAGCACCGGCCGAGATCTGGGCCCGGTTCACCCGGGAGGCGCTGGACGGGACACCGCCCCGGGACTTCGAGCTCCGGCTGATGCCGGGGGCCGAGCCGATGCCGCCGACACCGCCGACACCCGACGGGCCCGACGGACCTGACGGGCCCGACGGATCGGAGGACTGGTACGAGACGGGCGAGGCGGGACCGGGCGCGGCGACGCCCAGCCCCGCCCCCGGCCCCTCGCGCAGCACCGGTCAGTGACCGCTCGTCGCCTTGAGTCCCACCACGGCGACGAGCAGCAGACAGACGAAGAAGATGCGGGCGGCGGTCGCCGGCTCACCGAGCACCACCATGCCGAGCACCGCCGCACCGGCCGCGCCGATGCCGACCCACACGCCGTAGGCCGTACCGATCGGCAGCGTCTTGGCCGCCTGCGACAGCAGCATCATGGAGGCGACGATCCCCGCGCCGGTGAGGACACTGGGCCAGAGCCGGGTGAAGCCGTCCGTGTACTTCATCCCGATCGACCAGCCGACCTCCAGCAGACCGGCGACGACGAGCAGAACCCAGGCCATGACGAGACACCTCCGCAAGACGGAAAACAGGGGTGCGTCGTCTTGTCGTCAAACCCGGTACGGCGCGTCTCGTCGGGGTGTCTCCAGGCTAGCAAAGAACGGGCAAAGGCCCCGGTGACTCCGGTCACCAGGGCCTTCGCACCCTTTTCCCACAGGCAGGGATTTCCTACAGGCAGAGCTTTCCTACAGGTAGAGCCCGGTCGAGTCCGACGTCCCCTGGAACCGGTCCGCGGCCACCGCGTGCAGGTCGCGCTCCCTCATCAGGACGTACGCGACGCCCCGCACCTCGACCTCGGCGCGGTCCTCGGGGTCGTACAGCACCCGGTCGCCGATCTCGACGGTGCGGACGTTCTGACCGACCGCGACCACCTCGGCCCAGGCGAGGCGACGGCCCACCGCGGCCGTCGCCGGAATCAGGATGCCGCCGCCGGAACGCCGCTCACCCTCCGGGGAGTCGGTGCGGACGAGGACCCGGTCGTGGAGCATCCGGATGGGCAGCTTGTCGTGCGTGTTCTCGCTCACCCGTCGAACCTACCTGCCCGGGCGCGTCGCCCGTACCCGGGGAGGTTCACGCCTTGTGCCGCCGGGAGGAGGAGACGATCAGCCCGACGACGGCGAGGGCCACGACGGCCGCCGGGACGACCCGCTCCAGGCGGGGCGCGCCGTCCTCGGTCGTGAAGCGGGCCTTCACGTCCGAGACGACACGGTTGACGGCGACGAAGGCGCGTCCGGCCGTCTGGTCGACGGTCGAGGCGACCTTCGCCTTGGCGTCCCCGATGATCGTCTTCGGGTGCATCCGAATGCCGATCTCGTCGAGCGTGATGGCGAGCTGCTCGCGCCGGCGGACGATGTCCGCCTCGATCTGCGCAGGGGTCCTGGCCTCCGACACCGCGCTGCCTCCGTAGTCGTGATCCGGTCGTTGACGGCCAGTCTGTCAGCTCTGCCGCCGGAGGGTCGCCTCAGACCCCCATTAGGCTCTGGATACGTAAACGAACATTCCCGAGGAGAGCCATGAGCGAGCGACTGCAGCCCGGCGACACCGCCCCCGCCTTCACCCTTCCCGACGCGGACGGCAACGAGGTCTCCCTCGCGGACCACAAGGGCCGCAAGGTCATCGTCTACTTCTACCCGGCGGCCCTCACCCCCGGCTGCACCAAGCAGGCCTGCGACTTCACGGACAACCTGGACGTGCTGGCGGCCGCGGGCTACGACGTCATCGGCGTGTCGCCCGACAAGCCGGAGAAGCTCGCGAAGTTCCGCGAGAAGGAGAGCCTCAAGGTCACCCTGGTCGGCGACCCGGAGAAGACGACCCTGGAGGCGTACGGCGCCTTCGGCGAGAAGAAGCTGTACGGCAAGGTGGTGACGGGCGTGATCCGCTCCACGGTCGTGGTCGACGAGGAGGGCAAGGTCGAGCACGCCTTCTACAACGTCAAGGCCACCGGCCACGTCGCCAAGATCATGCGGGACCTGGGCGTCTAGGACCGAGGCCCCGGCCGGCGTGACGGACGTCCCATCCCGGGGCCTGTTCCGTTTGTGATCGGCATGACCGTGCAGAAGTGCCTCTGGAGTTTGCCCCCCAAGAGAGGACGTACGGTCATGTCGGCCACAGACCGCGACCCCGCGGCCGATCCCGAGGCCCTGAGACGCCATCCGCGCCTGTTCAAGGCCGCCACCCGGCGTCGGCGGCCCAAGCTGCGGCGGACCGACATCACGGTCACCGACGAGGCGGCGGTCAAGCGGGCGGTGAAGGCGGCCTCCCTGGGCAATGCCATGGAGTGGTTCGACTTCGGCGTCTACGCCTACCTCGCCGTCACCCTCGGCCACGTCTTCTTCCCGGCCGGCAACGACACGGTCCAACTGCTGTCGTCGTTCGCGACGTTCGCGGTCGCCTTCCTGATCCGCCCGCTCGGCGGCATGGTGTTCGGCCCGATGGGTGACCGACTGGGCCGGAAGAAGGTCCTCGCGCTGACCATGACCCTCATGGCGGTCGGCACCTTCGCGATCGGCCTGATCCCCTCGTACGCCTCGATCGGCTTCTGGGCACCGGCGCTCCTCGTGTTCTTCCGCATGCTCCAGGGCTTCTCGACCGGTGGCGAGTACGGCGGAGCCTCGACCTTCATCGCCGAGTACGCCCCCGACCGCCGCCGCGGCTACTTCGGCAGCTTCCTCGAATTCGGCACCCTGGCCGGTTACGTCGGCGCGGCAGGCCTCGTCACCGCGCTCACCGCGTGGCTCAGCCCCGAGACGATGGAGGCGTGGGGCTGGCGGGTGCCGTTCCTCGTCGCGGGCCCCCTGGGTCTGGTCGGCCTCTACCTGCGGCTCCGGCTCGACGAGACGCCCGCCTTCCAGAAGCTGGGGAGCGGGTCGGCGCGCGCCTCGGAGGCCGCGGACCCGGTGGAGACCTCCGCCAAGGGCGACCTGACGAAGATCTTCCGGCAGCAGTGGCCCGCGCTGATCCTGTGCATCGCCCTGGTGGGCGCGTACAACATCACCGACTACATGCTGCTGTCCTACATGCCGACGTACCTCTCCGACGAGCTCGGCTACAGCGAGACCCACGGCCTGCTGGTGCTCCTGCTCGTGATGGTCCTGCTCATGCTGATCATCACTCAGGTCGGCCGCCTCAACGACCGCTTCGGGCGGAAGCCGGTGCTCATGGCGGGCATGCTGGGCTTCCTCCTCCTGTCCCTGCCCGCCTTCCTCCTGATCGGCCAGGGCGGCGTACCGGCGATCACGGCGGGCATGCTGATGCTCGGCCTGTCGCTGGTCTGCATGCTCGGCACCATGTCGGCGGCCCTCCCCGCGCTCTTCCCGACGGAGGTGCGGTACGGCTCCCTGTCGGTGGGCTACAACCTGTCCACGTCCCTGTTCGGCGGCACGACACCCCTCGTCATCACGGCCCTGATCGGCGCGACCGGCAGCAACCTGATGCCGGCGTACTACGCGATGGGCGCGGCGCTCGTCGGAGTGATCGCGGTGGCCTGCATGAAGGAGACGGCCCAGCGGCCCCTGGACGGCTCGCCTCCGTCGGTGGAGACCCCGGAGGAAGCGGCCGAACTGGTCCTGGCCCAGTCGCCGGAACCGAGGTTCTGACCTCTTCTCCGCCCGAACGGCCCGCACCGGAGCACGTCCGGTGCGGGCCGTTCCGTTTTCCGCACGCGATACGCACGCGATATGGCGTGACCGTCCGATATCCGGGTCGTTGGTCCGTACGAGATCCGTACTGGGGAGGGAGCTCGATGGGGACGAGCGCGTACACGAAGGAACGGCTCAGCGCGGCCGTGGCGGAGTCGCCGGTCGACATGGCGACATCCGTGCCCACACCAGCCGCCTGCCCGCTACCATGACAGGCGGCTAGCGGCCTTGGCGGAACGGCAGACGCCTCGCATTTAGGGTGCGATGGGAGTAATCCCGTGAGGGTTCGAATCCCTCAGGCCGCACAAAGTATTGAATCGAAGGCCTCATCCGGGACTTGACCGGGTGAGGCCTTCGTCGCACCCCTCAGCCCACCAGCTCCCGCACCACCGGCACCAGCGCCCGGAACGCCTTGCCCCGGTGGCTGATCGCGTTCTTCTCCGCCGGCGACAGCTGCGCGCAGGTCACCTCGTACCCCTCCGGCTGGAGGATCGGGTCGTAGCCGAAGCCGTTCGTGCCGACCGGGGCGTGGCGCAGCACGCCCTCCATGCGGCCCTCGACCACCCGCTCCGTGCCGTCCGGGAGGGCCAGGGCCGCCGCGCAGGCGAAGTGGGCGCCGCGGTGTTCCTCCGCGATGTCCGAGAGCTGGGCCAGGAGCAGGTCCAGGTTGGCCTTGTCGTCGCCGTGGGTGCCGGCCCAGCGGGCGGAGAAGATGCCGGGGGCGCCGTTCAGGACGTCGACGCAGAGGCCGGAGTCGTCGGCGACGGCCGGGAGGCCCGTGGCCCGGGCGAGGGCGTGGGCCTTCAGGAGGGCGTTCTCGGCGAAGGTGACGCCCGTTTCCTTGACGTCGGGGACGTCGGGGTACGCGTCCGCGCCGACGAGTTCGAGGTCGAGGCCTGCGTCGGCGAGGATCGCGTGGAGTTCGGTGATCTTGCTCGCGTTGCGGGTGGCGAGGATCAGTCGCTGTCGGGTCATGCCCCGATTATCCCGGGGTGCAGACCTTGGCCACCTCGCCGGCCGCGTCGGTGATCGGCGTGATGTCCGGGGTGGTGTCGCCGTTCTTGACCGCGGTGCGGACGGAGTCGACGCCCTTCGACAGGTCGTCCACGGCCTTCGAGAGGTCGGCGTTGTCGGTGGTGTTCTTGAGGTTGCCGAGCTCGGTGGAGATCGAGTTCAGGGACTCCTCGATCTGCGTGACGTCGTTGGAGGCGTTGGAGACGGCCTGCTGGAGGTTCTGCACGGACGTGGCTATCGCGTCGGCGGTCTTGACGCAGTCCATGGCGGTGTCGAGGGCTCCGCAGCCGCTCAGGACGGTGGTGAGCGCGGCGGCCGTGGCCACGGCGAGTGCGAGACGGCGCTTCAAGGCGGGTCCTCCCCCAGATACGTACATGACAGTCTTCGGGCGCACGGATCGTATCGGGTACGTTCCGTGCGCCCGTCGTCCGTCAGGACGCGGTCAGGCGTCAGAGGGTTCCTTCGAGGGCCTTGCGCTGGATCTCGGCCAGTTCGGCGCAGCCGCCGGAGGCGAGGTCGAGGAGGGCGTTGAGCTCCTTGCGGTCGAAGGGCTCGGCCTCGGCGGTGCCCTGGACCTCGACGAAGCGGCCGTCGCCGGTGCAGACGACGTTCATGTCGGTGTCGGCGCGGACGTCCTCCTCGTAGCAGAGGTCGAGGAGGGGGACGCCGTCGACGATGCCGACGGAGACGGCGGAGACGGTGCCGGTGAGGGGCTTGCGGCCGGCCTTCACCAGCTTCTTGCCCTGTGCCCAGGCGACGGCGTCGGCGAGGGCGACGTAGGCGCCGGTGATGGCGGCGGTGCGGGTGCCGCCGTCGGCCTGGAGGACGTCGCAGTCGAGGACGACGGTGTTCTCGCCGAGGGCCTTGTAGTCGATGACGGCGCGCAGGGAGCGGCCGATGAGGCGGGAGATCTCGTGGGTGCGGCCGCCGATCTTGCCGCGGACGGATTCGCGGTCGCCGCGGGTGTTGGTGGCGCGGGGGAGCATGGAGTACTCCCCGGTGACCCATCCTTCGCCGCTGCCCTTGCGCCAGCGCGGGACGCCTTCGGTGACGGAGGCGGTGCAGAAGACCTTGGTGTCGCCGAAGGAGATGAGGACGGAGCCCTCGGCGTGCTTGCTCCAGCCGCGTTCGATGGTGACGGGGCGGAGCTGTTCGGGGGTACGGCCGTCGATGCGAGACATGGGACGAGCCTAGCCGGACATGGCGGAGGGCCCGTTCCCCTGCCGGAACGGGCCCTCCTCGGGATGTGAGCGGAGAGCTCACGCTCACATCAGGTCTTCGATCTCCGCGGCGATCGGGTCGGCGTCGGTGCCGATGACGACCTGGATGGCGGTGCCCATCTTCACGACTCCGTGGGCGCCGGCGGCCTTCAGGGCGGCCTCGTCGACGAGGGAGGCGTCCACGACCTCGGTGCGCAGGCGGGTGATGCAGCCTTCGACCTCTTCGATGTTGTCGATGCCGCCGAGCCCGGCGATGATCTTCTCAGCCTTGCTGGCCATGTGTTTCTCCCTGTCCGTTCCGTTCGCGAGAACGCGAATCTCGGCGCACCTGCGGTCCGCTTTGTCACGGTAACCCACGGTTGGCCCAACTTCGCGAGCGAGTACAGCCGTTCTGCCGAATGATGACGATCACCGGCGGCCTGTCCTCAGCGGGCTCCCGGAGCCTACCGCAACTGGTCTACACCAGTGTGCAACGAGATGCGGGCCCGGCCTGTTCCGGGCAGGGAGGACGCCGATGAGTACCGACAGCGCCGCGGCGACACCGGAGCCGAAACCGAAACCGAAGAGGACCGTCTCCTGGGGCGGGCTCTTCCAGGGCCTCCAGAAGATGGGGCGCAGCCTCCAGCTCCCCATCGCCGTCCTCCCGGCCGCCGGCATCATCAACCGCCTGGGGCAGCCGGACGTCTTCGGCGCCGAGGGTCTGGGCTGGGACAACGTCGCGAAGGTGATGGCGGGCGCCGGCGGCGCGCTGCTCGACGGCAGCCTCGGCCTTCCCCTGCTGTTCTGCATCGGCGTCGCGATCGGCATGGCGAAGAAGGCGGACGGCTCGACCGCGCTCGCCGCGGTGGTCGGCTTCCTCGTCTACTACAACGTGCTGCGCCAGTTCCCGAAGGACTGCCCGGCCGGCACGAAGGACATCGTCGGCGGCTGCCTCGGCGCCGACGACTCCTTCGCCGGCTACACGTACCAGAACCCGGGCGTCTTCGGCGGCATCGTCATGGGCCTGCTCGCGGCCTGGTTCTGGCAGCGCTACCACCGGAAGAAGCTGGTCGACTGGCTGGGCTTCTTCAACGGCCGCCGCCTGGTCCCGATCATCATGACGTTCGTCGCGATCGCGTTCGCCGCGATCTGCCTGTGGATCTGGCCGCCGATCGGTGACGGCCTGGAGAACTTCAGCGACTGGCTGGTCGGGCTCGGCGCGTGGGGGTCGGGCATCTTCGGCCTCGCCAACCGCGCCCTCCTCGTCATCGGCCTGCACCAGTTCCTGAACGTGCCGATCTGGTTCCAGTTCGGCACGTACACCAAGCCGGACGGCACGGTGGTCCACGGCGACATCCCCATGTTCCTCGCGGGCGACCCGAACGCCGGACAGTTCCTGACGGGCTTCTTCCCGATCATGATGTTCGCGCTGCCCGCCGCGGCGCTCGCGATCACCCACACCGCGAAGCCGCACCGCCGCAAGGCGGTCGGCGGCCTGATGCTCTCGGTCGCCCTGACCTCGTTCGTCACCGGGATCACCGAGCCGATCGAGTACTCGTTCCTCTTCATCGCGCCGCTGCTGTACGTGATCCACGCCGTGCTGACCGGCGTGTCGATGGCGGTGACCTGGGCGCTCGGCGTGAAGGACGGCTTCAGCTTCTCGGCCGGCCTGATCGACTACGTGATCAACTGGAACCTCGCGACGAAGCCGTGGCTGATCATTCCGATCGGCCTGGGGTTCGCGGCCGTGTACTACGTGATCTTCAGGTTCGCGATCGTCACGTTCAACCTCCAGACCCCCGGCCGCGAGCCGGAGGACGTCGAGGAGGAGATCGAGCGCGACAACGTCAGGTGACCCGGCGATCACCCGCCGGAGCCCGACCGCTTTCGGGGCTTTCGCCCCTCCCGCAAGACCCGCGAAAGGCCCCCGGACCTGACCGTCCGGGGGCCTTTTGTCGTGCATTTCCGGCTATGGCTGAGCGCACAGAATTCACAGGTTCCTTATCTAAGTCCCACGTGCTACAACTGGTCTACACCACTCATTGGTGTAGACCACGCGGTCCAGACCACCGCGTTCCACGAGACGCCGCCGTCACCCCCTTTTTCCATGCTCTGGCGGCGCCTTGCCCTACTGGAGGAAGTTGATGAGTACGGCCACCGCCCAGGCCGCCGCTCCCGCGAAGAAGCGCGGATCCGGCCTGTTCCAGGGCCTGCAGAAGGTCGGTCGCAGCCTGCAGCTGCCGATCGCCGTGCTGCCGGCCGCGGGTATCTTGCTCCGTCTCGGCCAGCCCGACGTCTTCGGCAAGGACGGACTCGGGTGGGACAAGGTCGCCTCCGTGTTCGCCACGGCCGGCGGCGCTGTCTTCGACAACCTGCCCCTGCTCTTCTGCATCGGCGTCGCCATCGGCTTCGCCAAGAAGGCGGACGGCTCCACCGCCCTGGCCGCGCTCGTCGGCTTCCTGGTCTACAGCAACGTGCTGAAGGCCTTCCCGATCACCGAGGCCGTCGTCAACACGACCGCCAACAAGGGCGTCGACGTCGCCGCGACCTACAACAACCCGGGTGTCCTCGGCGGCATCCTGATGGGTCTGCTCTCGGCCGTCCTGTGGCAGCGGTTCCACCGCACCAAGCTCGTCGACTGGCTCGGCTTCTTCAACGGCCGCCGTCTCGTCCCGATCATCATGGCCTTCGTCGGCACCGCCGTCGGCGTCGTCTTCGGCCTGGTCTGGGAACCGATCGGCGAGGGCATCTCCAGCTTCGGCGAGTGGATGACCGGCCTCGGCGCCGGTGGCGCCGGCCTCTTCGGCCTCATCAACCGCGCGCTGATCCCCGTCGGCATGCACCAGTTCGTGAACACCGTCTCCTGGTTCCAGATCGGTGACTTCACCAACGCCGCCGGCGAGGTCGTCCACGGTGACCTCAACCGCTTCTTCGCCGGTGACCCGAGCGCCGGAATCTTCATGTCGGGCTTCTTCCCGATCATGATGTTCGGCCTCCCGGCCGCCGCGATCGCCATCGCCCACGCCGCCCGCCCCGAGCGCCGCAAGGCCGTCATGGGCATGATGGTCTCCCTCGCGCTGACCTCCTTCGTCACGGGCATCACCGAGCCGATCGAGTTCACCTTCATGTTCATCGCGCCGGTCCTGTACGCGATCCACGCGGTCCTGACCGCCGTCTCCATGGCCGTCACCTGGGCCTTCGGCGTCCACGCGGGCTTCACCTTCTCCGCCGGCGGCATCGACTACCTGCTCAACTGGAACCTCGCGACCAAGCCGTGGATGATCATCCCGATCGGCCTCGTCTTCGCGGCGATCTACTACGTGGTCTTCCGCTTCGCGATCGTCAAGTTCAACCTTCCCACCCCGGGCCGCGAGCCCGAGGAGGAGGTCGAGGACCTCACCAAGGCGTGAGCCTCCCCCGCACGGCGGAAGGGCCCCGGAACCGTACGTACGGTTCCGGGGCCCTTCCCGTGTCCTCGAAAGCCCTCAGATCTCGTAGACCGCGCCCGGTCTCGCCAGCTCCGACGGGCCCGCGTAGACCTCGCGGGCGTCCCGCAGGTTCTGCTCGCCGTCCGTCCACGGCGGGATGTGGGTGAGCACCAGACGGCCCACCCCCGCCCGGGTCGCGTGGGCGCCGGCCTCCCGGCCGTTGAGGTGGAGGTCCGGGACGTCCTCCTTGCCGTGGGTGAAGGAGGCCTCGCAGAGGAAGAGGTCGGCGCCGTCGGCGAGGCCGTGCAGCGCGTCGCAGACCCCGGTGTCCCCGGAGTACGTGAGCGAACGGCCGCCGTGCTCGACCCGGATGCCGTACGCCTCGACCGGGTGGCACACCCTCTCCGTACGGACGGTGAAGGGGCCGATCTCGAAGCTGCCGCCCGACTTCAGCGTGTGGAAGTCGAAGACCTCGCTCATCGAGGTGGCCGAGGGCGTGTCGGCGTACGCCGTGGTCAGCCGCTGCTCGGCGCCCTCCGGCGCGTAGACGGGGATCGCGTCGCAGCGCCCGCCGTCGTGCCGGTAGTAGCGGGCCACGAAGTACCCGCACATGTCGATGCAGTGGTCCGCGTGCAGGTGGCTGAGGAAGATCGCGTCGAGGTCGTACAGACCGATGTGGCGCTGCAGCTCGCCCAGGGCGCCGTTGCCCATGTCGAGGAGCAGCCGGAAGCCGTCGGCCTCGACGAGGTAGCTCGAACAGGCCGAGTCCGCGGACGGGAACGACCCGGAGCAGCCGACGACGGTGAGCTTCATGGAGCGTGAACCTCCGTGGACGGGTGCGGGAAGCGCGCTGGGGGAGGGGAGGCTGTGCGGTCTGTCGAGCGTAAGGCGCACCCGGGCCCGACGCTCCTTCGTGGTGGCCCGTTGTGGGCGAACTCACGGGCTCTGTCACCGGTTCGGATGGATGGCGGGGCGCGGCGGCGGGGTGGGGCGCCCCCCGGTACCTTCTTGAGGTATGGACACGTCGTGGTGGCCCGCGCTGGTCGCGGTCGTGGTGATCGCGCTGGCGGTGGCGCTCGCCTGGGGGTCCCCCCGGACGAGATCGGGGGGAGGGCGGAAGTCGTCTTCGCGCCGGCCCCGGGAAGGGCCGACGGGGCGACCGGCGGGGCGGACGCGGCCGCCGGCGCGGCCCGTGCCGCGGGGGCGGCTGCCGGAGCGGTTGCCCCGGGCGGGTGAGATCTGGTGGGCCGACGTGCCGTACGAGGACGGGCCGGGGTCCAAGGACCGTCCGTGTCTGGTCCTCGCGCTGCGCGGCGACAGCGCGCTCGTCGCCAAGATCACCAGCAAGTACCACGACGAGCGGCCGGGGGTGATCGCGCTGCCGCCCGGTTCGGTGGGCGACGCGCAGGGGCGGCCCAGTTTCCTGGAGACGGACGAGCTGCGGGACGTGCCGGTGTGGGAGTTCCGGCGGAGAGCGGGAGAGGCGGACCCGGTCGTGTGGGACCAGGTCCGCCATCTCGGGCGCTAGCTTTTTCGCCGGGCCCGCGGGCCCGGGCGGCGGGGGGGCTAGGCCCAGAGCTGGCCCTGGACCGCCTCGATCGCCTCTTCCGTCGTCCTGGCCGTGTAGAGGCCCGTCGACAGGTACTTCCAGCCGCCGTCCGCGACGACGAAGGCGATGTCGGCGGACTCGCCCGCCTTGAGCGCCTTCTTGCCGATGCCGATGGCCGCGTGCAGGGCGGCACCGGTGGAGACGCCCGCGAAGATGCCCTCCTGCTGGAGGAGTTCGCGGGTGCGGGTGACCGCGTCGGCGGAGCCGACCGAGAAGCGGGTGGTGAGGACGGAGGCGTCGTACAGCTCGGGTACGAAGCCCTCGTCGAGGTTGCGCAGGCCGTAGACGAGGTCGTCGTAGCGCGGTTCGGCGGCGACGATCTTGACGTCGGGCTTGTGCTCGCGGAGGTAGCGGCCGACGCCCATCAGCGTCCCCGTCGTGCCGAGGCCGGCGACGAAGTGGGTGATGGAGGGGAGGTCGGCGAGGATCTCGGGGCCGGTGGTGGCGTAGTGGGCGCCCGCGTTGTCCGGGTTGCCGTACTGGTAGAGCATCACCCAGTCGGGGTGCTGCTCGGCGAGCTCCTTGGCGACCCGCACGGCCGTGTTCGATCCGCCGGCAGCGGGGGACGAGATGATCTCGGCGCCCCACATGGCGAGCAGCTGGCGGCGCTCCTCGCTGGTGTTCTCGGGCATGACGCAGACGATGCGGTAGCCCTTGAGCTTGGCGGCCATGGCGAGGGAGATGCCGGTGTTGCCGCTGGTCGGCTCCAGGATGGTGCAGCCGGGGGTGAGGCGGCCGTCCTTCTCCGCCTGCTCGATCATGTGGAGCGCGGGGCGGTCCTTGACCGAGCCGGTGGGGTTGCGGTCCTCCAGCTTCGCCCAGATCCGGACGTCGTCCGAGGGCGAGAGCCGGGGGAGGCGGACCAGCGGCGTGTTGCCGACCGCGGCCAGCGAGGAGTCGTAACGCATGTGGATCAGACCATGCCGCCGGCGACGGCCGGCAGGATCGTGACGTTGTCGCCGTCGGCGAGCTTGGTGTCGATGCCGTCGAGGAAGCGGACGTCCTCGTCGTTCAGGTAGACGTTGACGAAGCGGCGGAGCTTGCCGCCGTCCACGATGCGCGCCTCGATCCCGTTGTGGCGGGTCTCCAGGTCGGCGAAGAGCTCGGCGAGGGTCCCGCCCTGGCCCTCGACGGCCTTCTCGCCGTCGGTGTAGGTGCGGAGGATGGTCGGGATGCGGACCTCGATGGCCATGGCGTGGGCTCTCCTGTCGGAAGTGGCGTGATGGGCGCGCTTCTGTGGCCCCGCGCGGAGGGGGTCGTACGGTGAGGGCGCTCGGCCGGTCGCTCAGAGCGCAGCGCGTGAGGTACAGATCGCGCTGGCGAGGCGGCACAGGTCGACGTGCAGGCGTGCCGCTCCGCCTCCGAAGGCCCCGAGAAGAGCGGAGGCGGAGAGAGCGCCAGCGAACGCAGCGAGCAGGGTGGTGCTCGGAGTCTCTTCGCTCACGTCGTGGGAAACCATGGGCTCATCGTATCGATTCCCGGTCCGGGTTCCGGAATGTGATCTCACATCGTGGATACTTTCTGCCCGACTGGCGGACCTGGCAAGTGGAGGGCTCCCTTCACTCGGGCCAGGCGGAGTCCCGGATCGTCGTCACGAAGTCCCCGGGGACGAATCCGGGCACGAAATGGCGCAGGACGTCGGCTTTGACGTTGCCGAAGGTGGTGCCCGGTCTGGGCGCGATGCCGTCCGCGAAGGCGTCCAGGATGCGACGCTTGAAGTCGGGACGGGGGTGGGCGGCGACGATCGCGGCGCGGTCCTCGGGGGTGACGGCGGCGGGGTCGTCGTAGCCGATGCCGAGGACGTCGTACTCGACGCCGGCGGTGACGAGGGCGACCTCGGGCTCCATGAATCCGGGGATGCCGGGGGTGGTGTGGAGGGCGATCGCGGTCCAGACGCGGCGGACGGCGTCCTCGTCGGCGCCGTGGGAGCGGAGGAAGGCGGCCGCCTCCTCGGCTCCGTCGACCTCGAAGCGACGGCCGCTGGTCCGGTGCGCCGCGCCGAGGCCGAGGTCGTGGAACATGGCGCCGACGTAGAGGAGTTCGGGGTCGAAGGCGAGGCCGCGGGCGCGGCCCTGGAGGGCGCCGAAGAGGTAGACGCGGCGGGAGTGGTCGTAGATCAGCTCGCTCGTCGTGTCGCGGACGAGTTCGGTGGCGGCGGTGGCGAGCTTGCTGTCGGGGACGAGCGTCATCGGGTTCACGGGACCAGCCTCGCCGCCGGGGCCGTGGACCCGCCATGTCCTCGGGGACGGGCATCCCACAGAATCGGACACATGACGACGACGCACGACGTGTGGGTGTTCGCCTTCGACGGGGTCCGGCTGCTCGACGTCTCCGCGCCCCTGGAGGTGTTCTCGACGGCCGGGTCCGGCTACGGGGTGCGGGTGTGCACGCCGGACGGGCGGGGCGTACGTACCTCGTGCGGACTGCGGATCGGCGCGGACCGCGCGGCCGGGGAGGTGCTCGGCGCGGACACGCTGATCGTGCCCGGGGCGGTGGACGTGGAGCGGTGCGTGGCCGTCGCTCCGGAGGTGGCGGGGCTCGCGGCGCGCTCGGGCCGGGTGGCGTCCGTGTGCACGGGGGCGTTCGCGCTCGCGGCGGCGGGGCTGCTCGACGGGCGCCGGGCGGCGACCCACTGGGAGCACGCGGGGGCCCTCGCCCTGCGGTATCCGGCGGTCGAGGTGAACGCGGACGCGATCCACGTGCGGGACGGGGAGGTGTGGTCCTCGGCGGGGGTGACGGCCGGGATCGACCTGTGCCTGGCGCTCGTGGAGGAGGACCGGGGGCCGGAGGCGGCCCGGGCGGTGGCGCGGGACCTGGTGGTGTTCCTCCAGCGGCCGGGCGGGCAGTCGCAGTTCTCGGCGGCCTCGCGGACTCCCCCGACCCGGCACCCGGTGGTGCGCCCGCTCCTGGACGCGGTCGCGGCGGATCCGGCGGCCGACCACAGCGCGCCGGCTCTGGCCCGGCGGGCGGGGGTGAGCGCCCGGCATCTGGCGCGGCTGTTCCGCGAGCAGGTGGGGGCGACGCCCGCGGGGTACGTGGAGCGGGTGCGGGTGGAGGCGGCGCGGATGCTGCTGGAGGGCGGGGCGAGTGTGACGGGGGCGGCGGCGCGGAGCGGGCTCGGCAGTGACGAGAGCCTGCGGAGGGCGTTCGCCCGGCATGTCGGGGTGACGCCCTCCGCCTATGCGGCGCGCTTCCGGACGACGTCCTGCTCGTAGGGTCCGCCGGCGCCGCGCCTCACTCGTACCGCTTCTTACTCGTACGCCTCGACGACCTTGACCTCTTCCTCGGTCACGACGCCCTCGACGATCGAGTAGGAGCGGAACTGGAAGGGGCCGGCGCCGTCGGTGTCGGCGGTGGAGACGAGGACGTAGTGGGCGTTCGGCTCGTTCGCGTACGAGATGTCCGTGCGGGACGGGTAGGCCTCGGTCGCGGTGTGCGAGTGGTAGACGATGACGGGCTCCTCGTCCCGGTCGTCCATGTCGCGGTAGAGCTTGAGCAGGTCCCCGGAGTCGAACTCGTAGAAGGTGGGCGAGCGGGCGGCGTTGAGCATCGGGATGAACCGCTCGGGGCGTCCGCTGCCGACGGGGCCCGCGACCACGCCGCAGGCCTCGTCGGGGTGGTCCGCGCGGGAGTGCTCCACGATCTGGTCGTACAGGGCCTGGGTGATGGTCAGCATGCCGACAGGATAAGCAGACGGGCCGTTCCGTACCGGTGTTTGGTACGGAACGGCCCGGATGCTGAGACCGTGCAGGTCAGAGGGGTCAGTCTCGCTTGGCGAAGGCCGCGCCCTGGGGGTTGCGGGCCTTGAGGACCAGGTAGGAGACGGCGAGGATCAGGCCCCAGACCGGAGCGCCGTACAGCGCGACCCGGTTGTCCTTGTCCATGCCCATGGTCACGACGACCATCCCGATGAAGGCGAGCGAGAAGACGCTGAACCAGATGCCGCCGGGGGCCTTGAAGGAGGACTGGGGCAGCTCGCCGCGGTCGGCCTTGAGCCGGTAGCGGATCTGGCAGACCAGGATGACGATCCAGGCCCACATGCCGGAGATGGTGGCGAAGGAGACGACGTAGTTGAAGGCGTCGCCGGGCCACTGGTAGTTGATCCAGACGCCGACCATCATCAGCGCGGCCGAGACGGTGGTGCCGACCAGCGGGGTGCCGGACTTCGTGAGCTTCGTGAAGACCTTCGGGCCCTGGCCGTTGAGCGCGAGGTCGCGCAGCATGCGGCCGGTGGAGTACATGCCCGAGTTGCAGGAGGACAGGGCCGCCGTCAGGACGACGAAGTTGACGATGGCGGCGCCGATGCCGAGGCCCATCTTCTCGAAGGCCGCGACGAACGGGCTGACGCCCGGCTTGAACGCGGTCCACGGGACGACCGACAGGATCATGATCAGCGCGCCGACGTAGAAGACGGCGATGCGCCACGGCACGGTGTTGATCGCCTTCGGCAGGACCGTCTTCGGGTCCTTCGACTCGCCGGCGGTGACGCCGACCAGCTCGACGGCGAGGAAGGCGAACATGACCATCTGGAGGGTCATCAGGGTCGAGAAGATGCCGTCCTCGCCGGCGAAGAAGCCGCCGAGGTCCCACAGGTGGGTGACGGAGGCGGTGGCGCCGGCGTCGGAGAAGCCGAGGGTGAGGATGCCGGCGCAGATCAGGATCATGCCGACGATCGCGGTGACCTTGACCATGGAGAACCAGAACTCCAGCTCACCGAAGAGCTTCACGGAGATCAGGTTGGCGCCGTAGAGGATCACGGTGAAGACGAGGGCGGAGAGCCACTGCGGGATGTCCCACCAGTACGTCATGTAGGTGGCCGCGGCGGTGACCTCGGTGATGCCGGTGACGACCCAGAAGAGCCAGTACGTCCAGCCGGTCGCGAAGCCCGCGAAGGGGCCGATGAACTCCCGGGCGTACTCCGAGAAGGAGCCCGACACCGGGCGGTACATGAGGAGCTCGCCGAGCGCCCGCATGATGAAGAAGATGACGAGGCCCGCGACGGCGTACGCGAGGATCAGGCTGGGTCCCGCGATGGAGATCCCCTTGCCCGCGCCGAGGAAGAGCCCGGTGCCGATGGCGCCGCCGATCGCGATCATCTGGATCTGGCGGGCGCCGAGTGCCCGGTGGTAACCCTCGCCCGAGGCGGAGTCCGCGGCCTCATTGCCGTCGTGCTGCTTGTCGACCTGCACTGAGGTCATGGTGGTGCGCCTTTCTCCATGCTGATCCGCGCGACTGCGAGTGCGTCTGCCGCGGATCAGATCCTGATCCCCCCGGATGTGGATGGAGTGCTACCGGCGGTCAGCCGGTCCAAGCGCCCTCGGGAACAGGGGTGGCGTGCCCGAGTGGTCGTGAAGATTTATCACGAGGTGGGGGGTGATCGACGGAGTTGGATGTGGCGCACACCACAAAAAAATACGGACAAAGGGTGCACAAGATGGCCAGGAGGACGCTCTGATAACGCATTCGTTATCCGGATTTGAGCGTCCGCTGAGCGAACACCCCCTTGAGGGGGGTGGCCCTACGGCATCAGGGTCGAGACGAGGGACTCCTGGAGCGCGCCCAGCCAGAGGTACGCCATCACCATGGGCTTGCGCGGATCGGAGTCCGGCAGCCGGTACAGCTGCTCGCTGTCCTCGTCGTCCGTGACCTCCAGGCGGGTGCCGATGGTCAGCCGGAGGTCGTTGAGCGCGCCGAGCCAGGACCGGGACTCGTCCGGGGTGAGCTTCAGGACCGCGCCGCCCTCCCCCGCCACCTCGGCGGACAGGGAGTCCAGGGCGCGCACGACCGCGAGGGCGTCCTCGCGCTTGCGGGTCCGCAGGTCGTTCTCGGTGTAGCGGCGGAAGTCGGACGCGGCCGCGCGCAGCTCCTCGCTGTCGTCCCCGTACGCGTCGGGGAAGAGGCGACGGAGGGCGGGGTCGGACGGCGGCTCGCTCGGCCCCTCGGCGAAGAGCGCGGCCAGCGGGTCCTCGTCCGCGGCGGGCTCGTCGCCCGGGCCGATCAGCTCCATGAGCTGGACGGCGAGGGAGCGGAGGATGGAGATCTCGACGTCGTCGAGCGCGACGGCCGCGCCACCGCCCGGGAGGGCCTCGAACTGCCCGGCCATCAGAAGCGGTCCTGGGAGAGGGTCGCCCACAGGCCGTAGCCGTGCATCGCCTGCACGTCCCGTTCCATCTCCTCGCGGGTGCCGCTGGAGACCACCGCGCGGCCCTTGTTGTGCACGTCGAGCATCAGCTTGTGCGCCTTGTCCTTGGAGTATCCGAAGTACGACTGGAAGACGTACTCCACATAGCTCATCAGGTTGACCGGATCGTTGTGCACGAGGGTCACCCAGGGCACGTCGGGTTCGACGACCGCGGAGACCTCCTCGGCCGATTCCGTACGTTCGATCTCAATAGGCGCGACGCTCACTCACCCCATGTTGTCACCCCTGGGGGGCGGTCGCGCAAACGGGGCGCGCTCGTGGCGCACCCGTGCCGATCGAACGGCCGCACCCCCGTGGCGCGCTCCTCGCGATAGAAATCGTCACTCTGACGATTTCTGCGCTAGCATCGCCCACATGAACGCTGCGGACCTTGGGCTGCCGGTGGACGTGCCGTCGACCGCGCTCTTCACCGATCAGTACGAGCTGACCATGCTCCAGGCGGCCCTGCGGGCCGGCACCGCCGACCGGCGCTCCGTCTTCGAGGTCTTCACCCGGCGGCTGCCCGAGGGGCGGCGCTACGGCGTCCTCGCGGGCGTCGGCCGGGTCCTGGACGCCGTCGAGAACTTCCGCTTCGACCCCGCCGTCCTGGGCTTCCTGCGGGAGCGCTCCATCGTCGACGAACCGACCCTGGAATGGCTCGCCCGCTACCGCTTCTCCGGCGACATCTGGGGCTACCCCGAGGGCGAGGTGTACTTCCCCGGCTCCCCCGTGCTGCGCGTCGAGGGCTCCTTCGCGGAGTGCGTGCTCCTGGAGACCGTGATCCTCTCGATCCTCAACCACGACTCGGCCATCGCGGCCGCCGCCTCCCGCATGTCCGCCGCCGCCGGCGGGCGGCGCCTGATCGAGATGGGCGCCCGCCGCACCCACGAGCTGGCGGCCGTCGCCGCCTCCCGCGCCGCCTACGTCGGCGGCTTCGACTCCACCTCGGACCTCGCGGCCGGCTTCCGCTACGGCATCCCGACCGTCGGCACCTCCGCCCACGCCTTCACCCTGCTCCACGACAGCGAGCGGGACGCCTTCCGGGCCCAGGTGGAGACCCTGGGACGCGGCACGACCCTGCTCGTCGACACGTACGACGTGGCCGAGGCCGTCCGTACCGCCGTCGAGGTCGCCGGACCCGAGCTGGGGGCCGTGCGGATCGACTCCGGCGACCTGCTGCTCGTCGCCCACCGGGTGCGGGCGCAGCTCGACGGGCTGGGCGCCCGGGACACGAAGATCGTGGTCACCTCGGACCTCGACGAGTACGCCATCGCCTCGCTGGCGGCGGCCCCGGTCGACGCGTACGGGGTAGGCACGCAGCTGGTCACCGGCAGCGGCCACCCGACCTGCTCCATGGTCTACAAGCTGGTCGCCCGGGCCGCCTCGGCCGACCCGAAGGCGCCCCTGGTGCCGGTGGCCAAGAAGTCGCTGGGCGGCAAGGCCTCCGTCGGCGGCCGCAAGTGGGCGGCGCGCCGGCCCGACGCGTACGGGGTCGCCGAGGCGGAGGTCGTGGGCACCGGCCCGGTCCCGCCGGAGCTCGCCGGGCACCAGCTGCTCGTCGAGCTGGTCAAGGGCGGCGACGTGGTGGCCCGGGAGCCCCTGGAGGCCGCCAGGGCCCGGCACATCGCGGCCCGCGCGGGGCTGCCGATGTCGGCGATGCAGCTGTCGCGCGGCGAGGCGGTCCTGCCGACCGAGTACGCCTGACCCCGCGCACACAGGAGTCCTCGGTGACGCCCCCTCCCGCCGGGAGGGGGAAGTCTCTAGGCTCGAAGAATTCCCTCCCGACCCGCTAAGGACACCCGCCATGCACCGCGCATTGATCGTTGTGGACGTTCAGAACGACTTCTGCGAGGGCGGCAGCCTCGCGGTGACCGGCGGCGCGGACGTCGCCGCCGCCATCACCGACCTGGTGGGCCAGACGGCGGGCACCTCCTACCGGCACGTCGTCGCCACCCGCGACCACCACGTCGACCCGGGCGAGCACTTCGCCCCGGCCGGCGAGGACCCTGACTACGTGTCCTCCTGGCCGGTGCACTGCGTGGCCGGCACGGAGGGCGTCGGCTTCCACCCGAACTTCGCGCCCGCCGTCGCGAGCGGGGCGATCGACGCCGTCTTCGACAAGGGCGCGTACTCGGCGGCGTACAGCGGCTTCGAGGGGCTCGACGAGAACGGGGAGACCCTCGCGGACTGGCTGCGCTCGCGGGACGTCACCGAGGTCGACGTGGTCGGCATCGCCACCGACCACTGCGTCCGGGCCACGGCCCTGGACGCGGCCCGGGAGGGTTTCCGGACCCACGTCCTGCTCGACCTGACGGCCGGCGTGGCCGAGGAGACCACGGACCGGGCCCTGGAGGAGCTCCGGGCGGCGGGCGTGCGGATGACGGGCAAGCCGGTCGTCGCATAGGTCCGGGTCCGGGATCGGGCTCCCGGATCAGGCGGCCGGCGCCTTCGGGAGGGACCGCACGGGGTGCCAGAGCTCCTGGGCGGCGCCCGGGGTGGACCTCCACAGCAGGCCGTCCGGGTGGTGCAGGACCGCGGTGACCTCGTCCGGGGTGGGCGGCTCGGAGTTGCCGCGGAGGTAGACCGCCCGCAGCCCCAGGTTCCGCAGCCTGGTCAGGGCGCGGGCACGGTTGGCGGCGTGGACCAGGAAGCGGACGGTGGCGCCGTCGCCGGCCGGGCTGGGCAGCCCTATGGCGACGACCACACTGCCTCCCGGCAGTTTGCAGAACCCTCCGTTGGGCATGCGGAACCACTCCCCCGTGGATCAGATGTCAATAAGAACCGCGTCAGACGCACCTAAACACGAACGGCCGCCGCCCGCTAGAGGGCGACGGCCGATCATGCTTTGACCTGCGATTTTACCAATTACTTGGTCGAGGGACCGACCTGAACCGTGATCGTCTGGCCATCCTTCGGCTCCTTGACGACCTGGATCTTGGTGTTGGTGTCAGTTACCTGGACACCGGCGCGCGGGTTCTCGGCGAACCAGTAGACGCCCTTGCTGTCATCGAAGGTCGGGTTGCCGGCCTGGGACGGGACCCAGGTGGCGACGCCCTTGTTGTGCAGCTGGAAGCCCTCCGTGCGAGCGATCGTGAACGGCGAGTCGTACGCCTGGACACGGTTGCGCATGAGCTCGCCGTTGGACCACTTCAGCGGGCTCGGGTGCGAGTCGATCGGGAGGACCAGACCGGCGCCCGGGTGCTGGGAGGTGTTGTTGTCCTTCTGGGACAGGTCCCACTTCCAGATGAGCAGACCGTTCTGGTACGCGTAGTGCTCGACCCAGCCGGCCTTGTCACCCGTGAACCCGAAGTTGTACGGGCCGGTCTTGAGGGTGGAGTCGTACGAGACGTACTGGCGGTTCTCCGCGATGTAGTACTGCTCGTACTCCTTCGTGAAGCCCTTGCCGACCCGCGAGAAGCCCTTGGCGACCCAGCCGTTGTCACCGTTCTCGGCGTTGTCCGAGAAGACGGCGGCACCGTCGGCGGTCAGCGTGATGGCGTCGGCGGTGAAGCCCTTGCCGCCCGCGCCGCCGTCCGTCTGGTAGCGGAAGCGGAGGTCGAACTTCTTGCCCGCGTACGCGTTCAGGTCGTAGACGAGCTTCTTGTGCGTGCCCGACACGTCGGTCAGCGCCGGGGCGCCGGAGGCGTCCTTCGGGATGGCCACGCCGTCGGCGGTGCCGTTCAGGGCCGTCCAGTTGGCGCCGCCGTCCGTCGACACCTCGGCGTAGAGGTAGTCGTAGTCCAGCTCGATGTCGTACCAGCCCTGGAGCTCCAGGGAGGCGGACGTCTTGCCCGTGAGGTCGACGGAGCGGGTCAGGGTGTTCTTGAGGTCGTCACCCATGTTGCTCCACCACTGCGAGGCGCCCTCGGCGGGAGCCACGATGTCGGTGGTGACCTTCTTCTTCGGCAGCTCGACGACGAGCGCCTGCGGGTTCTTGGTGTTGTACTCCGAGACGCCCAGCTTGTGGGTGGTCTTGGTGGAGCGCTGCCAGTCGTTGACCTTGGCGTAGTTCAGCCAGCCGAGCTGGAGCTTGTCCCAGGCGCTCATGTCGCCGGGCAGGTCGCCGATGGCGTCCTTGCCCTGGCCGAGCCAGGAGCCGGAGGACATGAGGGTCCAGAACCCGGTGGAGTTCTCGCCGCCCGCGGTGTCGTAGTGGTCCGGCAGACCGAGGTCGTGGCCGTACTCGTGCGCGAAGACGCCGAGGCCGCCGTTCTCCGGCTGCATCGTGTAGTCGCCGACCCAGATGCCGGTGTCGCCGATCGGGGTGCCGCCGGCCTTGTTGTTCGCCGGACCGGTCTTGCCCGCGTTGGTGCCGTAGGCGTACCAGCGGTGGGCCCACAGGGCGTTCTTGCCCTCGGCGCCGCCGCCGGCCGACTCGTCCTCGCCCGCGTGCACGAGCTGGAAGTGGTCGATGTAGCCGTCGGGCTCGTTGAAGTTGCCGTCGCCGTCGAAGTCGTAACGGTCCCACTGGTCGTACGAGGCCAGCTGGGCCTTGATCTGGGCGTCGGTCTGGCCCTTGGCCTTCTGGTCGGCGACCCAGGCGGTGAGACCGTCGCGGACGGTGTCCCAGACATTGGCGCAGTTGGTCTGGCCGCAGTAGTTCGAGCCGTAACGGGCCTCGTTGTACGGGACCTTGACCCAGTCGGAGACCGTGCCGTCGACCGAGTAACGGCCGGACGAGGTGCGCTCGTAGTAGGTCTTCAGGGAGTGCTTCGGCTGGCCCTTCTTGTCCTTGCCGGTGCCGAAGTACAGGTCCTGGAAGTGCTGCTGGTTGTAGTCCGCCTGCCAGGCCGTGGAGTTGTCGTTCGCACGGTCGGGCTGGGCTATGGCGTTGTGCAGCGGGCCGGGCGTGCCGCCGTACTTCGGCTTGAGCTCCGGCGTGTCGTCGTCCTTGCGGTCGATCAGGGTGGTGTTGTCCACCTGGTCGCCGAACTCGACGAGGATGGTGAAGATCTTGTCGGTCTTCTCGCGGCCCAGCTCGACGTACTTCTTGGCGCCGAGCTTGACGACCTGGGAGCCGCCGCGGTTCTCGACCTTGGCGTCGCCGTTCAGGACCCGCTCCAGAGCAGCCTTGCGCTGCTGCTCCTGCTGGTCGCTGTAGGGGCCCTCGAGGTCGTGGTCGACCGTCGTCTTGTCGACGGTCTGGATGCCGGCCGGCGTCACGCTGCCGTGGTTGTCGGCCCAGGCGGTGGTGAAGGTCGAGGCGGTGGCGGCGGTGGCCGCGAGCGCCACGACGACTGCGGACGCTCTGATCGCCCGTCGTCTGTTGGTCACTTGATGTTGTCCTCCCCGGCGCCCACGCCCTCGGACCGAAGGTGGGGTGTCCGTCCGGCGGGGTCGCGCGTCACAAGTGACGACATTCGACCGGAGTGGGGCCAGAAAAGACAGATCTTGACTTGCACGGGTCAACTGCACTATGCAGGATCCGTTTTCCGATTATCGAACACTTGGCAGGCGCGCGGTGAAGGAAGATTGACGTTTCCGTGACCCCGTGCGCCCCCCGTGCACCGGCGCCGTGGGTAAGGTCACGCTTACCTGTCACACCCTCCGGGCATCCACCGTCGTAGAGTCGAACCGAAGTCTCGAGGGGCGGTACCTGTCATGCAGCGTCCGAACGCCGCACAGCTCACCTACGGTTCGGCCACCGTCGTCCTCACGACCGTCGCCCTGCTGCTGCTCTCCGGCACGACGACGACCCCGGGCATCGCGGTGATCTGCGCCGCGGGCCTGCTGCTCGGCGCCCTCGTGGCGGTGACGATGCCGGGGCGCGGGCGGCCCGTCAATACCCCCGTGGACGAAGAGATCCGGGTGCCCGCCCAGCGCGTGAGCGCGGGGATCGACACCCGGATCGGTTCGTGACGCTTCGTCCGTTTTTCCGCGTCGTCGTCCCTACCGGGGGACGGTGACGACGACCGTCTTCGCCGCCTTGTCGTGCAGACCCTGCTTGTACGGCTTGTCGACCACGATCAGGATCAGGATCAGCAGCGGCCACAGACAGGCGCAGCAGATCAGCGCGGGAAGCCAGAGCACGACGGCGCGCAGCAGCGACTGGCTCATCGGCGGCGTCGTCCCGTCGTTGAGCATCGCGACCCGCAGCTTCATCAGCCTCTTGCCGATGGTCTGGCCGTTCTTGGCCGTCAGCACGGTGTCGTACGCGACGTACGCGACGATCGTGATGAGCTGGAAGACGAGCTGGCTGCCGCCGTTGAGGCTGTTGACCGTGTCCCCGAAGTCGTTGCCGTCCCGGGTCGCCCGTTGGTAGATGTCGAAGGGGATGCCGATGATCGCGAGCGGCACCGCGATGATCACCCAGTCGATCAGCCGGGCGAGGACGCGCCGGCCCGTCTCCGCGAGCGGCGGCATCCCGGAGAGCGGATCGTTTCCGCCGTAACCCCCGCCGTACCCGCTGCCGTACGGGGGCGGGGGCATGTTGTCGTACGGGGAGCCGCCGCCGTACGGGGAGTCGTACGGGCTCCCCGGCGGCGGGCCACCCGGCGGCGGGCCTCCCGGCGGCGGGCCTCCCGGCGGTGGCCCTCCCGGGGGCGGCCCTCCCGGGGGCGGCTCTCCCGGGGGCGGGCCTCCCGGCGGCGGCTCCGGAGGCCTCTTGCTGAAGGGGTCGTCCTCGGGCGGCTGGCCGGGCGGCGGCTGGTCGGTGCTCATGGGGGCAGTGCATCCCGGGCGGGACGGCCCCGCAAGGAATCACCGCCCGTTCGGGGGACGGCCCTCGCTCAGCGCGCGACGAAGGTGCGGGCCGCCTTGTCGTGCCAGCACTGGCGCCAGGGACGGTCGAAGAGGCACCACAGGACGTTGACGATCCCGATGGCCAGGAGCCCCAGGACGCTGTAGACGAGCCAGCGGCGGAGCGCCTTCCCGAACGTCGGCGGCTCGTGCGCCTCGATGTCCCGCACCTCGATCCCGCACAGCTTCTTGCCCAGGGTGCGGCCCCACTTGGCGGTGGGCAGCGCCTCGTACAGGACACCGAGGACGAACAGCGAGGCGAGCACGATGCCGAACTGGACGGAGGTCGTGGAGTCGAGCAGCCAGACCTGGACGGTGGTGCCGGACTGCCTGGCCGCCTCGATCTTCTCCTCGATGTGGTCGACGGCCGCGGTCACGAAGGGCACGGAGGCCGCGCCGACCAGCGCGCCCAGGACGACGCTGTCGATCAGCCGGGCGACCAGCCGCCTGCCGAGCCCGGCGGGACGTGCGGCGGCCTGCGCGCGGGCCGCCTGCTGGAACACGTCTTCGACGGGCGGCTTCCACGGGAGGACGGGCTGCTGCTCCTGGGGCTGCTGCGGGGGCTGGACTTGAGCCTGCGGCTGGGGGTGGGGCTGCTGGGCCCAGGAGGGGGTGGAGGGGGTGGACGGCGTCGTCGGCGTGGGGGCCGGGGCCGCCGCGACGGGAGGCTGGGGCTGGGCCGGGGCCGGGTGGGGCTGGGGTGCCGGCGAGGGGGTCGGGATCGGGGTGACCGGCATGCCTCCGAGGCGTGCCGCTCCCCCGGTCGCCCGGGGGTCCACGGCGGGCGCCGGGGCGTTGGCCGACTGGGCGGCGGGCGCCTGGGCGGCGGGCGCGGGAGCGGCGGAGGCCTGGGCGGCGGGGCGCTCCTCCTCCGGCTCGCTCCCGCCCGCCACCGGCCACTCCGCCGGCGTGCGCGGGTCGGGTGTGCGGGGCGTGCCCCAGGAGACCTTCTGGTCGAGGTCGCCGCCGAAGCCGGTCTGACGGGAGGAGTCCGCCTGCCAGGCCGACGCGGGCTCCGGCGCGAGCGGCTCCTCGTCGAGGAAGACGGGCCCGGTCTCCTCCACCGTGGGCACGGGAGCGGGGGCGGGCGTGGAGGCGGGGGGCTGCGCCTGGGCGGGCACGTGCGCGGGGGCCTGCACCTGCGCGGGTGCCTGCACCTGCGCCGGGGCCGCCGCGGCGGGCGCGGCCGACTGCGCGGGCGCGGCGGACCGGACGGAGGCCGCCGGCTGCGCGGGCGCGACGGTCGCCGGTGTCACGGCCGGGGCCGGGGCCGGGCCGGAGGCCAGGATCGGACCGGCCGGGATCGCCGAGGCGGGCGGATGCGGCGGGACCTCGCCGTCCGCGGGGGCGGGCCGGCTCGTGCCGGGAACCCACGCGCCCCCGTTCCAGTACCGGATGTACCCGGGAATGGACGGGTCCGGGTAGTACCCCGCCTGCGGTACCTCTCCGCCGCCTCCAGGAGGAGTAGCCACTGCCCCGACTCCGTTCAGTCACAACGCCTTTGATCCGCACGGCAGCGCGCCGGGCGTGCCGCACCCAAGGAGGACAGTAACGAAGAACGTCCCCGAGGGAACAAAGAGCCCACGAGAAAGCCCGCCTTCGGGGGGACGCGCACCGGAACCGATCACTCCCCGTGATGTTCGGGCCGTTGCATCCTGCCCGGCGGACCCCCCGGAAAAACTTCCCGGAAAAAACTTCCCGAAGTCGCGTAATGAACCGCGTCCACCCCTCTCTCTCCGGGTGAAGGCCCATCCGGGGCCCGTCCGCGAGAAGGAGCACGGCCATGCAGAACACCGACAACACCACCGTCGAGCGCGAGCTGGAGCTGAAGCTGGTGCTCTCCCCCGAGCGCTCCGTCGCCGTCCCCGCCCGGCTCGCCTACCGGACCGACGACCCGTACGCCGTCCACATCACCTTCCACATCGGCACGGACCACCCCGTCGACTGGACCTTCGCGCGCGAGCTGCTCGTCGAGGGCGTCTTCCGGGCCTGCGGTCACGGGGACGTCCGCATCTGGCCCACGAAGGTCGAGGGCCGCAGCGTCATCCTGATGGCCCTCTCCTCCCCCGACGGCGACGCCCTGCTCGAAGCCCCGTCCGCGCAGGTGTCCGCCTGGCTGGAGCGGACCCTGCGCACGGTGCCGCCGGGCACCGAGTCCGAGCGGCTCGGCCTCGACGACGGGCTCGCGGAGCTCCTGGCGACCACCGTGGTCGCCGACGAGCTGTGGCTGCGCGACCCGTGGCCGTCGGACGAGTCCCAGGACGGCGAGCTGTGAGCCCCGTACGCGGGCGCGTGGATCCGATGGATTCAGAAGAGTTTTCCGGGGTTGAGGAGCCCCAGCGGGTCGAAGGCGGCCTTGATCCCGCGCTGCAGCTCCAGACCGACCGGCCCCAGTTCCCGTGCCAGCCACTCCTTCTTGAGGACGCCCACGCCGTGCTCGCCGGTGATCGTGCCGCCGAGCGCGAGCCCGAGCGCCATGATCTCGTCGAAGGACTCCCGCGCCCGCCGCGACTCGTCCTCGTCGGTGTGGTCGAAGCAGACGACGGGATGGGTGTTGCCGTCGCCCGCGTGCGCGCAGACGCCGATCGTCAGGCGGTACTTGTCCGCGATCGCCGCCGTGCCGTCGAGCATCTCGGCGAGCCGCGTGCGCGGCACGCACACGTCGTCGATCATCGTCGCGGACTTGATCGTCTCCAGGGCGGTCAGGGAGAGCCGGCGCGCCTGGAGGAGGAGTTCGGACTCGGCGGTGTCCGCGGCCGGGACGACCTCGGTGGCGCCCGCCGCCGTGCACACCTCCCCCACCGCGGCGAGGTCGGCGGCCGGGTCCGTGGTGTCGAAGGCGCACAGGAGCAGCGCCTCGGTGGTGTCCGGCAGCCCCATGTGCGCCAGCTTGTTGACCGCCTGGACGGTGGTGCGGTCCATGAGTTCGAGCAGCGACGGGGTGTGGCCGCGCTCCATGATCGCGCAGACGGCCTCGCAGGCGGCGGCCGCGGAGGGGAACTCGGCGGCGAGCGCGAGCTGCGCCGGCGGCTGCGGCTTGAGCGCGAGCACGGCCCCGACGACGATCCCGAGACTGCCCTCCGAGCCGACGAAGAGCCGGGTCAGGTCGTATCCGGCGACCCCCTTCGCCGTACGCCGGCCGGTGCGCAGGAGCCGCCCGTCGGCGAGGACGACGTCCAGACCGAGCACGTACTCGGCGGTGACCCCGTACTTGACGCAGCACAGGCCGCCGGAGGCGGTGCCGATGTTCCCGCCGATGGTGCAGGTCTCCCAGCTGGAGGGGTCGGGCGGGTAGTACAGGCCGTGTTCGGCGACGGCACGGGACAGCACCGCGTTGACGACGCCCGGTTCGACGACGGCGATCCGGTCGACCGGGTTGATCTCCAGGATGCGGTCCATCTTGACGAGGGAGAGCACGATGCAGCCGTCGGAGGCGTTGGCGCCGCCTGACAGGCCCGTGCGGGCGCCCTGCGGGACGACGGGGACGCGGAGTTCGGTCGCGGTGCGCATGACGTGCCGGACCTGTTCGACCGTGCGCGGGAGCACGACGGCCGCGGGGGCGCCGGCCGCGCAGAAACTCGCCATGTCGCGCGCGTAGGAGGCCGTCACGTCCGGATCGGTGAGCAGCGCCTCGGCCGGGAGTCCGGCCCTGAGGGCCTCGTGGAGCCGATGAAGATCGTCCTTCTGAAGATCGTCCATGCGTCCAGCGTGGCACTCGGGGCCATCGGTGTGAACCCGCCGGAGCGAGCCCTTCGTGTGCTCTTCGTACAGGCGGAGGCGGGCGCACAGTGAGCGCCATGAAGACCGAGAACGTGTCGAGGACGGTCCTGGCGGCCGGGGTGGGCGCGGTGCTCGCGGCGGCGGCGCTGCTGTACGTCCCGGAGTTCGCCGGGCAGGGCCCGCCGCCCCCGCCGGGGCCGGCGGAGCGGGCGGTGATCGCGGCCCACGCGGGCGCGCAGGCCGCGCTGCCGGACCTGGCCGCGCTGATCACCGACCGGGAGAAGTGGCTGCGGGCCCATCCGGACGACGAGGCCTCCTGGGCCGAGCTGGGCGCGGCGTACACGGAGCGGGGCAGCCGGCTCGGAGACGTACGGGACTATCCCCGGGCCGAGCGGGCACTGCGCCGCTCGCTCGCCGAACGGCCCGCCGCACGCGGCAACCTGGACGCGCAGCTGGGGCTCGGGGCGCTCGCCGGGGCGCGGGGCGACTGGAAGACGGCCAAGGAGTGGGGCGAGCGGGTGCGGAAGGCCGACCCGCGCCGATGGCCCGTGTACCCGGTCCTGATGGACGCGTACAACGGCCTCGGGGAGTACGGGGCGGCCCAGAAGGCCATGGAGAGCCTGGAGGAGCTCCACGCGGGCGCGGTGGTGCGGGCCAGGGCCGCGCAGACCTACCGCGACCGGGGCTGGCGCGAGGACGCCGACGCGGCGGCCCTCGACGCGGCGGCGCTCGCGGAGACGGACACGGAGAAGGCGGCGGCCCTCGCGCGGCTCGGGGACCTGGCGTGGGAGCGGGGCGAACCGGAGGAGGCCCTCGGGCGGTTCGGGGCGGCGCTGCGGCTCGTACGGGACCACGGGCCGTCCCTCGCGGGCCGGGCCCGCGCGCTCGCGGCCCTCGGCCGCACGGACGAGGCGGTGCGCGACTGGCGGGCGGCCCTGGCCCGGCTGCCGCTGCCGGAGTACCTCCTGGAGGCGGGCGAACTGTACGAGTCGCTGGGCCTCGACGGGGACGCGCGGGCCCTGTACGAGCGGCTGCGGACGGGCACGTGGGCGGACGCGGAGGTGACGCTCGGGCTGCTCGACGCGGACCACGGCGACCCGGCGGCGGCGGCCGTCCGGATGCGGGCGGAGTGGGCGCGGGGCCATCGCTCGGTGCGGGTGGCGGACGCGCTGGGATGGGCCCTGCACCGCTCGGGGGCGTCGAAGGAGGCGCTGGGATACGCGAAGATCGCCACGGAGGAGGGGCTGCGGAGCGCGCTCTTCGCGTACCACCGGGGCGAGATCGAGCGGGCGCTCGAACAGTCCGGCCCCGCCCGCCGTCACCTGGCGGAGGCCCTGCGGATCAACCCGGAGTTCTCCCCGCTGCACGCCCGGCGGGCGGAGGGGGCCCTGACGGCGCTGGGCGAACTCCCGAACGACCTCCCCCCGGAACTCCGCCCGAAGCCGACGTCACCCCGCCGCACCTGACCGGCCCCGGCCCATCCCCCGCGTGGGCCGGGACCGGTCAACTACGGCGGGCCGCGCCCTGCGGGGCGGTGCCCCTTCCGCCACCCGCCGTGTGGGCAATCGTCCCGCTGGGGCGGGACGGGTGGGCACACGGGACGGCGCCCTTTCGCGGCGCCTCCGCGTTCCGCGCCTGGACCCGCACCGCGTGTGTGCCGTACCTGCCGGTGCGGGTTCAGGCACTGAAGCCTCTGGCGCCGGCAAAGGCGCCGTTCCGTTGTGCCCACCCGTTCCGCCCCTTGCCGAACGCCTGCCCACAACGGGGAGACGCGAGGGGTGGGCACCGCCCCGCCGGGCGCAGCCCACAACGGGGAGGCGGGCGCCCACAACGGGCGGGGCCCCGGGGGAACTGGTCCCGGGGCCCCTTCGTGCGCGGCGGCTAGAGGTTGCCGCGCTTCTCCTGCTCCCGCTCGATCGCCTCGAACAGCGCCTTGAAGTTGCCCTTGCCGAAGCCCATCGACCCGTGACGCTCGATCATCTCGAAGAAGACGGTCGGACGGTCCTGGACCGGCTTGGTGAAGATCTGCAGCAGGTAGCCGTCCTCGTCGCGGTCGACGAGGATCTTCAGCTCGCGCAGGGTCTCGACGGGCACGCGCGTCTCGCCCGCCCACTCGCCGAGCGTGTCGTAGTACGAGTCGGGGGTGTCGAGGAACTGCACGCCCGCGGCCCGCATCGTCCGCACGGAGGCCACGATGTCGTTGGTGGCGAGGGCGATGTGCTGCACGCCGGCGCCGCCGTAGAACTCGAGGTACTCGTCGATCTGCGACTTCTTCTTCGCGATCGCCGGCTCGTTGATCGGGAACTTCACCTTGAGGGTGCCGTCCGCGACGACCTTCGACATCAGCGCCGAGTACTCGGTCGCGATGTCGTCGCCCACGAACTCCTTCATGTTCGTGAAGCCCATGACCTTGTTGTAGAAGCCGACCCAGTCGTTCATCTTGCCGAGCTCGACGTTGCCGACGCAGTGGTCGATGGCCTGGAAGGTCCGCTTGGCCGGGGGCTCGACGATCGGCTTGGCGGAGACGAAGCCCGGCAGGTACGGGCCGTCGTAGCCGGAGCGCTCGACGAGGGTGTGACGGGTCTTGCCGTACGTGGCGATGGCGGCGAGGACGACGGTGCCGTTCTCGTCCTTCAGCTCGTAGGGCTCGGTGATGCCGGTGGCGCCGTGCTCGACGGCGTAGGCGTACGCGGCGCGCGCGTCCGGCACCTCGATCGCCAGGTCGACGACGCCGTCACCGTGCTCGGCGACGTGCTCGGCGAGGAAGCGGCCCCAGTCGGTCGAGACCTTGATGACGGAGGTGAACACGAAACGGGCCGAGCCGTTGGTGAGGACGTAACTGGCGGTCTCGCGGCTGCCGTTCTCCGGTCCGGAGTAGGCGACCAGCTTCATGCCGAAGGCCGTGGAGTAGTAGTGCGCGGCCTGCTTGGCGTTGCCGACGGCGAAGACGACCGCGTCCATTCCCTTGACCGGGAAGGGATCGGCCTCACGCGCGGTGGAAGGGGTGTGATCGATGGTCTCAGTCATGGCAGCAATGTCCCGCCGTTCGGCAAGGTGCGCAAGAGTTCGCTGATCCACTGGTCAAGCTGTACAGCGACCGGCGAGTATGGCCGTGCGACTTGTACATCCTGACCATGGGGAGGCCGCTGTGGCGATCGATCATTTGGACGGCCGGCTGATCGCGCTCCTCGCGCGCGAGCCGCGCATAGGGGTCCTGGAGGCCTCCCGGCGCCTGGGGGTGGCGCGCGGCACGGTGCAGGCGCGCCTGGACCGGCTCCAGGCGAGCGGGGTGATCCGCGGGTTCGGTCCGCAGGTGGACCCGGCGGCGCTCGGGTATCCGGTGACGGCCTTCGCGACCCTGGAGATCAAGCAGGGCCAGGGCGCCGACGTGCGGGGCCATCTGGCGACGGTGCCGGAGGTCCTGGAGCTGCACACGACGACGGGCCACGGCGACATGCTCTGCCGGCTCGTGGCCCGCTCGAACGCGGACCTGCAGCGGGTGATCGACAAGGTGGTGGCCTTCGAGGGGATCGTGCGGGCGTCGACGGCGATCGTGATGGAGAACCCGGTTCCGCTGCGGATCATCCCGCTGGTGGAGCAGGCGGCGGGCGAGTAGGCGCCAGGAGAGCCACGCGGAGAGGTGCGCGGAGAGGCACGCGGAGAGGTGTGCGGAGAGAGCGACACGGGGAGAGGTGCGCAAAGAAGACTCTGCAAAGAAGGAGTTGCAAAGAACCTCTTGCAACTCCTTCTTTGCAACTCTACGATTCAGGTATGTCCGAGCCCGAAGAGCACCTGAGCAACGCCCTGGACCCGCGCTCCCTGCGCGGGCTCGCCCACCCGCTCCGGATCCAGCTGCTGCGCGTCCTGCGCCGGAGCGGTCCCGCCACCGCCTCCCAACTGGCCGAGCGGCTCGGCGAGTCCAGCGGTGCGACCAGTTACCACCTGCGCCAGCTCGCGGCCCACGGCTTCGTCGAGGACGACCCGGCGCTCGGCAAGGGCCGGGAGCGCTGGTGGAAGGCGGTCCTGCAGACCACGACGTTCGACGAGTCCCTCTACAAGAACCCGGACCCGGAGGTCCGGGGCGCCATCGCGGTCTACACCCACGAGATCGCGAACATCCACACCCAGGAGCTGAACACCTACCTCGGCACCCGGCACGACTGGCACGAGAGCTGGCTCGGCGCCTCCGACATGAGCGACTTCACGCTGCGCCTTCCGGCCGAGAAGCTGCGCGAGCTCGACGGGCGGATACACGCGCTCATCGAGTCGTACCAGGACATCGCGGAGAAGGACGACCCGGACGCGGAGCGCGTACGGATCCACTTCCACGCGTTCCCGCAGCGCGAGGACTGATCCAGCCCCACCCGCACCGCACCGCACCGCATCGCACCGCATCGCACCGCCCCGTCACCGCCCGCACCCACGGAAGGACCCGCATCATGCATGCCGACATCCATCTCCAGCTGCACGCGCTGACCGCCGAGGAGCTCCGGCACGAGGCCGCCGCCGTCCGACCGGACGCCCCCTCACGCGTCCCCGCCCTCCGCGCCCAACTGGGCTGGAGGCTCGTCGAGCTGGGCCTGCGACTGGTCGCACCCGCCGACCGCCCGGCCGCACTGGCCGCGTGACCGGACCGGGGGGGATCGGGGGGACACCACGTGACGACGGAACAGAACGACCGCACTCCGCTGGCCGGCGTCCTGGCCGCCAACGCCGTCTCGGTCACCGGCAATTCGCTCACGCTCATCGGCGTCCCGTGGTTCGCGCTGGAGACCACGGGAAGCCCCGGAAAGGCCGGACTGGTCGCCTTCTTCGCGGCCGTCCCCGTCGTGCTCGCCGCCGTCGCCGGCGGCCCGGTCATCGACCGCCTCGGGCGCCGGCGGGTCAGCATCACGTCCGACCTGGTCTGCGGCCTCGCGCTCACCGCGATCCCGCTCCTGCACCAGACCGGCCTCCTCCGGTTCTGGATGCTCTGCGCGCTGATGGCGGTCACGGGCCTGTTCCACGCGCCCGGCGAGATGGCCCGGCACGTGCTCGTCCCCGACCTGACCGGGCGCGCCGGGACCTCGCTCACCCGGGCCGCCAGCCTGTACGACGCGGTGGCGCGCGGGGCCCGGATGACGGGTGCCGCGATCGCCGGCCTGCTCGTCGCGTTCATGGGCCCCGGCACCGTGCTGTACGTCGACGCGGCCACCTTCGCCGTCTCCGCGCTGCTCGTCACGGCGACCCTGCGCGGGGTGCCGTCGGCGGAGCCGCTGCGCGAGGGCCCCCGCCTCTCCGTCGCCCGCTACCGCGCCGATCTGCGCGAGGGGTACTCCTTCCTGTTCCGCGCCCGGCTGATGCTCGGGATCATGGTCATGGTGATGGTGACCAACGGCCTCAGCCAGAGCTGGAGTTCGGTGCTGCTGCCGGTCCACGCCCGGGAGGAGCTCGGCGGACCCGCCGCGCAGGGACTGCTCGTCTCGGTCTTCGCCGGCTGTGCCCTGGCGGGCGCCCTGCTCTACGGGGCGATCGGGGAGCGCTTCCCGCGCCGGGCCGTGTTCACGGCGGGCTTCCTGATAGGCGGCGCCCCGCCGTACGTGGTGGCCGCCCTCACCGACACCACCGCGCCGCTCCTGGTGACGCTCGCGGCGTCGGGGTTCGGGGTCGGGGTCCTCAATCCGATCCTGACCACCGTCGCCTATGAGCAGGTGCCCGACGAGCTGCGCAGCCGGGTCATGGGCGCGAGTACGGCGGGAGTGCTGCTCACGACCCCGCTGGGCGGGCTCGTGGCGGGTCTCCTGGTCGAGCGGGTCGGACTGACGGCGACGCTGCTCGGGATCGGGGCGCTCTACTTCCTCGCGACGCTCTCGCCGATGGTCTTCCCGGCCTGGCGCGGCATGGACACCCCGCGGAGGACCGGCCCCGCCGGCCCCACCGGCCCCGCCGGCCCCACCGACGGCACCGCCGAGGACGTCAGCAGGACGGAACCTTCGACTCCTGCCCCTGCTCCAGAGCCCGCAGGGACGCCACCGCGTCGCTGAGCTCGGTGACGGGCACCAGCCGCAGGCCCTTCGGCTGTTCGGCCAGGGCGTCCGAGCACTCGTTCTTCGGGACGAGGAAGACGGTGGCCCCGTCCCGGGCGGCGGCCTGCGTCTTCAGGGAGACCCCGCCGACCGCGCCGACCGAGCCGTCCGGTTCGATCGTCCCCGTGCCGGCGACGGTCCGGCCGCCGGTGAGGTCGCCGCCGTCCCCGTTGCCTTCGAGCTTGTCGACGATGCCGAGGGAGAAGAGCAGCCCGGCGCTGGGCCCGCCGATGTCCGCGAGGTGCAGGGTCACCTTCACCTTCGCGGGATCCATCTTCAGGTACCCGAGCGCGGCGAGGGTGGCGGCGTCCTGCGACTCCTTCATCTGCCCGAGGTTGTGCTTCTCGATCTCGGCGTCGGACTTCCCGGAGGGGTAGACGGAGTCGTGCGGCAGGACGGCCCGGTCGGTACGGAACCAGGCGTCGACCACGTCGCCGAGGTCCACGTCGGTGGACGGCCCGGTCGCGATGATCGTCGTCATCCGCAGCTGCCCCTCGGTGGGCCGGACGGGGGCGCCGGTGATGGTGATGACCTCCCGCCCCTTGTCCTCGCCGAGCACGTCGGCGGTCGAGCCGGGCTGCGCGATCGCGTACGGCAGCGGCGCGAGCCCGACGACGGCGAAGAGGGCGGCGACGGGCAGGGCGCAGAGCGCGAGGGCGCGGGGACGGGAGAGGCTGGAGAACACGCCCCCAGGCTACTGGGGCGAGCGCCGGGCCCGGGCCGGGGGCGCGGGCGCCCGGAGCCGGTGGTCGAAGAAGGCCCGCACCCCGTGCCGTACCAGGGCCGTCGTCGCCGCCGTGTCCCCCGCCCCGACGAGCGCGGCCCTGGTCCCGGCGGTGACGAGCCCGGCGGCCTGGAGCCGCGGGACGAGGTGCGCGTAGTCGCTGAAGACCCAGTGGCCGGCGTCGGTCAGCAGGACGCGCCGGGCGGGCAGTCCGGCCCAGGAGCGTTCCAGGCGGGCGGCGGACGCGAAGCCGTCCGTACGGAACATGAGCAGCGGCCGGTCGAGGCCGGCCACGAGGTCCGGGTCCAGGTCCAGGTAGCCCTCCAGGTTGACGCCGGCGGTGATCCGGTCGTCGCCGGCCAGGGCGTGGACGGCGGCGGTGCCGCCCGCCGAGTGCCCGTACACGCCGATCCGGCGCAGGTCCATGACGGGGGCGAGGGGCAGGTCCCCGAGCCGGTCGAGGACGAGGCGGAGGTCCGCGACCCGGGTGTCGATCATGGTGCGGAAGGTCTCCGGGTCCGGTTCCCCCCGGAGGACGGTCGTCCGCATCCCGCTCGGCAGCTCCACCTGACTGGCGTCGCCGGGGTGGTCGACGAGGACCACGACCCGGCCGTGGCTCGCGAGGTCCTCGGCGAGGGTCGTCCCGAGGGCCCGGGAGTCGCCGCCGCCCGGGGTGTACAGCAGTACCGGGCGGCGCCCGGGGAGCGGGGGCGCGTCGACGTGCCCGTGGGTGAGGACCGCGCCCCAGTCGACGCCGGCGGCGGGAAGACCGGGGTGCACCAGGGGCGCCAGGCCGGCGAACTCCCGGGCCTCGGCGGGGGTGAGCTGCGGGGCGCGCGGGAAGCCGCGGACGGTACGGGCCGGGTAGAGGACGCTGATCATCACCTCCCGGGCACCGGGCTCCCACGGGTCGCTCCGTGAGGTGTCCGTCAGGGCGAAGGTGCGGAGGCCGACTCGGTGGGGGCCTGTCGGCCCGGGCAGCCGGAGCGAGGCCGTCCCCTCCGCCGCCCGGGCGGCGGAGGGGCCGAACAGGACGGCGGCGGCGCCGAGGAGGGCGCCCTTGGCGACGGTACGGCGGCTGGGTGCGGGGTGCTGTGTCATGCACGGCATCCTTGGGCGGGGCGGGGTGCGGCGCGAAGGTTGAGGCCGTACCCGAAAGGCTGGTGAACCGGGGGGAAGCTTGCTGCGCGTCCACTTCACGACGGAGGACTACACGCGGGTGCGGTTCGCACCCCGCCCGTCCCCCGTTCCCGAGCTGCACGCCGCGCTGATGATGCTCGGCGCCCCGCACGAGGAGCTGCTCTTCGGGCGCTGGCGGGGCAGGCTGCTGCGCGCCCTGCCGCGCGCGGCCGAGCCGCTCGCGGACCTGGTGCCGGGCGGGGCGGCGCCGCACTTCCTCGACGTCCTGGGCGAGACGCGGGAGGAAGGCCTCGCGCTGATCCGGGAGGCGGCCCGGCCGGAGTTCGTACGGTCCGAACTGGAACGGGTGTACGCGGGGCAGGGCGCCGTGCCGCCGTGGATCCGGGACCTGCGCGCCGGAAACGGAGAGGCGTGGCGGGTGCTGGACCGGGCGCAGCGGGCCGCGTACGAGACGGTTCTGGCGCCCGTGTGGCCGCTGGTCCAGGACCTGCACCGGGCGGAGTTCACCCGGTACGCGCTGACGGTCGCCGAGCGGGGCCTGGGGGCGGCGCTGACGGCCCTGGCGCCGGGGCTGCGTGACGACGTGTGGGAATGGCCCGGTCCTCCTCGCGAGGTGCGGCTCGCCGGGCGCGGCCTCGTCCTCCTGCCGACCTTCCACTGGCGGGGCGGCCCGCTCGTCCAGGACCTTCCGGACCGGCCGGTGGTCCTGGCCTACCCGGCGGGCGCGGGCCTGCCGCTCGTCCCGTCCGGCGACGGGGACGGGCTCTCGGGGGTTCTGGGCCGGACGCGGGCCGAACTCCTGCGGGTCCTGACGGAACCCCGCACGACCACGGAGCTGGCCCGCCGCCTCGGCGTCAGCAACGCGACGGCCTCGGCGCACGCGGCGGCGCTTCGGGCGGCGGGGCTGCTCACGACGACCCGCACGGGCAGGTCGGTCCACCACGCGCCGACGCCCTTGGGCGACCTCCTGAAGCGCTGACACCTTCCGGACGACACCCCACGCCGTTGCGGGCTACGCCCGCTGGGGCGGCGCCCACCCCCGTGCCCCCGTTGTGGGCAGGCGTTCCGCAAGGGGCGGAACGGGTGGGCACAACGGACGGCGCCCTTGCCGGCGCCAGAGGCTCAAGCACCTGAACCCGCACCCCGTGCACGGCGCACCAGTGGTGCGGGTCCAGGCACGGAACGCGGGGCGCCGCTGAAGGGCGCCGTCCCGTGTGCCCACCCTCCCCCAAGCTCTCGGCTTCGCTCGAGCAGGGGGGACCCCTCTCGCCCCAGCGGGACGATCGCCCACACGGGGGGCGCGGGGGTGGGAACCGCCCGGCAGGGCGCTCCCACACGGGCGGGGGCCGCGGGGGCACCGCCCCGCAGGGCGCGGCCCACACCGGCGGAGGCTCGGGCGCCGCCCCGCCGGGCGCAGCGCAGGTGTCGGGTTCGGTGCCGCGCGCCTAGCGCAGCGCGTCCGCGACCTCTCGGGCCGCGTCCACCACGCGCGGGCCCACCCGCTCCGGTACCGCGTCCGCGAGCATGACGACGCCGACGCTGCCCTCGACGCCGGTGACGCCGACCAGCGGCGCGGCCGCGCCGCTGGCGCCGGCCTCCAGTTCGCCGTGGGTGAGGGTGAAGCCGGGTTCGGTCAGTCCGCCCTGGCGGGCGGCGAGGATCGCACGGCCGGCAGCGCCCCGGTCGAGCGGGTGTCGGAAGCCGGCCCGGTAGGCGACGTGGTAGTCGGTCCAGGTCGGTTCGACGACGGCGACGGCGAGCGCCTCCGCGCCGTCGACGAGGGTCAGGTGGGCGGTCGCCCCTATGTCCTCGGCGAGCGAGCGCAGCGCGGGCAGGGCGGCCTCGCGCACCAGGGGGTGGACCTGGCGGCCGAGCCGCAGCACGCCGAGGCCGACGCGGGCGCGTCCGCCGAGGTCGCGGCGGACGAGGGCGTGCTGCTCCAGCGTGGCGAGGAGCCGGTAGACCACGGTCCGGTTGACGCCGAGTTTGTTGGACAACTCGGTGACCGTCAGGCCGTGGTCGGTGTCGGCGAGCAGTTTGAGGACTCTGAGTCCCCGGTCGAGCGTCTGGGAGGTCTCCGCGGTCACGACGCCCTCTCCTTCAGGGTGAGTGGCGGCGGGCTCTCACGGAGTTACGGCGCCGGTCCCGCGGCGACGCACGTCAGAGGCCGCCGGCAGGAAGGGGTACACCGGCTGCGCTCCGCGGCGGCGCTGCCACGGGGCGAATGCTTGTGAGCCGGGACAGTAGCGGCGCGCTCCGCTGAGCGGAAGACCTCGTCCAGAATCCGGGCGCAGGCGACCGGATGAAGACGTTTCGGGACCTTCGTCGGTCGGACGAGGGACTTTGGCGGACAAGATCGGTTATGTCGTGCCCGTAGCGTGGAGGCGGCAGGAGGCCGACCGTGGGGGCCGGCCTCCGGGCCCGCTCCCGTCCTCACGGGACGCGCGAGGCCCGTACGCGCGGCGGCGTACGGGCCTCGGTCACACCTCGGGGATCCGGGGATCAGCGCATGCGGGTGGCCCACTCCTGGACCTTCTTGATCCGTTCCCGGATCTGCCCCGCCGTCGCCTCGGCGCTCGGCGGCCCGCCGCAGACCCGGCGCAGCTCGGTGTGGATCACGCCGTGGGGCTTGCCGCTCTGATGGACGTACGCGCCCACCATCGTGTTGAGCTGTTTCCGCAGTTCGAGCAGCTCCTTGTGGGAAACGACAGGCCGCCGTTCCGCCGGAAGCTCCAGGAGGTCCGCCTCGGTGTCCGGCTTCTTGCGGCTGTGCGCGATCTGCCGGGCCTGGCGCTTCTGGAGGAGCAGCTGCACCTGGTCGGGTTCGAGGAGGCCGGGGATGCCGAGGTAGTCCTGCTCCTCCTCGCTGCCGGGGTGGGCCTGCATGCCGAACTCGGCGCTGTTGTACAGCACGCGGTCGAAGACGGCGTCGGACTCCAGCGCCTCGAAGGGCAGCATGTCCTGCTCGCCGGTGTCCTCGTCCTGCTGGCGCTCGGCCTCGGCCATCTCCTTCTCGGACTCGGCGTACGGGTCCTCGTCCTCGCCGGCCTTCTTCGGCTTGTCGAGGACGTGGTCGCGCTCGACCTCCATCTCGTTGGCGAAACCGAGGAGGCTGGGGATCGTGGGAAGGAACACGGACGCGGTCTCGCCGCGCCTGCGGGATCGCACGAAGCGGCCGACGGCCTGGGCGAAGAACAGCGGGGTCGAGATGGTCGTCGCGTACACCCCGACCGAGAGACGGGGGACGTCGACGCCCTCGGACACCATGCGGACGGCGACCATCCAGCGGTCGGTGTTCTCGCTGAACTCGTCGATGCGGTTCGAGGCGCCGGCGTCGTCGGAGAGGACGACGGTGGCCTTGGTGCCGGTGATCTCGCGGATCAGCTTGGCGTACGCGCGGGCCGAGTCCTGGTCGGAGGCGATGACGAGGCCGCCGGCGTCCGGGATGGACTTGCGGACCTCGGTCAGCCGCCGGTCGGCGGCGCGCAGGACGTTCGGCATCCACTCGCCCTTGGGGTCGAGCGCGGTGCGCCAGGCCTGCGAGACGGCGTCCTTGGTCATCGGCTCGCCGAGGCGGGCGGCGATCTCGTCGCCGGCCTTGGTGCGCCAGCGCATGTTGCCGCTGTAGGAGAGGAAGATGACCGGCCGGACGACGCCGTCGCCGAGCGCGTTGCCGTAGCCGTAGGTGTAGTCGGCCGACGACCGCCGGATGCCGTCGTTCCCCTCCTCGTACGTGACGAAGGGGATCGGGTTGGTGTCCGAACGGAAGGGGGTGCCGGTGAGCGCGAGGCGCCGCGTGGCGGGCTCGAAGGCCTCCAGGCAGGCCTCGCCCCAGGACTTGGAGTCTCCGGCGTGGTGGATCTCGTCCAGGATGACGAGGGTCTTGCGCTGTTCGGAGCGGTTGCGGTGGAGCATGGGCCGTACGCCGACGCCGGCGTACGTGACGGCGACCCCGTCGTACTCCTTGCTGAGCGGCCCGGCGCTGTACTCCGGGTCCAGCTTGATGCCTATCCGCGCGGCGGCGGCGGCCCACTGCTTCTTCAGGTGTTCGGTGGGGGCGACGACGGTGACCTGCTGCACCACGTGGTGGTGCAGCAGCCAGGACGCGAGGGTCAGCGCGAAGGTGGTCTTGCCGGCGCCGGGCGTGGCGACTGCGAGGAAGTCACGGGGCTGCTCCTGGATGTACTTCTCCATCGCGCCCTGCTGCCAGGCGCGCAGCTTGCCGGCGGTGCCCCACGGGGCCCGTCCGGGGAAGGCGGGAGAAAGGTGATGGGAGGAGGTGGCGGTGGTGGTAGTCACGATCTCCGGGTTCGACGCTCGTCCAGATATGACAACCGGGCCACCTTACCGGCGGCCCGGTCCGAACCTCGTACGAAACGGGGTGGGTGCGACCCGGTTGTGACTCAGCTCGCGTGGTCGTCGATCAGCTCGCGCAGCCCCTTGGCGATCACCTGCACCTCGTCGGTCTCGCCGGTCGCGACGGCGATGACCAGGCGTTCCGCCGCGTCGATGTCGGGGCGCAGCTGGACCCCGTTCATGGCGAGGAACGTGACGCAGGACAGCCAGGCCGTCCGCTTGTCGCCGTCGAGGAAGGGATGGTTGACCGCGAGCGACTGGAGCAGTGCGGCGGCCTTGTCGACCAGGTCGGGGTACGCCTCCTCGCCGAACATGGCGGCGGACGGCCGGTGGACCGCCGATTCGAGCAGTCCCGCGTCGCGCAGGACGACGTCCTGGTCGTCCACCGCGTGCTCGGCGACGACCAGGACGTCCTCGGCGGAGAGGTACACGCAGCTCACTTGAGCCTCTCCATCAGCTCGTGCCACTTGGCCGCCTGCTCCCTGGCGGTCTTCCGCACGATCGCCTGCTGGGCGGTACGGGCGAGGTAGTCGTCGACCGCCTGGAGCAGTATCGCGTGCATGCTGGTGCCCTCCTGCTCGGCGCGCAGCTTGAGTGCCTCGGTCTGGTCGTCGCGAAGACGCAGGTTCATGGCCATACCAAAACGGTACCACCGAGTGGGGTCAGAATGGTACCGCCGGGCTTCAGGCCCCGGTCCCGGCCCTCGCCGGACCTCCGTGCAGCCGCGTCGCGACCCACACCCCGACCGCCGCCACCCCCGCCACCGGCAGGAAGACCGCCGCGAAGGCGGCCGGGTGCGAGCCGGTGGTCGCGCCCGCGTCCATCGCGTGGCCCACCGCGCCGCCGCCGAGCGCCGCGAAGGCCGCGCCGCCGGCCGCGAGGAGCAGGACGTTGGAGAGGCCGTCGGAGATCTGGAGCGCGGCCGAGTTGGCACCGACCTCCTCGGGGGCGGAGAGCTTCATCAGGAGCACGCTCGTGGAGGAGATCACCGCGCCCATGCCGAAGCAGCCGAAGGCCCAGACGACCGCGACCGCCCACGCCGGCACCGACGCGATCAGCACACTGGGCGCACCGGCGATCGCGAGGGCGATGAGGACCATGCCGAGGACCACGAACCGCTCCCGGTACGGCTCCGTCCACGGCCGGGACTGGATCCAGGAGCCGAGCGCCCAGGTGAGGCCGCCGAGGGCGAGGGAGAAGCCGGCCAGGGTGGGGCTGAGACCGCGCTGGGAGACCAGCATCAGGGGGATGAAGGACTCGGCGGCGATGAAGGACCCGGCGGCGATGCCGCGGAGCAGGACGACGGCGGGCAGGCCGCGGGCGGCCCGCCAGGTGCCGCGCGGCAGCAGCCCGCGGACCGCGGGCACGAGCAGCGCGAGACCGGCCGCGGCGGGCAGGAGGGCGAGCGGCCGCAGTTCCTCGCCCGCGTACTGGAGGAGGGCCGCGCCCGCCGAGATGCCGAGGGCCAGCACGATCCGGCGCCGGTCCCAGGGGGCGAGGGGCGCGCTCGGGTCGGCGGGCCCGGAGGCGGTGCGGCGTATCGCGGGGAGGGCGAGGGCCAGCGGGAGGACGACGAGGACGGGGATGCCGATGAAGACCCAGCGCCAGCCGAGCTGCTCGGTGATCGTCCCGGAGGCCAGGGGGCCGACGATGGAGGGCACGACCCAGCTCGCGGCGAAGGCGGCCATGATCGCGGGCCTGAGGTGTTCGGCGTAGGCCCGGCCGACGACCACGTACAGGGCGACGATGACGAGGCCGCCGCCGAGGCCCTGCACGGCCCGGCCCAGGATGAACATCCACATGGCTCCGGCGGTCCCGGAGAGGAGCAGTCCGGCGGCGAAGGCGCTGATGCCGGTGGTGAGGGGCGCGAGCGGACCGCTCCGGTCGGACCACTGGCCGGCCAGGACCATGCCGAAGAGGCTGGTGGTGAAGTACGCGGAGAAGGCGAAGGCGTAGAGCGGGATGCCCTGCAGCTCGCGGGCGGCGACGGGCATGGCGGTGCCGACGGCGGTCGCCTCGAAGGCGATGAGCAGGACGACGGAGACCATGCCGATGCTGAGCGCCCGGTGGTCCGGGTCGAGGACGGAGCCCTTGGCGTCGCCGCGCACGGCAGGAGGTTCGGGGGTGTGGGCGACGTCGGCGTCGCGGGGTTCGAGGGCGCTCATTCCCCCAGGGTAAGAGGTGAACCCCGGGATGGCTCCTGTCAGGAGTCCCGGTCCTCCTCAGCCCTTGGACGTACGACCGCGAACGGAATGTTGCGGCGGTGTGGCAGTCGCATGGCACGCCCCCCGAAACCCTTGAGCCCCTCCCGGCCCCCGCCCTACGGTCGTACTCGTGCACAACACGACCGTGTGCCCGAGTGGTTGAGGGGCTCGCCTGCAAAGCGAGTTACGCGGGTTCAATTCCCGCCACGGTCTCCAAGCGGGCTCCCTCACGGGGGCTCACGGGATCTTCACAGCGCGCCGCCCGGTGTGCGACAGTCCGCCCATGAGCGATCAAGGCAGACGCAGACTGGGCGTCCTCATCGGCGTGGGCCTCGCCTGCGGCCTGTTGCCCGGCATCACCCTGGGCGGCGCGGAGACCGTCGACGCGGTCCTCGCCGTCCTGATGGCGGCCCTCGCCATGACGGTCCTCACCCAGGTGATCTTCATCGGCCCCTCGGGCCGCGCCCCGCTCTCCGCCCTCCTGGTCCTGGGCCTCGCCGGCTTCGTCCAGGACGCCCTGATCTGGTGGCTGCTGTCCTGGCTGGGCCCGAAGATCGGCGACCTGCGCGTCGAGGGCCTCGCGACGATCCTCCTCGCGGCCCTGATCACCCGCGCGACGACCCTGCTCCTGTCCCAGCTGTCCCCGGCCGCCGAGACGGCCGAGGACTGACGGGAGCCGTCCCGCCCCGCCCCGCTACTGCTCGCCGCGCCACTTCTTCTCGGCGAAGACGGGCTTCTCGGGAAGACCCGCGTCGCCCTCGCAGCCAAGCTTCCTCACGACCGCGAGCGTCACGGAGTGGAGGACGGTGAGGTAGGCCTCGCGGGTGGCGGGGGTGTTGGCGGGGTAGGCGGTCTTCACCGGCTTCTCGAACGCGAACTTGGCGCCGATGATGGCCGGTTGCTTGTCCGACCCCTTCAGCTGCGGGCTGGTGCACCCGACGAAGAGGTACGCCGACTTGTTGTCCGTGTTCGCCTCAAGACCCACCCCGTAGAGGTGACGACCACCGGCCGTCCACTTGGTGCCGTCGTCGTACAGACTGTCCTTCTCGGACAGCCTGACGTCGATCCTGGCGCCGAGCCGGGAGTCGGCATCGGTGATCACCTCGCACATCGCCGGATGCCCCGGCGGACGGCCCCCCTTCGCCTGGTCCTCGACCAGCGCCTTCGCCGTCCGCTCCAGGCCGATGCCTTCCGAGTGGTACGCCTTCGTACGCAACACGGACTCGAGACTCCCGACCGCCGCCGGCGAGAGGGTGCCGTCGCACTTCTCCGCGACCTGCGGCTCGGCCTCGCCGCCGCCTCCACAAGCGGTGAGAAGCAGCCCGAAGGCCAGCACGGTCGATACGGACGCGGACACTCTTCTCATCGTGTTCCTCGGGATTCCTGGTGAGGTCGGGGCGACGGCGGATCAGCCGGTCTCAGGGGCGTTGCCGGTCTGCCTGGCGTGGGCGTTGCCCTTCAGATAGCCGTTGCTCACGGACTCGATCATGTCCTGACGGAAATCGCTGCTCACCTGGCTGCGGTGCTCGGACAGGAATCGTTCCATCGGGGACTCGGCGCTGTACCGACCAGCCATGTACATGGCCGCGTTGTCGTCGTGGATCTGGTCCTCGGTCTTGTCCTTGTGGTCCTGGACCGACTTGTCCGACCAGTCGCCGATGACCTGCCCGGCCAGCTGCTCCATCGCGCCCGAGCCGGTGTCGACCGCGAGCGGGACGAGGATCGCGGCCGCGCCGGCAGCGGCGGCGGTCGCGGGCAGGAAGGCGACACCGGCCGCGATGGCCGCCGTGGTGCCGAACTCCACCCAGCCGGCCTTGGCCGCCTGTGCCTTCTCGTACTCCTCGTGCTTCTTCATGCCCTCGGCCTCGACCTGGTCCCCACGGGACTGGTCGAGCAGGCCCTGAAGCGTGGCGCCCGTGAACACGGCGCCACGCGCGTGCCCCTCGTCGATCCTGCCGTCCGGACCGACCTGCGCTTCGAGGACGCTGGTGGTGTAGAGGCGCTCGGCGGTGGAGACCGTGGCGTAGGCGTCCGGGTGCTGGCCGAGGGTGCTCAGGAACTTGATCGTCTCGTCCTGCCCGAACACGGGGTGGGCCGCCGTCTCCTTCGTCGGATGGAAGGCGCTGTCCGGGGTGTTCTTGTCCAGAGCCCAGTTGAGGTCGTCGATGTAGCCGGCGCCCATGTTCCCGAGGCTGTCGGCCATCGTCGGCTGCCACTTCTTGAGCAGCTCGGCGTCCTCGCCGTACTTCACGAGGACGTCCTTCATGATCGTGGCCGTGGTCTCGTCCCGCTTCAGCTCCGGCGTCGGATCGTCCCAGGCGTGGCCCAGCGTCGCCGCCTCCAGGGCGTGGCCGAGTGCGTCCGGCATGTACCCCATGGTCTTGGTGAGGTCGTCCGGGTTGTGCCCCTCGATGTCCGGGAAGAACGTGTAGTCCTTGTTCGCGAAGAAGTTCAGGTAATTGGCCTGCTTGTCGCCCTTCTTCGGGTCGAGGTCGACCGTCCCGCCCACCGTGCCGTCCTGGTTGTACGACGTCGGCTCCTTCGAGAAGAAGTCCTTCGCCGCCTCCGGGCTGTGCCCCAGCGCCTCCAGCATCGGGATCATCGGGTCGAAGCCGGAGCCGTTGACGCCCGACGGGTTGTACTGGTTCTGCAGTCCGCCGCCGATCAACGGCTTGCTGTTGGCGAAGAGGTACGGGTCCTTCGCGTGGAGCTGGGTGACGTGCTCCGCGATCGGGACCAGGAACTTCTTGTCGTAGTCGCCGTAGCGCATGATGCCGCCGAGCAACTGGTAGCCGAAGGCCGGGTTGTTGTCGTACTTGGCGAGCGGGATGCGCTCCGTGCCGAGCTTGCGCATGTCCGCGGACCACTTCTCGGTCCACGCGTCGCCGCCCTGCGTCGCCGTCGCCAGGTTGAGCCCCATGTTCCTCTGGAGCTCCTGGACGTCGGCGAGGCGCTGCTTGTCGACCTTCGTGTAGTCGTACGTGTCGGTGGACAGCTGGCCGAAGAACTCCAGGGCGCCCTTCGGGCCCATGCCGTCGTAGAAGGTCCGGGAGAACTCCTTCGAGCCGCTGTTGTCCTTCAGCAGCTCGTTGAGGCGCATCAGCTCCTCGTGCGAGATCTCCCGGCCCTTCTTGGCGAGGTCGACGGCGCGCTGTGCCTCCTCGGCGTCGAGGCTGGTGTACTTCGGGGCGCTGAAGTCGTGCCGGTCGCCGGTGATGTCGGCCTTGAGGGCGTTGGAGCAGGACACGTCGGCGTCGTCGCAGGTCTCGACGATCGCGTCGATCCGCCGCTGCATCGCCTCGATGTCGGCGCGCTCCTTGCGGACCATCTCCTGGAAGTCGGGGTCGTGCCGCATCCCCTGGTCCTTGGTCTGCGACAGCGGCTCGACGGCCTCGACCGTGCCGTCGGACTTCACCCGGAAGCCCTTGGCGGGGGCCTCCGTCTCGACGATCTTCTTGAGGTCGTCCTTCGCCTTCTTGAAGGCGTTGTAGCCGTCCTCCAGGACCTTGTGGATGCCGTCGGCCGCCTTGGCGGCGTCGCCGAACTCCTTCGCCGTCTTGTCCACGAAGGGCTTGGTGACCTCGGCGTTCACCCCGCGCCAGTAGTCGTCCCTGGCCTTCGCGGCCATCGTCGACTGCGCGTCCTGGGCGAGGGTGTCGAGCTTGCCCTTCATCGCGGCCCAGTCGTCGGCGGCGGCCTTCATCTTGTCGAGCGGCGCCTGGTAGACGTTGTCGAAAGTCAGCACAGCAGGTCCCCCGCCTACTTGAGGTACTCGTTGATCCTGGACGCCGAGAGGGCGGCCGCGATGTCCGCCTCTTCCTTGGCGTGCGAGGCCGCGCTGTAGTCGAGGTGGTTGGAGATGTTGGCGCAGGCGTCGAGCAGCGTGTTCAGCTGCGAGCTCCACGTCTCCTGGACGGTCGTCAGCGCGGCCCCGGTGAGGAAGCCGTGGCTGGACAGCCCCGCCCCCGCCTCCGTCGTGCTCGTACGGGCGTGGTTGCCGTCCTTGACCAGCCGGCCGTGCAGGGCGTACGCGGCGCTGCCGATGGCGCCGAGCTTGTCCTGGTCGACGCTCAGGTCGGCGTTGCCCCCGCCGCCTCCGCCGGGTTCGGGGGCGACCTGATTGAGCCTCATGTCCACGTTGGCCGTCGACGTGGACCGTACGGACGCCCACTCCCGATCGAACGACATGCTCTCCCCCGCTGCTTCCGTGACTGCTGTTCCCACCACCGCCGGTTCCTCGACCGCCGGTTCCTCGACAGTCGCTTCCTCGACCGCCGGTTCCCTGACCGTCGATTCCTCGACCGCCACTTCCGTGACCGCGTAACGGTGATCGTCCAGGCTTCGCCTCAGCAAGTTTCACGGCCGGGGAAGCATCGCGATCCTAGCCTCCGGGCACTCGTTCGAGCACTCTCCGTCCGGAAAATACGGCAGGTGCGAGATCATCACGGCGTACACACGCGCGCTTCACCTTCGCAACTCGGACAGCCCGGACGTTCCAGGCCACCACCGGACACCGCGGACCGGGCAGCGACCGGACGCCGCGGACCGGGCCGCCGCTCTCCCGGCCACGGTCCTCCCCCTCCGCCTCGATAGGCTCGTCCCGCCCCCGTCGTCACGGGGTGCCGGAACGACGGGGGGACGTACACGTGGAACAGTCGCGCGCGCGGGAGGAATCCGCGCGCCGGATCGGCCCGTACCGGCTGATCACCCGCCTCGACCCGCCCGCCCCGCCCGGCCGGGGCGGTTCCGCCGTCCCCTGCCGCCGGTTCGTCGCCCGCACGGACGACGGGGAGCGCACGGTCCTCCTGAGCGCCCCGCTGCCCGGCGCCGACCCCACCCGCTTCGCCACGGAGGCCGACGCGGCCCGCCGCCTCCTCGGCCCCTGGATCGCGCCGGTGACCGACCTGGCCGACCCGGGCGAACCCCCCTGGTACGCGACCCCCTACCTCCCCTCGCTCCCCCTCCCCGTGGCCCTCGCCGTCCACGGCGGGCCGCTGCCCGAGGCGACCGTACGGGCCGTGGGCACCGCCCTCGCCGAGGCGCTCGCCGCCGCACACGCCCAGGGCCTCACCCACGCCGGGGTCTCCCCCGCCGCGGTCCTGCTCACCGCCGACGGGCCCCGGCTGACCTGCTTCGGCGCGGTACGGGCCGCCTCGGCCGACGGCGAACCGCGCACCGGCCTGCCGGGCCTCGACCCCGGCGCCCTCGCGCCCGAGCAGGCGACCGGCGGCCGCCCGCGCCCGCCGGGTGACGTCCACGCCCTCGGCGCGGTCCTCGCGTACGCCGCGACCGGCCACACCGTGCCCGAACGTGACGAACTCCCGCCCGCGCTGCGGCCGGTGATCTCCTCCTGCCTGGCCCGCGACCCGGCGGACCGCCCGACCGCCGCCGACCTGACGGCGGCCCTCGCGCCGCCCACCCCGCACCGGACGGTCCTGAACTCGGCCGGCTCCCTGCTCACGCCCGGCTGGCTGCCGGGCCGGGCGGTGGCGGCGCTGGCCCGCCAGTCGTCCGAACTCCTCGCGGCCGAACTCCCCACCGACCCCTCTCCCCGGACCTGACCCCATGCTGTCGCCCCTGACCCACGACGACCCGACCGCCGTCGCCACGTACCGCCTCCTCGCCCGCCTCGGCTCCGGCGGCATGGGCACGGTCTACCTGGCGCGCACGCCCGGCGGCCGCACGGTCGCCCTCAAGACCGTGCACGCGCGCCTGGCAGCCGACCCGGCCTTCCGCAGCCGCTTCCGCCTGGAGACGGACGCGGCGCGGATCATCGGCGCACGGCACGGAGCCGCCGTCGTGGACGCCGACCCGCTGGCCGAGACGCCGTGGCTGGCCACCGAGTACGTCCTCGGGCCGCCGCTCGACGAGGCCGTCGCGCTCGGCGGCCCGCTCCCCGAACCGACCGTCCGCGCCCTCGGCGCCGCCCTCGCCGGGGCCCTCGCCCAGCTGCACTCCTCGGACGTGGTCCACCGCGACCTGAAGCCCTCGAACGTCCTCGTCACCGCCTACGGCCCGAAGGTCATCGACTTCGGCATCGCCCGCGCGGCCGGCGACGACCACCTCACCCGCACGGGGGCGGCGGCCGGCACGCCCGCCTTCATGTCGCCGGAGCAGGCGAGCGGCGAGGAACACACCGCGGCGGGCGACGTGTTCGCCCTGGCCGGCGTCCTCGTCTTCGCCGCCACCGGCCACGGCCCCTTCGGCACGGGCTCCCCCGCCGACCTCCTCTACCGCGTCCGCTACGCCGAACCCGACCTCACCGGCGCCCCCGAGGCCCTGCTGCCGCTCCTGACCGCCTGCCTCGCCAAGGACCCGTCGGCCCGTCCCACCACGGGCACCCTGACGGACCACCTCCACGACGGCCACGGCGACTTCGCGGACCACCTGCCGCCCCTCCTCCTCGCGGACATCGCCCGCCGGGCGACGGACGTCTGGCTGTACGCCCCCCACCGCCTGCCGGCACCGGCGGAATCCGCGACGGCGGCGACGGTCCCGAGCACCCCGCTCTCCCGCCGCCGCGCCCTCGCCCTGGGCGGCGGCTCCCTGCTGGGCCTCGCGGGCGCGGGCGCGGGGCTGTGGGCGTGGCTGGGCCCCCGGCCCGACACCGGAAACGGCCCGCCCGCCGCCGGCCCGACCGCCGTCCCGGCGACGACGGCCTCGGACGGGGCACCGGCGGCGCTGTGGCGGGGGAAGTCGCTGGACCGGGAGGAGAGCGTCACGCCGCTGCCGGCGGGGGACGTGGTGGGCTTCGCGGAGACGGTGTCGTTCCGGGTCCTCGACCCGGAGGACGGCACCGAACTCTGGTCGGACGAAGCGGTCATGGATCCGCATCAGGTCACCACCGACGGCACGCACTTCTACCTGTCGGACGGCCCCTACGAGAAGGCGGGCGCCCTGCTGATCCGCACGCTCGACCCCCGCACCGGCAAGGAGGCGGCGCCGACCATCGAGGTGAAGGGCTTCGACGGCACCGGCTCGGGCACGCAGCTCCTCACCGCTGGCGGCGGGCTGCTCTTCGCCGCCTCGCGGCGGGGCGACCACAGCACCCACCCGGACGTGAACGAGACGGGCTGGCACCTGATCGCGGTCGACCTGCGGACGGGCAGGGAGGCGTGGCGGCGACCGTACGCGTGGGACGGCGTCCGCCCCTGGCTCTCCCAGGTGGCGGGCGGCCGGCTGATCCTGGCCAAGAACAGCGGTGACCTGGAGTCCTTCCTGGTCCAGGCACGCGAGGCGCAGACCGGACGCCAACTGTGGCAGCGCCGCCTGCCGCTGAAGGACTCCTCGCGCTACATCCCCGGCCAGCTCGCGATCGACGAGCGCCACGCGTACTTCGGCGGGGACCGCCTCCGGGCACTGCGCCTCTCCGACGGCGGGATCGCCTGGGAGTACGGCTCCGGCTCCGCCACCACCTCCTACGGCGTCCCGGCCGTGGCGAACGGACTCGTGTACGCGCACGAGAGGAGGGACGCCCCGGGCCTCCTGGCCGTCACGTCCGACTACGGCGTCAGGCGCTGGACGGAGCGGCCCTCCGGCCGCTCGCTGACGCCCGACTTCTTCGCCGCCCCCGTGATCGGCGAGAGGTACGCGTACGCGCCCGTACGAGGCGGGCTGAACGCGATCGACCCGGGCACCGGGCGCTCGGTCTGGGTGTTCCCGACGGACGCCGGCCGGTTCGTCGTCGACAAGGAACGAACCCGCATCATCGGCGCCGGGCAGACGTCCGTCGTGGCCATCCCCCTCGCCTGACCGCGCTCGCCTTCTTTCCCCCACCGACTTGGAAGTTCTCGTGACCACACAGCCCCTCGCCGTCGGCGACCCGCTCCGGCTCGGCCCGTACCGGCTCCTCGGCGTCCTCGGCGAGGGCGGCATGGGCAAGGTGTACATCGGCCGGGACGGCGCCCGTACGACCGCGGCCGTGAAGGTCCTGCGCCCCGAACTCTCCCACGACCAGCACCTCGCGCAGCGGTTCGTCCGCGAGGCCGACATGGCGCGGGCCGTCACGAGCGAGGGCGTGGCCCGGGTCCTCGGCGTCCGGACCGAGGGCGGCCGACCGTGGATCGCCGCCGAGTACCTCGCCGGTCCGACGCTCGACGAGGCCGTCCGTACGTACGGCCCGATGGACGTGCCGACGGTCCGCGCCCTCGCCGCCCGGCTGGCCCGCACGCTGCACGACATCCACGCGGCCGGCCTGGTCCACCGCGACCTCAAGCCCGCGAACATCGTGCTCACCTCGGGCGGCCCGCGGATCATCGACTTCGGCATCGCCCGTCCCGAGCACGGCCTCACGCTCACGACGACGGGCCAGGTCCCCGTCACTCCGGGGTACGGGGCTCCCGAGCAGGTCCTCGGACAGCGCGTCGGCCCGGCCTCGGACGTCTTCTCGCTCGGCGCGGTCCTCGCGTACGCGGCGGGCGGGCGGCGCGCCTTCGACGGCGCGCACGTGGCGGCGGTCCAGTACGAGGTCGTGCACGGGACGCCGGACCTGAGCGCGGTGCCGCCGGAGCTCCAGGAGCTGATCGGCCCGTGCCTGGCGAAGGACCCGGCCTTCCGCCCGGCTCCCCCGCAGATCGCGGAGGCCCTCGCCCCGCCGAAGGGCGCGGACCGCGCGTGGCGCAAGGGCCCGCTGGCCGACGACATCAAGCGGCGCGAGACGGCCACGAAGCGCCTGGCGGCCCCCGAGGACACCGTCGTGCCCGCCTCCGCGCCGTCCCGGCGCCGCTTCCTCACCGGCGCGGCCGTGGGCGTGGCCGTGCTCGGCGTGGGCGGCGGGGCGGGCGCCTGGTGGCTGAACCGCGGCGAACCGAAGTCGCCGACGGCGGACGTGCCGCCCGCCGCGGCGACCCCCGAAGCCGCGTTCGTCTCGGCCATCGACACGAAGCCGGGCGAGGCTCCGAAGGCCCTGTGGGGGCCGCTCGACGTGATGGCCGCGGAGGGCGAACTGCCGCTGCCCGTACGGGACGTGGTGATCGTGCAGGCGAAGACGGGCGGGCTGCTCGCCCTGTCCGTCACGAACGGCAGGGAGCGGTGGCGGGCCGGGGACATCGACGCGGAGGCCGGTTTCGTCTCCGTCGCCGACCGGCTCGTCGTCGGTGTCGACGAGAACGGCGTCCTGAACGCCTTCGTCGCCTCCACCGGCGCCCCCGTCTGGCAGACGCAGTCCGACGTCGACGCCGTCCTCGCCGCGGACGACACGCACGTGTACCTGGTGACGAAGGACGACGAACTGCGCGCCGTCGACGCCTGGACCCTGGCCACGACCTGGGCGCGCCCGATGACGTCCCCGCGCTCCGGGAACGGCCCCGCGAAGGCGGCCGTGGGCAGGAAGCGGCTGGTGATCCACGGCAGGGACGGCCGTTGCGCCGCCCTGTACACGGAGACGGGCGAGACCGACTGGGAGATCAAGGGTCAGGGCACCGACGGTCAGGCCCCGGCGCTCGGCGACAACAACGTCGCCTACTTCGGCGGCGGCAAGCTGACGGCCCGCCGTCTCGACCGCGGCGACTTCCTGTGGGAGGAGGAGACCGGCCTGGGGGGCGACTGGGGCACGCCCACGGCCAGTGGCGACCTCGTCTTCGCGGTCAACAGCTACAACGCCCACCGGTACAGCACCATGCGGGACATCCGCTTCCCCGTCTCCGACTGGTACGAGGTCCTGGACGGCACGGGCCCCGGCACCGTCAACCCGCCGGCCGTGGAGGGCGCCACGGTCTGGCTCCACTCCCCGGACAGCAGCTACGTCAGGGTCGTCCACAAGGAGACCCACGCGCAGCTCTTCGTCATCGAGATGAAGCGCCAGGGCACCTACCAGCTGGCGAGCGGCGGCAACCGCGTCTTCATCGCCCGGGGCGGCCGGATCGGAGCGCTGCCGGTGTTCGGGGTGTAGTCGCGGGCCGCCTCAGGGCCGCGCCTTCGCCGGCACCCCCGCCACCAGCCCCGTCCCCGCGCACCCCAGCTCGGCGGCGACGTGCCGGGCCGCCGCGTTGGCCAGGGTGATCTGCTCGTCCCTGATGCCCGCCCGGTCGGCCTCGTTCTCGTCCGCGCGCTCCAGTTCGGCGTCGAGGACGATCTCGTGGGCCGGTGCCGGCATCCGGCAGGTGAAGTAGACCGAGGCGAAGAGGTCGGACGAGGTCGCGAGGCGCCCGGTGGAGTAGGCCGTCACGGTCGCCTTCGAGGCCTCGCCCGTGGGGACGGCGAGGGCCTCGCGGAGGGTCACGGTGAGGACGTTCTTCTCGTCCCCGGCCGCCTCCAGCGTGCAGAACGGGATGCCCTCCATGCGCTGCTTGCCGCTCTGCGGCGTCCGCGCCGCCTTCCGCAGCTCGCTGAGGACCTTGTCCGGCTCGGACCGGTCGTCCGTCAGCCGGACGTCCTTGCCGGCGATGGCCTCCAGCGCCGACGCCGCGCCGGGCTCCCCGGCGAACCCGCCGCAGACCTCCGCGGCCGACTGCCCCGGCGGGGCGGCGTCGGTTCCCGGCGTGCAGCCGGCCGCCGCCATCGTGAGGGCGGCGGCCGGGAGCAGGATCCTGTGGGCGGTGATGCGCATGGAAGAACCTTCTCAGGAGGACTTCGCGGCGGGCGTCGGCACGCCGGTCACGAGTCCGTCCCCCTCACAGCCCAGCTTCGCCGAGACGTCCCGGGCCGCCGCGTTGGCGAGGGTGATCAGGCGGGTGCGCTGCTCGGTGTCCGTCTCCTCGGCGCCCGCCGGGCCCTGGACGGCCGTCTCGACGACGATGGGGTGGGCGGGCGCCTTGAGCCGGCAGGAGAAGTAGAGCTTGCCCAGGGCGGACGAGGAGAAGGCCTCGACTCCGGTGGCGTACGAGGTCACGGACCCGGCGAGCTCCGGGCCCAGGTACGGGCCCTTCCCCACCGCGTTCACCTCGATCCCGAGGTCCTTCGACGCCTCGCCCGCGGCCTGGAGGCCGCAGTACCTCACCGGCTGCGGCCGGTACGAGTCGGCCCACGGCGCGGCGGCGTCCTCGCGCAGCCGGTCGAGGGCCTTCTCCGGCTTCGACAGGTCGTCCTCGAAGCGCTCGCCGCCGAGGACGGCCTTGAGCGCCGTCGCGGCCGCGGCGTCCTCGGCGAAGCCGCCGCAGGCCTCGGCGGCCGTCAGGCCCTCGGGTCCCTTCGCCGCTCCCCCGTCGCCGCCACCGCATCCGGTGAGGACGGCGGCGACGGCGAGGGCCGTTCCGATTCCGGTCAGTGCGGACCGCATGTGCGTCACTGTGTGCGTCACTTCTTCTCGTACGGGTCGGGCAGCGAGTTGTCGCGGGCGTGCATGCGCGAGTCCCGGACGTACTTGACCAGTTCCTCGTCGAGGTAGTTGCGGTCCTTCTCGCTCCAGCCGGGGGCGTTGGCGTAGGCGATGCCGGGGCGGAGCGCGTTCTCCTTGCCCATGGCCAGCGCCTCGTCCGAGAGGTCGTCCGACTTCTTCTTGAGCAGCTCGTCCTTCTCGTACTTCTCCGCCATGTCGTCGGCCTCCATGCCGATGACGGTCGTGACCGCGCCGCCCACCGTCTCGGCGGCCAGCGGCACCAGGACGCCACCGGCACCACCGGTCAGGACGGCGATGCCGCCGGCCGCCGCCGCGCCGACGCCGAACTTGACCCATTCGGTCGTCCTGCCGACGGCCTTCTTGTGCTCCTCGGAGTCCTTCTCGTAGTCCTTGTCGATCTGCGCCATGCGGGACTCGTCGAGGATTCCCTGCGCCTCCGAGCCGACCCGCAGCGTGGTCCGCGCGTCGGTGAGGTCCCGGTCGTCGAAGGTGGAGCCGGGCTTGGGGCCCACTTGGTCGAGGACGCTCGTCGTGTACAGCGACTCGGCCGCCGAGAGCGTGGAGTGGCCGGTCTCGCTCTGCGACACGATGCCCATGAAGTTGACGGCGTCGCCGCGGTTCCAGAGCAGCCCGGTGTCGAACTCGGAGCCGAAACGCGACCCGCCCTTGCCGTCGTTGAAGCCGAAGGGGGAGTTCCGCTTCTCCTCCATCGTCGTGTCGCTGTCCGTCTCCAGGGAGCGGTTCAGCTCGTCGATGTAGGCGGCGCCCATCTTGCCGAGGCTGTCGTCGATGCCCGGCTGCTCGTGCATGTACTTGGGGTCGCTGCCGTACCGCTCGACGACCTTCTGCATGACCTCCGCGTTCTCCTTGGTCCGCACGTCCTTGAGGCCCTCGGCCTCGGCGTCGTACGGGTGGCCGGTGGTCGCGGACTCCAGGGCGTGACCGAGGGCGTTGTAGCCGGGCTCCTTGGTCCTGTCACCCTTGTCGTTGATCTCCTCGGGCCACTCGCGGTCCTTGGTGAAGTAGTCGAACGGGTCGAGCTTCTTGTCGTCCTTGGTGTTCTCGGGCGTGAGGTCGATGTCGCCGTTGAAGAAGTCCGTCGACGCCTTGGGGTTGTGCCCGAGGCCTTCCATGAAGCCGACCATGGGGTCGCTGCCCAGGTCGCCGCCCATCCAGTTCAGGTGGCTCGGGCCGCCGGTCAGCTGGCGCCAGGCCCGGTCGGCGGGCAGCGCGCCGTCATGGGTCATCTTGCGCTCGGTGATCACGAGCCCGTTGCCGTAGTCCTTGAGGAACTTGTCGTCGTAGTCGCCGACCCGCATCAGGTTGCTCATGACCTGGAAGCCGTACGGGCTGGTGCCGCGCGTCTGGATCGGCTCGCTGCCGGCCTTGATGACGTCGGCCTTCCACTGCTCCATCTCGGGGCTCGTGGAATGGGTCGCGGTGGCGAGCGTCAGACTCCAGTTCGTCTGGAGTTCCTTGAGCTTGTCGCGGTGTTCGATGCCGAGCCGGGAGCCGTCGCTGGGGTCGCCCATGTCGGCCCAGTACTCCATGCTGCCCTTCGGCCCGACCTCCAGGGCGAACTTCTCGGCGAAGTACGGGTCCTTCTGGTTGGCCTTGAAGAGCGCGTTGAGCTTGTCGATCTCCTCGGGGGTGGCGTCGTCGCCCTTCTTGTACAGCTCGTAGGCGGCGTGCGCGTCCTCGGCGTCCTGGGCCTTCGAGGCGGCCTTGAGGGAGTCGTAGTTCGTGCCGGAGAAGTTCATCTTGTCGCTGCCGACGAGACCGCGCAGGGCTCGGGAGGCGACGTCGTCGGCGTTGTTGGCCTTGTCGACCGCGGCCTTGATCGCCGACCGCATCGCCTCGAAGTCGGCCTGCTCGGGCTTGGGCCCGTCGTAGTCCTTGGCCCGGCGGTCGGGGTGGATCAGATAGCTGACGACACCGTCCGGATCGATGCGGATGCCCTTCCCCGGCGCCTCCTGGACCAGCTTCTCCAGCTCGGTCTTCGCCGCCTGGAACTCGCCCTCCGCGTCCCGCAGGATGTTGCGGATGCTGCTCGCCTCGGTGAGGGCGTCGCCGAACTCCTTGGCGGTCTTGCGGACGAACGCCTGGGTCACACCGGCGTTCTCGCCCTTCCAGTCGGCCTTGTCGGCCTTGCCCTGGAGGCCGGTCTCGGCCTTCTCCTTGGTCTTCTCCAGCTTGGACACCGTCTCCGACCAGACGGTGACGGCCTCTTTGAGGCCACCGAGGTTGGCATGGAGGACCTGGTCGAACTTCAGCATCTGTTTCCCTCGTCAGCCGTGCGCGATCGTCGTGGCCGTCACCGGCTCCGGCTTATTTGAAGTGCTTGTCGATCTCGGACATGGAGAAGTTCGTGATGAGCGACTCCTCGTGGTTGACGTGGCTGACCACGGTGTCCTCGAGGTGGTTGTGGATGTGGGCGCAGGCGCTGAGGAGCGCCTCGGCCTGGCCGCGCCAGGTGTCCCACATCGTCCACATCGCCGATCCGGTCAGGAACCCGTCGCCGTCGAGGCTCTTCGCGGCGGTGTCGGTCTGGGCGCCCGCGTGGAAGGCGTCCCGCTCGAACCAGTGGAAGAGCTCCTGGGCCTCGTTGCCGATGGCCTTGAGGTCGGCGGAGGTCACCTTGTAGTCGCTGGCACCGCCACCACCACCGCCACCTTCGGCGGGCACGCTGTTGAGCCTCATCGCCGCGCTCTGGCTGCGGACTTGGCTCCACTCCTCGTCGAACGACATCTACTTCCCCATGAGTGAGTTACGGACGGCCGACGGCAGGGGGCGGGACTCAGCCCCGCCGCGACCGGAGTACGGGTACGGCGATCGCGGCCCCCACCAGAACGGCGGCCCCGATGCCGAGACCGATCCAGAGGGCGGTGTTGCCGCCGGCGTCCTCGGAGGCGACGGGGGCGGGGGCGGGAGCGGCGGAGGACTCCGCCGGCACCGGGTCCGCCGAGGAGGACGCGGAGGCGGACGGCGTCACGGTCTCGGCGAGGTCGTCGATCGGCCGGACGTCGGCCGGACCGGGGTCGCCGGGCGTCTTCAGCGCCCGGAGCGGACGGATGGCGCCGTAGCCGATGTAGTCGTTGCGCTTGGGGCCCTCGGTCGGCGCGGCGATGGTGTTGAGCATGACCTTCAGGACCTGGTTGTTGGTCCAGTCGGGGTGCTTCGCCCAGATGAGCGCGGCGGCGGCGGAGGCGAGGGCGGTGGCGTCGCTGGTGCCGGTGGAGGTGCAGACCCGGCCACCGCTGCAGGCTGCGACGGTGTCCTTGCCGGGGGCCACGATGTCGACCTGCGGGCCGTACTGGGAGATAGGGACGCGCTTCAGCTTCTGGTCGATGGCACCGACGCCGACAACGCCGGGAGTCGCTCCCGGGTACTCCACCTTGTTGCTCTTGTCACCCGTGTTGCCGACCGAGGCGAAGACCAACGCCCCCTTGTCCAAAGCGTACTTCACGGCATCCGTGAGCTGCTGAGAGCCGGCTGTGGCGCCCTGCGAGATGTTGAGAACCTTGGCGCCGGCGTCGACGGCGAAACGAATCGCCTCGGGCGCCAGCTTGTTGAACTGCTCGTCGGCGTAGGCGGCACTGCGGTTCTGGTCGGGGGCCGGCAGCCGAATGGGGAGAATCTTCGCCCCGGGCGCGAGCCCGAAGGCCCCTGCGCCTCCGTTGGCCTTGCCCGTTCCGGCGATGAGTCCTGCCATGCCCGTGCCATGGCCCTCGACGTCGGTGTGCTCGTCTCCCGCCGCCTCGGGAGCCATGTCCTTCCCATCGAGCACCTGTCCGCGAAGGTCCGGATGGTCGTCCTCCACGCCGCTGTCGATCACGGCGACCGTGACACCTTTACCAGTGCTGATCTGCCAGATCTCTTCCGCGCCCATCGCGGTCAGGTGCCACTGACGGTCTCGTTCACCCGCCGCCTGGGCGGGAACGGAAGCGATGCCCACCAGCAGCATCCCCAAGGCGGCCGAGGCGGTGACTCGGGCACGGCTCCGACGAATACTGCTGGTACGCATCTGCTTCCTCGCGCTGATCAGTCGATGACGGGCGGCGCCACACGGCGCCCCTGCTGCCAGGTCTCCTCGTCCTCGACCAGGTAGTCGGGACGCTCTCCGTTCTGCTCCTCGCGGTCACCGGGCTTCGCGGCGTTTCCGCGGACGAGGCCCGAGCCGCCGGCCGTGAAGGGCTTTCCGCCGCCCGCGGCACCGGCGCGCTGCGCCTTGCCGCCGACGACTCCCCCGGTCTCGCCGGCGAGGCGGCGGCCGCCGGTGACGCCGTTCTGGCCGGATGCGCCGCCCATGGGGCCGCCCATGCCGTGCGCGCCGCCCATGCCCCGGCCCATGCCCGTCCGGTTCTGTCCGGTGGGCTCGTTGCCGATGACGGTGCTGCGCGGGATGCCGGTCTGCGGCCGGCCCGTGGTGCTGGGGACCTGACGGCCGCCGCTGATGCCTTCGCGGGGCATGCCCGGCGTGGTGCGGAGACCGCCGGTCTGCGGGCCACGGGGGTTGCCGGTGCCGCCGGTGATGGGAGAGGTGGGGCCCAGGGGGCCCGGACCGCCCTTCACGGTCAGCGGAGGCACGCCCGTGGTCACGAACGGGGGCGTACCGCCGTCCGGCTTGGTGAGCGGCGGCGGGCCGCCCGGGGTGTGCGTCGTCGGCCCGGTGGTGTCCGGCTTCGGCAGGGTCTCCACGCTGTCGATGCCGAGGTCCACGGGGGCGTCGGGCCGGACCTCGGGCTTGATGACGTGGGTCGGCCCGGTCGGGTCGCCCGTCGGTGGGACCGTGGTCGAGTCAGGCGTGGTCCGGGTTTCAGGCTGCTGACGCGTCGTCGACGTGTTTCCCCTGGTAGTACCCGTGGTGCCGCTGTCACCCGTCGTCGAGTACGTGTCGCCCTGGTACTCGCTCTGGCGACCGCGGCCGGGATCCGCCGGCACGAAGTCACCCGGCGGCGGCGGGAACGTCGGCGGCACGAGCTCCGCCATGCGCTGGCTCGAGACGCTGTACGTGCCGGAGAGCTTTGCCATCTCGTCCGCCGCGGCCAGCCTGTTCCGCTCCTCCTGGGCCTCGATGGCCGCGAGGTCCTGGCTGGCGGTGATCGACTTCTTGGCGTCGCGCGCGATGGTCGCCGAGTCGGGGTCGTTGTGGTACTTGATCGCCGCTTCCAGGCTCGCCTTGGCCGCCTCGTTGGAGGTGTAGCGAGGAATGGCGCTCTTCGCGGTGGCGATGGCCTGGGAGGCGAGGTCCATCTCCGTGGCGGCGCTGGTGCTGTACGTACTGAGTGCGTACGTCGAGCTCACCACGTTCGCGGCCCACTCCGTGAAGGCCTTCTCCGCCTCGCCCTTCCAGTCCACCCGGCCCGTCCGGTCCTTGAGCTCGTCGGCGATCGCCTCCAGCTCCGTGGCTGCCGCCTTCAGGCGATCGGCCGCGTTCCTGACCGGGTACGTCTCGGCTTCGTCCAGCCAGTCCAGCATCTTCTGGTGGGTCATCGACTTCGAGTGGAAGTTCGTTCCGCCACTTCGGCCGCCGCCCTCTGCAGGCCTCATCCTTCGCCTCTTCCCCGTGTCCCCGTCATTCCGTCAAAGCCCGCCTACTGGAGGGAGCCGTCGCCGCCGGCCGTCTGGCCGGTCCCGGTCTCCGAAGCGGTGCGTCCTGCTTCCCTGTCCGCCTTCACCTTGGCGTCCTCGGTGCGCTGGTGAATGTTGATCATCTTCCGCTTGGTGTCCTCGTCCATCTGCTCGAAGCCGTCCTTGGACGCGACGACCGCGATACCGAGGCCCTCCAGGCAGTCCTGCAGCAGGCCCGAGAGGCTCTTCAGCTGCTCGATGACGGAGTTGTACGAGTCGTACACACTGTGCGCCTCGCCCCAGGCCGCGCCGCCACCACCGAACTGACTGCGCGTCACGGGATCCGACTCGACCTTGCCCTTGCCGGCCTCGGAGGCGGTGAGCGTGTCGATCAGACCATCGATCCGCTTCTTGAACTGCGTCATCGATTCGGTGTTGTAGCGCACGGCCTCGGCGCTCATGCCGCGCATCCCGTAGCTGGCCCCGTCCAACTCAGCTCGCATGCCCGCGTTCCTCCCCCGGTGAACCACCATGCCGTGTACCGCACAAGTCTAGAAGTTCACTGTAGTCAGGAACGACGACAGTCCGCACCTCCCGGTTGCACAAGCAACGGACATCACATGGTTACGAATTGGGCACGGCGACCGCCGCCTGGGGGCGGATCGGGAGGCGGTTGACCGGGCGGCCCGTCGCCGCGCGCACGGCTGAGGCCACTGCGGCGGGCGAGGTGACGACGGGGATGGCGCTCGCCGCCTTCGCGCCGAAGGGGGCCACGACGTCGCGTTCCTCGACGAGTTTCACGATGCGAATGTCCGGGGCATCCAGGGATGTCGGGAGTGCGTAGCCCGTGAAGTCGGGGTGACGGACCAGACCGCGGGCCGTGCGGAGGTTCTCCGTGAGGGCCGCGCCGACGCCCTGGGTGACGCCCGCCTCGATGCGGGCGGCCAGCTGGGCGGGGTTGAGGACGCGGCCGACGTCCTGGGCGACGGCCATCTCCACCACGCGTACCGCGCCGAGTTCGATGTCGACGTCCACGACCGCGCGGATCGCGCAGAAGGCGAGGCCGACGAACGCGTCGCCCTGACCCGACTCGTCCAGCGGCTCCGTCGGGTGCGGGCGGCACTGGGCGGTGGCCCAGAGCTCCTTGCCGTCCATCGCCTCCGTCACGGTCGTCGAGAGGACCCCGTCGTACGAGGTGATCTTGCCGTCCGTGATCTGGAGCAGCTCGGTCGACATGCCGAACTTGTGGGCCAGCGGCTGGAGTAGCTGCGTGCGGACCATCTTCGCCGCGCGTTCCACCGCCCCGCCCGACACCCACGTGTGGCGGCCGTGCGCCGCCGGGCCCGCCGGCGGCTGGTCCGTGTCGACCGGCGCCACGTGCACCTCGTCGATGCCGAGGGTCTCCTGCACGATCTGGCGGGCGAGCGTCGAGAAGCCCGAACCGGTGTCCACCGCCGAGCAGATGACCGTCGCCGCCCCGTCCACGACGCGGACGGTCGCCGTCGAGACCTCGTCGGTGCCCTCGGCGCCCAGCATGTGCACCATGCCGAGCGCGTAGCCCACGCCCCGCCGCACCGCGCCGGGTTCGCCCGCGCCCTCGAGGCCGCCGGGCAGCAGCCAGTCGCCCTCGGGGGTGTCCTTGGGGAGCGGGGGCAGGGGGAAGTCCCGTACGGCGGCGAGCAGTTCGGCCACGGGGGCCGGGCAGGTCACCGTCTGGCCGGTCGGCAGGATGTCGCCGGTCGCCATGACGTTCCGCATGCGCAGCTCCGCCGGGTCCACGCCCAGCTTCGCGGCCAGCTTGTCCATCTGGGCCTCGTACGCCGCGCAGACCTGCATCGCGCCCTCGCCCCGCACATGGCCGGACGGGGGGTTGTTGGTGCGGACGGCCCAGCCCTCCACGAAGGCGTGCGGGACGACGTACGGGCCGCAGGCGAAGGCCACGGCCGCCGCGAGGGACTCCGAGGACGAGTCCGCGTACGCGCCCGCGTCGAGCAGGATCTGCGCCTCCACCTTCACCAGGCGTCCCTCCGCGTCCGCGTGGTGGCGGTAGCGCAGCAGGGTGGGGTGGCGGTGGGCGTGGCCGAGGAAGGACTCCTCGCGCGTGGCGGTGAGTTTGACCGGGCAGCCGGTGCGCAGCGCGAGGAGGCCCAGGGGGATCTGGAAGCCCGGGTCCTCGCGGTCGCCGGTGGCGCCGGGGACTCCGGTGACGACGAGCTTGACCTGCTCGGGCGGCAGCCCGAAGCAGGCGGCGGCCAGGTCGCGGTCGGTGTGCGGGTCGGTGGAGGCCGTGTAGAGCTCGACGCCCCCGTCGGGACGCGGAACCGCGAGGGCCGCCTCGGCGCCGATCGGCGCCGGGTCCTGGCGGCCGATCCGGTACAGGCCCTCGACGACGACCTCGCCCGTCGCCTCCGGGTCGCCGAAGCGCAGCGGGATGTGCCGGATCAGGTTCCCGTCGGGGTGCAGCGCCTCCGCCGCGAAGGCCTTCTCCGGATCGGTGACGGGTTCGAGGAGCTCGTACTCGACGGCGATCGCCGCTGCCGCGAGGCGCGCCGTGTCCGGGTGGTCGGCGGCGACGGCCGCGAGGGCCTCGCCGTGGTGCCGGACCAGGTCGGAGGCGAAGACGGGCCGGTCGGCGACCCTGCGGCCGTACGTCGCCGCGCCCGGCACGTCGGCGGCCGTCACCACGGCCCGTACGCCCGGCATGGCGACGGCGGCCGTGGTGTCGATCGACACGATCCGCGCGTGCGGGTGCGGCGAGCGCAGGATCGCGGCCCAGAGCAGCCCCTCGGCCCACAGGTCGGAGGCGTAGGGGAAGGTGCCCTCGGTCTTCGCCCGCGCCTCGGCCTGCGGGAGCGAGGCGCCGATTCCGCGCGTGGCCTGTTCCTGATCGGGGGTGTCCAGAGCCGCGGTCGTCGCGTCGCTGCTCACGCCATGCCTCCGTCGTGCGGGTGGGGAATCTGGTGCGGGACACGGAGCTCGTCGGCCGCTTCGGGCGCGGTGGCCGCGGCGGCGGCCTCGCGCTCGGCGACGACGTCCCGGACGGCGTCGAGCACGCCGCGGTAGCCGGAGCAGCGGCAGAGGTTGCCGGCGAGGGCCTGACGGGTCTCCAGCTCGGTGGGGGCGTGGTTGCCCTCCAGGAGGTCATGCACGGTCATGCACATGCCCGGGATGCAGAAGCCGCACTGGACGGTGCCGCACCTGGCCATCGCCCGCTGCACGTCGGAGGGTTCGCCGTCGACGGCGAGGCCCTCGACCGTCCGCACCTCGCTCCCGGCGGCGGTCGCCGCGGGCACCAGGCAGGAGGCGACCAGCCGGCCGTCCACCTGCACGTTGCACGCGCCGCACTCGCCCTGCGAGCAGCCGTCCTTGGCCCCGGCGAGACCGAGGCGCTCGCGCAGGACGTAGAGCAGCGACTCGCCGATCCAGGACCCGGTGACGGGACGGTCGGTCCCGTTGACCCGCAGCGTGTACGAGGTGTGGGGGTGCTCGTCGCTGTCCGTGCTGTCCGTGACCTCCGTGACGTTCACGCCGTCCGTGGTCACCGGGTCGACCACGACGGTCGGCACGGGGACCTCGGGAGCCTCCCCCTCCGGAACGGGCGACGGAACGGCCTCGGGGGCCGCCTCGGGAGCCTCCGCTTCCCGTACGGCCTCCGGCACGGCCTCGTGAGCCGCCTCCGGCTCCTGCGCCGGCGGCTCCTCCGGGAGCGCCCAGGGCGCGGGCGCGCCGCCCGGCAGCGTCGCCGGGGCATCGGCGTACGGGGCGGCGGGCGGCGGGGCCTCCTGGGGCTCCCCCGGCTCTCCCCGCTCCCCCGGTCCCGTCTGCTCGGCCGCCTCCGGAACGGCGGGGATCTGCCACTGGCCCGTGGATCCCGGGTCGGCGGTGGGCGCCAGGGCCTCGTCGAAGCGCCACTCGGCCGTCGCCTGCGGGTCCTCGACGTGCTCGACGGTGTTCTCGACGTACGCCGGCGGCCGGAAGTGCTCCCCGCCGTGGAGCGAGCCGTCCTGGAACGAACCGTCCTGGAGCGAGCCGTCCTGAAGCGAACCGTCCTGGAACGAGCCGTCGTGGAACGAGCCGTCCTGGAACGGACCCTCCTGGAACGGCGCCTCCTGGGGCGAGCCGTCCTGCTCCCCGTACTCGCCCCCCTCGTACCCCTCGAAGTACTGCGTCTGCTGCGCCTCCGTCGGGACGTGCACCGTCCAGGTGCCCGTCACCGCCGGGTCCGTCACCGAGGCCGGGGCGAGCGGCTGGAGCGGGGTGATCATCGGCGGCACGTAGCCGTGGCCCGGCGCCTCCAGGGGGACGCCGTCCAGCATGAAGTCGGGCGGCAGCTGGACGAAGGCGGTCGCGTCGCCGTCGTACCCCTCGCTCTGCGGAAGCGGCTCCCAGCCGCCCGTCTGACCCGCGTGCTCGTCGCTCATGCCAGTGCCCTCCCCAGTGCCCGTCGGGCGAGTGCGGCGACCGTGCGCCGCAGGTGCAGTACGGCCGGCGGCAACTGTTCGTCGCCCGGCGGGTCCGGGATGCAGGCGGCGGCGACGTACTCGCCGAACGCCGCGAGCGCCTCCGGCGCGAGCGCCCGGTCGTTGTCCCAGTCCACCAGCGAGGCGATCCAGCGCTCGGCCTCCAGGGGGCGCAGCGGCATGGGCGCGACGGCGCCGACGGCGCAGCGCACGCCGCGCCGGGCCGGGTCGAGGACGACGGCGACGGAGGCGGTGGCGCGGGCCGGCCCGGTGCGGCCGGTGGCCTTGAGGAAGACCTGGGGGGCGTGGAGGAGCGGGACGCGGACGAAGCCGACGAGCTCGCCGGGGGCGAGCAGGTCACGGCCCGCGAGGAGGTGGGAGACGGGGATCTCGCGGCTGCCGAGCGGGCCGAGGACGACGAGGTCGGCCTCCAGGGCGGCGAGGACGGGCAGCGAGTCGCCGGTGGGCGCGGCGGTGACGATGTTGCCGCCGAGGGTGCCCGCGTTGCGGATCTGGGGCGGTCCGGCCGCGCGGGAGGCGGCGGCGAGGGCCGGGATGAGGGCGGCGAAGTCGGGGCGGCCCATCCGGGCGTGGGTGAGGCCCGCGCCGAGGAGGGCGTGCCCGTCCTGGTACTGCCAGCCGCGGATCTCGTTGATGCGGCTCAGGCCGACGAGTCCGGCGGGGCGGAGCTGGCCCTTGTTGACGGATGCCATGAGGTCGGTGCCGCCGGCGACGGGCACGGCGGCCGGCATGGCCGTGAGGGCTGCCACGGCCTCGTCCAGCGAGGCGGGCAGCATCACGGACTGCGTTGTTTGTGGTGCGTGCGTGGTCAACCCGCTGCCCCTTCCCGGTGTCCCGGTGGTCCCCGACTGTGCCCGGCCGTCGCGCCTGCGTGTGGGCGTACCGTACGTGCTCACAGGCCGGACGTGGCAACTCTGGCACATCTTCCGAGCAGTCCGGAGCGAGGGGCCGCGAAGGACGGTTCCGTCCGGGACGCCCGGGTGCGACGGCGACTTCCGTTTCGCCGCTCTTGGGTGACGGGGGGACAGGGGGTCTCTCACACGTTCGGGGGTGTGCCCTCCCGGGGGCGGCCGAGGCTGCCCTCCATCCCCTCCGGGGCCGGTCGCCGCTGCCAGGGGCGGGGCCCGGCGGGCGGGCGGTGGTCGACGCCGAGGGCTTCCAGGCGCCGGTAGTGGGTGCGCATGCGGCGCTCGAAACCGGCGTGGTCGCGCGCCTCCGGCGCGGGCAGCGCGGACCAGGCGACCTCGGCGAAGGCGGCGAGGCGCGGGAAGACCTGGTAGTCGACGCGGGAGCGGTTCTCCGTGACCTCGGTCCAGACGTTGGCCTGGGTTCCCATGATGCGGGCGGCGGCCTCCGGGGCGAGCCCGGGCGGGACGGGCTCGAAGCAGTAGACGTCCGCCAGGGTGCGGACGTATCCGATGGGCATCGGCTCGTCCTCGCCGGGTGCCTGGCGGTGGTCGAGGTAGACGTGCTGTTCGGGGCACATGACGACGTCGTGGCCGGCCTCGGCGGCGGCGATCCCGCCCGCGTACCCCCGCCAGGACGACACGGCAGCCCCTTCGGCGAGGCCGCCCTCCAGGATCTCGTCCCAGCCGATGAGGCGGCGGCCGCGGGCGGCGAGCCAGCGGTCGAAGTGGCGGACGAACCAGGACTGGAGGCCTTCCTCGTCGCCGACGCCGAGCTCCTCGACGCGGGCCCGGGCGGTCGGGGAGGCCTTCCACTGGTCCTTGGGGCACTCGTCGCCGCCGATGTGGACGAAGGTGGACGGGAAGAGGTCGAGGACCTCCTCGAAGACGCCCTCGTAGAAGCGCAGGACGGCCTCGGTCGGGGCGAGGACGTTGGGGTTGACGCCCCAGGTGTCCCAGACGGTGAGGGCCGCGGTGTCGACGACGTCGGTGTTGCCGAGCTCGGGGTAGGCCGCGATGGCGGCCTGCGCGTGGCCGGGGAGGTCGATCTCGGGGACGACGGTGATGTGCCGCTCGGCGGCGTACGCGACGATCTCGCGGATGTCGTCCCGGGTGTAGAAGCCGCCGTGCGGGACCTCCGTCCAGAGCGGTGAGTCCCGGTGTCCCCACTTGGTGCGGGCCCGCCAGGCGCCGACCTCGGTGAGCCGCGGATGGCGCTCGATCTCGACGCGCCAGCCCTGGTCGTCGGTGAGGTGGAGGTGGAGGACGTTCAGCTTGTGGGCGGCGAGCAGGTCGAGGTACCGCAGGACGTCGTCCTTGGGCAGGAAGTGCCGGGCGACGTCGAGCAGCAGCCCGCGCCAGCCGAAGCGGGGGGCGTCCTCGACCGTCGTGCACGGCAGGTCCCAGGTCCCGTCCCGGCGTACGGGCGCCCTGCGGTGCGCGTCGGGGCCGAGGAGCTGGCGGAGGGTCTGGGCGCCCCAGAACACCCCGGCGGGGCCTCCGCCCTCGATGACGACGGCGGCGTCCGGGTCCTCGGTGGTCAGGCGGTACGCCTCCGGGCCGCGCCCCCCGGCCGCCCCCTCGGTGATCCGCAGCCGGATCGCGTGCGGCCCGGCGCCGTCGGCGAGCGGCAGCCCCGTGGCCGCCCCGAGCGTGGCGCGGATCCAGCGGGCGGTGGTCTCGGTGCCGGGGCCGGCGTCGAGCGTGGTACGGCCGTCGAGGGGGCGGCGGCCCGGGGCGGCGCTCCGGCACCCGGCGGACAGCGGCGCCGGGATCAGGTCCGCGGGAAGGGTCCTGGCGTCCGCGGGAAGGGGCGTCGCGTCCACGGGAAGGGTCATCGCGTCAGTCCTCACACATCCGTTGCGTCATGCGCAATGAGCGTTTCGCACCGCACAACACGCGTGAGACTAGGGGCGCCCGGGGCGGGCCCACAAGAGGTCTCGACCACTTCGTCCGCGCGCCCGTCCCGCCCCGCCCCGTCCCGTCCCGGGAACGCGGAACGGCCCCCGTCGTGCGCACCGGAGCACGCACGACGGGGGCCGCGGAAGGGTCACCCCGACCTCAGGGCCGCGCTACTTGTCCTTGCCGCCCTTGTCCTTGTCGCCGCCGCCGGCGCCCATGGAGTCGTAGATCTCCTTGCACATCGGACAGACCGGGTACTTCTTGGGGTCGCGCCCCGGCACCCAGACCTTTCCGCACAGCGCCACGACGGGCGTGCCGTCGAGAGCGCTCGCCATGATCTTGTCCTTCTGGACGTAGTGGGCGTAGCGCTCGTGGTCGCCGTCACCGTGGGACACCTGCGGCGTCGGCTCGACGAGGGTTCCCGTACCTGCCCCGCGCTCGGGCTCGAGAGTGCTCATAACCGCCAAGGGTACTGAAAGCCCGGCCTCAGTTGAGGGACGGGTCGTCGGGGTACGTGGCGATCATGGCGAGTTCGCCGCGCTGCCGTCGCAGCACCTGCCGCCAGAGCGTCTCGGGGTGCGGCGAGGAGACGTCGCCGGGCTCCGACTCGACCACGTACCAGGCGCCGTCGTCGAGCTCGGACTCCAGCTGGCCGGGGCCCCAGCCCGCGTATCCCGCGAAGATCCGCAGCGAGCCGAGGGCCGGTCCGAGCAGCTCGGGCGGGGCCTCCAGGTCCACCAGGCCGATCGCGCCGTACACCCGCCGCCAGCCGAGCGGACCCTCGTCGCCGGGGATCACCGCCACGCCGAGGGCCGCGTCGAGGGAGACGGGGCCGCCCTGGAAGACGACCCCCGGTTCGCCGGCGAGGGCGGCCCAGGGGGCGAGGATGTCGCCGACGGTGACGGGCGTGGGCCGGTTGAGGACGACGCCGAGCGAGCCCTCGTCGTCGTGATCGAGCAGCAGGACCACCGCGCGGTCGAAATTCGGATCCGCCAGCGCGGGGGTGGCCACGAGCAGCCGTCCTGTGAGCGAGGACACCTCGGTCATGCGACACATGATCCCGCATCTTCGGCGTTCGCGGGGGTTGTCGGACGGGATGGCGGGAAGGCGGGCCCCACCGCAGTTCAGGACCGACGGGGCCGCGGCGCCGGGTCGCCCCGCGAGAACAAGCGGACGGTGACGCTCCGCAAGATCACGGGAACAGAGGGTGTTGTGCCGAATTCATTACATCTGACAGCCCCCATGGGGCACCCGATCGGGGTCTCATGGGCCCTTACCCTTTTCTCTGGCCACCCGTCGGACCCCACTTTCGGAACGCGAGATTCATGACCGGCACAGACGATGTCCTGCTTGTCCACGGCGGAACCCCGCTGGAGGGCGAGATCCGCGTCCGCGGCGCGAAGAACCTCGTGCCCAAGGCGATGGTCGCCGCCCTGCTCGGCAGCGGCCCCAGCCGCCTGCGCAACGTTCCCGACATCCGTGACGTCCGCGTGGTCCGCGGGCTGCTCCAGCTGCACGGAGTGACGGTCCGACCGGGCGAGGAGCCCGGCGAGCTCGTCCTCGACCCGACGCACGTCGAGTCCGCGAACGTCGCTGACATCGATGCCCACGCCGGCTCGTCGCGCATCCCGATCCTCTTCTGCGGCCCGCTGCTGCACCGCCTCGGCCACGCCTTCATCCCGGGCCTCGGCGGCTGCGACATCGGCGGCCGGCCCATCGACTTCCACTTCGACGTGCTGCGCCAGTTCGGCGCCACCATCGAGAAGCGGGCGGACGGGCAGTACCTGGAGGCCCCGCAGCGCCTTCGCGGTTGCAAGATCCGCCTCCCGTACCCCTCGGTCGGCTCGACCGAGCAGGTGCTGCTCACGGCGGTCCTCGCGGAGGGCGTCACCGAGCTGTCGAACGCGGCCGTGGAGCCCGAGATCGAGGACCTGATCTGCGTCCTGCAGAAGATGGGCGCGATCATCTCCATGGACACCGACCGGACCATCCGGATCACCGGTGTCGACCGCCTCGACGGCTACACCCACCGGGCGCTCCCGGACCGCCTGGAGGCGGCCTCCTGGGCGTCGGCGGCGCTGGCCACCGAGGGCAACATCTACGTGCGCGGCGCCCAGCAGCGCTCGATGATGACCTTCCTCAACACGTACCGGAAGGTCGGCGGCGCCTTCGAGATCGACGACGAGGGCATCCGCTTCTGGCACCCGGGCGGCTCGCTCAACGCGATCCACCTGGAGACGGACGTGCACCCCGGCTTCCAGACGGACTGGCAGCAGCCGCTGGTCGTGGCCCTGACGCAGGCCTCCGGCCTCTCCATCGTCCACGAGACGGTGTACGAGTCCCGCCTCGGCTTCACCTCCGCGCTGAACCAGATGGGCGCGCACATCCAGCTGTACCGCGAGTGCCTGGGCGGCTCCGACTGCCGCTTCGGCCAGCGGAACTTCCTGCACTCCGCGGTCGTGTCCGGCCCGACGAAGCTCCAGGGCGCCGACCTCGTCATCCCCGACCTGCGCGGCGGCTTCTCGTACCTGATCGCGGCGCTGGCGGCCCAGGGCACCTCCCGGGTCCACGGCATCGACCTGATCAACCGCGGCTACGAGAACTTCATGGAGAAGCTCGTGGAGCTCGGCGCGAAGGTCGAGCTGCCGGGCAGCGCGCTGGTCTGACCGGCTTACGGGGCTCCGCGACCTCACGGGGCCCCGTAGGCTCGCGGCCCCGCGAGGTCGCGGGGCCCGTAAGGCGCCACGGGCTTCCACGGGCCCGTACACGCACGAACGAAAGGGCGGCCACCCCCTGACAGGGTGGCCGCCCTTTCTGCGCCTACAGGCCGCCTTACTTGCCCTTGGCGGCTTCCTTGAGCTTCGAGCCCGCGGAGACCTTCACGCTGTAGCCGGCCGGGATGTCGATCGGGTCGCCGGTCTGCGGGTTACGAGCGGTGCGAGCGGCACGGTGGGTGCGCTCGAAGGTCAGGAAGCCGGGGATGGTGACCTTCTCGTCGCCCTTGGCGACGACCTCACCGACGGTCTCGGCGAGAGCGGCCAGCACGGCGTCGGCGTCCTTGCGGGTCACCTCGGCGCGGTCGGCCAGGGCGGCCACCAGCTCACTGCGGTTCATGTTGTTACTCCCGTGTTCTTCTTGCCTGTGAGGCGTGCCACGCGGCGGAAGCCGCGTGATTGGGTACAGCGAAGCCGATGCTGCCAGGGCCCTCGGACAGTCCCCGGACCCGGGTCAAATGACAGACCCTCGCGCCCAAACACGCATCCTGCCCCCACCAGCGGCGGGAACGCCAATCCGGCACCCCCTCGGGTCACACGAAAAGCGCCGGATCCCCGTGGTGGTGACGTTGTGTCGACACCACCAAAACCGCGCGGAGCCGAAAAGCCACCCTAAAGGCGGGTTTACGGCTCCGCGAATCGCGACGCGCCGTCAGCGCCCGCTCGGCGCCGTGCCCGCGCCCGCGGCCTTCGCCGCGTTCCGGACCGCGCCGGCGACCGCGCCCGCGACCTTGTCGTTGAAGACCGACGGGATGATGTAGTTCGGGTTCAGCTCGTCCTCGGTGACCACGTCGGCGAGGGCGGAGGCCGCCGCCAGCATCATCTCCGTGTTGACCGTACGGGACTGGGCGTCGAGCAGACCGCGGAAGACTCCCGGGAAGACCAGCACGTTGTTGATCTGGTTCGGGAAGTCCGAGCGGCCGGTGGCGACGACGGCGGCCGTCTGCCGGGCGGCGGCCGGGTCGACCTCCGGGTCGGGGTTCGCGAGCGCGAACACGATGGAGTCCTCCGCCATGGCGGCGACGTCCTCCGCGCCCAGCAGGTTCGGGGCCGAGACGCCGATGAAGACGTCCGCGCCGACGACGGCCTGCTTGAGGGTGCCGGTGACGCCCTCGGGGTTGGTGTTGTCGGCGATCCAGCGCAGCGGCGAGTCGGCCGGGGCGTCCACGAGGTCCTCGCGGCCCGCGTGCACGACGCCGTGGATGTCGGCGACGACGGCGTGCTTCACGCCCGCCGCGATCAGCAGCTTGAGGATGGCCGTGCCGGCGGCGCCGGCGCCGGACATGACGACCCGGACCTCGCCGATGCCCTTGCCGACCACGCGCAGCGCGTTGGTGAGGGCGGCGAGGACGACGATCGCGGTGCCGTGCTGGTCGTCGTGGAAGACGGGGATGTCGAGGGCCTCGCGCAGCCGGGCCTCGATCTCGAAGCAGCGGGGCGCGGAGATGTCCTCCAGGTTGATGCCCGCGAAGCCGGGGGCGATCGCCTTGACGATCGCGACGATCTCGTCGGTGTCCTGGGTGTCGAGGCAGATCGGCCAGGCGTCGATGTCGGCGAAGCGCTTGAACAGGGCCGCCTTGCCCTCCATGACCGGCATCGCGGCCATCGGGCCGATGTTGCCGAGGCCGAGGACGGCGGAGCCGTCGGTGACGACCGCGACGGTGTTGCGCTTGATGGTGAGGCGGCGTGCGTCCTCGGGGTTCTCGGCGATCGCCATGCACACGCGGGCGACGCCCGGGGTGTAGATCATCGAGAGGTCGTCACGGTTGCGGATGGGGTGCTTCGCCGCCATCTCGATCTTGCCGCCGAGGTGCATGAGGAACGTACGGTCCGAGACCTTGCCCAGGACGACGCCCTCGATGGTGCGCAGCTGCTCGACGATCTCGTCGGCGTGCGCGGTGGAGGTGGCGGCGATGGTGACGTCGATGCGGAGCTTCTCGTGGCCGGAGGCGGTCACGTCGAGGCCGGTGACGGATCCGCCGTGGGACTCCACCGCCGTGGTGAGCTGGGAGACCGCGGTTCCGCTGGCGGGAACCTCCAGCCGGACCGTCATCGAGTACGAGACGCTGGGCGCCGTTGCCATGGCCGAGTTCCTCTGCTTTCCCTGAGCTTCGTTGCTACGCCGCCCCGGCTGGTTGCCCGGCGGCGCCCTCCGATGGTCGCACCTACCTGCCGGTAGCAGGTAATACGGTCATTTTGTTTTCGGAAAGTAGTTTCCACCATACGAGAAGTGGTGGGGAAACAGAAGAGGCCCCCGTCACCGGAGGTGACGGGGGCCTCAACTTTGTACGTATGTCTAAGTGGCACCGACCCGCCATGCTCGCCTCGCGGCAAGTGGTCCCTCTGAGGGACGAAGGTTGGGCCCGGGGGCTTGGATCGAGCCGGTGCCACGACAAGGCTAACAAACCGCCCTGCTCGGTGATTCCAGCACCGCAGGTTGACCTGAAATCAGCCCCGGGCGGCGGAGCGGACCCGGCCCCACCGCCCTGACCGCGCAGCCCCGCGCCCCTGCTCGCGCAGCCCCGCGCCCCTGCCCGCTCAGTCCCGCAGCAGGTCCGGGACCCCGGCCTCGTCCGGCACGTCCCGATCGCCCGAGAGCACCGTCAGGGCCTGCGTGGACCGGGTCAGCGCCACGTAGAGCACCCGCAGGCCGGCCGGGGACTCGTCCGCGATCTCCGCGGGCGAGACGACCACCGTCGCGTCGTACTCCAGGCCCTTGGCCTCCAGGGAACCGAGCGCCACCACCCGGTCGCCGAGTCCGGCGAGCCAGCCGGCGGCCTCCGCGCGCCGGTTCATGGCGACGACGACGCCCACCGTCCCGTCCACCTCGCCGAGCAGCCGCTCGGCCTCCAAACGTACGGTTTCGGCCAGGTCCGCCTTCTCGCCGAGGGCGACGAAACGGGGCTCGACCCCCGTGGAGCGGACCGCCCGCGGCGACTCCTTGCCCGGCATGGCGAGCGCGAGGACCTTGGCGGCCAGCTCGGCGATCTCCGCCGGGTTGCGGTAGTTCACGGTGAGCTCGAAGCGGCGCCGCGGCCGCGAGCCGAGCGCCTCGTCCCGGGCCTCCGCGGCCTCGTCCGGGTCCGACCAGGACGACTGCGCCGGGTCCCCGACGACCGTCCAGGTGGCGTGCCGGCCGCGCCGTCCGACCATCCGCCACTGCATGGGCGTCAGGTCCTGGGCCTCGTCGACGATCACGTGCGCGTACTCGGTGCGCTCCGCCGCGAGCCGCTCGGCCCGCTCCCGCTGGGTCTCCTCCCGTACGGGCATCAGCTCCTCCAGCCCCGTGAGCTGGTCCAGCGGGTCGTACTCCCGCTTCTTGCGGGGCCGGGCCGGGGCGCCGAGCAGCGTGTTCAGCTCGTCGAGGAGGGCGACGTCGTGGACGGACGGCTCCCGGCGGCGCAGCGAACGCGCGAGCCGCCGCACCTCGCCCTGGTTGAGGATCCGGCGGGCCCAGCGGCCGAGCCGCCGCTCGTCGGCCATGGCGTCGAGGACCTGCCGGGGAGCCAGCTCGGGCCACCAGGCGTCGAGGAACGAGAGGAAGGAGTCCTCGCTCGACACGTCCTCGTCGAAGGAGGAGCGCAGCTCGGCGGCGAGCTCGGGGTCGCTGTGCCGGCCGGCCGCGCCGGACTTGGCGTACAGCGCGTCGAGCAGCAGCCGGCGGGCACGCGGCCGGAGCAGGTTGACGGGGGCGGTGCCGCCGAGGACGTTGTGCCGGATGCGGCGCAGCTCGTCGGCCTCCAGCTCAAGGCGTCGTCCGAAGGCGACGACACGGAGCAGCTGCGGGGCCTCGGGACTCTCCAGAGCACCCCGGGCGGCCTTCCGCAGCACGTGCACCATGCGGGAGGAGCCCTTGACGCGGGCGACGGCCGGCTCGTCGTACGCGGTGGCCTCGGCGCCGTCGACCAGCGAACCGACGGCCCGGATCGCGACCTGGCCCTCCTCGCCGAGGGACGGCAGGACGCCCTCGGTGTACGAGACGAGGAGCGGGGTCGGGGAGACGATCAGGATGCCGCCCGCGTACCGCCGCCGGTCCTGGTAGAGCAGGTAGGCGGCGCGGTGCAGCGCGACCGCCGTCTTCCCCGTCCCCGGGCCGCCCTCGACGTACGTCACGGAGGCGGCGGGCGCACGGATGACCAGGTCCTGCTCGGCCTGGATGCTGGAGACGATGTCCCGCATGGTGTGGCTGCGGGCCTGGCCGAGGGCGGCCATCAGGGCGCCGTCGCCGATCACGGGCAGCTCGCGGCCGTCGAGGGTGGCCCGCAGCTCGGGGCGCATCAGGTCGTCCTCGACGCCGAGGACCCGGCGGCCCTTGGAACGGATCACGCGGCGGCGCACGACCCGGCCGGGGTCGACGGGGGTGGACCGGTAGAAGGGTGCGGCGGCGGGCGCGCGCCAGTCGATGACGAGCGGCGCGTAGTCGGAGTCGAGGACTCCGATCCGCCCGATGTGGAGGGTCTCGCCGATGTCGGCGGTGTTGTCGGGGCGTACGGCGTCCTCGGCCGGCTCGACGGAGGTGTAGGCGCCGTCGGGGCCCTTCTTCCCGTCCTTGCCGTACAGCAGGTCGATCCGGCCGAAGAGGAAGTCCTCGAACTCGTTGTTGAGCCGGTTGAGGTGGATGCCGGCCCGGAAGACCTGGGCGTCGCGCTCGGCGAGGGCGCCGGGCGTGCCGACCTGGCCCCGCTGGGCGGCGTCGTTCATCAGGAACTCCGCCTCGTGGATCTTCTCCTCCAGACGGCGGTAGACCTGATCCAGATGTTCCTGCTCGACACCGATCTCACGGTCTCTGACCGTGTCCACGGCTTCCTGCGCGGCCACCTAAGGCCCCCTTCTCACGTGCACTGGGCAGCCGTCGAGCGTACGCCACGCAAGGGCACCGTGTCAGGCGAGGGGCCTGCTTCCCCGGCCCCCCGCCCCGTGTGAGCTGCGCCCGGCCGGGCGGTGCCCACCCCGCGCCCTCCGTTGTGGGCAATCGTTCCGCCGGGGCGGAACGGGTGGGCACAACGGAACGGCGCCCCTGCCGGCGCCCGAGGCTCCCGGGCCTGGACCCGCACCCCGTGCACGGCGCACCGGGGGTGCGGGTCCAGGCGCGTAAGGCGGAGCGCGCCCGCAGAGGCGCCGTCCCGTGTGCCCACCCGTCCCGCCCTGCGGGACGATCGCCCATACGGGCGGGTGGCGGGGCGGCACCGCCCCGGCGGAGCGACTGCCCGCAACGGGGCGGGGGCGCCGCTCCGGCGGGCGTGCCGTTCCGGGAGGGTCAGCCGTCGTACTTTTCCTGCGGCGACGGGTCCAGCGCCAACCGGTACCCCCGCTTCACCACCGTCTGGATCAGCTTCGGCGTGCCGAGGGCGGAGCGCAGGCGCGCCATCGCCGTCTCCACGGCGTGCTCGTCGCGCCCCGCCCCCGGCAGCGCCCGGAGGAGGTCGGCGCGGGAGACGACCCAGCCGGGGCGGCGGGCGAGGAGTCCGAGGAGGGCCATCCCGGCGGGCGGGACGGGTCGGAGGCCGCCGTCGACGAGGACGGCGTGCCCGCGGATCTCGACGCGGTGCCCGGCGACCGGCAGGACCCGGGAGCGGGCGGGCAGCTCCTTGCAGAGGAGCTGGACGAGCGGCCCGAGCCGGAAGCGCTCGGGCTGGTGGGTGTCGATGCCCTCGGCCTGGAGCGGCAGCGCCGTGACGGGCCCCACGCACACGGCGAGCACGTCGTGCCGGAGCGCGGCGAGGAGTTCGTCCCGCACGCCCCGCTCCGCCGCCCGGGAGAAGAGGGAGGCGGCGGCCGGCGCGCTGGTGAAGGTCAGGGCGTCGAGCCCGCGGGAGAGGGTCGCGTCGAGGAGCCGGTCGAGCGGGCCGAGGTCCTCGGGGGGCATCCAGCGGTAGACGGGGACGCCGACGACCTCGGCGCCGCCGGCCGTGAGCGCCTCGACGAAGCCGGGGAGCGGCTCTCCGTGGAGCTGGAGGGCGACGCGCCGGCCCTCGACGCCTTCGTCGAGGAGCCGGTCGAGGACCTCGGCCATGGACTCGGAGGAGGGAGACCAGGACTCGGTGAGCCCGGCGGCCCGTACGGCTCCCTTGACCTTGGGTCCGCGGGCGAGGAGTTCGACGTTCCGCAGGACGGCGAGGAGCTCGTTCCCGTGTCCCCAGCCCTCGGCGGCCTCGATCCAGCCCCGGAAGCCGATCGCCGTGGTGGCGACGACGACGTCCGGGGCGTGGCCGATGAGCTCCTTGGTGGCGGCGAGGAGCTCGGTGTCGTCGGCGAGGGGGACGATCCGCAGCGCGGGGCCGTGGACGACGGCCGCGCCGCGCCGGCGCAGCAGCGCGATGAGCTCGTCGGCGCGTCGTGCCGCGGTGACGCCGACCGTGAAGCCGGCGAGGGGGCCGTGTTCTTGCTCGTCCATGGGTCCTGAGCCTGACGGGGGTGCGTGACGGTCTCGGTTCGCCCGTATTTCCTGGTCGTTACGGTCCGCGCCGGGCACGGGGGGTCACACCCGGGCGTAGCCGGGCCGGGGCTCCTGATCCGTGACCGCCTCGGCGGTCGCGGGGACGGTGACCGGGGTACGAAGGTATACCGCCCAGGTGACGGCCATGCAGGCCGCGTAGAAGGCGAGGAAGGCGACGAACGCGGCGGTGCCGGTGCCGGCGGTCTGGAAGGACTGGCGGAAGGCGAGGTTGATGCCGAGTCCGCCGAGCGCGCCGACGGCGCCGATGAGGCCCATGGCGGCCCCGGAGAGCCGCCGTCCGTAGGCTTCGGCGGCCTCGCCGGCGAGGCCCTTGCGGTGGCCCTGGGCGAGGAAGATCGCCGGGATCATCTTGTACGTGGAGCCGTTGCCGAGGCCGCTGAGGACGAAGAGTCCGATGAAGCCGACGAGGAAGACGGCGAGGGACTCGATGACGGAGGCGTAGATCACGACCGAGGTCGCGGCGGCCATCGCGGCGAAGGTCCACAGGGTGATGCGGGCGCCGCCGTGCCGGTCGGCGAGGGAGCCGCCGACGGGCCGGATGAGCGAGCCGAGCAGCGGGCCGATGAAGGTGAGCGAGGCGGCCTGGAGCGGGGTGCGGCCGAACTGGGTCTGGAGGACGAGGCCGAAGGCGAAGCTGTAGCCGATGAAGGAGCCGAAGGTGCCGACGTAGAGGAAGGCCATGATCCAGGTGTGGCGGGCCTTCACGGCCTCCTTCGCGGCCCCGGTGTCGTTCTTCACGGGGGCGAGGTTGTCCATGAAGAGCGCGGCGCAGACGGCGGCGACGACGATCAGGGGCAGGTAGACGCCGAGCACGATCCTCGGGTGCATCGCCCCGGCGGTGCCGATGACGAGGAGGCCGACGAGCTGGACGACGGGGACGCCGATGTTGCCGCCGCCCGCGTTGAGGCCGAGGGCCCAGCCCTTCTTCCGCAGCGGGAAGAAGGCGTTGATGTTGGTCATCGAGGAGGCGAAGTTGCCGCCGCCGACGCCGGTGAGCGCCGCCACGAGGACGAGGGTGGAGTACGGGGTGCCGGGGTGCATCACCGCGAAGGCGAGGCCGGTCGGCAGCAGGAGCAGGAGGGCGCTGACGACCGTCCAGTTGCGGCCGCCGAAGCGGGCGACGGCGAAGGTGTACGGGATGCGGACGAGCGCGCCGACGAAGGTGGCGGTGCCGATGAGGAAGAACTTGCCGGCCGGGTCGACCCCGTACTGGGGTCCCATGAAGAGGACCATGACCGACCAGAGGCTCCAGACCGAGAAGCCGATGTGCTCGGAGAGGACGGAGAAGAGCAGGTTCCGCCGGGCGATCCGCTCTCCCTTCTCTCGCCAGAAGGCCTCGTCCTCCGGTTCCCAGCGTTCGATCCAGCGGCCACCCATCTCGTACCTCCACGGAGTCGGATCCCTGATGTGAACGACGTTAGGAAGGGCGCGTTTCAGGCCGGTGCCGTGAGGTGTCGGTGACGGAACCTTGCTCTCACCCGGAGCGCGCGGGCCCTGTGAGCGCCCCCGCGGCCCCGCGACCCTGTACCCCCTCCGCCTCTCTGCCCCTCTGATCCCGGTCTTACGCGGGCAGCCCCGGCTCTGCCTCCGGCAGCCAGGCGCCGGGCGGGCGCTCCAGCCACCCCTCCCGGGCTCCCAGTTCCGCCGCCGCCAGCCGGAGCGCGTCGAGGCCGGGGTGGCGGAGCCCCTTGCGCCACACGAGGCTCACGGGCGAGAGGGGGACGGGGTCGACGAGCGGCCGGATCACACGGTCCGGCATGGGCGGGAAGTCGACGACGGCGAGGATGGGGCTGCGGAGCTTGGCCATGAGCCGCCGGAACTCCTCGTGGCCGATGGCGAGCGGCGCGGGCGGGGCGATCTCGATGCCCCGGCCGGCGAAGAGGCGGGCGGCGAGGTCGGTCCACTCGGGCGTGCGGTCGTTCCCGGCCCCGGCGTAGATCCGCTCCCCGGCGAGCCGGTCGAGCGGCACCTCGGGCAGGCCGGCGAGCGGGTGGTCCTCGGGGAGGATCACGGCCATCGGCTCGTACCGGACGAGCTGGGAGTCGAGCCGCGCCCGGAGCCGGGCGTCGAGCCCTCCGTACCGGCCGAAGGAAGTGTCGATCCGGCCCGCGAGGATGGACTGGGCGGCGCCGGTGAGTCCGCTCTCGTAGCGGGCCATCAGCTCCTGTTCGGGGGCGAGTTCACGGGCCCGGAGGAGGACGCGCTCATGGACGAGGTCCGGGCTGTTGAGGTCGACGAGGAGCGGCCTGGGCGCGGCGCGGAAGGCGTCGACGAGCTCGTCGTGGGCGGCCAACACCCGTCGGGCGTAAGGGAGGAGGCGCTCGCCGTCGGCGGTGAGGGCGACCTGCCGGGTGGTCCGCACGAAGAGTTCGGCGCCCAACTCCCGCTCCAGGCGCCGGATGTCGCGGCTGAGCGCCTGCTGGGCGAGGTAGAGGCGGGCGGCGGCGCGGGTGAAGTGCAGTTCTTCGGCGACGGCGGTGAAGGCGCGCAGGAGACGGGGGTCTATGTCGTACGAGGAGGTCACCACCGCCGCAGTTAACATCACAGGTGCGTCAATCGCCACCGAGAAGGTGTTGGACCGGCAGGGCCATGCCGACAGAGCCTTGATCCATGCCGCAACCGGACCTCACCCTCACCCCGGCGGGCCCGGCCCTCGCCCCCCGCTACCGCGACCGGGCGACCCGCCCCCTCCCCGCCAATCCCTACCTCCGCCTCTTCTCCCACCCCGGCACCCGCGCCTTCACCGCCGGGAACCTGATCGCCCGGCTGCCCGTGGGCATGTTCGGCGTCAGCGCCGTGATCATGATCGCGGCGGCGTACGGCTCCTACGCCCTGGCCGGCGCGGTCACCGCCACCCACCTCGCGGTCGGCTCCGTCACCGCTCCCCTGATCGCCCGGCTCGTCGACCGGTACGGCCAGGCCAGGATCGCGGTCCCGGCGGCCGCCTACGCGGCCCTCGGCCATCTGGTCCTGCTGCTCTGCGTCCACGAGAGGACCCCCGTCTGGGCCCTCTTCCTCACGACCGCCGTCACCGCCACCGTCCCGAACACGGGCGGCATGTCCCGGGCCCGCTGGGCGCACCTCTTCCGCGACGCCCCGGACGCGCTGCACACCGCCAACGCCTTCGAGCAGGCCGTCGACGAGCTCTGCTACATGGTCGGCCCGGTGCTCGCCGCCGTCCTCTGCTCGGCGCTCTTCCCGGAGGCCGGCACGCTCACCGCCGCCGTCCTCTTCCTCGGCGGGACCCTGGTCTTCGCCGCCCAGCGCTCCACCGAACCCCCGGTCGCCCCCCGCACCGCCGCCGGCTCTCCGCTGCGCGCCCCCGGGACGGCCCCGCTGCTCGCGGTCTTCCTCGCCACGGGAGCGGTCTTCGGCTCCATGGAGGTGGTCGCCCTGGCGTACGTGGACGGTCCCGTCGCGGGGCCGGTCCTCGCCCTCCAGGCCGCGGGATCCTGCGCGGCCGGACTCCTCTACGGCCGCGCCCGCCGCACCGCCCGGCTGCGCACCTGCCTGGCCGCGATGACCGTCGTGATGGCGATGCCGCTGCTCGCCGCCTCGACCGGATCCCTGCTCGCGCTGGCCGCCGGCCTCCTGGTGGCCGGCATGGCGACGGCTCCGACGATGCTGACGGGCATGGCCCTGATCCAGCGGCTCACGCCGGCGGCGCAGCTCAACGAGGGCATGACCCTCGCCGTGACCGCGCTCCTCGCGGGCATCGCGACCGGCTCGGCCACGGGCGGCTGGGCCGCCGACCACGCGCCCTTCGCGTCCTTCGGCTTCCTGATCCCGGTGACGGCGGCGGCGACGGCCCTGGCCCTGTGCACGGCGACCGGTGCGGGCCGCCGGACACAGGAAAGGGCTTAGCTCTGCCGCAACGGCGTCATCGGGCGAACGGCGGCCCCCGTGCGGTAGTCGTCCTCGCGGTGCCAGGCGCCGTGGACCTGTGGGGGCGCGGCGGCTCCGGCGGGCAGGGCGGCGGGGACGCGGAGGGCCGGTCGGCGGATCACCGTGAGTACGACAAACGGCGCCCTCCGTGTGGAAGGCGCCGTCTGTCGATGGGATGACCTTGCGGTCCCGCTCGTGCGAGCGGCATCGCATGGGTGGAGATGGCGGGAATCGAACCCGCGTCCAACGGTGCAGAATCAGGGCTTCTCCGTGTGCAGTCTGGTACGAGTTTCTCAGCCCTCCGGATCACCCAGACAAGTCCGGAACGGGCTCAGTCACTGTTTGATTTCCCTCCAACCCCCGTGACCGGGGCTGGAGGTTTAGATCCCTGAATGACGCCAGGATCCGGGTCGGGACCACCCCCGGGCTGACGCTCCTCACAGAGGCTTCTTGTCGTTACCTAAAATTAGGCAGCGAGGGCGAAGCGGGAGTTATCGCTCTTGGTGTTGGCGATTATTGGTTGCGACATATGGTTTACGAGATCATTGCCGCTTCCTCGACACGCTTCCCACTGCTTCGACATCCGCTGTCGAAACCGATCATCCCCATGTTGTTTTTTCAAAAGACACACCCTCGGTGGGGTGCACGACCCATGGTACGTGACCGACGGGCCCGGTTGCCAGCGCATTGACGGCGCGGGGCGCTACGCGCTCTGGGCCGCCCGCTGCCTCCGCCGCGCCGCCGCGATCGCCCGGTTCGTCTCGCGCGTGTCCTGCTTCTCCCGCAGGGTCTGGCGCTTGTCGTACTCCTTCTTGCCCTTGGCCAGCGCGATCTCGCACTTCACCCGACCGTTCAGGAAGTACAGCGAGAGGGGCACGATCGTGTGACCCGTCTCCTGCGACTTCGACTCCAGCTTGTCGATCTCGGCCCGGTGCAGCAGCAGCTTCCGCTTCCGCTTCGCGTGGTGGTTGGTCCAGCTGCCCTGCATGTACTCGGGCACGTGGATGTTGTGCAGCCACGCCTCGTGGCCGTCGATCTGGACGAAGCCGTCGACCAGCGAGGCCCGCCCCATGCGCAGCGACTTCACCTCGGTGCCCATGAGCACCACACCGCACTCGTAGGTGTCGATGATGTGGTAGTCGTGCCGCGCCTTCTTGTTCTGCGCGATGAGCTTGCGCTCCGGCGCCTTGTCCTGGTTCTTCTTGGCAGGCTTGCCCTGCACGTTCACGAGTCCCTTTGCCATAGTGCGGTCATTTTCGCACTACGAGCCCCCTCCGAGGCCACTCAATACCGTTCTCGCCCGCGCCTCGGCCCCCTCCTCCGCCGCCAGGTCCGGGGTGATGCCCCGGCCGTCGACGGCGTGCCCGGCGGGGGTGCGGTAGTGGCCGACGGTCAGCTCGGCGACGGAGCCGTCGGGCAGCGCGCTCGGCATCTGGACCGACCCCTTGCCGAAGGTCCGCGAGCCGACGGTCACCGCCCGGCCCCGGTCCTGCAGGGCCCCGGTGAGCAGCTCGGCCGCGCTCATCGTGCCCCCGTCGATCAGCGCCACCAGGGGTCTGCCGGTGTCGCCGCCGTCCTCCGCGTACACGGCCCGCTGCTCGCCCTCCACGTCGTACGTGGCGACGAGCCCGCCGTCGAGGAAGGCAGAGGCGGCGACGGCGGCCTCCGCGACCAGGCCGCCCGAGTTGCCCCGCAGGTCCAGGAGGACTCCGGCGCCGGCCGGGGCGGCCCGCACCGCGTCACGCACGCGCGCGCCCGCGCCCTTGGTGAAGGCGGCGACCCTGATCATCACGGCCCCGTCGTCGAGGCGGCGGACGGTGACCGGGTCGGTCGCGAGCCGGGCCCGGCGCAGGGTCTGCGTCCAGGCCGCGCGACCGCGCTCGACGCGCAGGACGACGGCGGAGCCGGGAACCCCGTCACCGCGCAGCAGGGAGACGGCCTCGGAGACGGAGAGCCCGTCGACCGGCCGCCCGTCGACGGAGACGAGCCGGTCACCGGCCCGCAGCCCGGCCCGCTCGGCGGGCCCCCCGGGCTGCACCCGCGTCACCCGGACCCCGTCCTCGCCGGCACGGCCCGCGGAGAGACCGACCCCGGTGTAGGCGCCGTCGAGGGCCTGCTCGAACTCGGCGTACTCCCTCTTGTCGTACACCGCGCCCCAGCGGTCCCCGCTGCGGCTGACGAACTCCTCGGCGGCCTTCTTCCCCGACTTCCCGTCGGCCATGGCCGCGGCGGCGGCCCGCGCGAGAGCGGCCCGGTCGACGGTCGTACCGCCCGCGGCCACCCCCTCGCCCCCACCGGACGCATCCGCCGCCTTCACCGCGGACTCCTGCCGGGGCAGCGCCCCGGTGGCGGCGGCGGTGGCGAGGACCCCGGCGAACACCAACGTCAGAACGGCCCCACGGAGCACTCCGCGGGGCCGGATACAGAGATCGTCGGTGTCGACCGGCATGTCGCCCACTCTAGGACAAGACGATGGCGCCGCACGGCCTTTGGCCGTACGGCGCCCTTCGCCGTCAGAGGTGCCTTCTCACACCTTCAGGTACTTGCGCAGCGCGATGAAGGCGGCCACGGCGGGCATGAGGAGGCCGATGGCGATCACCAGCGGCAGCTTGGCGAGGACGGCGTCCCAGCCGATGAAGTTGACCAGCTGCATCTTCTCGGCGAGCGCGATGCCGTGGTCGATCAGGAAGTACCGGCCGACGAGCAGCAGCACACAGGCGACGGCACCGCCGAGGAGTCCGGCGAAGGCGGCCTCCATGATGAACGGCATCTGGATGTAGAAGCTGGACGCGCCGACGAGCCGCATGATGCCGGTCTCACGGCGGCGGCTGAAGGCCGAGACGCGGACCGTGTTGACGATCAGCATCAGCGCGATGATCAGCATCAGGCCCATGACGCCGAGGGCGGCGATGTTCATGCCGTTCATCAGGTCGAAGAGGTTCTGCAGGATGTTCCGCTGGTCCTGGACCGACTCGACGCCGTCCCGGCCGGCGAAGGCCGTGGCGACGACCTTGTACTTCTCCGGGTCCTTGAGCTTGACCCGGAACGACTCCTGCATCTGGTCCGGCGTCACCACGGAGGCGATGGCGGTGTCGCCGTACTGCTCCTTGTAGTGCTTGAACGCCTGGTCGGCCGACTCGTGCTGGACGGACTCGACGATGTCCATCTTCTTGAGGTCGGCCTCGATCTGCTCCTTCTGCTGGCCGGTGACCGCGCCCTTGGCGCACTTGGCCGCCGTGGCCGCGTCCGCCTTGTTGCAGAGGAAGATGGAGACGTTGACCTTGTCGTACCAGTAGTCCTTCATCGTGCTGACCTGCTCGCGCATGAGCAGCGCGCCGCCGAAGAGGGCGAGCGAGAGGGCCACGGAGACGATGACGGCGAAGGTCATCGTGAGATTGCGCCGGAGACCGACGCCGATCTCGGAGAGCACGAACTGAGCGCGCATGGTGTTCTGATTCCCCCGCCGTCAGTGCTGGTATCCGTAGACGCCGCGCGCCTGGTCACGGACGAGCCGGCCCTTTTCGAGCTCGATGACGCGCTTGCGCATCTGGTCGACGATGTTCTGGTCGTGGGTCGCCATGACGACGGTGGTCCCTGTCCTGTTGATCCGGTCGAGCAGCTTCATGATGCCGACGGAGGTCTGCGGGTCGAGGTTGCCGGTGGGCTCGTCGGCGATCAGCAGCATCGGCCGGTTGACGAAGGCCCGGGCGATGGCGACGCGCTGCTGCTCACCGCCGGAGAGCTCGCCCGGCATCCGGTCCTCCTTGCCGCCGAGACCGACCAGGTCGAGCACCTGCGGCACGGCCTTGCGGATCTCGCCGCGCGGCTTGCCGATGACCTCCTGGGCGAAGGCCACGTTCTCGGCGACGGTCTTGTTGGGCAGCAGGCGGAAGTCCTGGAAGACGGTGCCGAGCTGACGCCGCATCTGCGGCACCTTCCAGTTGGAGAGCCGGGCCAGGTCCTTGCCGAGGACGTGCACCTGGCCCTGGCTGGCACGCTCCTCACGCAGGAGCAGTCGCAGGAAGGTCGACTTTCCGGAGCCGGAGGAACCGACCAGGAAGACGAACTCGCCCTTCTCGATCTCCAGGGAGACGTCCCGGAGCGCGGGGCGGCTCTGCTTCGGATAGGACTTGGAGACGTTGTCGAATCGGATCACGGATGCACCACGGTCGGCCGGGAGTATAGGTGTGCGTGACCTTACGCGACCGGGGATGGCCCGCGCAGTCGCGGTCCTGGCTTGCACCGTTTATCCTTTTTGGCCCCTCCGGACGGAAGCCGGGCAATCCGGCGGGGCGCGCCGAAACGCCGCGGAGCTGGCACAGTGGTAGGGGAACGTCCCGATCCCCCCGGACGTTGTCCTGGTGTGTACCCCAGTGCGGGAGGAGGAGAGCGCATGACCTACGACCGACTGGTGTGCGCCAACTGCGCGGCCCCGGTCGCCGAGGGCCGCTGCCCCGTCTGCCGCGCGAACCGGGAGCGTCTGACCCCTCAGGGGCTGTCCCCCGCGATGCTGCTGACGTTGGCGATCGCGCTGCTCGCGGCGATCGCCCTGCTCGCGGCCGTCCAGACGGTGTAGACCGAGCCGGATGCGCGAGAAGGGCCGGGGAGCCTCGCTCCCCGGCCCTTCTCGCGCGTCACGCGTCCGGGCGCATGCCTCAGACGGCGGCGCGGCCACCGCCGACGAGACGCGGCAGCATGCGGAAGCCGATGCCGCCGGCGATCATGGTCGCGGCACCGATGATCAGGAACGAGGTCTCGGCCGCACCGGTCTCGGCGAGCTCCTCCTTCGCCTCACCCTGCTGGACCGGCTGCGAGCCGCCCTGGTTGGGGTCGGTGTTGTTCGGGGTGTCCACGCACTCGGCGCCGTCGAGGTCGACGGTGCAGGTGCCGGCGTCACCGGTGGAACCGGAGCCGCCGGTGGCGGAGGAACCGCCGTCGGTGCCGGTCGAGCCGGAACCGTTGGAGCCCGAGCCGTTCGAGCCGGAGCCGTTCGACGAGTTACCGCCGTTGTTGCCGTTGTTGCCGTTGCCGCCGTTGTTGCCGTTACCGCCGTCAGCAGCGCCGCCATCAGCGGCACCGCCGTCAGCAGCACCACCATCGGCCGCACCACCGTCAGCAGCACCACCATCGGCCGCACCACCGTCAGCAGCACCACCATCGGCCGCACCGCCGTCAGCAGCACCACCATCGGCCGCACCACCGTCAGCAGCACCACCGTCAGCAGCACCACCATCGGCCGCACCGCCATCGGCCGCACCGCCATCGGCCGCACCGCCATCGGCCGCGCCACCGTCAGCCGCACCACCGTCAGCCGCGCCGCCATCAGCCGCACCACCGTCAGCGGCACCACCATCGGCCGCACCACCGTCAGCCGCGCCGCCATCAGCCGCACCGCCGTCAGCAGCACCACCATCGGCCGCACCACCGTCAGCGGCACCGCCGTCAGCAGCACCACCATCGGCCGCACCACCGTCAGCCGCGCCGCCGGCGATGCCGCCGCCGATGACGCCGTTGACGTCTCCCTCGCCTTCCTGGATGCCGATGCTCACGTCCAGGGTCTGGCCGGAGTCGGTTCCGAAGCCGCCGACGGCCTGCGCGGCACCGGCCGCCGTCAGGGACGCACCGGCGACGATCACGGCACTGGCCGCGACCCGCACCAGGCGGACTCGCGTCTTGTTGGTCATCTGGCTGCTACCCCCAGTAGCTCATCTCGTCATGGGGCAGCGCTCGGGCCCCGCGCAGCAGGGGCGTGTCACCACTGGACCGGCCCCCGTTCACACGCGTCCCAGAAAAGCGCATGCCAGTACGCCACCCTTCCGAGTTTCCGATGAAGCGTCAAGGTCGTTGCGCGTGCGATGCCCGAAAGATCACCAGCTGACCGACATGCGACGATGCAACTGTGACGTAAACCCTGAACTCCGGGGCCGGCGTGGACAGTTCCCTTGTCGACAAAGCGTCCCGGTGGCCCCGCCGCCGCTTGCGTCAGCGAATCCGAGGAGGCCGAATCCGAGAAGGCCGGGTCCCCGGGAGACCGGGTCCCCGGGAGGCCCCGGAACGGCACCGGGCCCCGCACCGAGAGGTGCGGGGCCCGGCCGGAACCACGGAGGGGTTACTTGTCCTGCTGCTTGCGCCAGCGGATGCCCGCCTCCAGGAAGCCGTCGATCTCGCCGTCCAGGACGGACTGCGGGTTGCCGACCTCGAACTCCGTACGGAGGTCCTTGACCATCTGGTACGGGTGGAGCACGTACGAACGCATCTGGTTGCCCCAGGAGCTGCCGCTGTCCTTGAGGGCGTCCATCTTGGCGCGCTCCTCCTGGCGCTGGCGCTCCAGGAGCTTGGCCTGGAGGACGTTCATGGCGCTCGCCTTGTTCTGGATCTGGGAGCGCTCGTTCTGGCAGGAGACGACGATGCCGGTCGGGAGGTGCGTGATGCGCACGGCCGAGTCGGTCGTGTTGACGCCCTGGCCGCCGGGGCCCGAGGCGCGGTACACGTCGACGCGGAGGTCCGACTCCTCGATCTCCACGTGGTCCGAGGACTCGACGACCGGCAGGACCTCGACGCCGGCGAAGGAGGTCTGGCGGCGGCCCTGGTTGTCGAAGGGCGAGATGCGGACGAGCCGGTGGGTGCCCTGCTCGACGGAGAGCGTGCCGTAGGCGTACGGCGCCTTGACCACGAAGGTGGTGGACTTGATGCCCGCCTCTTCCGCGTACGAGGTCTCGTAGATCTCCGTCGAGTAGCCGTGGCGCTCCGCCCAGCGCAGGTACATGCGCTGGAGCCGCTCGGCGAAGTCGGAGGCGTCGACGCCGCCGGCCTCGGCCCGGATGTTCACCAGGGCCTCGCGCTCGTCGTACTCGCCGGAGAGGAGGGTGCGGACCTCCATCTCGTCGAGGGCCTTGCGGACGGAGCCCAGCTCCGCCTCGGCCTCGGCGAGGGTGTCCGGGTCGTCCATCTCCTCGGCGAGCTCGAAGAGCACCGCGAGGTCGTCGATCCGGCCGCGCAGGGTCTCGGCCTTGCGGACCTCGGCCTGGAGGTGCGAAAGCTTGCTCGTGATCTTCTGCGCCGCCTCCGGGTCGTCCCACAGGGACGGGGCCGCGGCCTGCTCTTCGAGCACGGCGATGTCTGCCCTCAGCTTCTCGAGGTCCAGGACGGCCTCGATCGACCCCATGGTCGAGGAGAGGGACTTCAGCTCTTCGGATACATCGACGACTGCCACGCGTCCAGCGTAACGGCTCCGGGCCGGGAGCCGAACCTGCGGCCGACGCCTCCTACGGCTGGGAGGACTGCTTGGAGTCCTGCGGCGGGGCCTCCCCGTCGCCGGAGGCCGCCAGGTAGCCGCCGACGCCGAGCGCGCCCGCGACCACGACCGCCGCGACGGTGAGGGTGATCCTTCTCTTGCGGACCGCGCCCGCCTTGTGGCGGGCCGAGCCGGGGCGGCGGGCGCCGGAGGGGCGCGGGGCGCGGGCGGTGCCGAGGGGGCCGCCGGAGAGCTCGTCGGGGGCCGGGACCCGCATGGAGGTGTGGGTGTCGCGGTTGGAGTCGGCGGAGGCGCCGGGGACGAGCGGGACGGCGGCGCGGCGGGGGCTCGGCTCGCCCGCTCCGGTGGCGGTGGCGTACGCGTCCTCCTCGTACGGCTCCGGGGCCGGTTCCGCGCCCGGCTCGTCGACGTCCAGCGGCGGGATGCCCTTGAGCAGCGGCAGGACGTCCCCGAGGCGGGCGGCGAGCTCGGAGGCGCGCAGTCGGGAGGCGGGGGCCTTGGCGAGGCACTGGACGATCGTCTGCCACAGCTCCTCGGGGATGCCGGGCAGCGGGACGACGGTCTCGGTGACGTGGCGGCGCAGGACCGCGCCGGGGTGGCCGCCGCCGAACGGGGTGAAGCCGGCCAGCAGCTCGTACAGGACGGTCGCGAGGGCGTAGATGTCGACGGCGGCGCGCGGCGGGAGGCCCTCGACGATCTCGGGGGCGAGGTAGTCGGGGGTGCCGATGATCCGGGTGGCCTTGGTGCGGCCGGGGGTGTCGATCAGCTTGGCGACGCCGAAGTCGGTGAGGAGGGCGGGGTGGGCCCCGCCGGGGCCGAGCGGGCCCTCCATGTCGAGCAGGATGTTCTCCGGCTTGACGTCCCGGTGGACGACGCCGGCGGCGTGCGCGGCGGCGAGGGCCTCGGCGACGTCGGCGACGATCGCGACGGCGGCCTCGGGGGCGAGCCGTCGCTCCCGGTCGAGCCGGGTGCGCAGGTCGGTGCCGCGGACGAGATCCATGACGAGGGCGAGGTCGTTGCCGTCGACGACGAGGTCGCGGACCTTGACGACCCGGGGGTGGTCGAGGCCGAGCAGTGCGGTCCGCTCCTGGACGAAGCGGCTGACGAGTTCCTGGTCGGAGGCCAGGTCCTCGCGCAGCAGTTTGACGGCGACGGGCCCTTCGGGTCCCTCGCCGAGCCACACCGTTCCGGCGCTGCCCCGCCCGAGGATCTGGTGGGCGGTGTAGCGGCTGCCGATGTTCCGTGCCAAGACTGCTCCCTCAGCGGCTGCGGTTCTCGACAAAGCTACGCGTCCACGGCCGCCGGTCTCGACTTCCGAGGGGAAATCACCCCTCGGAAGTCGACAAATCGGCAGTGTTACTGCCCCGTACCGCCGGTAGCACCCGTCCCGGTGCCCGTGTTCGCGCTGTCGAACAGGTCGGAGACCCAGGTGGTGAGCGACGAGATGCCGTCGCCGATGGCCTGCCAGTAGCCCTTGCCCTGGGCGACCCAGTCCTGGAGCGGGGTGAGCTCCCAGACGAGCCAGCCGGCGACCACGAACAGGACGATCATGATCAGGCAGCCCTTGAGGCAGCCGAGACCGGGGATCCGCACCGGGTTCGCGCTCCGCTGGCGCGGCGGGCGCGGCTCCCGGGGCGCGGGGGCCTGGGGCGGCGGCTGCGGCGGCGCGTACTGCTGCTGCTGCGGGGCGTACTGCTGGGGCGGCGGCGGGGGCGCGTACTGCTGCGGCTGCTGCTGGTACTGCTGGGGCGCGGGGCGCTGCGGGGCCGGGCGCTGCTGCTGGTACTGCTGGGGCGGCTGCTGCCCGTACGCCCCGGGGCGGGCGTCCTGCGGCGGCTGCTGCGGCCGGCGCTGCGGGCGGCGCCGCAGGGGGTCCTCGCTCGGGTCGAGGTACTGCACCTGCGTCTGCTCGTTGCGGTCGCGGACCTGCCGCAGCTGGCTCTGCCAGGGGTGCGGTTCCTCCGGCTGACCGGGCTGGGGCGGCTGCGGCGGTACGGGGGGCATGACGGCCGTCGGATCGGCGGCACCCGCCGGGCCGCTGGTCGGCATGACGCTGGTCGCGGCGGCGGGGTCGTACTGCGGGGGCGCCCCGGCACCGGCGGCGCCGGTCGGCAGCACCTGGGTCGGGTCGGCGGCGCCGCGGGCCTGGGCCTCCGGGGTGCCCGGGACCGGCGCGGGCGCCGGATCCGGGGCGAGGAGCGCGCCCACGCCCTCCGCCGCCTCGATCTGGGCGGGCGTGGCGTGCACGCCGATGCCCGCGGCGACCGCGCGCAGGCCCCGGGCGAGGTTCACGGCGCTCGGCCGCTGGTCCGGGTTCTTGCTGAGGCAGCGCTCTATGACCGTCCACAGGGGCCCGGGCACGGTCGAGGGGCGGCGCGGCTCCTCGCTGAGGTGGCGGTGGAGGACCTCCAGGGCGGTGCCGCCCGCGAACGGGGGCCGGCCGGTGACCAGCTCGTAGAGGAGGATGCCGGCGCCGTAGATGTCGACGGCGGAGGTCTGCGGGCGGCCCTCGGCGGACTCGGGCGCCACGTACGCGGGCGTGCCGACGAACTCGTGGGTGCGGGTCAGGCCCGGGGAGTCCGCGAGGCGCGCGATGCCGAAGTCGGTCAGCATCGGGTGCATCTCGCCGCCCTGCTCGGCGAGCAGGACGTTGGCCGGCTTGAGGTCGCGGTGGACGACGCCGTCGGCGTGGCTGGCGGCGAGCGCGTCGGCGATCTGGGCGGTGAGGAGGGCTGCGGCGACCGGGGTGAGCGGACCGCTCTCCCTGATGTACCGGTGCAGGTCGGGGCCCTCGACGAGGTCCATGACGAGGGCGAGGACATCGCCCTCGACGACCAGGTCGCGGGTGCGCACGATGTTCGGATGGGTCAGCCGGAGCAGCACGGACCGCTCGCGCAGGAAGCGCATCACGATGTCCGCGTCGTTGGCCAGCTCCTCCTTGAGGACCTTGATCGCGACGGTCTCGCCGGGCTGGCCGGGCACGGCCGCCTCGGCGCCCGCCGTCTCCCGCTGGCGGGCTCGCCAGACGGTGCCCGTGGCGCCGCGGCCGAGCGGCTCCTCGAGCAGGTACTTGCTGCCGATAGGCCGCACGTCACGCGCTCCCTGCTGATCGTGGTCCTGGGGTGGTCCCCGGGGCGTCCCCGGGGTCCCTGTCCTCTGTTGCCCCGGGTCCCTGTCCTCTGTTGTGACCCGTCCGGGTGTCCGACCCACTTTAGTGCCGCCGAACGGGTCACAGGCCGGTCGTCCACAGGCCGGTCCCGCTGCCGTGTCCGGGTCTCGCCGGGGGATCGGAGCGGACGGAACTTGTCCGGAAGAAGACGCTCCACGGCGGACGACGGTTGCCAGGCATGGTCCGAAGGCATGCCCAACCAGGCTATTTCTCGCCCACCGCCGAACATTCAAGATCATTTGTGACCGACCCGCGGGCGTGTCGTCGGTGGCAGGTGCGAGGATGCCTCCAGCACGTCGCGTCGACGGGGTCGGGAGCCCCCGCGCCGTGCCGACCTGTACCGGGCGACGCGTCCGTGCCGGGTGGGGGGAGACACAGGGCGGTTCCCCCCTGCCGAGCCGGCTCGCGCAGAAGGGACCGCTGACGGCGATGCAGATCCGGCTGACCGTCCTCGCGCCGTACGCCGGCCACGGCGCCGGGCGCGCCTGCGACGTGCTCGTCACGGCCCCCGCCGGGACGGCTCTCGCCGCCGTGGCCTCGAACCTCGCCGCCGCCGTCACCGGCCCCGACACCTCCGCCTCGGGCACGACCGTCCTCTACGCGGGCGCGGAGCGGCTCGACGGCCGGCGCTGCGTCCTCGGCGAGCCCCCGCTGGTCGACGGCGCGGTCCTCTCCCTCCAGGTCCCCGGCCCCGACGACCGGGTCGACGAGACGGCCTCCGCCCGGCTGCACGTGGTGGCCGGACCCGACGCGGGCGGAGTGCACCTGCTGCACGGCGGAGCGATCAGAATCGGCCGTTCCGTCGACGCCGACGTGCCCCTCGACGACCCCGACGTCTCCCGCGCCCACTGCACGGTGACCGTCGGCGAGGACGGCCGCGTCACGGTCTCCGACCGCGGCTCGACGAACGGCACGACGCTCGACGGCGTGCCCGTCGGCGACCGTCCGGTGCCGCTCCGCCCGGGCGCGCTGCTGCGCCTCGGCGAGTCCGCCCTGCGGCTGACGGGCGCCCCCGGCGGCACGGACGCGGTGGCGACCGCCCCGGACGGCGAGGGCCACCTCCGCGTCGCGCCCGGGACGCGCCTGCCGGACCGCGCCGGGCAGGTGGGACCGGGCGACGACACCACCCACGGCGGAGCGCGCGGCATCGCGTACGGCGAGGTCTACGACGGGGGCCACGCGCACGCGGGGGACCCGCACGACGGACACGGCGGCCCGTCCTCCCACGACGGGGACGAGCCGCACGACGGGGCCCGGGGCCGCGGGGACGCGCCCGCGGCTCCCCCCGCGTCCGCGCGCGGCGGCAAGCGCGGACTCGGCGCATGGGCCCGGCGCCTCGCGGGCGGCCGCGAGGAGCTCCCGGCCCCCGCCGGCCTCCACGGCTCCCCGGAGACGCACGCGGGCACCCGGCCCGGCCCCGGCGCCCCGGACGGCGCCCCCGGCCCCGTACCGCGCGCCGACACGTGGCCCGACCCGGCCACCGTCCTGCTCACCGCCCTCGGCCCGGGCCCCCGGCTCTGGGAGCGGGCCCAGGGCCACCCCGAGTCCCTGGTGGTCCGGCTCGGCACCACCGACCGCGCCGAACTCTCCGGAGTGCCGGTCACCGTCGGACTCCGCGAGGCCGGGTCCCTCGGCCTGGCGGGCCCCGGCGACCGGCTCACCGGGCTCGCGCGCTCGGTCGTGGCCCAGCTCGCCGCCCTGCACTCCCCCTCCGACCTGGAGATCGTCCTCATCAGCGCCGACCGGAACCGCTCCCTGGAGGAGCGGCGCCGGGCCTGGGGCTGGCTCGGCTGGCTCCCCCACGTCCGGCCGGCCCACGGCCAGGACTGCCGCCTGCTCCTGGCGTACGACCGCGACCAGGCCCACGCGCGCACGGCCGAGCTGACCCGCCGGCTCGACGACGGCCCGCTGGGTCCCGGCTGGCCCAGCGCCGACCGCGCGTCCGTCGCCGAGGCCGCCGCCCGCCACGACGGGCCCACGACGGTCGTCATCGTCGACGGCGACCCCGGATCGGCGGCCCTCCGCGAGACGGTCGCGCGCCTCGCGGGCGCGGGCGCGGCGGCCGGCATCCACCTCCTGTGCCTCGCCGAGGCGCCCTCCGCCACCCCGGACTCGCCCGTGGCCGCCACGTACGAGGCCGCGTGCGCCGCGTCCCTCGCCTTCCGCGAGTGCGGGGCCGCGGCGCTCCTGAGCGGTGACGTGGCGACGGCCCTGCGGCTGCTCCGGACCTCCGGCGGGCGGCTCGCGGGCCACGGCACCGTCGGCGTCGTCGACGCGGTCTCCGTCGCCTGGGCCGAGCGGTTCGGCCGGGCCCTCGCCCCGCTGCGCCCCGAGACGGCCGCGGCACCGGGCAGCCGGGCCGCCGCGCTGCCCCCCTCGGCCCGGCTCCTCGACGAGCTCGGGCTCGCCCGGGCCACCCCCGCCTCCCTGATGGCCCGCTGGGCCTCCGCCGGGGACGGCACGGCCGTCCTGGGCGCGGGCCCGCGCGGACCGCTCTCCGTGGACCTCACCAAGGAGGGCCCGCACCTGCTGATCGAGGGCCCGGCGGGCAGCGGCCGCACGGAGCTGCTCCGCTCGATCGCCGCCTCGCTCGCGGCGGGCGGCCGCCCCGACCGGCTCGGGCTGCTCCTCGTGGACGGCGCGGGCGGCGAGCGCGGCGAGGGCCTCTCGGTCTGTACGGAGCTGCCGCACGTCACCGAGCACCTGGTCGCCTCGGACCCGGTACGGATGCGGGAGTTCGCGCAGGCGCTCGGCGCCGAGCTGAAGCGCCGGGCGGAGCTTCTGGGCGACGGGCACTTCGCCGACCGCCGGGGGGCGGCGCGCGCCGCCGACCGGCTGATCGGGCAGCGCGCCCCGAGCGCGGCGGAGACCGTGCCCCAGGGCGCCCGCGCGACCGTCCGCGTCCCGGACACCGGCGACCTCGCGGACCGCCCGAGCGGCCGCACGCTGCGCACGGGCGACGGCACGATCGGCGCGCTCCCGAGCAGCGGCCGCGTTCCGCGCACGGGCGCCGACGACGTGACGGGCCGCACGAGCGGACGCGTCCCGTACCCCGGCGCGGACGACGTCACCGCCCGGAGCAGCGGCCGCGTCCCGGGCACGGGCGACCTCGGCGGCCGCCCCAGCAGCCGCACCCTCCGCACGACCGAGCCCGCTCCCGCGGACCACCCGGCCGTCCGCCCCCCGCGCACGGCCGCGGACGACGTGACGGGCCGCACGAGCGGACGCGTGCCGTACCCGTCCGGCGAAGACCTCACCGGCCGCCCCGGCGGCCGCGTCCCGTACCCGGGCGCGGACGACGTGACGGGCCGCACGAGCGGACGCGTGTCGCGCACCGGCGCGGACGACGGGGCGGGCCGGGCCGGCGGCCGTGTTCCGTACCCCTCCGCCGACGACGTCACCGGCCGCCCCGGCGGCCGCACCCCGTATCCCGGCGCGGGCGATCTCGGCGACCGCCCGAGCGGACGCCTCCCCCGGGCCGGGGACGGGGCCCTCGACGAGCGGTCCGGTGCGCGGGCGCGGTCCGGCGGGGACGCCTTCCTGGCCGACACGCCCTCCGGGCGGCTGCCGCGGCGGGACGGCGGGTCCCTCGGCGACCGGGCGAGCGGCCGCACCCTCCGCGCGGGCGACGGCGACCTCGCCGAGCACCCGAGCGGCCGCGTCCCGTACCCGGGCGCGGACGACGTGACGGGCCGCACGAGCGGACGCGTGTCGCGCACCGGCGCGGACGACGTCACCGCCCGGAGCAGCGGCCGGGTCCCCCGACCCGCCTCCGACGACCTCGCCGCCCGGACCAGCGGCCGCATCCCCCATCCCGCCACCGAGGACTCCGCGGGGCGGATCCCCCGGCCCGCTTCGGGGGATCCGGGGGCCGGGCGGGCGACGGGAGCCGGGCAGCTGCCGCGGCTCGTCGTGCTCGTCGACGACTTCGACGCCCTGGTCGCCCCCGCGCTCGGTGCCCCCGGCCGGCCCGCCGCCGGGTCCGTCGTGCGGGTCCTGGAGGCCATCGCGCGGAACGGCGAGCGGCTCGGGGTGCACCTGGTGGCGACCTCGGCGCGCCCGGACCGGACCGTCGACACGGAGCTGGCCCACGGGGCCCGGCTGCGGATCGTGCTCGACGCGCCGCCGGTGGCGGCGGGCCCGGACGTGCCGGCGGCCGGGCGGGGACGCCTCGGGCATCCGGACGGCCGGGTGACCCCCTTCCAGGCGGGTCGCGTCACGGGCCGGATCCCCCGGACGGCGACGCTCCGTCCGACGGTCGTCCCGCTGGAGTGGGAGCGGATGGGCGACCCGCCCACCCGTCGCCCGGTCCGTGAACTGGGCAACGGACCGACGGACCTGGCGCTCCTGGCGAGCGCGCTGGACCGGGCGGCGCGCTCGGTCGAGGCGACGCCGGTGGCCCCCCTGACCCCGGCCACGCACGGCTGACGGCACGTCACGAGGGCGTCACGATCGCCCTCTTGGGGCGGGAGGCGGTATTGCGGGGCTCCTCGGCCCGGCGTAGACCTGTCGGCACGGGACAGCGAAGCGCACGGGAGAGACGGGGCAGCGATGCGTACAACTCTTCGGCCACGCAGGGCCGCAGTGACCTTCACGGCGTTGACGGCGGTGGCCGCACTCGCCCTCGCGGGCTGCGGCGACGGCGGCTCCTCGAAGGACCCGGAGCCCGCACCGGACCGGGACCTCTCCCTCAAGGGCGAGAAGATCGAGGTCGCCGCCGTCTGGACGGGCCCGGAGCAGGAGAACTTCACCAAGGTCCTGAAGGAGTTCGAGAGGCGCACCGGCGCGACCGTCACCTTCGTGCCCGCGCAGGACCCGATCGTGAACTTCCTCGGTACGAAGATCGCCGGCGGTGCGCCGCCGGACGTGGCGATGCTCCCGCAGGTGGGCGCGATCCAGCAGGCCGCCGCGCAGAAGTGGCTCAAGCCGGTCGGCCCGGAGGCGAAGGCCCAGCTGGCGGCGAACTACTCGCGCGGCTGGCAGGAGCTCGGCGCGGTGGACGGCACCCAGTACGGGGTCTACTTCAAGGCCGCCAACAAGTCCCTGGTCTGGTACAACACCGCCGTCTTCGAGAACGCGGGCGCCTCGGAGCCGAAGACCTGGAAGGAGTTCCTGGGCACCGCCGAGACGATCTCGGCCTCCGGCGTGACCCCGGTCTCGGTGGGCGGCGCGGACGGCTGGACCCTCACCGACTGGTTCGAGAACGTCTATCTCTCCCAGGCCGGTCCGGCCAAGTACGACCAGCTGGCGAAGCACGAGATCAAGTGGACGGACCCGTCCGTCGCCGCCGCCCTGAAGACCCTCGCCGAGCTCTTCGGCAAGCCGGCGCTGATCGCGGGCGGCCCGACCGGCGCGCTGCAGACGGAGTACCCGGCCTCGGTCACGCAGACCTTCACGGGCGGCGACCAGCCCAAGGGGGCGATGGTCTTCGAGGGCGACTTCGCCGCCGTCAACATCGCGCAGACCAAGGCGGAGATCGGGAAGGACGCGAAGGTCTTCCCCTTCCCGAAGGTCGGCGACGGCGGCACCTCCCCGGTGGTGACGGCCGGTGACGCGGCCGTGGCCCTGAAGGACACCAAGGGCGCGCAGGCGCTGCTCGCCTTCCTCGCCTCCCCGGACGCGGCGAAGATCTGGGCGGCCGAGGGCGGGTTCCTCTCCCCCAACAAGAACCTGGACCCGGCGGCGTACCCGAACGACGTCCAGCGCGAGATCGCCAAGGCGCTCGTCGGCGCCGGTGACGACTTCCGCTTCGACATGTCGGACCAGATGCCGCAGTCCTTCGGCGGGACGCCGGGCAAGGGCGAGTGGAAGGCGCTCCAGGACTTCCTGAAGGACCCGAAGGACGTCGCCGGGACCCAGGCGCGTCTGGAGGCGGACGCGGCGAAGGCGTACAAGGCCGCCGCGAAGGGCTGAGGCCGACATGCCGGCCACCACGACCAGAACCAGGGCCAGGAGCAGGAGCAGGACCGTGGCGGCGGGGTTCCTGCTGCCCGCCCTGCTCCTGCTCGGCGCGCTCGTCGTCTACCCGATCGGGTACTCCGTCCGGCGGTCCCTCTTCGACCGTTCCGGCGCCTCCTTCGTCGGCCTCGACAACTACCTCGCGCTGGTCACCGACGACTCGCTCCGGACCGCCGTCCGCAACAACCTGATCTGGCTGGTGGTGGCCCCGGCGGTCGCCACCGCGCTCGGTCTGGTCTTCGCGGTGCTGACCGAACGCGTCCGCTGGGGGACGGCGTTCAAGCTGGTCGTCTTCATGCCGATGGCGATCTCGATGCTCGCCGCCGGGATCATCTTCCGGCTCGTCTACGAGCAGGACCCGGACCGCGGGGTCGCCAACGCCGTCTGGGTCGGGGTCCACGACACCTTCGCCGAGTCCTCCGGCTTCCCCCGGGCCCGGCCGCTGCCCGTGCATCCGCTGGAGGCGGCCGGCGGCGGGGCGTTCGTCACGAAGGAGCCGGTGCGGCGGGGAGCGCCGGTGCTGCTGCCGCTGGTCGGGGTGGCTCCGGCGCAGATGCCCCGGGACGCCCGCCCGGCGCACGCACCGACGCCCGCGTCCACCGGGATCACCGGAACGGCCTGGCTGGACTTCACGCGGGGCGGCGGCGGGAAGCCGAACGTGGTCGATCCGAAGGAACTGGGCCTGAAGGGGCTGCGGATCGAGGCGGTACGGGACGGGAAGGTGGTCGCCACGGCCACGGCGGCGGCCGACGGCGGCTTCACCCTGCCGGCGGACCGCGCCGACGGAGCGGTGCTGCGACTGCCCGCGAGCAACTTCCGGGAGCAGTACGACGGCGTGGAGTGGCTGGGCCCCTCGCTCGTCACCCCGGCCGTGATCGGCGCGTACGTGTGGATGTGGGCCGGCTTCGCGATGGTCCTGATCGGCGCCGGGCTCGCGGCCGTGCCGCGCGAACTCCTGGAGGCGGCGCGGGTGGACGGGGCGAACGAGTGGCAGGTGTTCCGGCGGATCACGGTGCCGCTCCTGGCCCCCGTCCTCGTGGTCGTCCTGGTCACCCTGATGATCAACGTGCTCAAGGTCTTCGACCTGGTCTTCGTCATCGCGCCGGGTTCCGCGCAGGACGACGCGAACGTGCTCGCGCTCCAGCTGTACCGCTCGTCCTTCGGCACGGACGCGGACCTCGGGGTCGGCTCGGCCATCGCCGTCGTGCTGCTCCTCCTCGTGCTGCCGGTGATGGTGGTCAACGTCCGCCGCATCCGAAGGGAGTCCCGCCGATGACGTCGCTCACCACCGAGACCGCCGCCGAGGCCGCCCCGCGGAGCACCCCCGGGTCCGGCGCGCGTCTCGTCGCCCGGCTCGCCGGCGGGGCCGCGTCCGGCGCCGTCCGGGTCCTCCTCGTCCTCGCCGGCCTGTTCTGGCTGATGCCGACGGTCGGACTGCTGCTCTCCTCGCTCCGCTCGCCGTCCGACATCGCGGCGAGCGGCTGGTGGCAGGTGTTCACGGCCCCGGCCCAACTGACCACCGAGAACTACGCCCGTCTCCTCGCGAACGACACGATCACCGGCTCGCTGCTCTCCACCGTCCTGATCACCGTCCCGGCCACCCTCCTGGTCCTCCTCATCGGCTCGCTCGCCGGTTACGCCTTCGCGTGGCTGGAGTTCCCGGGCCGGGACTGGTGGTTCCTGGGCGTGGTCGCGCTCCTCGTCGTCCCGGTGCAGGTGGCCCTGGTCCCGGTGTCGAAGCTGTTCGGGGCGGTGGGGCTCTTCGAGACGACGGCCGGGGTGGTCCTCTTCCACACGGCCTTCGGCCTGCCGTTCGCGATCTTCCTGCTGCGGAACTTCTTCGCGGAGATCCCGCGGGAGCTGCTCGAAGCGGCGCGGCTCGACGGGGCGGGCGAGATCCGCCTCTTCACCCGGGTGGTGCTGCCGCTCGGCGGTCCGGCGATCGCCTCGCTGGGGATCTTCCAGTTCCTGTGGGTGTGGAACGACATGCTGGTCGCGCTGATCTTCGCGGACTCGCAGTCGCCGCCGATCACGGTGGCGCTCCAGCAGCAGGTGCGCCAGTTCGGCAACAACGTGGACGTGCTGGCGCCGGGGGCGTTCGTGTCGATGGTGGTGCCGCTGGTGGTGTTCTTCGCGTTCCAGCGGCAGTTCGCGTCGGGGGTGATGGCGGGCGCGGTGAAGTAGCCCGTGGGCCCTACGCCTTGAGCGCCGCCACCGCCGAGCGCGCGAGTTCGTCCACGTATCCCTTCGGCAGGGGCGTACGGACGACGACGAGGCGCCAGTAGAGCGGGCCGACGGCCAGGTCGAGGGCCTTGCCCGGGTCGGTGCCCTCGGGGAGTTCGCCGCGTGCGACGGCCTCGCGGACGATCTGGGTCATGACGCCCTGCTGTCCGTCGAGCAGCACGGCCTTGACGGTCTCGGCGATCTCGGGGTGGCGGGCGGCCTCGACGAGCAGGTCCGGGATGACCTGGGAGGCGACCGGGTGGCGCAGGGCGTGCGAGGCCACTTCGAGGAGGGCGCGCACGTCTCCGTACAGGGAGCCGCTGGCGGGTGCCGGGAGGCCCTGGGCGGCGAAGGCGCCGACGAGGTCGAGGACGAGGGAGAGCTTGGACTTCCAGCGGCGGTAGACGGCGGTCTTGCCGACGCCCGCGCGGCGCGCGATGCCCTCGATGGACATCCGGGCGTAGCCGACGGCCGCGAGCTCCTCGAAGACGGCGGCACGGATGGCCTCGGTCACGTCCTCGCGGAGCACGGCGGCGCCGGCGGGGGCGCGGCGGGGGGTCGGGTCGGTCATGAACGGCATCCTAACCAACGGCGATGCCCCGGAGGCGTTACGACGATACGGTTGCGTTCCGTCGTGGGAGCGTCCTAACCTCACCGTAGCGACGATACGGACCCGTCCCATCGCCGACGGCGCATGCGTCCATGCCTGCGCACACCCCTCGTCGAAAGCTCCCGCCCGTGACCACGACCCTGGCCCCACCCGCACCCCAGACGCAGACGCCGGCCGCCCCCGCGGAGGACCTCGGCGCCCTCGCCCGCCGCCACGGCCTGAGCGTCAGCGGCGCCCGCCCCCCGCTCCCCGCCTACGTGCGGCAGCTCTGGTCCCGCCGCGACTTCATCACCGCCTTCGCGACCGCCCGCCTCACCGCCCAGTTCAGCCAGGCGCGCCTCGGCCAGGTCTGGCAGGTGATGACCCCGCTCCTCAACGCGGCCGTGTACTACCTGATCTTCGGCGTCCTGATGAACGCGAAGAGCGGCGTGCCCGACTACGTGCCCTTCCTGGTGACCGGCATCTTCGTGTGGACCTTCACGGCCAACACGATCCAGTCCGGCACCCGGGCGATCAGCGGCAACCTGGGCCTCGTCCGCGCCCTGCACTTCCCCCGCGCGAGCCTGCCGATCTCGCTCGCCCTCCAGCAGCTCCAGCAGCTGCTGTTCTCGCTCGGCGTGCTCGTCGTGCTCCTGGCCTGCTTCGGCGAGTTCCCCGCCTGGAGCTGGCTGCTCGCCGCCCCGGCGCTGTTCCTGCAGTCGCTGTTCAACACGGGCGTGGCGCTCGTCCTGGCCCGGCTCGCGGCCCGTACCCCCGACATCGGCCAGCTGATGCCGTTCGTGCTCCGCACCTGGATGTACGCCTCGGGCGCGATGTGGTCGATCCAGAACCTGGCGAGCAGCGGCCGCTTCCCGGAGGCCGTGGTCCTCGCGCTCCAGTGCAACCCGGCGGCGGTCTACATCGACCTCATGCGCTTCGCCCTGATCGAGAGCTTCACGGCGTCGCAGCTCCCGCCGCACGTGTGGGCGCTCGCCGCGGGCTGGGCCCTGCTCGCCTTCGGGGGCGGTTTCATCTGGTTCTGGAAGGCGGAGGAGACGTACGGCCGTGGCTGAATCCCCGAGGACGCCCACCGTCGTGGTCGACGACGTCCACATCACGTACACCGTCCACGGCGGGCACCCCGGCGGCCGGGGCGGCGCCACCGCCGCGCTCGGCCGGATGGTGCGCCGCCGCACGGCTCCGGCCGGCCGCCGCGTCCACGCCGTGAAGGGCGTCGGTTTCGTCGCGTACCGGGGCGAGGCAATTGGCCTGATCGGTTCGAACGGATCCGGGAAATCCACCCTCCTGAAGGCCGTCGCGGGCCTCCAGCCCGTGGACCGGGGGCGGATCTACACCCACGGGCAGCCCTCCCTCCTCGGCGTGAACGCGGCCCTGATGGACGATCTGACCGGCGAGCGGAACGTGATCCTGGGCGGTCTCGCGATGGGCATGAGCCGCTCGGAGGTCCAGGAGCGCTACGAGGACATCGTCGACTTCTCCGGCATCAACGAGAAGGACGACGCGATCTCCCGCCCGATGCGGACCTACTCCTCCGGGATGGGCGCGCGGCTGCGCTTCTCCATCGCCGCCGCGAAGAGCCACGACGTGCTCCTCATCGACGAGGCCCTGTCGACCGGCGACGCGCGTTTCCGCCGCCGCAGCCGGCAGCGGATCGACGAACTGAGGGCGGAGGCGGGGACGGTCTTCCTGGTCAGCCACTCGAACTCCACGATCACGCAGACCTGCGACCGGGCGCTGTGGCTGGAGGCCGGGACGCTGCGGATGGACGGGCCGGCGGAGGAGGTGGTGGCGGCATACGAGGAGTTCACGGCCGGGCCGAGGGCGAAGTAACGGAACAAACGAGACATCGCGGTCTAAAGTGCGGTGGGATGACGAACGATCACCCTGAGTCGCCGCCCCGCCCCGGAGGCGAGACCCCTCCCCGCCCCGGAGGCGAACCCCCGGTCCCGCCCCGCTCCGCGGACGAACTTCCCGCCCTCACCAAGTCCCCCTTCGACTCGGACACCTTCACCTCCGCCACCTTCGTCACCGTCGGCCGCGGCCCCGACCTCGCCCTCGCCGCCGTCTGGATCCTCGCCCGGGCCGGCATGCTCCTGCTGCTCGTCCGCGACGACCTCGGCATCGGCGGGGTGGGCCGCGAGGTGGGCCTCTACCAGTACTGGTACGGGCAGTTCGCCGCCGGCACCTTCCCGCCCGGCGACGCCACCTGGCAGTACCCGCCCGGCGCGGGCCTCGTGGTCATGGCGCCGGGCCTCCTCCCCTGGCTCACCTACTTCCAGGCCTTCGTCGCCCTCACCCTCCTCGCCGACGCCGTCGTCACGCTCGCCCTCGCCCGCGCCGACAGCGCCCGCGTCACCCACGGTGCCTGGATCTGGGTCTGCGGCCTCCCCCTCCTCCTCCACCTGCCGCTCGCCCGGTACGACGTGCAGACCACCGCCCTCGCCGTGCTCGCCCTGCTCGCCCTCGGCACCCGCTCCACCGCCGCCCACCGGCTCGGCGGCGCGCTCGCCGGCATCGGCGCCATGGTCAAGGTGTGGCCCGCGCTCACCCTGATCGGCACGCCCCGGGGCCGTACCACCCGGGAGGCCTGGACCGCCGCCGCCGTCACCGCCCTCGTGCTCCTCGCCACCCTGGCGCTGCTCTTCTCCGAGTCGCTGGGCTTCCTGCGCCAGCAGGGCAGCCGCGGCATCCAGATCGAGTCCCTGGGCGGCACGGCCCTCGCGGTGGCCCGCGCCACCGGAGCCTGGTCGGGCAGGGTCGACTTCCGCTACGGGGCCTTCGAGTACGTCGGCCCGTACGTCTCCACCCTCGGGCACCTCGCCCTGCTGCTCACCGTCCTCGCCTTCGGCTGGCTGCTCCTGTGGCGCCTCCAGGCCCGCCGCTGGACCCCCGCCACCCCGCTCGACGCGGCCCTCGCCGCCGTCCTGCTCTTCACCGTCACCAGCCGGGTGATCAGCCCCCAGTACATGGTCTGGCTGATCGGCCTCGCCGCCGTCTGCCTGACCTCCCGCCACACCGTGATGCGCCCGGTCGCCCTGCTGCTCCTCCCGGCGGCCGCCCTCAGCTCCCTCGCGTACCCCGTCCTCTACGCGGACGTGGTGGACGGCACCGCCACCGGCCTGGCCGTCATGGTGCTCCGCAACGGCCTGCTCCTCGCGGCGGCCCTGCTCGCCGCCCGCCGCCTGTGGACCTCGACGGCGGCCCCCGACGCGGAATGAGGAAGGGCCCCGACCGGAACACCGGCGGGGCCCTTCCTCATCGCTCGTCTACGCGACTAGCTGTGCGAGCGGAGCAGCGTCCGCATCGTCCGCATCGCCACCGACAGGTTCGCCAGGTCGAAGGTGTCCGAACCCTGGATCTCCTCCAGGGTCGTCCGCGCGCGGCCCAGGATCGCCGCGTTCTTCTCCTCCCACTCCTTGAACCGCTCCTCGGGGCTGGTCGTGCCGTTGCCGACCGTCAGGACGTCGGCGGTCAGCGCCGCGTGCGCCGCGAAGAGGTCCTCGCGGATCGAGGCACGGGCCATCGACTGCCACCGGTCGCTGCGCGGCAGCTCGATGATCCGGTCCATCAGGTCGGTGATCCGCAGCCGGTCGGCCAGGTCGTAGTAGACCTCGGCGACCGCGAGCGGCTCCTTGCCCATCCGGTCCGCGATCGCGACGACGTCGAGGATCGGGAAGGCGGAGGAGAAGCCGGCGACGCGCAGCGCGAGCTCCTCCGGCACGCCGACCTCGGTCAGCTCGTCCAGGATCGACTGGTACCACTCCAGGTCCGAGCCGCGCAGCAGCTGCGGCAGCTGCGCCCAGACCTCCTCGACGCGCTCGGCGAAGAACTCGATGGTCTCGCTGAGCTGGAGCGGCTGCGGCCGGTTGTTGAGCAGCCAGCGGGTGCCGCGCTCGACGAGCCGGCGGGAGTGCAGCCGCATCCGGGTCTGGACGTCGGCCGGCACCTGGTTGTCGAGGGCCTCGACGGCGTCCCAGACCTGGCCGAGGCGGAAGACGACCCGGGCGGCGGTCTGCGCGCGGACGATCTCCTCGATCGACGCCCCGGTCTCCTCGCGGAGGCGGTGCAGGAAGGTCGAGCCACCGGTGTTGACGGTGTCGTTGACCAGGACCGTCGTGATGATCTCGCGGCGCAGGGCGTGGTTGTCGACGGCCTCGGTGAACTTCTCGCGCAGCAGCGTCGGGAAGTACGCGTGGAGCAGCCCGCGCAGGTACGGGTCGTCCGGCAGCTCCGTGCCGATCAGCTCGTCGGCCACCGTGATCTTGGTGTACGCGAGGAGGACGGCGAGCTCGGGCTGGCTCAGGCCCCGGCCGTTGTTGAGGAGCTCGCGGATCTGCCGGTCGTTGGGCAGGAACTCCAGCTGGCGGTCGAGCGCCCCGTCGCGGCCCAGGCGGCGCATGAAGCGCTGGTGGGCGTGGAGCAGGGAGGGCGACTGGGCGACGGCGTTGGCCAGGGCGGTGTTCTGCGCGTAGTTGTTGCGCAGGACGAGCGCGCCGACCTCGTCCGTCATCTCCGCGAGGATCTTGTTGCGCTGCTTGACGGTCATGTCGCCCTCGGCGACGAGCCCGTTGAGCAGGATCTTGATGTTGACCTCGTGGTCGGAGGTGTCGACGCCGGCGCTGTTGTCGATCGCGTCGGTGTTGACCTTGCCGCCCTGGCCCTCGGGGCCGCCGGAGCGGGCGAACTCGATGCGGCCCAGCTGGGTCGCGCCGAGGTTGCCGCCCTCGCCGATGACCTGGGCGCGGACGTCCTGGCCGTCGACGCGGATGGCGTCGTTGGCCTTGTCGCCGACGTCGGCGTTGGACTCGGCCGAGGACTTCACGTACGTGCCGATGCCGCCGTTCCACAGCAGGTCGACGGGCGACTGCAGGATCGACTTCATCAGCTCGGCCGGGGTCATCTTGGTGACGCCGTCCTCGATGCCGAGGGCGGCCCGCATCTGCGCGTTGACCGGGATCGACTTGGCGCTGCGCGGGTGGACGCCGCCGCCCGCCGAGAGCAGCGAGGTGTCGTAGTCCGCCCACGAGGACCGCGGCAGGTCGAAGAGCCGGCGGCGCTCGGCGTACGAGACGGCCGCGTCCGGGGTCGGGTCGATGAAGATGTGGCGGTGGTCGAAGGCGGCGACCAGGCGGATGTGCTCGGAGAGCAGCATGCCGTTGCCGAAGACGTCGCCGGACATGTCGCCGACGCCGACGACGGTGAAGTCCTCGGTCTGGGTGTCGTGGCCCAGCTCGCGGAAGTGCCGCTTGACGGACTCCCAGGCGCCGCGGGCGGTGATGCCCATGCCCTTGTGGTCGTAGCCGGCGGAGCCGCCGGAGGCGAAGGCGTCGCCGAGCCAGAAGCCGTACGACTCCGCGACCCCGTTGGCGATGTCGGAGAAGGTCGCGGTGCCCTTGTCGGCGGCGACCACCAGGTACGTGTCGTCCTCGTCGTGGCGGACCACGTCGACCGGCGGCACGACCTCGCCCGCGACCAGGTTGTCGGTGATGTCGAGGAGCGCCGAGATGAAGGTCTTGTACGAGGCGATGCCCTCGGCCAGCCAGGCGTCACGGTCCACGGACGGGTCCGGGAGCTGCTTGGCGACGAAGCCGCCCTTGGCGCCGACCGGCACGATGACGGTGTTCTTCACCATCTGCGCCTTGACCAGGCCGAGGATCTCCGTACGGAAGTCCTCGCGGCGGTCGGACCAGCGCAGGCCGCCTCGGGCGACCTTGCCGAAGCGCAGGTGGACGCCCTCGACGCGCGGGGAGTACACCCAGATCTCGAAGGCCGGGCGCGGGGCCGGCAGGTCCGGGATGGCCTGCGGGTCGAACTTCATCGACACGTAGGAGTGCGGCTCGCCGTCCGCCGCCGTCTGGAAGAAGTTCGTCCGCAGCGTCGCCTTGATGACGGTGAGGAAGGACCGCAGGATCCGGTCCTCGTCCAGGCTCGCGACCTGGTCGAGGGCGCCGTCCAGCTCCTCCAGGATGCCGTCGATCAGCTCGGTGCCGGCGCGCTGGCGCTCCGGCGCCATCCGGGCCTCGAAGAGGGAGACGAGCAGCCGGGTGGTGTGGACGTTGTCGCGGAGGGTGTCCTCCATGTAGTCCTGGCTGAAGGTCGCCCCGGCCTGGCGCAGGTACTTGGCGTAGGCGCGCAGCACCATCGCCTCGCGCCAGGTGAGCCCGGCGGAGAGGACGAGCGAGTTGAAGTTGTCGTTCTCGGCCTGGCCGGTCCAGGTGGCGGAGAAGGCCTCCTGGAAGCGCTCGCGCGCGTCGTCGCCGAGGTAGTCCCCGCCGTTGCCGGTCGCGGCCGGCATCCGCAGACCGAAGTCGTAGATCCAGGCGTGGGTGCGGTCGGCGCAGCGCAGCTCGTACGGGCGCTCGTCGGTGACCTCGACGCCGAGCCGGTTGAGGACCGGCAGGACGGCGGACAGGGAGATCTGCTCACCCGTCTTGTAGATCTTGAAGCGGCGCTCGCCGGGGCCCGCGGCGACCGGCTCGTAGAGGGAGAGCGCGAAGTCCTTGCCGCTGGCGGCGAGGGCCTCCATGCGGACCAGGTCGGCGACGGCGGCGCGCGGCGAGTGGTCGGCCTTGTAGCCCTCGGAGAAGGCGCTGCCGTAGCGGCGGAGCAGCTCGGCGGCGCGCTCCTCGCCGAACTCGGCGTTCAGCGCCTCGCCGAAGCCGTCGGCCCAGGAGCGGGCGGCCTCGACGAGCCGGGCCTCGATGCGGTCGACGTCGGCGTCGGTGAGCTTCGCCAGCTCGGTGCCGGGCTTGACGCGGACGACGAAGTGCAGCCGGGAGAGGATCGACTCGGTGTTCCAGGCGGTGAAGTCGACGCTGGTGCCGTCGAGCTCCTCCTTCAGGATGTCGATGATCCGCAGCCGGACACGGGTCGTGTAGCGGTCGCGCGGCAGGTAGACGAGGGCCGAGTAGTAGCGGCCGTACTCGTCCTGGCGCAGGTAGAGCCGCAGCCGGCGCCGCTCCTGGAGGTACAGGACGCTGGTGACGACGGACTGGAGCTGGTCGGCCGGGGTCTGGAAGAGCTCGTCGCGGGGGTAGGTCTCCAGGATCTGGAGCAGGTCGCGGCCGTCGTGGCTGTTCGGCGAGAAGCCGGCGCCCGCCAGGACCTCCTGGACCTTGCGCTTGACGACGGGGACCCGGCGGACGGACTCGGTGTAGGCGGCGGACGAGAAGAGGCCGAGGAAGCGGCGCTCGCCGATGACGTTGCCCTCGGCGTCGAACTTCTTCACACCGACGTAGTCGAGGTACGAGGGGCGGTGCACGGTCGCCCGGCTGTTGGCCTTCGTCAGGATCAGCAGCTTGTGCTCGCGCGCCTTGGCGCGGGCGTCGGCGGGCAGCCGGCTGAAGGAGGGCGAGACGGGGTGGGCGTGGTGGCCCTGGTCGTCGGCGCCGTGCTGCGGGTCGGAGCGCAGGATGCCGAGGCCGGTGCCGGGCACGGCGGACAGGGCGTCGCCGTTGACCAGCTCGTACTCGCGGTAGCCGAGGAAGGTGAAGTGGTCGTCGGCGAGCCAGCGCAGCAGCTCCTGGGCCTCTTCGACCTCGGTGGGCCGCAGGTCGGAGGCGGTGGGCTCGGCCGGGAGGCCGTCGGCGATGCGCAGGGCGGCGTCGCGCATCTTGTCCCAGTCCTCGACGGTCTCGCGGACGTCGGACAGGACGCGCAGCAGGTCGTTGGTGATCTGCTTGAGGTCGGCCTTGTCGGTCTCGCGGTCGATCTCGACGTGGATCCAGGACTCGGTGAGCGCGTCGTGCGGCAGCTCGCCGTGGATCTGGGCCGACAGGACCTCGATGAGCTTGCCGGTGACGTCACGGCGGACGAGGACCTGCGGGTGGATCACGACGTGGATGCCGCGGCCCTGACGGGACAGCTCGTTGGTGACGGAGTCGACGAGGAAGGGCATGTCGTCGGTGACGACCTCGACGACGGAGTGGCTGCTGGTCCAGCCGTTCTCCTCCACCGTCGGGGTGTGGACGCGCACGTTCGCGGTGCCCTGCGGGCGGTTCTCCGCGAGCCGGTAGTGAGAGAGCGCGGCGCCGAACACGTCGACCGGGTCGCGGTCGGCGAGGTCCTCGGGCGCGGTGTGCAGGTAGTAGCGCTGGAGGTAGTCGAGCACGGTGTCCCGGTCCGGACGCGCCTCCGCGCCCTCCGGGCCCGTGGGAAGTCGCCCCCCGACAGGGCTGTGCTCAGCTACCCGAGCGGCCCTCTCGAGCAGCTCGGCCTTTGCTTCGTCCAGCTTGGTCTGCATGTCCTCTGACTCCTGTCGCGCGCCGTTGCGTGACGTCGGTGGAAGAAGGGACACAACGCCACGACGCGGTGATTGCGGTCGAAGTCGACGCTATGCCCGGATGAGAGATGCCCGGGCCGTTATCGGCCACGGAACGTGGCGCGCCCGGACGGAGGGGATCGGCGAACGCACGCTCGACCCGGCCGCTGTCGCGGACCGGGCGGCAGCCGGGGGCTTCGCTGCCCCCACGGCGTATCGCGCTGATCACGGGAAAAGCCTATCGCCCCCGACCCCCGAACCGTCATGAGCCGTATGCGTACAAAAGAGCGGGGGAAGTTTGACGCTTTGGACAGCGACACATGACCTCTTGGTAAAGCGCCCCGCCGACGTCGACCCGTACGCGAGCATGGGCGCAGCACGACGGACCGACCATCTGTGATCTGGGAGAGCCATGGCGAAGATCCTGATCGTGACCGGGGACGCGGCGGAGTCGCTGGAGGTGATGTACCCCTACCAGCGGCTGCTCGAGGAGGGCTACGAGGTCGACATCGCCGCCCCCGCCCGCAAGCAGCTCCGCTTCGTCGTCCACGACTTCGAGCCCGGGTACGACACGTACACGGAGAAGCCGGGCTACACCTGGCCCGCCGACCTGGCCTTCTCGGAGGTCGATCCGGGCGATTACGTGGCGGTGGTGATCCCGGGCGGCCGCGCGCCGGAGTACCTGCGCAACGACCCGGAGCTCCGCAAGATCCTCAAGGCCTTCTTCGACTCCGACAAGCCGGTGGCCCAGATCTGCCACGGCCCGCTCCTGACGGCGGCCGTCGGCAGCCTGGAGGGCCGCCGCGTCACGGCCTACCCGGCCCTGGAACTCGACATGCAGGCGGCCGGGGCGACCTTCCAGGACAGCGCGGCCGTGGTCGACGGCCTCCTGGTCTCCTCCCGGGCGTGGCCGGACCACCCCACCTGGATGCGCGAATTCCTGAAGGTCCTGCGCGCGAAGGGCTGACGCCCCCCCGTCGCAGCGGCCTGCGGGCATGCGCCCGCCGAGCGGTGGCGGTGCTCTGCGGGCATGCGCCCGCCGAGCGGTGGCGGTGGTCTGTGGGCATGCGTTCCGCCGGGGCGGAACGGGTGGGCACAGACCGCCCACCGAGCCGCACCCGGCCGGCCTCTGCCTGCCCACCACCGGACAGAAACCGCTCGCGGGGCGGAGCCCCAGAGGCCCCGCCCCACAGGGGCGAAGGCCCGCAGGGGCAAAGGCCCTAGACCAGCTCCTCCGCGACGGCGACGGCCTCCTCCAGGGAGTCCACCACCGGCACCCCCACCCGCGCCAGCGAGGCCCGGCTGTGCGACCCCCCGGTGTACAGCACCGCCCGCGCCCCCACGTGCGCCGCCGCCACCGCGTCGTCCGCCGCGTCACCGATGACGACGACGCGCTCGGCCGGGACGGCAAGCGCGGCCAGATGCCGCACCATGTGCCCCGACTTCCCGTCGGTCGAGGTGTCGGGCCGCCCGTCCACACGGACGAACCGTTCTGCGATCCCGTACCGCCGCACGAGAGGCACGAGATCCGCGTGCGGCGCGAGCGACAACAGCGACTGCGTGGCCCCGGCCGCCTGCCGCGCCGCGAGCAGCTCAGCCGCCCCGGCGGTGAGCCCGCACGCCTCGGCGCGCACCCAGTAGTGCCGGTGGAAGGCCCCGTCCATGACGGTCCACTCCTCGTCCGTCGGCAGCCGCCCCATCAGCCGCTCGTAGAACTTCGGCACCGGCACCGTGTACAGCTCGCGGTACCGCTCCAGCGTGAGGGACGCGAGCCCGAGCTCGGCGAAGGCCGCGTTCGTCGCGCCGATCACCGCGTCGATGTCGTCGAGCAGCGTGCCGTTCCAGTCCCAGACCAGGTGTTTTCCGTGCTTCCCCATGGAGAGACGGTACCCGGCCCCACCGACACGGACGACGGGCGGGCGTCAGCCCAGCAGCGCGGGGATCTCCTGCACGCCGAACCACAGCAGCTCGTGGTCCTCGGCCCCGTCCACGACGAACTGGGCGTCGTCGTCGCCCTGGTCCGCCGCGCCCAGCGCGCCCGCCGCCGCCGTGACGTCCGCCTCGGCGTCGTCCGCGTCGGCGTGCACGGCCGCGGCCTTGGCCAGCGGTACGGCTCCGGCGATGCGGACCTCGCCGATGGAGCCGCCGTCGAGCCCGCGGTCGGGGTCGACGGTCGCGTCCTTGTCGGCCACGTCGACGGCGACGACGATCCGGCGCCGGGGCGCCTCGGGGTCGCCGGCGAGGAGCCGCAGGGAGGCGGAGGCGGCGCGGTTGAGCGCCGCGTACTCCAGCTCCTCGATGTCGTCGGAGACGTACCACTCGCGCAGCGCGGGGGTGACGGCGTAGGCGGTCAGGGGGCCGGGGCCAAGCTCGCCCGTCTTGTGCGCCTGTGCGAGACCGGGGAGGGTCAGGGGGATGTAGACGCGCATGGCAGGCCGCTTTCGTAGACGGAGAGGCCCTCAGGATACGTGCGGAGTCCCCCTTCGGGGTGGCGGGCCCGCATCGTCGTCCGTCCACCGGGGAGGGCCGTCCACCGAGGCGCCGGAGAGCCGATTTCCGACCGCGTCACCCTGATAGGTGATCCGTTTCCGGAAGCGCCCCGCCACGGCGACGTCCTTGCGGGGCCCCGGAGTCCGGCCGTACAAGATCCCCAACGGAAGTTACCGACTGGTATCACTCGGTTACGCAGCGACAGGGGACCGCCATGAACACCACGCTCACCGCCACGCCCTCCCCGCTCCCCCGCCCCCGCACGGCCCCCCGCGGCCCGGCCGGCACGCGCCCGCGCGGTTCCGCCGGATCCCGGCCGCGCGGCGCCGCCGGCCCCCGCCCCCGCACGCCCGCGCAGGGCGGCCCCTCCGGCACCGCGCCCCGGGCGCTCCCCCCGCACACCGTCTTCGCCGAGCGCCTGCTCGCCGTGCTGAGCGGGGAGCGGCCCGTCCACTGGATGCTCGGCCACACCGTCGGCGACGCGTACGAGCAGCTCGTGCGGCTCGCCCCCGAGACGCCCCTGCGCTCGCTCGGCCCCCGCCCGGTCCTGCGCCGCTGCTCGGTCCAGGTGCGCTCCCCGCAGGCCGTCGTCGAGGCCTTCGCGACCATCGCCACCGGCGCCCGGGTGCGGGCCATGGCGTTCCGTCTGGAGCGCGGCGAGGACCAGCGCTGGCGCTGCGCCGCCGTGGAGCTGGACGGACTCGGCGCGGCCGCCCGGCACCCCTGACGAGGGCCGCCCACGCCGAAGGGGTCGGCCGCCCACCGGGCGACCGACCCCTTTCACGTCCCTCAGGACGTCACTTCTTGCGGCGACGCCCGCCGCCGGCGTTCTTCTGGGCCTTGCGACGCTCGGCCCGGGTCATCCCGTCGCCCTCCATGTCGTCGGAGGCGAAGTCGCCCTCGACGACACCGCCGTCCCCGTCCACGGTCGGCGCGGAGAAGTGCAGCCGGTCCGGCCGCTGCGGGGTGTCGAGCCCCTTGGCGCGGATCTCCGGACGCCCGGCCGCGGCCGGAACGGCGTCCTCCTTGGCCGGCGACGGAGCGGAGGCCTGCACCGGGACCTCCTCGACCTGCTGCTCGACCTGGACCTCCAGGTTGAACAGGTAGCCGACGGACTCCTCCTTGATGCCCTCCATCATGGCGGTGAACATGTCGAAGCCCTCGCGCTGGTACTCGACCAGCGGGTCCTTCTGCGCCATGGCGCGCAGGCCGATGCCCTCCTGGAGGTAGTCCATCTCGTAGAGGTGCTCGCGCCACTTGCGGTCGAGGACGGAGAGGACCACGCGCCGCTCCAGCTCGCGCATGATGTCCGAGCCGAGCTGCTTCTCGCGCGTCTCGTACTGCTCGTGGATGTCGTCCTTGATGGACTCGGCGATGAACTCGGCGGTGATGCCCGCCCGGTCCCCGGCCGCGTCCTCCAGCTCCTCCACGGTGACCTTCACCGGGTAGAGCTGCTTGAAGGCGTTCCACAGACGGTCGAGGTCCCACTCCTCCGCGAAGCCCTCGGCGGTCTCCTGGCGGATGTAGTCGTCGATCGTGTCGTCCATGAAGTGCTTGATCTGCTCGTGCAGGTCCTCGCCCTCCAGGACGCGGCGGCGCTCGCCGTAGATGACCTCGCGCTGCCGGTTGAGGACCTCGTCGTACTTCAGGACGTTCTTGCGGGTCTCGAAGTTCTGGGTCTCGACCTGCGACTGGGCGGAGGCGATGGCGCGGGTGACCATCTTGTTCTCGATCGGCACGTCGTCCGGCACGTTGGCCATGGCCATCACCCGCTCGACCATCTGCGCCTTGAAGAGGCGCATCAGGTCGTCGCCGAGCGAGAGGTAGAAGCGGGACTCGCCGGGGTCGCCCTGACGGCCGGAGCGGCCGCGCAGCTGGTTGTCGATACGGCGCGACTCGTGGCGCTCGGTACCGAGGACGTACAGGCCGCCGAGCTCCTTGACCTCCTCGAACTCCGCCTTCACGGCCTTCTCGGCGCGCTCCAGGGCGCCGGGCAGGGCCGCGGCCCACTCCTCGACGTGCTCGACCGGGTCCAGGCCCGCCTGGCGCAGCTCGGCCTCGGCGAGGTCGTCCGGGTTGCCGCCGAGCTTGATGTCCGTACCGCGGCCGGCCATGTTGGTGGCGACGGTGACGGCGCCGCGGCGGCCGGCCTGGGCGACGATCGTGGCCTCGCGCTCGTGGTGCTTGGCGTTGAGGACCTCGTGCGGGATGCCGCGCTTGGCGAGCTGCTGCGAGAGGTACTCAGACTTCTCGACGGAGGTCGTGCCGACGAGGACCGGCTGGCCCTTCTCGTGCTTCTCCGCGATGTCGTCGACGACGGCGGCGAACTTGGCGACCTCGGTCCGGTAGATCAGGTCGGACTGGTCCTTGCGCTGCATCGGCTTGTTCGTCGGGATCGGGACGACGCCGAGCTTGTAGATCTGGTGGAACTCGGCGGCCTCGGTCATGGCCGTACCGGTCATGCCGGAGAGCTTGTCGTAGAGGCGGAAGAAGTTCTGGAGGGTGATCGTGGCGAGCGTCTGGTTCTCGTCCTTGATCTGCACCCCTTCCTTCGCCTCGATCGCCTGGTGCATGCCCTCGTTGTAGCGGCGGCCGGCGAGGATACGGCCGGTGTGCTCGTCGACGATCATGACTTCGCCGTCCATGACGACGTAGTCCTTGTCCTTCTTGAACAGTTCCTTCGCCTTGATGGCGTTGTTCAGGTAGCCGACGAGCGGGGTGTTCACCGACTCGTAGAGGTTGTCGATGCCCAGCCAGTCCTCGACCTTGGCGACGCCCGCCTCGTGGATGGCGACGGTGCGCTTCTTCTCGTCGACCTCGTAGTCGCCGGTCTCCTCGATGCCCTTGAGCGGGTTGCCGGGCTCGCCCTTGCTCAGCCGGGTGACCAGCTTGGCGAAGTCGCCGTACCACTTGGTCGCCTGGTCGGCCGGGCCGGAGATGATCAGCGGCGTACGGGCCTCGTCGACGAGGATGGAGTCGACCTCGTCGACACAGGCGTAGTTGTGGCCGCGCTGGACGAGCTCGTCCTTGGACCACGCCATGTTGTCGCGCAGGTAGTCGAAGCCGAACTCGTTGTTCGTGCCGTACGTGATGTCGCAGGCGTACTGCTCGCGGCGCTGGGCCGGCGTCATGTTGGCCAGGATGCAGCCGACGGTCAGGCCGAGGAACTTGTGCACCCGGCCCATGAGCTCGGAGTCGCGCTCGGCCAGGTAGTCGTTGACCGTGATCAGGTGGACGCCCTTGCCGGAGAGCGCGTTGAGGTACGCCGGGAGGGTGCCCACGAGGGTCTTGCCCTCACCGGTCTTCATCTCGGCGACGTAGCCGAGGTGGAGGGCGGCGCCGCCCATCAGCTGGACGTCGTAGTGGCGCTGGCCGAGGACGCGCTTGGCGGCCTCGCGGACGGTCGCGAAGGCCTCGGGCATCAGGTCGTCGAGGCTCTCGCCGTCGGCGTACCGCTGCTTGTACTCCTCGGTGAGCGCCCGCAGGTCGGCGTCGGAGAGGTTGACGAAGTCCTCTTCGATGGAGTTGACCTGGTCCGCGATGCGGTGCAGTTTGCGCAGGATCTTGCCTTCGCCTGCACGCATGAGCTTGTTGAAGACGGACACTGAGGCTGGTCTCCTTGCCGGTCGGGCCTGGCACTGGGTCTTGTGATGGACGCGAGCGCGGGCACGGCAGGTGGTCCCCACCGCAACGGCCATCGTAAGCGAGACCGCCCTCACACAGGGAGGCCCGCAGTGCCCGAGCCGTACGCCCGCCCGTAAAGAGAACGCACGAGGTGGGCGGAAGGTGCCGCCCCACCCGAAAAGTGTTCGCTTCCGGTCCCCGGGGTCACCACAATCCCGGCATGGATCCCATCATCCTCACCACGGACCGCCTGCGGCTCCGCGCCTTCGTCCCCGAGGACGCCGACGTCGTGCACGAGATCTGCCAGGACCCCGACATCCTCCGCTGGACGACCGTCCCCGACCCCTACCGCCGCGAGGACGCCGAGTTCTTCGTGCACCGGCTGGTCCCGGACGGCTGGCGGGAGGACACCGAGTACACCTTCGCCGCCGAACCCGTGGAGGGCGGCCCGCTGCTCGCCGCGGCCAGTCTGAGCAGCCGCGGCCAGGGCGTCTGGGAGATCGGCTACTGGCTGGCCAAGGAGCATCGCGGCGCCGGCCACATGACCGAGATCGTCCGCGCCCTGGCCCACTGGGCCTTCACCGGGCTCGGCTGCGTCCGCCTGGTCTGGCGCGCCGAGGTCGGCAACACCGGCTCGCGGGCCGTCGCCGAGCGGGCCGGCTTCGTCGTCGAAGGCGTGCAGCGCGCGGCCCTGGCCAACAAGGGCACCCTCCGGGACGGCTGGGTCGGCGCCCTGCTCCCCTCCGACTTCGGCCTGCCGAGCCCCCTGCCGTACCTCCCGGCGCCCGGGCGTCCGGCCGGGGCGGTGTGACTGTCGGTGCCGGGGCCTAGGGTGCGGTCCATGACGACTGCGCCGCGCCCCGCCGCCGAACTGTCCGCCGACGAAGCCCGCAGGATCGCCCTGCGCGCCCAGGGATTCCTGGGCGCGCCCGACCGCAGGGCCGGGGTGCGCGGGGTCCTCCGGTCGCTCGGCCAGGTCCAGCTCGACACCATCTCCGTCCTCGCCCGCTCCCACGAGCTCATCCCGTACGCGCGGCTGGGCGCCGTGGGCCGCACGGCCGTGGAGGACGCGTACTGGACGGCTGGATCCGATGGCGCGCCTCCGGCACGACCCAACGCCTTCGAGTACTGGTCGCACGCCGCCTGCATCCTGCCCGTCGAGGAGTGGCCGCACTTCGCCTTCCGCCGCCGCGCCTACCGCGACCGGCCGCACTGGGGGCACGAGCTGTCGGCCGGTGCGTACGCGAAGGTGATCGACCAGCTGCGGGACCAGGGCCCGCTGACGGCGACCGAGCTGGGCGGCGCGAAGAACAAGGGCGAGTGGTGGGACTGGTCCGACAGCAAGATCGCCGTCGAGCGGGCCCTGATGTACGGCGAGGTCGTGGTCACGGAGCGGCGCGGCTGGAAGCGGGTCTACGACCTGGCCGAGCGGGCGATCCCGCAGGCGCTGCTCCACGACGAGCTGGACGACGCCGAGTGCGTGCGGCGCCTGGTGCGGCAGGCGGGCGAGGCCCTCGGCGTGGGCACGCGCGCGGACATCGCGGACTACCACCGGATCAGGGGCGAGCAGTTCGACGCGGTGGTCGAGGCGGCGGGTCTGGTGCCGGTGACGGTGGCGGGCTGGGGGAAGCCCGCCTGGGCGGATCCGGCGGCGCTCGCCGCCGAGCCGCGCGGCCGGCACCGGACGACGCTGCTCTCGCCCTTCGACTCGCTGATCTGGGAGCGGGCGCGCACGGAGCGGATCTTCGGCTTCACGCACCGGCTGGAGGCGTACGTGCCGAAGCAGAAGCGGATCCACGGGTACTTCGCGATGCCGGTGCTCGCCGGGGGCCGTCTGGTCGGCCGGGTGGACCCGGCGCGGGAGGGCCGGACGCTCGTCGCCCGGCAGGTGACGCTCGACGGCCCCAAGGCCGTGCCGGCGGTGGCGCGGGCCCTGCGCGAGGCGGCCGAGTGGGTGGGCTGCGACGCGGTGACGGTGGAGCGGGTGGACCGCCCGGAGCTGGCGAAGGACCTGGTGGCGGCCCTGGGTTAGCCGGGCCGGGCCTCCGGGCCGGGCTAGCGGATCTCGAGGATCTTCTCCCGCATCGCGTAGACCACGGCCTCCATCCGGGAGTGCAGCTGGAGCTTCTCCAGGATGTTCCGCACGTGGTTCTTCACGGTGTTCTCGGAGATGAACAGCTCCTTGGCGATGTCCCGGTTGTTCATGCCGGTCGCGACGAGCTTGAGGACCTCCAGCTCGCGGTCGGTCAGCCGGGGCGCGGGCACGAGCCGGCGCTCGTCGGTGCGCTGGATCATCGACTTGAACTCGGTGAGGAGCTTGGACGCCATCGACGGGCTGATCTGCGACTGCCCGTCGGCGACCGCGCGGATCGCGGTGGCGACCTCGTCGGTGGAGATCTCCTTGAGGAGGTAGCCCGTGGCCCCCGCCTTGATCGCCTCGTAGAGGTCGGCCTCCTCGTCGCTGATCGTCAGCATGATGATCTTCGCGCTGGGGGCCACCTCCTTGATGGAGGTGCACGCCTCGATGCCGCCGCGCCGGGGCATCCGTACGTCCATCAGGACGATGTCGGGGAGCAGATCGGCGGCCTTGTCGACGGCCTCGGCGCCGTCACCGGCCTCGCCGACGACCTGGATGTCCTCCTCCTGGGCGAGGACGATCTCGAGTCCGCGGCGGAAGAGGGCGTGGTCGTCCACGACGAGAACCCGGATCGGCTCCTTGCGGAATGTTCCGCTGTCCGATTCCGATCCCTCCGGGACCGCACCACCGTGCTCGCGCTCGCTGAGCACCGGCCCGAAGCTGTCCGCCATCGTTCCTCCCCCTGAAGGCCGTGGCCTGAATTCGTTTCCGGTCCTCCAACCCGTGCTCGACCGGCACCGGTTGGCGTGCACGCCATGATTTCATGCCCGGGCGGCGGCGGGGGTGCTCCGCGGGCGCACGGGGGTGCCCCTGGGGGCGCGAATCGCGCTCCAGGGGCACCGAGAGGGACACCTGTTCGGAGGCGGCGCGGTGCGGCGGGTCAGCCGCCGAGCGCACCGCCGGCGCCGCCGCCCTCGGCGAGCGGGTCGCTCTCCAGGTGGATGACGCCGTAGTCGTAGGCGTGTCGTCGGTAGACGACGCTCGGCTGCTTGGTGTCGGAGTCGACGAAGAGGTAGAAGTCGTGCCCGACCAGCTCCATCTCGTAGAGCGCCTGGTCGAGCGTCATCGGTGCGGCCCGGTGGGTCTTCTCGCGGACCACGAGCGGGCCCTCGCCCTGGACCTCGATGGAGCCCATCATCGTGGTGGGCACCTTCTCGGTCTCGTCGACGGCCAGTTGGCCGTCCCCGTTGAGCTTGGCGGCACCGGGCACCACGTCCCCGACCTCCGCCGCGGACAGCCGGCCGTTGCCACGCCGGGTGTATCGCTTGTCGTGCTGCTTGCGCAGTCGTGCCTCGAGCTTGTCGCTGGCGAGGTCGAGCGCTGCGTACGGGTCGCCTGCCGCCGCTTCCGCCCGGATCACCGGGCCTCGGGAGTGGAGGGTGATCTCCACGCGGTCGGACCGGTCGGCCTGCCGCGGGTTGTGCTCCTTGGACACCTCGACGTCGAGGCTGATCACCTTGCCGTCGAGCTTCTGGATCTTCTCCAGCTTCAGCTTCTCGGCCACGTGCTTGCGGAACCGCTCGGGCACCTCGGTCTTGCGGCCCTTGACGACGATGTCCACGCAGAACTCCGTTCCCGGATCGCCCTGATCGGCTCCTTGGCCGCCGGGCATCTCCCTTTGCACCAGACTCCGGTGGTGTCACCGGAGCTCGGACTTGGCGACTTCGCCTCTCCTCCTGCCCAGTCGACAAGATCTCCACCCCATCGACAAGAGGTTAATTCGCCCTGAACTCCTGTCCTGTAGGCGCAACCATGTATTCGCCGAGGCGATGGCATTCGCCATTCCTCACAACCGAACATAGCCCCTTCGGACGGGTGTCGGCACCCGCTACCGCGACATACCTCCGTACGGGTGCTTTCACCTCTCACCACCTGCAACGATTCAAGTTTCCGGCGAGTTCCGGTTTATTTCGAACGAAGCGGGAGAGGATGCGATCACAGCCGCCGCCCGCTGTTCGATTCCGCGCTGCGCCGAACCGGTCGGTAAGCCGTGCGCCATTCCGGGAATGAACGGAAGGTGTACGGCTCCGAGGGCGCGCGCCGCCTCCGCGAGCGAAGCGCCCGTGGTCATCAGGTCGTCCACGAGAACCACCCTCCCCGCCGTCAGGAGCCGCGCTCCGCCCGGCACGACCTCCAGCGCCCCCGACAGGTTGGCGAGGCGCCCACGCGCCCCGAGCCCGGCCTGGTCCGCCACGTACCGCCGCTGCCGGAGCACGGGCACGACCCGCGCCCGCCTCCCCGACCGCCGCAGCCGGGCCGCCGCGGCCAGCGCGATCCGCCGCGTCGGATCGTGGCCGCGCGCCCGTACGGAACGCCGCGAGGAGGGCACGGGCACCAGGAGCAGCGGCCCGTCCGCCGGCCCTGGCCCGGGCCGGGCAGCGGCCGCCACGGCCCCGGCGAGGGCGCCGCCCAGGGGCCCGGCGAGCGTGAGGGCCCCGCGCTCCTTGTGGGCGAGGAGCAGCTCCCGTACGGCGTCGGCGTACGGCGCGGCGGCGTGGACCACGGGCAGCCCGGCGGGCTCGGGCGCGGGCCTCACCCTGCGCGGCGGCGCCCCGGCGAGCGCGTGCGCGCATGCCGCGCACAGCTCCGTCCGCGGTCTGCCGCAGCCTCCGCAGGCGACCGGCAGCACCAGCCCGGCGATCTCGCGCCACCACCCCCGCATGGCTCCACTGTGCGCCTCCGGACCCCTCCCGGCCACCCCTGTGGAAAACCGCCCGCGGAGCCCCGAGTACGTCAGGTACGGCCCTGCGGCGGGGTCACGGCGGGACCGCCCCGGGCCGCCCCCGGCGGTGTCTCCCGGCAGCGCCTCCCGGAGCGCGTGCTAGCCGGGGTAGACCGGCGAGAAGCCCTTCTTCGCCACCGGCTGCCAGTTCGTCCCCGGCGCCAGCCGCACGATCCCGTCGTCGCCGGAGTCGGCCACCACCGGCACCGTGTCCTTGTGCGGGGCGGTCACCGAGGTCACCCCGTTCAGGCCGGGGAGCACGGAGGTCGTCGAGGTCGAGCCGTCGGTCTGGAGGTAGCGGATCTGCTGCACGCCGCCCGCCTCCTTGCCGACCACGACGAGCCGGCTGGGGCCGGCCCAGGAGACGGCCGTGACCGACTCCATCCGGGGCGCGGCGGGCTGCAGGTCCAGGACGGAGACGACCGGCTCCTCACCCGTCGTCTGCCGCTGGATCCGCCCGATCTGCAGGGTCGTGCGCTCGCCCCGCGTGACCACCAGCGCGATCCGCACGCCGTCGGCGGAGACCCGCAGCGACTCGATGCGGGCGTCGTCGCCGAGCCACGGAGTGCGCACCTTGACCGGGTGCCCGGTGCCGTCCGGCACCATCCACAGCCGGGGCGCGGCGGGGTCCCGGTCGGCGACCCACAGATCCCCCCTGCCGTCCCAGCTGGGCGCGGACAGCCGGTCGGCCGGGCGGGCGGCCCCGCTGGTCAGGACGGGCGGCAGCGCGTCCTGCTCCGTGGTGATGGAGGAGACGAACAGCTCGCGACCGGTCTGCCCGACCCCGGCGGCCCGGGTCTCGCCCCGGTCGACGGCGACCGAGCGGAGCGGCACCGTGCCCTTGCCGAACGGCCCCGGCACCTCGACCGGCGCGTTCGCCTCCTTGCCGCCGACCAGGAGCATCATCAGCTTGTTGTGCTCGTCGACGAAGTACGGGTGCTCCTCGCGGTCGGTGTTCCGCACCGCCGCGAACTCGAGCGCCTGCCCCTTGCCCAGCCGGCACAGCGACTGCCCGCCCGATCCCAGGAGCTCCACCTGCTCGACCCGTACGGAGGTCAGGTCGCCCAGCGTGAACAGCAGCTGCGCCGCCATCCGCCGGCACGCCTCGCCGCCGGCCCGGTCCGCCTTGCGGTTGAGCGGCACCCTCAGCGTGGACTGGTCGTCCGTGGTCAGGGTGGTGACGCCGGCCTTCAGCTCCGTACCGGAGGGGAACTGCGAGTCGACGGCGGGCTTCAGCCAGTTCGTCGGGCCCTCCAGCAGGGCCTTGACCGTCTGCGTCACCGTGTCCATCCGGGTGACGGGGTCCTGCCGCTGCCGGATGTAGACGGGGTCGGCGACGACCCAGTCCTCCCCGGAGGCGAAGTAGTACTTGTTGACCGAACGGTAGTTGCGGAGGAAGTCGGCCTCGCCGAGGACCAGGCCGGGCGGGAGGCTGTCGATGCGCCACTCCTTGCCCTTGCCGTTCGCCGACGGCTGCTGCACGACGTGGATCGACTGCAGGTACTCGGTGGGGCTGTTCGGCTGATAGGCGTGGCGGGCGTCCACGGTCGCGATCTTGCGGCCGGAGAGCGGGAAGGCGCGCCCCCGGTTCTCGGGGTCGGCGTTGCGGTCGGCCTGCTCGCGGTCGGGCGCGGTGGTGAGCACGGTGATGCTCTGCTCCGGCCTCCAGTCCTGCGCGGCCTTCTTCGTGAGGTACTTGCGGGCGGTGGCGAAGCCGGGGTCGTCACTCGTCATGGCCTCCAGGAAGCCGTCGACGATCTCGTCCGGGTCCGCGTTCTCCCGGGGGGCGACGGCGTAGACCCGCACCTGCGAGTCGCCCGTGCCGGCGCCCCTCACCGCCTGCACCTCCCCGCTGTCGGGCATCGTCGCGCACCCGGTCACCAGAAGCCCCCCGCACGCGGCGAGGACCACCGTGCGTGTGCTCCGTCCCCGCCCCGCGTGCTCCGCTCGGGAGTCAGCGCCCACGTGTCCCGTCCTCCCGCTCCAGATGTCCGTTCCCCCCGGCCGTCGCCGGGCCCGTCCCCCCGCCGTCGCCGTCCGGCGCCGGCCGCGCCACGACCCGTGCGCCGCTGCCGGGCAGCGCCGTCGGATCGACGGTCGCCCGCGGCGGGGCGGGCAGCCTCGGCGGTACGGCGAGCGCCGACCGGTCGCCGACGGCCTGCGCGGGCACGGCCGTGAGACGGCCGCTCTCCCGGTCGCGTCCGGCGGCGGTCTGCTCGCGGTTGCGCCGGGAGTCCTCGGGCTCCAGCGGGATCGGGGATCCCCGCAGCGGCTCGTCCGCGGTACGCGGCAGGGTGAGCCGGAACTGCGAACCGCCCCCCGGCTCGCCCCAGGCCTGGAGCCAGCCGCCGTGCAGCCGCGCGTCCTCCACGGCGATCGACAGGCCGAGGCCCGTGCCGCCGGTGGTGCGCGCGCGTGCGGGGTCGGCGCGCCAGAAGCGGTTGAAGACCCGGGTGGCCTCGCCCGGCTTGAGTCCGACGCCGTAGTCGCGGACGGCGACGGCGACGGCCCCGCCGGCGGCGGCGAGCTTCACGACCACGTCCCGGCCCTCGCCGTGCTCGACGGCGTTGACGACGAGGTTGCGCAGCACCCGCTCGACGCGACGGGCGTCCGCCTCGGCCACCACGGGCTGCTGGTCGCCGAGGACCACGATCCGGGTGCCCTTGCGCTCGGCGAGGGGTTCGGCGCCGCCGATGACGCGGCGGACGACCTGGCGCAGGTCTATCGGCTCGGCTTCCAGGGCGGCCGCGCCCGCGTCGAAGCGGCTGATCTCCAGGAGGTCGGAGAGCAGCGACTCGAAGCGGTCGAGCTGGTCGCCGAGGAGTTCGGCGGAGCGGGCGGTGATCGGGTCGAAGTCGACGCGGGCCTCGTGGATGACGTCGGCGGCCATCCGGACCGTGGTGAGCGGGGTCCGCAGCTCGTGCGAGACGTCGGAGACGAAACGCCGCTGCATCCGCGACAGCTCCTCCAGCTGCTGGATCTTGAGCTGGAGGTTGGAGGCCATCTTGTTGAAGGCCTCGCCGAGGCGTGCGATGTCGTCCTCGCCGGTGACCTTCATGCGCTCCTGGAGGCGGCCGGCCGAGAGCCGTTCGGCGATCCCGGCGGCCATCCGCACGGGCGTGACGACCTGGCGCACCATCAGCCAGGCGATGGCGCCGAGCAGCACGACGACGAAGAGCCCCGCGGTCGCCAGGGTCCCCTTGACCAGGGTGAGGGAGTCCTCCTCCTGGCTCAGCGGGAAGAGGTAGTACAGCTCGTACTGGTCGCCGTCGGCGTCGTTCAGCCGCTTGCCGATCACCAGGCCCGGCTCGGACGCCTTGCCGCTGGTGTAGTGGATCCGCGTGAACTTCTGGAAGGTGCCGGTGCCCTGCGCGACCGAGTGCCGCAGGTCGGCGGGGATGCTCGTGGGCGGGTCGACCTCGCCGGAGGCGCGGGCGCCCCGGCTCGCGGTGTCGCTGGTGTCGAGGGAGAGGGCGACCACGTTGAACGCGCTCTGGCCACCGCTGGCGAGCTGCTCGACCAGCGTGGAGCGCCAGTTCACCGAGGCACCGGCCCGCACGCCGTCCTGCTGACCGGGCGCGGAGGGGGTGGTCGCCGCCCGGTCCTGGGCGGCGGAGAACCCTCCGGCGGCCTGGCTCTGGGCGGCCTTCTCCTTGGCGTCGAGCAGGCCGTTGCGGACCTGCCCGATGACGACGATGCCGAGCAGCAGCACCACTCCGAGCGACATGAGCAGGGTGCCCGCGACGATCCTCAGCTGGAGGTTCCGCCGCCACAGCCGCACGGCGGGCAGCAGCGGGCGGCGGACCCAGCGCGCGAAGAGCCGGAGGACCGGCCCGCCCCGCGCACCGTCCTGGAGGAGCCCTCCGCCGCGCAGCAGACGGCCGAATCGCGAGCCCCCCCGCCCCGGTCCGGCAGTCCGCCCCGTACGGACTCCCGGATCCCCGGGCTTCGGAGCAGCGCTGCCCTCACTCATGTCAGCTCGGCCCCGCCTTGTAACCGACACCGCGGACGGTCACCACGATCTCCGGGCGCTCGGGGTCCTTCTCGACCTTCGAGCGCAGGCGCTGGACGTGCACGTTCACCAGCCGGGTGTCGGCCGCGTGCCGGTAGCCCCAGACCTGCTCCAGCAGGACCTCACGGGTGAAGACCTGCCACGGCTTGCGCGCGAGCGCGACCAGCAGGTCGAACTCCAGCGGGGTCAGGGCGATGGACTGCCCGTCCCGCTTCACGGAGTGCCCGGCCACGTCGATGACGAGGTCGCCGATGGTGAGCTGCTCGGGAGCCGGCTCCTCGGACCTCCGCAGCCGCGCCCGGATGCGGGCGACGAGCTCCTTCGGCTTGAACGGCTTCACGATGTAGTCGTCGGCGCCGGACTCCAGGCCCACGACCACGTCGACGGTGTCGCTCTTGGCCGTGAGCATGACGATCGGCACACCGGACTCGGCGCGGATGAGCCGGCACACCTCGATGCCGTCCCTTCCGGGCAGCATCAGGTCCAGCAGCACCAGATCGGGCTTGGCCTCTCTGAAAGCGGCAAGCGCCTTGTCACCGTCCGCGACGAACGACGGCTCGAACCCTTCACCCCGCAGCACGATGCCGAGCATCTCGGCCAGTGCGGTGTCGTCGTCGACGACAAGAACGCGTCCCTTCATATCGACATCATCCCATTTCCGTATCAGTCCTGAGGCGGCTGGTGAGATACCTCACTGACCTGCGGCGACGTCCTTGATCAACCGTCGGTGACTGCCCGTGTCCGTGGGTGTTGATGTCAGTCATGGATGTCCCCCCCCGTGTCCCCCGTGGTCGCGCAGAACCGTACCCGAATCGGCCCCCGAGGCCCACGGCCAGGACCGGGCCTCCTCGGCTCCGGACGGACCGGACGCCGCGGAGACCGGTGCCGGGATCCCCCTCCGAGATGCGGTCGGGAGGAGGAGGCGGTGAGCATGGAGGGGTGACCGTCTGCCCGGCGCAGACGGTCCGTCTCCTCGCGTTCGGCGGTGCCGGGCCTGTTGGCCCCCTGCTCGACAGCGATCGGGGCGGCCACTGCCGTCTCGCCGCGGACTTCGCCGGGGAGGGCACGGTGCGCCGGCTGTACATGCCCGGCACTCCCGTCCTCATCACCCGGTTCATGGCCCCGGAAGGCGTCGGAGAAGTCATCGACTTCCTGGAGCCCATCGCCTCGCGGGTTCCCGCCGCCAGGCACCGCCTCATCCGAGTGGCCCGGGTGGTCCGCGGCAGTCTCCCCTTCGAGGACCACGGCACCGACCTGCACCTCCAGGCTTCCGGTCCGGTACGGCTGCACGCCGACGGCGTCGACGTCGCCAGTCGCTTCACCCTGAACGCCGGCGAGAGCGCGACGGTGATCCTCACCAGCGAGACGGACGCGACGGCCGCTGGCGGTGGACGCCCCGGATGGGCGATGCCGACCACCGAGGAGATCGTGGCTCGGCTCGACACCTGCCGTGACTTCTGGCTCGCCCGGCTGAAGTCCTGCCGCTACCAGGGCAGCGGGCACGAGAGGGTCGCCCGTTCCGCGATCACCCTCAAGCTGCTCACCTACGCGCCGACCGGCGTCATCTTCACCCCCGCCGCCCTCGGGCTGCTCGTCTCCTCTCTCGGGGCGGAACGCCTCACACTGAGCCGGACCCGACTCCCCGCCCGTCCGTCTGTCCTCGCCCCGCACACCGTGGAGCAGGCGCGGTGCCGGGCGTCCAGGTGGTGCGCACCACCAGCCGATCACCACCTGCCGCTCGCGCGATGAAGACCCGGACAAAGGTACGAAGGAGATGCGGGCTCCGGCCCATGGGCGGGCCCCGCGTGGCACGATGGCACCCGGCCCGCCGCCGTGTCAGGTGTCGGCCGCCGTGACCGAGCCGGTTCGCCGATCCGGCACCGCGACCATTCCTCCGAGGTGGACGACCGTGAACGACACTCCGGGCTGGACCTCGCCCGGATCCGCCCCCTCCGACGGCCAGGACGGCTCGGGCACCCCCGTGCCCCCCTCCTCGGCCGAGGCCGACGGCCCCACCGCCCAGTGGTCCAAGGAGCAGCCGCCCGCCGGCCAGTGGTCCCCGCCGACCGACCGCACCCCGCCCCCGGCCCCCGGCCAGAACTGGGGAGCCCCGCCGCCGAACGTCCACTGGGGCAGGCCCCCGGCCGCGAAGCCCGGAGTCGTCCCGCTGCGCCCGCTGGGCATGGGCGAGATCCTCGACGGCGCGGTGAAGACCCTCCGCACCTACTGGCGCACGGTCCTCGCCATCACCGTCACGGTCGCGGTGATCTCCCAGATCGCCGACATCCTGGCCCAGCGGTACCTCGTGCCGGCACCCCCCGAGGTAAACGCGGACGCCACGCCCGCCGAGAAGCTGCAGCAGTCCGTCGACTCGGCCCAGGCCTCCCTGATCGCCCTGGGACCGTCGCTCCTGGTGACGATGGTGGCGTCCCTCGTGAGCGCCGCCCTGTTGACCGTCGTCATCAGCCGCGCGGTCCTCGGCCGCCCGGTCTCGCTGGGCTCCGCCTGGCAGGAGGCCCGCCCGCGCCTGCTCCAGCTCCTCGGTCTGACCCTGCTCCTCGCGGCGATGGCCGTCGCCATCGTGACCGTCGGCCTGCTCCCCGGCCTCCTGATCGGCGGCGCCGGAGGAGTGGCCCTGACCTTCCTCGGCGGCCTGGGCGCCATCGCGGCGGTCCTCTGGCTGATGATCCGCTTCAGCCTCTCCTCCCCCGCCCTCATGCTGGAGCGCAAGGGGGTCATCCCCTCCCTGAAGCGCTCGGCGAAGCTGGTGCGGGGCTCGTGGTGGCGGATCTTCGGCATCACCCTGCTGACGCAGCTGCTGATCTTCCTCTTCGCCATGATCATCGCGATCCCGTTCACCATCATCGGCATCGCGGTCGACGGCGAGGGCTTCTCCGGCCTGCTGTCCGGCACCACCACCAGGTTCGGCTGGCCGTTCCTGATCATCACGGGCATCGGCGGCGTGATCACCAGCGCGATCACCTACCCGATCTCGGCCGGCGTGACCGTCCTGCTCTACGTGGACCAGCGCATCCGCCGCGAAGCCCTGGACCTCGAACTGGCCCGGGCCGCGGGCCTCCCCGGCTACGGCCCCACGCCGGGCACCGACACCGTCGGAGGCTGATGCGGTGACGTTCACGGGGGGAACGGCCGCGGCACTCGCACGGCTGCGCGCCGACGGCGACACACCGGTGGACATCTCCCGCGTCCCCGCCCGCGAGGCGGCGGAGCGGGAGCTGTCCGATCCGAGGTACCACGAGAACGACCCGAACCTCCTCCAGCGCGGCCTCAGCCGCTTCTGGGAGTGGCTGGACGACCTCTTCGGCGCCGCTTCCGGGGCCACCCCGGGCGGCGTCCTCGGCCTCGTCGTCATCGTCCTGGTGGTGGCCGCCCTGGCCGCCGCCCTCTGGTGGCGCCTCGGCACCCCGCACCGGACACCCGGCACCACCGGCGACTCCCTCTTCGCCGACGGCCCCCGCACCGCCCGGGACCACCGCACGGCCGCCGCACGGCACGCCTCCGCCGGCCGCTGGAACGAGGCCGTCCAGGAACGGATGCGGGCCATCGTCCGCTCCCTGGAGGAGCGCGCCCTCCTCGAACCCCGCCCCGGCCGCACCGCCGACGAGGCCGCCGCCGAAGCCGGCCGCTCCCTCCCCTCCCACGCGGACGACCTGCGCCTCGCCGCCCGCGCCTTCGACGACGTCACATACGGCGGCCGCACCGCCGACGAGCCCGCGTACCGCCGCGTCGAGGCACTGGACACCGCCCTGGAACGGACCCGCCCGACCCTCGACACCACCTCCACGGGGACGCCCGCATGAGCCGCCCGGTCACCGGCACCACCTCGACGGCCCCCTCCGCCCGCCAGGTGTGGACCCGCGTCCGCGGCGCGGTCCTCGTCCTCGCCCTGATCCTGACCGGCGGCCTCGCCCTCGCGACGGTCCGGTCCACCGACGCCCACGGCGCCCTCGACCCGCGCTCCGCCGACCCCCAGGGCAGCCGCGCGGTCGCCGAACTCCTCAAGGCCCGCGGCGTCACCGTCACCCTCGCCACCACCCTGTCCGAGGCCACGGCGGCCACGGACACCGGATCCACCCTCCTGGTCACCACCCCCGACCTGCTGACGGCCACCCAGCAGTCCACACTCCGCTCGGCCATGACCGGCTCCGCCACCCGCACGGTCCTCGTCGGCGCCGGCCGCGCCTCCCTCGACACCCTCGCCCCCGGAGTCACCGGCGCCCCCAGCACCCCGGTGGGGGAACGCACCCCCGGCTGCACCCTGCCGGCCGCCATCCGCGCCGGCAGCGTCGACCTCGGCGGCGAACGCTACGAGCCCTTCCCCGGCACCCCCGCCGAGGCCTGCTACCGCTCCGACGGCCTGCCCACCCTGCTCCTCCTCCCCGGCACCGGCAGCGACACGGGCAGCACCGACACCGTCCTCCTCGGCTCCCCCGACATCCTCTACAACTCCCGCCTCGACCAACGGGGCAACGCCTCGCTGGCCCTGCAACTCCTCGGCTCCCAGCCCCATCTCGTCTGGTACCTCCCCTCCCTCTCCGACACCTCGGCCACCACCGACACGCCCGCCGGCGACACCATGGGCAACTTCCTCGCCCTCATCCCCTCCGGCTGGCTGTGGGGCGCCCTCCAACTCGCCCTCGCGGCCCTGCTCGCCGCCCTCTGGCGCGGCCGCCGCCTCGGTCCCCTGGTCACCGAGCGCCTCCCCGTCGCCCTCCGCGCCTCCGAGGCCACCGAGGGCCGCGCCCGCCTCTACCGCAAGGCGAACGCCCGCGACCGCGCCGCCTCCGTCCTGCGCACCGCGACCCGCACCCGGCTCGCCCCGCTGCTCGGCGTCCCCGTCCAGGACGCCCACTCCCCCGACCGCCTCCTCCCCGCACTCTCCGCCCGTCTCCCCGAGACGACCGCGGACCCCAGGAACCTCCTCTTCGGCCCGGCACCCGCCGACGACGCCACCCTCATCCGCCTGGCGGACCAACTCGACGCCCTCGAAAGAGAGGTACGCACCTCATGAGCGCCCCGACCCCCGAGACCGCCACGGACTCGGACAGCGCCCGCGCCTCCCTGGAGGCCCTGCGCACCGAGATCGCGAAGGCCGTGGTCGGCCAGGACCCCGCCGTCACCGGTCTCGTCGTCGCCCTGCTCTGCCGGGGACACGTCCTCCTCGAAGGCGTCCCCGGAGTCGCCAAGACCCTCCTGGTCCGCTCGCTGGCCGCGGCACTCGACCTCGACACCAAGCGCGTCCAGTTCACCCCCGACCTGATGCCGAGCGACGTCACCGGCTCCCTGGTCTACGACGCCCGCACCGCCGAGTTCTCCTTCCAGCCCGGCCCGGTCTTCACCAACCTGCTGCTCGCCGACGAGATCAACCGCACGCCCCCGAAGACCCAGTCCTCCCTCCTGGAGGCGATGGAGGAGCGTCAGGTCACGGTCGACGGCATGCCGCGCCTCCTCCCGGAGCCGTTCCTGGTCGCCGCGACCCAGAACCCCGTCGAGTACGAGGGCACCTACCCTCTCCCCGAAGCCCAACTGGACCGTTTCCTGCTCAAGCTGACGGTCCCTCTGCCCTCACGCGCGGACGAGATCCATGTCCTCACCCGCCACGCCGAGGGCTTCGACCCCCGCGACCTGAAGGCCGCAGGCGTCCGCCCCGTCGCGGGCCCCGCCGAACTCGAAGCGGCCCGGGCCGCCGTCGCCAAGGTCTCGGTCTCCACCGAGATCGCCGGCTATGTCGTCGATATCTGTCGTGCCACGCGTGAATCCCCCTCGCTCACGCTCGGAGTCTCCCCCCGAGGCGCCACCGCCCTGCTCTCCACCGCCCGTGCCTGGGCCTGGCTCACCGGCCGGGACTACGTCACCCCGGACGACGTCAAGGCCCTCGCGCTCCCCACCCTGCGTCATCGCATCCACCTGCGGCCCGAGGCCGAGATGGAGGGGGTCACCCCCGACTCCGTCATCAACTCGATCCTCGCCCACGTCCCCGTCCCCCGCTGAGAACGGCGCCCCATGGCCCTCACCGGACGAACCGCGCTGCTCGCCGCCCTCGGATCGCTCCCCGTCGGCATCCTCGCCCCCAGCTGGGCGGGGATGCTCGCGGTGAACGCGCCCCTCTCCCTCGCAATTCTGTGCGACTACGCCCTGGCGGCGCCAGTACGAACGCTCCAATTCACCCGAAGTGGTGACACATCCGTTCGACTCGGTGACGGAGCCGAGGTCCAGCTCACCGTCACCAACCCGTCCCGCCGCCGCCTCCGCGCCCAGCTCCGCGACGCCTGGCCGCCCAGCAGCTGGCTCCCCGGCACCGAACAGGCCTCCTCACGCCGCCGGCTGACGGTCCCCGCCGGGGAGCGCCGCCGCCTCACCACGAGCCTGCGCCCGACCCGCCGCGGCGACCGTCACGCCGAACGGATCACGGTCCGCTCCTTCGGCCCCCTCGGTCTCGCCGCCCGCCAGGGCCACCACGAGGTCCCCTGGACCGTCCGCGTCCTGCCCCCTTTCACCAGCCGCAAGCACCTGCCGTCACGCCTGGCCCGGCTCCGCGAGCTCGACGGCCGCACCAGCGTGCTCACCCGAGGCGAAGGCACGGAGTTCGACAGCCTCCGCGAGTACGTCCCCGGCGACGACACCCGCTCGATCGACTGGCGGGCCACGGCCCGCCAGACCACCGTCGCCGTCCGTACCTGGCGACCCGAACGCGACCGGCACATCCTGATCGTCCTCGACACCGGCCGCACCTCGGCCGGCCGCGTCGGCGACGTCCCCCGCCTGGACGCCTCCATGGACGCGGCTCTCCTCCTCACCGCGCTCGCCTCCCGAGCCGGCGACCGCGTGGACCTCCTGGCCTACGACCGCCGCCTCCGCGCCCAGGTCCAGGGCCGCTCCGCCGGCGACGTCCTGCCGGCCGTGGTCAACGCCCTCGCCCCGCTGGAACCCGAGCTCGTTGAGACCGACGCACGCGGTCTCGCCGCGACGGCCCTGGCACGCGCTCCGCGCCGCTCGCTGATCGTCCTCCTGACCGGCCTCGACGCCGCCCCGATCGAGGAGGGCCTCCTCCCGGTCCTCCCCCAGCTCGCCCAGCGCCACACGGTGCTGGTGGCCTCCGTCGCCGATCCTCATGTGGCGGACATGGCCGGGGGACGCGGCACCATCGAAGCCGTCTACGAGGCCGCGGCCGCCACACAGACCCAGTCCCAGCGCGCCCGCACCGCGGATCAGCTCCAGCGCCACGGCGTCACGATCGTCGACGCCACCCCCGAGACCCTTGCTCCCGCCCTGGCGGACGCCTACCTCGCTCTGAAAGCAGCCGGCCGCCTCTGAAGGCCGGCGCCAGCGCCGTCTCCCGAAGGGAGATCCGGCACGTGCCCTAAACGCAGAAAAGCCCCGCACCATGAGGTGCGGGGCTTTCCCACAATGATTGTTCGGCGGCGTCCTACTCTCCCACAGGGTCCCCCCTGCAGTACCATCGGCGCTGAAAGGCTTAGCTTCCGGGTTCGGAATGTAACCGGGCG
>NZ_JBIAMM010000015.1:0-36224 GCF_042874095.1 Streptomyces sp. NPDC004266
AACGCCCGGTTACATTCCGAACCCGGAAGCTAAGCCTTTCAGCGCCGATGGTACTGCAGGGGGGACCCTGTGGGAGAGTAGGACGCCGCCGAACACCTGCCCTTTTAGCTCAGTCGGTAGAGCGTCTCCATGGTAAGGAGAAGGTCAACGGTTCGATTCCGTTAAAGGGCTCCGAGTGAAAAGGCCCCCGCCTTGTGGCGGGGGCCTTTTTGCGTTGTCGTACGGCTGTGGCACCGGCGACCCCCCGAAGGGGATCGCCGGGACCGTTAGCGGTCGTGCGGTTCGTGCAGGCGCATCGCCAGGATGGCCATGTCGTCGGAGGCGGGCGCCTGGGCGAAGCGCTCCACGGCCCGGAGGACACGGGAGGCGACCGCGCCGGCCGTCAGGCCCGTGCAGGTCTTCAGCACCTCGGCAAGGCCGTCGTCGCCCAGCATCCGCGAGCCCTCGCGGCGTTCCGTCACGCCGTCCGTGACACAGAGGAGGACGTCGCCCGGGTCGAGGGTGACCGTCTGCTCGTACAGCTCCAGGTCCTCCATGACGCCCAGGAGAGGCTGCGGTTCGGCCGCGGGCTCGACCGTGCCGTCCGGGCGGAGGCGCAGCGGGAGGGGGTGGCCGGCGCAGACGACCTTGAGGATCGCCGAGCCGTCCTCCTGCGGGCGCATCTCACCGTAGAGGAGCGTCAGGAAGCGGCTGCGGGCGCCCTCGTCGAGGATCGCCGCGTTCAGCCGCTCCAGGACGGCGGGGCCGCCGAAGCCCTCGCGGGCCAGGAGGCGCAGGGCGTGGCGGGCCAGGCCGGTGACGGCGGCCGCCTCCGGGCCCGTGCCGCAGACGTCGCCGATGGCGAATCCGTACGCGCCGTCCCGGATGGGGAAGAGGTCGTAGAAGTCGCCTCCGACCTCGTTGCCCTCGCCGGCGGCGCGGTAGATGACGTCGACCTCGACGCCCGGGATCGTGGGGAGGCCGGGCGGGAGCAGGCTGCGCTGGAGGGACTGGCTGATCGCCACGCGCTCCGAGTAGAGGCGGGCGTTGTCCAGGGCCAGGGCGGCCCGGCGCGAGAGGTCCTCGGCGAGCTCCAGGATCTCCTGGCGGAAGTGGTCCTCCGAGGGCCTGCCGAGGGTCAGCATGCCGATGACCCGGTTGCGGGCGACCAGCGGCAGGACGACCGTCTCGCCGGCGACCGCGCCGGCGGTGGCGAGGGTGTTGTCGATGCCGGAGGAGAGCGGGCTCGCGGGATGGTCGAGGGCGCGGACCGAGGCGGTCAGCGCGGCGCGGTGCGCGGCTTCGCCGGGGGCGGACCAGACGCGGGCGCCGGGGGTCGGCACCGGGTCCGGCGGGGCGATGGAGGAGAGCAGGGCCTTGAGGCCGTCGATGCGGTCCTCGTCCTCGTGGAGCACGTACGAGAGGTACGGCTCGGAGGCCTGGTCGGCGATCGTGTAGACCGCGCACCAGGTGGCGAGGGTGGGGACCGTCATCTGGGCCATGAGGGCCAGGGTCTGGTCGCGGTCGAGGGTGCCGGCCAGGAGGTCGGAGGCCTCGACCAGGAAGCTGAGGGAGCCGCGGCGCAGACGCTCCAGTTCGCCGAGCCGGGCGGACTCGACGGCCAGGGCGATGCGGTCGGCGGCGAACTGGAGGCGGAGCGCCTCCTCGTTGGAGTAGCGGTTGGCGCTCTCGGCGGCCACGCCGAGGGAGCCGGTGAGCCGGCCCTCGACCTTGAGCGGGACGGTGACCACCGAGCGCATGCCGGTGCCTTCGAGGAGCGGGACGGCGCCGGGGACGGCGGCCAGGTCCTCGTGGACGGCGGGCATGCGGGCGGAGCCGTACCGGCTGGCGCCGGTCTCCACGGGGACGCGGGCGAAGCGCTGGCGGGCGGCCGGGAGGCCGGTGGTCGCCCGTACCTCCAGTTCCGTCTCGTCGTCGGTGGCGAGCAGGAGGAAGGCGGCGTCGCCGTCGAGCATGTCGCGGGCGCGTTCGACCGTGCGCTGGAGGAGGCCGTCGAGGTCGTCGGGGGCCGGGGAGCCGATGAAGACCTCGAAGGGGTCGGCGGCTCGGCTCTCGGTGCCCGGATCGACGGCGGGGCGCTGGGGGGTCTGGAGGACGGCGCGCTCGTGCTCCCGTACGAGCAGGCAGACGGTGGAGGGCTCGCCCTGGGCGTCGCGGACCCGGAGGTGCGAGGCGTAGACGGGGACCACGCGGCCGTCGGCGCAGCGGATGCCGTAGCTGCCCTCCCAGCGGGAGAGGCGGAGGGCCTCGGCGAGGCCGGTGCCGATGCCGGGGGTGTGGGGCCAGGCGGCGAGGTCGCCGAGGGGTTTGCCGGTGACCTGCTCGGCCTCGTAGCCGAAGAGCTCCTCGGCGTCCTCGTTCCAGGCGGTGATCGTGCCGCCGCGGTCGATCTGGGCGACGGCGACGCGGACGCGGCTCTCGGCGACCGGGAGGAGGGCGTCGGGGAGGACGGGGCCGGCGGAGCGGGTGCCGACGGGGCGCTGGGGAAGGTCGAGGTGGAACCAGACGTGCTTGCGGGTGGGGGAGTACTCGACGCCCCAGCGGTGGGCGAGGGCGGCGCAGAGGAGCAGGCCGCGGCCGTTCTCGCGGTCCGGGCTGCCGAGGGAGCGGCCGCCCTGGACGGGGATCTCGCGCTCGGGGTAGCGGTCGGCGACCTCGACGCGGACGCTGTCGTCCGAGCGGAGGCAGAGGACCTCGGCGGAGGTGCCGGCGTGGATGACGGCGTTGGTGACGAGCTCGCTGGTGAGGACGACGGCGTCGTCGACGAGCTCGGGGTGTCCCCAGCCCTGGAGGGTGTCCCGGACGAAGGCGCGGGCGGCCGCGACGGACCGCCCGACGGGCTCGAAAGTGGCAGTCGCCCGCGCGGTGATCACAGCACTCCTCGTACGCGTCTCGACGCCCGGCTCTGCCATGCTCGGTCTGTCCCTCCCGCTGCCCGGTGGTCGTGCGCACGCCACACCGCCCCCGCCGGGCGGACCGGGGCGGTTGGACAGCCGGATGCCAGGTTACTTACCTTCGCTGTCCGAGCGGATGCCGGTCACCGTTGATTCCGCCCCTGGAGGGTAGGGACGCTGTACGAAGCTGCCGAACTGTTATCGCCTGGTTCGGTCACGGTGAAACACTGGGCAGGCTGACGGCGAGAGCCGGAGCGGTACGGTCGACCCCTTTCGGGAGGGACACGGTGGAGTCTGGCACGGCGGCGCGGCGCGGCGGAGGCAGTGGCACGCGCGCGAGGGGCGGACGTTCCCGTGGGGGGACGGTCCAGGTGGACGCGGCGGCGCTGGAGCGGCTGCTGGCCGCGCTGGTGTCGATGCGGGACGGGAACTTCCGCAGGCGGCTGACGGTGTCCGGCGACGGGGTCATGGCGGAGATCTCCGCCGTGTTCAACGAGGTCGCCGACCGGCAGATGCACGTGACGGGGGAGCTGTCGCGGGTCCGGCGGGTGGTCGGCCGTGAGGGCAAGCTGTCCGAGCGGCTGGAGGCGGGGGCCAGCGAGGGGGCGTGGGCGGCGGCGATCGAGGCCGCGAACGCGCTCGTCGACGATCTGGCCCGGCCGGTGTCCGAGGTGGGGCGGGTCCTGTCGGCGGTGGCCGAGGGCGATCTGGACCAGCGGATGGACCTGCGTTCGGAGGGTGCGGACGGGACCGTGCGGCCGCTGCGCGGGGAGTTCCTGAAGGTCGCCCGTACCGCCAACAACCTGGTGGACCAGCTGTCGGTGTTCGCCTCCGAGGTGACGAGGGTCGCCGTCGAGGTGGGTACGGACGGCAAGCTGGGCGGGCAGGCGCAGGTGCGCGGGGTGTCCGGTTCGTGGAAGGACCTCACGGACTCGGTCAACACCATGGCGAACCGGCTGACGGCCCAGGTGCGGGACATCGCGCTCGTGACGACGGCGGTCGCGGACGGCGATCTGTCGCAGAAGGTCACGGCGAACGTGGCCGGCGAGATGCTGGAGCTGAAGAACACCGTCAACCGGATGGTGGACCAGCTGTCGTCGTTCTCCTCCGAGGTGACCCGTGTCGCGCGCGAGGTGGGTACGGAGGGCGAGCTCGGCGGTCAGGCCGAGGTGGCCGGGGTCGCCGGCGTGTGGAAGGACCTCACCGACTCCGTCAACACGATGGCGGGGAATCTCACCAATCAGGTGAGAGGGATCGCGGAGGTGACGACGGCGGTCGCCAACGGTGACCTGTCGCAGAAGGTGCGGGTCTCCGCGCGCGGTGAGATCGCCCAACTCGCCGACACCATCAACCAGATGACGGAGACGCTGCGGACGTTCGCCGACGAGGTGACCCGGGTGTCGGGCGAGGTCGGCGCGCAGGGCCTGCTGGGCGGTCAGGCGCAGGTGCCGGGTGCGGCGGGGACGTGGAAGGACCTCACGGACTCGGTCAACACGGTCTTCCGGAACATCACCACGCAGGTGCGGGACATCGCGCAGGTGACGACGGCGGTGGCCAACGGCGATCTGTCGCAGAAGGTCACGGTGGACGTGGCCGGCGAGATGCTGGAGCTGAAGAACACCGTCAACACGATGGTGGACCAGCTCTCCGCCTTCGGTTCCGAGGTGACCCGGGTGGCCCGGGAGGTCGGTGTCGAGGGTCTGCTGGGCGGCCAGGCCGAGGTGCCGGGCGCGGCGGGGACGTGGAAGGACCTCACCGACTCGGTGAACACGGCCTTCCGCAACCTGACCGGTCAGGTGCGGGACATCGCGCAGGTGACGACGGCGGTGGCCAACGGCGATCTGTCGCAGAAGGTCACGGTGGACGTGGCCGGCGAGATGCTGGAGCTGAAGAACACCGTCAACACGATGGTGTCGCAGCTGTCGTCCTTCGCGGACCAGGTGACCCGGATGGCCCGGGACGTGGGCACCGAGGGCCGGCTGGGCGGTCAGGCGCGGGTGGACGGGGTGTCCGGGCGCTGGCGGGAGCTCACGGACTCCGTGAACTTCATGGCCGGCAACCTGACCTCGCAGGTGCGGCAGATCGCGCAGGTGACGACGGCCGTGGCCCGTGGCGACCTGTCGCAGAAGATCGACGTGGACGCGCGGGGCGAGATCCTGGAGCTGAAGAACACCATCAACACGATGGTGGACCAGCTGTCCGCCTTCGCGGACCAGGTGACCCGGGTGGCCCGCGAGGTGGGCACGGACGGGCGCCTCGGAGGTCAGGCGCAGGTGCCGGGCGTGGCCGGTGTGTGGCGTGATCTGACGGACTCGGTGAACGGCATGGCCGGGAACCTCACCACCCAGGTCCGCAACATCGCGCAGGTCGCCACCGCGGTGGCGCGCGGTGACCTGTCGCAGAAGATCGACGTGGACGCGCGGGGCGAGATCCTGGAGCTGAAGAACACCCTCAACACGATGGTGGACCAGCTCTCCAGCTTCGCCGACCAGGTGACGAGGGTGGCCCGTGAGGTGGGCACCGAGGGCATCCTCGGCGGCCAGGCCGAGGTGCAGGGGGTCTCCGGCACCTGGAAGGACCTCACCCAGTCGGTGAACATGATGGCGAACAACCTGACCTTCCAGGTCCGGAACATCGCCGAGGTCACGACGGCGGTCGCCATGGGCGACCTGTCGAAGAAGATCACGGTCGACGCCAAGGGCGAGATCCTGGAGCTGGTGACGACCGTCAACACGATGGTGGACCAGCTGTCGAACTTCGCCGACGAGGTGACGAGGGTGGCCCGCGAGGTGGGCACCGAGGGCATCCTCGGCGGTCAGGCCCGGGTGCGCGGGGTGACCGGCATCTGGAAGGACCTCAGCGACAACGTGAACCTGATGGCCAACAACCTGACCAGCCAGGTGCGCAACATCTCCCGGGTCTCCGCGGCCGTCGCCAACGGCGACCTGACGAAGAAGGTCACCGTCGAGGCGCGCGGCGAGGTCGCCGAGCTCGCCGACACCGTCAACACGATGGTGACGACGCTGTCGTCGTTCGCCGACGAGGTGACCCGGGTGGCCCGCGAGGTGGGCACGGACGGCATCCTGGGCGGCCAGGCCCGGGTGCCGGGAGTGTCGGGCACGTGGCGTGATCTGACGGACTCGGTGAACGGCATGGCCGACAACCTGACCGGTCAGGTGCGCCAGATCGCCGCCGTCACCACCGCCATCGCCAAGGGCGACCTCACCAAGAAGATCGACATCGACGCGCGCGGTGAGATCCAGGAGCTGAAGAGCACCATCAACACGATGGTCGACCAGCTGTCGAACTTCGCCGAGGAGGTCACCCGGGTCGCCCGTGAGGTGGGCACGGACGGGCAGCTGGGCGGTCAGGCCCGGGTCCGTGACGTGGACGGCACCTGGCGGGACCTGACCGAGTCCGTGAACGAGATGGCCGGGAACCTGACCCGGCAGGTGCGGGCGATCGCGGCCGTCGCCACGGCGGTGACCCGCGGCGACCTCAACCTCAAGATCGACGGTGTCGACGCGGCGGGCGAGATCCAGGCCCTCCAGGAGAACATCAACACCATGATCGCCAACCTGCGCGACACCACCCTCGCCAACGAGGAGCAGGACTGGCTCAAGGGCAACCTGGCGCGCATCTCCGGTCTCATGCAGGGCCGGCGGGACCTGGACGACGTGGCCTCGCTCATCATGAGCGAGCTGACGCCGGTGGTCTCGGCCCAGCACGGCGCCTTCTTCGTGGCCATGCCGACGGGCTCCGCGCACAGCGACGCCGAGCTCGTGGGCGAGGGCGACGGCTCGTACGAGCTGCGGATGCGCGGGAGTTACGGATACTCCGCCGGGTCCATGCCGACCTCGTTCCGGCCCGGGGAGACCCTCATCGGGACGGCGGCGGAGGAGAAGCGGACCATCCAGGTCAACGTGCCGCCGGGCTACCTGAAGATCTCGTCGGGGCTCGGCGAGGCCGCGCCCGCGCACGTGATCGTGCTGCCGGTCCTCTTCGAGGGGAAGGTCCTCGGCGTGATCGAGCTGGCGTCCTTCCAGCCGTTCACGCAGATCCAGCGGGACTTCCTGAACCAGCTCGCCGAGCTGATCGCGACCACGGTCAACACCATCAGCGTCAACACCAAGACCGAGGTGCTGCTCCAGCAGTCGCAGAAGCTCACCGAGCAGCTCAAGGAGCGGTCCGCGGAGCTGGAGCACCGGCAGAAGGAGCTCCAGGGCTCCAACCTGGAGCTGGAGGAGAAGGCCGAGCTGCTCGCCCGGCAGAACCGCGACATCGAGGTGAAGAACACCGAGATCGAGGAGGCCCGGCAGGTCCTGGAGGAGCGGGCGGAGCAGCTCGCCGTCTCCATGCGGTACAAGTCGGAGTTCCTCGCCAACATGTCGCACGAGCTGCGCACGCCGCTCAACTCGCTGCTGATCCTGGCCAAGTTGCTCGCCGACAACGCCGAGACCAACCTGACGCCGAAGCAGGTCGAGTTCGCGGAGACCATCCACGGGGCGGGCTCGGACCTGCTCCAGCTGATCAACGACATCCTCGACCTGTCGAAGGTCGAGGCGGGCAAGATGGACGTCTCGCCGACCCGTATCGCGCTCGTCCAGCTCGTCGACTACGTGGAGGCGACGTTCCGGCCGCTCACGGCGGAGAAGGGGCTCGACTTCTCGGTGCGGGTCTCGCCCGAGCTGCCGGCGACCCTCCACACCGACGAGCAGCGGCTGCTCCAGGTCCTGCGCAACCTGCTGTCCAACGCGGTGAAGTTCACCGACACGGGCGCGGTGGAGCTGGTGATCCGGCCGGCCGGCGCGGACGTGCCGCAGTCGATCCGCGAGCAGCTCCTGGAGGCGGGCTCGCTGCGCGATCCGGAGGCCGACCTGATCGCCTTCTCGGTCACCGACACCGGGATCGGGATCGCGGCGAGCAAGATGCGGGTCATCTTCGAGGCGTTCAAGCAGGCCGACGGCACGACCAGCCGGAAGTACGGCGGCACGGGTCTCGGGCTCTCCATCAGCCGGGAGATCGCGCGGCTGCTCGGCGGCGAGATCTTCGCGGCGAGCGAGCCCGGCCGCGGTTCGACGTTCACGCTCTACCTGCCGCTGAGCCCGACGGAGCTGCCGTCGAGCGGCTACGGGCAGGGCGCGCAGGACGCCGACGATCCGCAGCAGGGGGCCGAGGAGGGGACGGCCGGGGCCGTCCACCCGTTCCCGCACTTCCCGCCGACGCCCGTGCGGACGGAGGCGCGGTCCGGGGCCGGGGCGCTGTTCCGGCACCGGCGGAAGGCCGCGGCGGAGGCGAGCGGGGCGCGGGGCGCGGTTCCCGGGCAGTCCGGGCAGCAGAGCGCGGCGGAACGGGAGGAGCCGGAGGCCGAGCCGCGCCGTACGTTCAACTTCTCCGGCGAGAAGGTGCTGATCGTCGACGACGACATCCGCAACGTCTTCGCGCTCACCAGCGTCCTGGAGCAGCACGGCCTCGCGGTGCTCTACGCCGAGAACGGACGGGAGGGCATCGAGGTCCTGGAGCAGCACGACGACGTCACGGTCGTGCTGATGGACATCATGATGCCGGAGATGGACGGATACGCGACGACGACCGCGATCCGGCGCATGCCGCAGTTCGCGGGGCTGCCGATCATCGCGCTGACGGCGAAGGCGATGAAGGGCGACCGGGAGAAGGCGATCGAGTCCGGGGCCTCGGACTACGTGACGAAGCCGGTCGACCCCGATCACCTGCTGTCGGTCATGGAACAGTGGATGCGGGGCGAGTGACTCCGCACCGGGGGTCCGCGCCGCGCCCGGCGCGGACCCCCGGGCTCCGCCGGGGCGCGCCGGCAGACTGCCGCCAGGGGCGTGTGAGAGGGCGGGATACGGGGAACCTTCTGGTCTCCCACCGCGTTTCTGCTACGTGCACAGTGACATCGCGGTGACAGGGTGTGGCGACGGGCGGGGTGCGGCTACGATGACCGGCACAAGGACGGACGGCGCTAGGGAGTCGTCTTCTGGGGCGGCGCCCGGTGCTTCCCCCGGTTCGGGGGTCCGGGGAGAGCCGTTGCCGGGACGAGGAGGACGGGGCATGGTGCAGAAGGCCAAGATCCTCCTGGTCGATGACAGGCCGGAGAATCTGCTGGCGCTGGAGGCCATTCTCTCCGCGCTCGATCAGACGCTGGTGCGGGCATCGTCCGGGGAGGAAGCGCTCAAGGCGCTGTTGACGGACGACTTCGCGGTCATCCTGCTCGACGTCCAGATGCCGGGAATGGACGGTTTCGAGACCGCCGCCCACATCAAGCGGCGCGAGCGGACCCGGGACATCCCGATCATCTTCCTCACCGCCATCAACCACGGCCCCCACCACACCTTCCGGGGGTACGCGGCCGGGGCGGTCGACTACATCTCCAAGCCCTTCGACCCGTGGGTGCTGCGCGCCAAGGTCTCCGTCTTCGTCGAGCTCTACATGAAGAACTGCAAGCTGCGCGAGCAGGCCGCCCTGCTGCGGCTGCAGCTGGAGGGCGGCGGCGAGGGCGGTCACGGCAAGGAGTCCGCCGGGCTGCTCGCCGAGCTCTCCGCCCGGCTCGCGGCCGTCGAGGAGCAGGCCGAGGCCCTGTCGAAGCAGCTCGACGACGACTCCGCCGACGCGGCGGCCGTCGCCACCGCCGCGCACCTGGAGCGCAAACTCACCGGGCTGCGCCGGGCCCTGGACGCGCTGGAGCCGGGCACGGGCGCCACGCCGACCCTGCCCGCCCAGGGCTGACGCGCCGTCACCCGCCGTCCCGCCCGGAGGGGAGCACCGTGATGCGGCGTCAGCACCGCGCTGCGCCACGGACGACACGAACGGGTGAGGCGGACGGGCGCTCCCCACACCCCTCCCCACACCGGTAACCTCGGCATCATGGCTTCACGTACGTCCGGCAAGGGTTCCCAGGGCACGGCGGGCACCGCGAAACCGCGCACCGGCCGGACGACGGGTGCCGCGAAGAAGGCGGCGCCCGCGAAACCACCCGCGAAGAAGGCGCCGGCGAAGAAGGCGTCGGCCAAGAAGGCCGCGCCCGCCAAGCGCGCGCCCGCGCGGAAGACCGCGGCGAAGAAGGCCGCCCCGCGCCCCGCCCCGTCCCCGACGGGGGGCGTCTACCGGCTGGCGCGCGGCGCCTGGCTCGGTCTCGCCCACGCCATCGGGGCGCTGTTCCGGAGCATAGGCCGCGGCGCCAAGGGGCTCGATCCCGCGCACCGCAAGGACGGGCTCGCGCTGCTCCTCCTCGCCCTCGCGCTGATCGTCGCCGCCGGCACCTGGTCCAACCTGCGCGGCCCGGTCGGCGACCTCGTCGAGATGCTGGTCACCGGATCCTTCGGCCGACTCGACCTGCTCGTGCCGCTGCTCCTCGGCGCGATCGGCATCCGGCTCATCCTGTATCCCGAGAAGCCCGAGGCCAACGGCCGGATCAGCATCGGCCTCTCCGCACTCGTCATCGGCGTCCTCGGACAGGTGCACATCGCCTGCGGTTCGCCGGGGCGCGGCGACGGCAGCGCGGCCATGCAGGACGCCGGTGGGCTCATCGGCTGGGCCGCGTCCCAGCCCCTCGTCTTCATGATGGGCGAGGTCCTCGCCGTACCGATGCTGGTGCTGCTGACCGTCTTCGGGCTGCTCGTGGTCACCGCCACCCCGGTCAACGCGATCCCGCAGCGGCTGCGCGCGCTCGGCGCCAGGCTGGGCATCATCGAACTCCCGTACGACCCGGCGGAGGCCGAGGAGTACGGGGGGCACCCGGACCACGAGGCGTACGACGAGGAGTGGCGGGACGCGGGACCGCGGCCCGCACGGCCCGTCCGGCGCCGCTCGGCCGGGCCCACGGAGCCGTACGACGTCGACCGGGCGGAGACACCGGCGCCGGAGCGGAGCGGCCGCCCGGCCCGCCGGAGCTCCGGCCTGGACCCGGTGGACGTCGCCGCGGCGGCCGCCGCCGCGCTCGACGGCGCCGTGCTGAACGGCATGCCGCCCTCGCCGATCGTCGCCGACCTGACCAAGGACGTCACCGCCGAGCGGAACGCGGCCGTGGCGGCGTCCGGACCCGTGGAGAAGGCCGCTCCCGTACCGCCGGCGCGCGGGGGAGACCGCCCCGGCGGAGGCGTACCCGATCTGACGAAGCCGGCGCCGGAGCCGGCCGACCTGCCGCCCCGGGCCGAGCAGCTCCAGCTCGCGGGCGACATCACGTACTCCCTGCCCTCGCTCGACCTCCTGGAGCGCGGCGGGCCGGGCAAGACCCGCAGCGCCGCCAACGACGCGGTCGTCGACGCGCTCTCCAACGTCTTCGTCGAGTTCAAGGTCGACGCGGCCGTCACCGGCTTCACGCGCGGCCCGACGGTCACGCGGTACGAGGTCGAGCTCGGCCCGGCCGTGAAGGTCGAGAAGATCACGGCCCTGACCAAGAACATCGCCTACGCGGTGGCCTCGCCGGACGTGCGGATCATCTCGCCGATCCCCGGGAAGTCGGCGGTCGGCATCGAGATCCCGAACAGCGACCGCGAGATGGTCAACCTGGGGGACGTGCTGCGGCTCGCGGACGCGGCCGGGGACGAGCACCCGATGCTGGTCGCGCTCGGCAAGGACGTCGAGGGCGGCTACGTGATGGCCAACCTGGCGAAGATGCCGCACGTCCTGGTCGCCGGCGCCACGGGCTCCGGAAAGTCCTCGTGCATCAACTGCCTGATCACGTCGATCATGATAAGAGCGACCCCGGAGGACGTCCGGATGGTGCTGGTCGACCCCAAGCGGGTCGAGCTCACCGCCTACGAGGGCATCCCGCACCTGATCACCCCGATCATCACCAACCCCAAGAAGGCGGCCGAGGCCCTCCAGTGGGTCGTGCGCGAGATGGACCTGCGCTACGACGACCTGGCCGCCTTCGGCTACCGGCACATCGACGACTTCAACCAGGCCATCCGGGACGGCAAGATCAAGCTGCCCGAGGGCAGCGAGCGCGAGCTCAACCCGTACCCGTACCTCCTGGTGATCGTCGACGAGCTGGCCGACCTGATGATGGTCGCCCCGCGCGACGTCGAGGACTCGATCGTCCGCATCACCCAGTTGGCCCGCGCCGCCGGCATCCACCTCGTGCTCGCCACCCAGCGGCCGTCCGTGGACGTCGTCACCGGCCTGATCAAGGCGAACGTGCCCTCGCGGCTCGCGTTCGCCACCTCCTCGCTCGCCGACAGCCGGGTCATCCTGGACCAGCCCGGCGCCGAGAAGCTGATCGGCAAGGGCGACGGGCTGTTCCTGCCGATGGGTGCCAACAAGCCCGTCCGCATGCAGGGCGCGTTCGTCACCGAGGCCGAGGTCGCGGCCGTCGTGCAGCACTGCAAGGACCAGATGACGCCCGTCTTCCGGGACGACGTCACCGTCGGCACGAAGCAGAAGAAGGAGATCGACGAGGACATCGGCGACGACCTCGACCTGCTGTGCCAGGCGGCCGAACTGGTCGTCTCGACGCAGTTCGGCTCCACCTCGATGCTCCAGCGGAAGCTGCGCGTGGGCTTCGCGAAGGCCGGCCGGCTGATGGACCTGATGGAGTCGCGGAACATCGTCGGACCGAGCGAGGGGTCGAAGGCGCGGGACGTGCTCGTCAAGCCCGACGAGCTGGACGGGGTCCTGGCCGTGATCCGCGGGGAGTCGGGGGAGTAGGGCCCGCCCGGCGGCCGGGCCCGCGGCGTCCGGTCCGCCGGACGGGCCCCGGCGGGTGTGGCCCCTCCGGGGTCGGGTACCCGATCGAGATCAGCCCGAGACTCACTCGTAAGGGAACGGAGGGCAACCGTTTCCCCTGGCCGTACGTCAAGTTGGAGGAAGGGACAGCAGGATGTCCCAGCCTCATGGCGTACAAACAGCACCCGCCCGGTTGCCCCACCCTTTCGTACCACCCATAGACTGAACGTCCAGCAGGTGGCTACACGCTCGAAAGGCGCTCTCGTGTCCATCGGCAACTCCCCCGAAGACGACCGGACCTTCCCGGCAGACGACCGGGACTCGATCGGTCGCGCTCTCCAGCAGGCCCGAATCGCCGCCGGTCTCACCGTCGAAGAGGTCAGTGCCTCCACCCGTGTCCGGATCCCGATCGTGCACGCGATCGAGGAGGACGACTTCTCGCGCTGTGGCGGCGACGTCTACGCCCGCGGCCACATCCGTACCCTCGCGCGCGCCGTCGCTCTCGACCCGGCTCCGCTGATCGAGCAGTACGACGCCGAGCACGGCGGCCGTCCCGCGCCCACCCCCGCAGCCCCGCTCTTCGAGGCGGAACGCATCCGCCCCGAGCCGCGCCGGCCCAACTGGACCGCCGCGATGGTCGCGGCCATCGTCGCCGTCGTCGGGTTCGTCGGCTTCACGATGTTCAACGGCAACGAGGCCCCCAGGGGCACCACCGCGGCCGACGGCGGCCCGGCCCCCGCCCCGGAGAAGGCCACCGCCGCGCCCAAGCCGAAGCCGGCCAAGCCCGCCGCGCCCAAGCCCACCGAGAGCGTGATCGCCGCGGTCCCGCGGGACAAGGTCACGGTCAAGCTCTCCGCGATCGACGACAAGAGCTGGATCTCGGCCAAGGCGCACGACGGCAAGCTCCTCTTCGACGGCCTCCTCCTCAAGGGCGAGTCCAAGACCTTCCAGGACGACGAGCGCGTCGACCTGGTCCTCGGCAACGCCGGTGCGATCGAGCTCTACGTGAACGGCAAGAAGCTCGCCGACAAGTTCGAATCCGGCCAGGTCGAGCGGCTCAGCTACACCAAGGGCGACCCCGAGGCCGGCTGACCCCCCCGATGTGACCTCCGTCGCGCAGGTGAACCCTGCGCGACGGGGGAACGGCCGGGACGAAGTAGTCTTGAGTCCATGCCCGAACGCCGTACCGTCGCCCTTGTCACTCTTGGCTGCGCCCGTAACGAGGTGGACTCGGAGGAGCTCGCAGGCCGCTTGGCAGCGGACGGCTGGGAGCTCGTCGAGAACGCCGAGGAAGCGGACGTCGCCGTCGTCAACACCTGTGGATTCGTCGAGGCCGCCAAGAAGGACTCCGTCGACGCCCTCCTCGAAGCCAATGATCTGAAGGACCACGGCAGGACCCAGGCCGTCGTCGCCGTCGGCTGCATGGCCGAGCGGTACGGCAAGGAGCTCGCCGAGGCCCTCCCGGAGGCCGACGGCGTCCTCGGCTTCGACGACTACGCCGACATCTCCAACCGCCTCCAGACCATCCTCAGCGGTGGCAGCGTCGAGGCCCACGCCCCGCGCGACCGGCGCAAGCTGCTGCCGCTGTCGCCCGTGGAGCGCCAGGAGGCCGCCGCGGCCGTGGCCCTGCCGGGGCACGGAGACACCGCCGAGACGCCCGCAGAGGCCCCCGCCGACCTCCCCGAGGGGATCGCGCCCGCCTCCGGCCCGCGCGCCCCCCTCCGCCGCCGTCTGGACACCAGCCCCGTCGCCTCCGTGAAGCTGGCCTCCGGCTGCGACCGCCGCTGCTCCTTCTGCGCCATCCCCTCCTTCCGCGGCTCCTTCGTCTCGCGCCGCCCCTCGGACGTGCTGAACGAGACGCGCTGGCTCGCCGAGCAGGGCGTCAAGGAGGTCATGCTGGTCTCCGAGAACAACACCTCCTACGGCAAGGACCTCGGCGACATCCGGCTCCTGGAGAGCCTGCTGCCCGAGCTGGCCTCGGTGGACGGCATCGAGCGCGTCCGCGTGAGCTACCTCCAGCCCGCCGAGATGCGCCCGGGCCTGATCGACGTCCTCACGTCGACCGAGAAGGTCGCGCCCTACTTCGACCTGTCCTTCCAGCACAGCGCCCCGGACGTGCTGCGGGCCATGCGCCGCTTCGGCGACACCGACCGCTTCCTGGAGCTCCTGGAGACCATCCGCTCCAAGGCCCCCACCGCCGGTGCCCGCTCCAACTTCATCGTCGGCTTCCCCGGCGAGACCGAGGCGGACTTCGCCGAGCTGGAACGCTTCGTCACCCACGCGCGCCTCGACGCCATCGGCGTCTTCGGCTACTCCGACGAGGACGGCACCGAGGCCGCCACGTACGAGCACAAGCTCGACCAGGAGGTCGTCGACGAGCGGCTCGCCCACCTCTCCCGGCTCGCCGAGGAGCTCACCGCGCAGCGCGCGGAGGAGCGCCTCGGGGAGACCCTGGAAGTACTGGTCGAGTCCTTCGACGAGGAGGACGGCTGGATCGGCCGCGCCGCCCACCAGGCGCCCGAGACCGACGGACAGGTGGTCCTCACCACGTCCCACGGTACGAGCCCCGACCTGGCCCCGGGCCGTATGGTCAGTGCGAAGGTCGTCGGCACGGAGGGCGTCGACCTGGTGGCCGAGTGTCTTTTCGAGGAGGCGGGCAGATGACCGGAGTCCCGGCATCCGCGACGGGCGGGACCGGTAGGCCGGCGCCCCGCGGCAAGCTGGGCGCTGCGGCCGTCAACCAGGCCAGCCTGTGGAACATCGCGAACATCCTCACCATGATCCGGCTCGTGCTCGTGCCGGGCTTCGTGATCCTGCTGTTCCAGGACGGCGGGCACGACCCCGCGTGGCGGGCCTGGGCGTGGGCGGCGTTCGCGGTGGCCATGATCACGGACGTCTTCGACGGGCACCTCGCCCGTACGTACAACCTGGTCACCGACTTCGGGAAGATCGCCGACCCCATCGCCGACAAGGCGATCATGGCCGCCGGACTGGTCTCGCTCTCCGCGCTCGGGGACCTTCCCTGGTGGGTGACCGCGGTCATCCTGGCCCGTGAGCTCGGCATCACCCTGATGCGGTTCTGGGTCATCCGGCACGGGGTCATTCCCGCCAGCCGCGGCGGCAAGATGAAGACGCTCGCCCAGGGCACCGCCGTCGGCATGTACGTCCTCATGCTCACCGGGCCGCTGGCCACCCTCCGCTTCTGGGTGATGGCGCTGGCCGTCGTGCTGACGGTCGTCACCGGTCTGGACTACGTGCGCCAGGCGGTCGTCCTGCGGCGCAGGGGGCTCGCGGCGGAGCGGGCGGCCGCGCGGTCGGAGGCGGCGACGCGATGAACGAGGCCGCCCGGGTGCTGGAGCTGCTTGCGGAGCGTGACCAGAAGGTGGCCGCCGCGGAATCGCTCACGGGCGGTCTCGTGGCCGCCGCGCTCACCGGGGAGCCCGGTTCCTCGGTGTCCTTCCTGGGGTCGGTCGTCGCCTACGCCACCGCCCTCAAGCACGAGCTCCTGGGGGTCGACGCGGCCCTGCTCGCGGAGCGCGGAGCGGTGGATCCCGAGGTCGCGCTGCAGATGGCGTCCGGTGTGCGGGACCGGCTCGGCGCCGACTGGGGGATCTCGACGACCGGGGTCGCCGGGCCCGCGGAGCAGGACGGGCAGCCCGTAGGCACCGTCTACGTGGCGGTCTCGGGGCCGGCCGCGACGAGCGCCCGCGCAGGGAAAGTGGTGTCGTTGAGGTTGAACGGCGGCCGTGAGGAAATCCGTAGAGAGAGCGTACGGAGCGTGCTGGAACTGCTCCATGAGGAACTCTCGGGAAATGCGCGGGCACAGGATACGGAACACAACGGGGGGAATTGATGTTTGCAGCCCTGAGTGAACACGACATCGCTCCCCGCACGGCCGCAGCGCGAGGCGGTACGGTGGGGCGTGAAGGATGCGGCTACGCGGTCCGAGGAGGGAGCCACCGATGATTCTGCTCCGTCGCCTGCTGGGTGACGTGCTGCGTCGGCAGCGCCAGCGCCAGGGCCGTACTCTGCGCGAAGTCTCCTCGTCCGCCCGAGTCTCGCTCGGCTATCTCTCCGAGGTGGAGCGGGGGCAGAAGGAGGCTTCCTCCGAACTGCTCTCCGCGATCTGCGACGCGCTGGACGTACGGATGTCCGAGCTCATGCGCGAAGTGAGCGACGAGCTGTCGCTGGCCGAACTGGCCGAGTCGGCAGCGGCGAGCGAACCGGTACCGACGCCGGTACGCCGTCCGATGCTCAATTCGGTGTCGGTGACGTCGGTGGCCGGTGTGCCCACCGAGCGGGTGACCATCAAGGCGCCCGCGGAAGCGGTGGACGTCGTCGCTGCCTGAACCGAAGTGGGGCGAAGCCCCGGCCGGTGTCCTGTTCGCAGGGCGCTGACCGGGGCTTTTCCTGTTTCCGGCTCGTTTTCGGTCCTTTTCGAGGGAGTTCGGGGCGGTTTCCCTGAGATGCCGGGTTCCAGGGTGGCGTGCCATGGTGGGAGGGACGTCCGACTGGGCCGTGTGCGCCGGGTCTGCCACCGGTGCGCCCTCCCGCAGGGTGATCCTGCCGGTCTAGCGTCGACCGCAGGAGGCGGCCATGGTACGGCGACGGGTTCCGCTGGTGACGCTCGCTCTGCTCGCGTGCGGCCTGGCGGCCGGAGGGCTCTGGTGGTGGGCGGTGCTGCGTCTGCTGCTCGTGCCGGGCGAGTCCGGGCCGGTCGAGGGAACGGTGGCCGCGGGCGGCTGGGGGCTGAGCCTGCTGCCGGTGCACGTGGCGGCGTCGTCGGGACGGCGCGGTGCGGCCGACCCCGCCGGACGGGTGGGAGGACTCGCCGCGTCCGTGCTGCCCGGCGCCGTCGCCCGGCGGGTCGCCGGCCGGACGGTCACCAGGGCATCGCGACGCCGCCGTTGGGGCGGAGGATCTGGCCGGTCGTGAACGCGGAGGCGTCGGAGGCGAGGTGCAGGACCGCGTGCGCGATGTCCTCGGCCTCGCCGACCCGTCCCAGCGGTGAGTGGCGGACCATCGCGGCCTCGGCCTGCAGTTGGGCGGCCGGCTCGTGGCGGTCCGTCATCGGGGTGCGGATCCAGCCCGGGGCGACCGCGTTGACCCGGATGCCGTGCGGGCCCGCCTCCGTCGCCAGGGTCTTCGTCAGCTGGACGACGGCCGCCTTGGTGACGCTGTAGCAGAGCAGGCCCGGGCTCGCGGTGTCCATCGCCCCCGAGGCCATCGTCACGATCGAGCCGGGCACGCCGGAGCCGATCATCGAACGGGCCGCCTCCTGACAGGCGTGGAGCACGCCCTTGAAGTTGACGGCGAGGACGCGGTCGAGGTCCTCGTCCCGGGTGTCCAGGACCGTGCTCGTGTGCATGATCCCGGCGATGGCCGCCATGACGTGGAGCGGGCCGGCGGCGCGGACGGCCGCCGCCAGTGCGGGCCGGTCGGTGACGTCCAGGGGGTGGGTGTGCGCGGCGCCGCCCTGCCGGGCGATCAGGGCCGCGGTCTCCTTCAGGCCGTCCTCGTCGCGGTCGGCGCAGTGCACGGTGGCGCCGGCCCGCGCGAGGAGGGCCGCGGTGGCGCGGCCGATGCCGCTCGCGGCGCCCGTGACGAACGCGGTGCGGCCGGTCAGGTCGTATGCCGGGAGAGTCGTCGTCATGTCCGGACCGTACGACCGGATCTGACGGTCCGTCAATTGTCGTGGTCGCCCTCACCGGGTTTTCCGTCCCGGCTTCCGTCGGGTCCCCGCTGGCAGCCGGGGCACCAGTACGTGACCCGGTCGCCGAGCTCCGCCTTCCGGATCGGGGCGCCGCAGCGGAGACAGGGCCGGCCCTCGCGGCCGTAGACGTGGAGCGGGGTGCCCGGGCGGCGCGAGGTCGTGGTGCGCCGGTCCGGACGGTCCTTGTTCGCGTCGAGCAGGCGGTGGGCCGTGGCGACCAGACGGGCCGGGACCTCCGGGGCGAGCTCGCCCACCGGGAGCCAGGGGGTGACGGCGGCGAGGAAGGCCAGCTCCGACTTGTACACGTTGCCGATGCCGGCCAGGTTGCGCTGGTCGAGCAGGGCCTCGCCGAGGGAGCGCTCCGGGTCGGCGCCGAGCCGTCGGACGGCCTCCTCCGGATCCCAGTCCGGGCCCAGCAGGTCCGGGCCCAGATGGCCCACGACACGGGACTCCTCGGCGGTGCGGATGAGCTCCAGGACGGGGAGGCGGTAGCCGTACGCGGTGGAGTCGGCGTTCCCCAGGATCGCCCGGATCTGGTGCTCGGGGCCGCCGCGCGGGCGCTCCCCGGTGGCGTACACCCGCCAGGCGCCGTCCATCCGCAGATGCGAGTGGAGGGTGAGCCCGCCCTCGATCCGGGCCAGCAGGTGCTTGCCGCGCGGGGTGACGTCGAGGAGCGTGCGGCCGGTGAGGTCGGCGGTCGCGAACCGGGGCACGCGGAGGTCCGAGCGGGTCAGGACCCGCCCGGCGAGCGCGGCGTGCAGGCGATGGGCGACCTGCCAGACGGTGTCTCCTTCGGGCACGGCTCCATTGTGGGGGCGCGGCGCACCAGTGTGCGGTGCCCCCTCGCCCCAGCGGGACGATGGCCCACACGGGCGGGTGGCGGGAGAGGCCCGCCCCCGTGGGCGCAGCCGCACGGCAAGTGGGTGTCGACCAGCCCGGGCGCGTCAGGGGCGTAGGCGGAGGCCTCTGGGGGTGGCGAGGAAGCCGGCCGCCTCCAGAGGGCGGGCCAGGGGCGACGTCAGGGACGCGGCGCCGTTGATCCGCTCCACCGTCACCGTCCCCAGCCCCCCCGCCTTCGCCGACCCGGCCAGCGCCTCCGCCGCCGCCCCCAGGGCCGGATCGTCCGGATCCGCCGGCCAGGAGAGGAGCGTCTTGCCGCCGCGCTCCATGTAGAGCGCGAGCTCGCCGTCGACCAGGACCACCATCGCGCCCGCCTTGCGGCCCGGCTTGTGCCCGGCGCCCGTCGGAGGCTCGGGCCAGGACAGCGCCGCCCCGTACGCGTTCGCCGGGTCGGCGGCGGCGAGGACCACGGCACGCGGACCGGCCGCCGCCTCGGCGCCCCGGTCGCGGGCGGTCGCCGCCGCCCGCAGCCGGTCCACGGCCCCGTCCATCGCGAACTGGGCCGCGCCGAGCCCCTCCACGACGTAGCCGCGCCGGGCCTGTCCGCTGTCCTCGAAGGCCGCCAGGATCCGGTACGTGGCCGAGAAACCGCCCTCCACCCCCTCGGCGGCCACCGCCCCCCGGGTGACCACGCCGTGGCGGTCCAGAAGGGTGCGGGCCAGGGCGTGCGCCCGGTGCGTCGGCTCCGGTTCGGGCGGCGGCAGGAGGGACCAGCGGCCGGAGACCGTCGGCGGACCCGTGCGCGAGGCGGGGCGGGCCGCCGCGGTCAGCGTGCCGTACCGGCCGCGCGGGACCGTGCGCCGCGCGCGGTGGGCGGTGGAGCCGGCCGTGCGGCCCGAACCGAGGAGCGCGCGCAGCGGGGCCAGGGTGTCGTTGGTGAGCCGGCCCGACCAGGCCAGGTCCCACAGGGCGTCGGCGAGCTGCGGATCGGTGGCGTCCGGATGGGTGGTGGCCCGGATCTGGTCGGCGATCTGCCGGAAGAACAGGCCGTACCCGCCGGAGAGGGAGGTGAGCACCGACTCGTGCAGGGCGGAGGTCTCCAGCGGGTGCGGCGGCGGGAGGAGCAGCGGTGCCGCGTCCGCGAGGTAGAGCGAGACCCAGCCGTCCTTGCCGGGCAGCGAGCCCGCGCCCGCCCACACGACCTCCCCGGTGGTCGTCAGCTCGTCGAGCAGCGCCGGGGAGTAGTCCCTGACCCGGGACGGCAGGATCAGCTTCTCCAGGGCCGAGGCCGGGACCGGCGCGCCCTGGAGCTGCTCGATCGCCCGCGCGAGGCCGTCGATGCCGCGCAGGCTGTTGCTCCCCAGGTGCTGCCACTGCGGCAGGAAGGTGGCGAGGGCCGCCGGGGGCACCGGCTCCAGCTCCTGGCGCAGGGCCGCCAGGGAGCGGCGCCGCAGTCGCCGCAGCACGGTCGCGTCGCACCACTCCTGGCCGATCCCGGAGGGGTGGAACTCGCCCTGGACGACCCTGCCCGAGGCGGCGAGGCGCTGGAGGGCGCCGTCGGTGACGGCCGCGCCGAGACCGAAGCGGGCGGCGGCCTGCGAGGAGGTGAACGGGCCGTGCGTGCGCGCGTGGCGCGCGAGCAGGTCGCCCAGCGGGTCCTTGACCGGCTCGGTGAAGGCCTCGGGCACGCCGACCGGCAGGGCCGTGCCCAGGGCGTCCCGGAGCCGGCCCGCGTCCTCGATCGCCGCCCAGTGGTCACGGCCGCCGATCCGCACCCGGATCGCACGCCGGGCCGCCTCGAGCCCGGGCGCCCAGCCCGCCTCGGCGCCGCGCTCGGCCAGCTCCCCGTCCGTCAGGGGTCCCAGGACCCGCAGCAGGTCGGCGACGCCCTCCACGTCCTTGACGCGGCGGTCCTCGGTCAGCCACTGGAGCTCCCGCTCCAGCTCCGCCAGGACCTCGGGGTCGAGCAGCTCCCGCAGCTCCGCCTGGCCGAGGAGCTCCGCGAGCAGCCGGGAGTCCAGCGAGAGCGCGGCCGCCCGCCGCTCGGCGAGCGGGGAGTCGCCCTCGTACAGGAACTGCGCCACGTACCCGAAGAGGAGCGAGCGGGCGAAGGGCGAGGGCTCGGCGGTGGTGACCTCCACGAGCCGCACCCGGCGGGCCTCGATGTCCCCCATCAGCTCCGTCAGGCCGGGGAGGTCGAAGACGTCCTGGAGGCACTCGCGGACGGCCTCCAGAACGATCGGGAACGAGCCGAACTCGCTCGCCACCTGGAGGAGCTGGGCCGCCCGCTGCCGCTGCTGCCAGAGCGGGGTGCGCTTGCCGGGGTTGCGCTTGGGCAGCAGCAGGGCGCGCGCCGCGCACTCGCGGAAGCGGGAGGCGAACAACGCGGAGCCGCCCACCTGGTCGGTGACGATCTGCCCGATCTCGCCCCGGTCGAAGAGCGTGTCGGCCGCGCCGACGGGCGCCTTGTTCGCGTCGTACGTCGTGTCCAGGTGCCGGTCCGGCTCGACCGGCTCGTGGTCCAGGAGGTCCAGGCCCATGTCCAGGCCCATCAGATCGGCGTCCGGCAGGCGCAGCACGATGCCGTCGTCCGCGTGCATCACCTGCGCGTCCATGCCGTACCGCTCGGCGAGCCGCGCGCCGAGCGCCAGCGCCCACGGCGCGTGCACCTGTGCCCCGAAGGGGGAGTGGATGACGACCCGCCAGTCCCCGAGCTCGTCGCGGAAGCGCTCGACCAGGATCGTCCGGTCGTCCGGCACATGGCCACAGGCCTCGCGCTGCTCCCGGAGGTACGCGAGGACGTTCTCCGCGGCCCAGCCGTCCAGGCCCGCGGCGAGCAGCCGCAGGCGCGCGTCCTCGTCCCCGAGGGCGCCGATCTCGCGGAGGAACGCGCCCACCGCCCGGCCCAGTTCGAGCGGGCGCCCCAGCTGGTCGCCCTTCCAGAAGGGCAGTCGGCCCGGCACGCCCGGCGCGGGGGAGACGAGGACCCGGTCCCGGGTGATGTCCTCGATCCGCCAGGAGGTGGTGCCGAGCGTGAAGACGTCGCCGACCCGCGACTCGTACACCATCTCCTCGTCGAGCTCGCCGACCCGGCCCCCGCCCTTCTTGGGGTCCGCGCCCGCCAGGAAGACGCCGAACAGGCCGCGGTCGGGGATCGTGCCGCCCGAGGTGACCGCCAGCCGCTGCGCACCAGGCCGCCCCGTGACCGTCCCGGCCACCCGGTCCCAGACCACGCGCGGGCGCAGCTCGGCGAAGGCGTCCGAGGGGTAGCGGCCGGCCAGCATGTCGAGGACGCCCGTGAACGCCGACTCGGGCAGCGAGGAGAAGGGCGCCGCCCTGCGCACCACCGCGAGCAGGTCGTCCACCTGCCAGGTGTCGAGCGCGACCATCGCGACCAGCTGCTGCGCGAGGACGTCCAGCGGATTGGCGGGGATCCGCAGGGACTCGATCGCACCGGAACGCATCCGCTCGGTGACCACGGCCGCCTGCACCAGATCGCCCCGGTACTTGGGGAAGACCACGCCCGTCGACACGGCGCCGACCTGGTGCCCGGCCCGGCCCACGCGCTGGAGCCCGGAGGCCACCGAGGGCGGCGACTCGACCTGCACCACCAGGTCGACCGCGCCCATGTCGATGCCCAGCTCCAGGCTGGAGGTGGCCACCACGGCGGGCAGCCGGCCCGCCTTCAGGTCCTCCTCCACCTGGGCGCGCTGCTCCTTCGACACCGAACCGTGGTGGGCCCTGGCGAGCAGCGGCGGGGCACCCTGCGCCGCCCCCGACTGGGCCATCACCTGGGCCGGGGGCGCCCCCTCGGGGAGCGGCTCGCCGGTCGCCCGCTCGTACGCGATCTCGTTGAGCCGGTTGCACAGGCGCTCCGCGAGCCGGCGGGAGTTCGCGAAGACGATCGTGGAGCGGTGGGACTGGACGAGGTCGGCGATCCGCTCCTCGACGTGCGGCCAGATCGACGGCCCGTCCCCGCCGTCCTTGCCCTCCGAGGCGGGCGAACCCCCCAGCTCGCCCATGTCCTCGACGGGGACGACGACGGAGAGGTCGAACTCCTTGCCCGAAGGCGGCTGCACGATCTCCACGGCACGCCCCGGCGAGAGGTAGCGGGCCACCTCGTCGACCGGGCGGACCGTGGCCGACAGGCCGATCCGGCGCGCGGGGCGGGGCAGCAGCTCGTCGAGCCGCTCCAGGGAGAGGGCCAGGTGCGCGCCCCGCTTCGTCCCCGCGACCGCGTGGACCTCGTCAAGGATGACCGTCTCCACGCCCGTCAGCGCCTCGCGCGTGGCGGACGTCAGCATCAGGAACAGGGACTCGGGGGTGGTGATCAGGATGTCCGGCGGCCGCGTCGCGAGCGCCCGGCGCTCGGCCGCCGGGGTGTCCCCGGACCGGATCCCGACCCGGATGTCCGGCTCGGGCAGGCCGAGCCGCACCGACTCCTGGCGGATTCCGGTCAGCGGCGAGCGCAGGTTCCGCTCGACGTCCACGGCGAGGGCCTTCAGCGGCGACACGTACAGCACGCGGCAGCGCTTCCTCGCCTCGGCGGGCGGCGGCGAGGACGCGAGCCGGTCCAGGGAGGCGAGGAACGCCGCCAGCGTCTTGCCCGAACCGGTGGGCGCGACGACGAGCACGTCGGAGCCCGCGCCGATGGCCTGCCAGGCGCCCTCCTGCGCCGCCGTGGGCGCGGCGAAGGCCCCGGTGAACCAGCCGCGGGTCGCGGGGGAGAACGAGTCGAGCGCGGACCTGACCATGCCCCCCATCGTGCACCCCGCCACTGACAACCGCCCGGACCTGGGGAATCCCGATCGTCGCGGGCCGCCGGAGGGGCGCAGAATGGGGGAATGGCCAGGGGCACGGAGAGGGACGGCGAGAGCGGGGAGCGGGCCCGGTACTGGCAGTACGCCGAGCTGCCCGGGGTCGACCTGCTGCACGCCCACTACATCCGCAAGGCCTTCGCCCGGCACACCCACGAGTCCTTCGTCTTCGCCGCCATCACCGAGGGCGTCGAGGCCTTCCACTACCGCGACGAGCTCGTCCACGCCGGCCCCGGACAGATCGCCCTCGTCAATCCCGACACCCCGCACACGGGGCACGCGGGCGTGCCCGAGGGCTGGACCTACCGGACGATCTACCCCGACGCGGAGATCATCCGCTCGATCGCCGCCGACACCCTCGCCCTGCGCGGCGAGGCCGGTTTCACCTCGCCCGTCGTCGACGACCCGTACGCCGCCCAGCTCGTCGTCGGCGTCCACCGGGCCGCGGAGGAGGGCAACGCGCTCGCCGCGGACAGCCTCCTGCGCCTGGTCACCGCCCGGCTGCTGCGCAGCCACGGCGGGCTCGTCACCCCGCTCCCGCCCCGCTCCGCGGGCGCCCGGAACGCGGCACGCGCGCGTGAGGTCCTGGAGGCCGGGATGGTCGAGCCGCCGACCCTGGAGCGGCTCGCCTCCGACCTCGGCACCAGCCCGTTCGCCCTGCTCCGGGCCTTCCGCGAGGCGTACGGGATGCCTCCGCACACCTGGCTCACCGACGCGCGCGTGCGCCGGGCCAGGCAGCTCCTCGACGCGGGGACGCCCCCGGCGGAGGCGGCCGCCGCCGTCGGCTTCACCGACCAGTCGCACCTCAGCCGGCACTTCACCCGCAGCGTCGGGGTGCCGCCGGGCGCCTACCAGCGCGCACGGGGCACGGCCCGGCAGGCCCCGCGGGCCGGTGCAAGAACGTACAAGACCGGGCCGGTGCCGCCCCCGTAACGTCCCTGACGTGGCAGAACAGACAGCACCCCCCGTCATACGCGACGACACCCCGGCCAAGCCCGACGCGGCCGTCGTCCGCGACGCGCTCGGCGTCGGCGTCGCCGTCGGGCTCTCCGGCTTCGCCTTCGGCGTCACCTCGGCGGGCTCCGGCCTCAGCCTCCTCCAGACCTGCGTCCTCAGCCTGCTCGTCTTCACCGGCGCCTCGCAGTTCGCCCTGGTCGGAGCGCTCGCCGCGGGCGGCAACCCCTTCACGGCCGCCGCCGGCGCCTTCTTCCTGGGCACCCGCAACGCCTTCTACGGGCTGCGGCTCTCCCAGCTCCTCGCCCTGCCGAAGGCCGTCAGGCCCTTCGCCGCGCACTGGGTGATCGACGAGACCACGGCCGTCGCGCTCCCCCAGCCGACCCGCCGGGCCGCCCGGATCGGCTTCACCGTCACCGGCCTCACCCTGTACGTCCTGTGGAACCTGACCACGCTCCTCGGAGCGCTCGGTGCCGAGGCGATCGGCGACACCGCGGCCTGGGGCCTCGACGCCGCGGGCCCCGCCGTCTTCCTGGCGCTGCTCGCCCCCATGCTGAAGTCCGCCACCGAGCGCGCCACCGCCGGGATCGCCGTCCTGCTCGGCCTCGGGCTGCTGCCCGTCCTGCCCGCGGGCGTCCCGGTCCTCGCCGCCGCCCTCGCCGCGCCCGTCGTGCTCTGGGCCCGGGGCCGGCGCACCGCCCCCACCGGACGAGAGAAGGACTCCCGATGAACGTCTGGATCGCGATCGCCCTCACCGCCGCCGGGTGCTACCTCGTCAAGCTCGTCGGCCTGCTCGTGCCCGCGGGAGCGCTGGAACGCCCGCTCGTCCAGCGGCTCGCCGCCCTGCTCCCCGTCGCGCTGCTCGCCGCGCTCACCGCCCAGCAGACCTTCAGCGCGGGCGGCGGGCTCGTCCTGGACGCCCGGGCCGCCGGACTCGCCGCGGCGGCCGTCGCGCTCGTCCTGCGCGCGCCCTTCCTGGTGGTCGTGGGCGCGGCCGTCGCCGTCACGGCGGGGGTCCGGGCCCTGGGCTGGTGACGGCGGCGACGGCGCCCCTCCGGTCCCGAGGCGGGCCGGAGGGGCGGGCTGCCCGGACGGCCTGCCGGGGCCGGGCGGCCCGGCCGTCCCGCCTCAGCTGATCGCGCGGCCGTGCGCCCGGAGGGTGCGCAGCGCCTCGACGGTGACGATCGGGCGCCATTCCAGGGCCGAGCCGGGCGCCCAGGCGGTCCGACGGGCCGGCCAGCCGCCGTCCTCCTGCTGGTCGGCTTCGAGCCGGTCGAGCGAGCGGGCCATCTCCGCGTCCGTGAACCAGCGACCGGCGAGCGAGTCCGGCACGCGCGCGTAGTCGTGCGGCTGGAGGACCTCGCCGGTCGCGTACCCGTCCGCCGTCGAGTGGTCCTCGGGCTGGTCGGGGTCCAGGACGGCGAGCCGCTGCTCGCGGACGAGCCGCCCGAGCCGGTCGGCGGCCGCCTCCGCGCGCGGGCGGTCGGGAGCGCCGTCCAGGAAGGCGACGGCCGCCTGGATCTCGTACGGGTGGGGTTTCTCGATCGACTCCACGGCCGACCAGCAGAACTCGGTGGCCCGGAACAGCCACGCGTGCCACACCTGGTTGCGGTGCAGCACGCCGACCACCGGGCCGGTCGAGAGCAGCGCGCTCGGCGGGGAGTCGACGACCGGCAGGAAGGGCGCCGAGGGGTAGCCGCGCTGGGCGGGGTGGATCGCGGGGAGCGCCCCGTCGTGCGTGGACACCTCCGTGAGGTAGCGGCAGATCCGCTCCACGCGCAGCCCGCCGCAGCGGCCGATGGTGTCCAGGACCCGCAGCCCGTGCGCGGTGTGCAGGGGCTGGCTCACCGGGCCGCGCAGATCCGGTTCGAGGGCGTGGCCGTAGCCGCCGTCCTCGTTGAGGTACGCCATGAGGGCCGTCTCGACCTGGTCCGCGCCACCGCGCAGGAAGTGGTAGGCGAACCGGCGCTGTTCGAGGACGCGGGCCGTCAGCCAGACGAAGCGCTCGGCGCGGGCCAGGGGAGTCGAGGGCGGGGCGGGGAGGGGATTTTCGGCCATGCTCCGACCGTAGGGCGGAAAGGCGCGGTGACAAGGCCTGCGGAGCGGGCTGCACTCTTGGGGGCGGGATACTGGATTCATGCGGTTGACGATTTTCTGGGAACGGATGGCCGACCACTTCGGCGCGTCCTACGCCGAGTCCTTCGCTCGCGACCACGTGATGGCGGAGCTCGGGGGCCGGACGGTACGGGAGGCGCTGGACGCCGGCTGGGAGGCGAAGGACGTGTGGCGCGCGGTCTGCGCGGCCGTCGACGTGCCGGCCGACAAGCGGTGACCGGAAGGCGAAGCGCCGGGTGACGGCGGGGGTTCTCACGGGGGCTCGGGTGGAATGTCCGCGCGGTGCGCGAGACTGGCGGGGTGGCCCCGACTGACGACACCGACAAGACCGAACCGAACGATGTGCCCGAAGTGCCGGACGCGACGGCTTCCCCGGAGCCGGAGCCGGAGCCAGTGGCTGGCGTGAAGAAGGCTTCTCCGGACCCCGCCGCGGGCGGGGTGGCCTCACCGGACCCGGCTCCGGTCGCCGGCGCGGGTGCGGAGCCGGAGGCCGGGAGGAGCGCCGTGCCCGCGGCTCCGGCGCCCGTGCCGGCGGAGGCGACGGCCGGCCCGGCCTCCGGGTCCGCGCGGATGCCGCGCTGGCTGCCCCGCGCGCTCGTGCTCGCCCTCGCGCTCTACTCCGTCTTCCTGCTGGGCAATTGGGCCTTCCACCAGCTCATCGGCCTCCTCGTCAACATCCTGCTGGCCTTCTTCCTCGCCCTCGCCATCGAGCCGGCCGTCGGACGCATGGCGGCGCGCGGGATGCGCCGCGGCCTCGCCACCTTCCTCGTCTTCTTCGCCGTCACGGTCTTCGGCCTCGGCTTCGTCGTCCTCCTCGGCTCGATGCTGGCCGGCCAGATCGTGGACATGGTCGAGAACTTCCCGAAGTACCTCGACTCGCTGATCAACTGGATCAACCAGAACTTCCACACGGACCTCTCGCGCGTCGAGGTCCAGGACAGCGTGCTCAGCTCCGACTGGCTGCAGAAGTACGTGCAGAACAGCGCGTCCGGCGTCCTCGACGTCTCCGCCACCGTCCTCGGCGGCCTGTTCCGGCTCCTGACGATCTTCCTCTTCGCGTTCTACTTCGCGGCCGACGGGCCCCGGCTGCGCCGCGCGCTCTGCTCCGTCCTGCCGCCCGCCCGGCAGGCCGAGGTGCTGCGGGCGTGGGAGATCGCCGTCGACAAGACCGGCGGCTACCTCTACTCGCGCGGGCTGATGGCCCTCATCTCGGGCATCGCGCACTTCGTGCTCTTCGAGATCCTGGGCGTGCCGTACGCCCCGGCGCTCGCCGTGTGGGTCGGCCTGGTCTCGCAGTTCATCCCGACCATCGGCACCTATCTCGCCGGCGCCCTGCCGATGCTGATCGCCTTCACCGTCAACCCCTGGTACGCCTTGTGGGTGCTCGGCTTCGTGGTGATCTACCAGCAGTTCGAGAACTACGTGCTGCAGCCGAAGCTCACCTCGAAGACCGTGGACATCCATCCGGCGGTGGCCTTCGGCTCGGTCATCGCGGGGACGGCGCTGCTCGGGGCCGTCGGCGCGCTGATCGCCATTCCGGCCGTCGCCACCCTCCAGGCCTTCCTCGGCGCGTACGTGAAGCGGTACGACGTCACGGACGACCCGCGCGTCCACGGCCACCGGAGGTACGGCGAGGCGGTCGTGGCCCGGCTGCAGAAGGCCCTGCACCACAAGAAGGAGTCCTGAGGCGCCGGGGCCCGGCTCCCGGCTCCCGGACTCAGAGGTACGAAGGGCCCGTCACCCGGCCCCGGAAGGCGTACCGGATCCATGCCTGGACGGCCACCAGGACCGGGGTGACGGCCAGCAGGAGGGGCACGAGCAGCCGGAGCGTGGTCGGCGCTGCCGTCCGCCCGGCCAGGGGCGGCGCGGCCACGGCGAGCGCCGTGAGCACCGCCGTCAGGCCCGTCACCGGGGCGTACGGGCGGCCGGTCGGCAGGGCCGCGAGCAGCGTGACGGCGGCGAGCACGACGGCCGCGGCGACCGGCTGCCGCCGCCGGGGGCGCGGAGGGGGAGGGGCATGGGCCGAAGGGGAGGCGGGGGCGCTGTCCGAAAGATATTAGCCGAGTTGGCTAGTAAAGAAAGTGACTATAGTGAGGGGTGTGCGGAGCCCGGGTGGTGCTCGGCGGCGAGGGAAGGCGGGGTCCATGTCGGACGGCACGTTTCTGCGGTACGTCGCGCTGGGGGACAGTCAGACGGAAGGGCTCGGCGACGGTGACGACGCCGTCGGACTGCGCGGGTGGGCGGACCGGCTCGCGGAGCTGCTCGCCCGCGAGCGGTCCGACGTGCTCTACGCCAACCTGGCCGTACGGGGCCGTCTCGCCGGCCAGGTCCGCGCCGAGCAGCTCGGCCCCGCCCTCGCGCTCCGGCCGGACCTCGCCACGGTCGTCGCCGGCGTCAACGACCTGCTGAGACCGCGCTTCGACGTGGACGCGACGGCGGGGCACCTGGAGGCGATGTTCGCCGCGCTGACCGCGCAGGGGGCCCGCGTCGCCACCCTCACCTTCCCCGACGTCGGCCGGATCACCCCGCTCGCCCGCCCGCTGGGCCCCCGCGTCGAGGCCCTCAACGAGCGGATCCGGGCGGCCTCGCGCCGGCACGGCGTCACCGTCGTCGAGGCCTCCCAGCACCCCGTCGTCACCGACCCCCGGTTGTGGAGCCCCGACCGGCTGCACGCCGGCCCGATCGGCCACGCGCGCATCGCCGCCGCCGTCGCCCACGCGCTCGCGCTGCCCGGCTCCGACGACTCCTGGACCCGCCCCCTGCCCCCGCAGGCCCTCCCCACGGGGCTCGGCGCGGTGGCCGCCGAGCTCCGCTGGGCCGGCTCCTTCCTCGGCCCCTGGCTCGGCCGGCGCCTGCGCGGCCGCTCGTCGGGCGACGACCGTCGCGCCAAGCGCCCGGAACTGCTGCCGGTGGCGGCCGGCCCCCGGTAGGTTCGTGCCGCCGAGAACGCGGCGGGAGGGGCGGTGAAGCCGTGATCGAGATCGATCTGGAGCTGGCCGACGGGCGCAGGCTGCACGTCTACGACACCGGAGACGGCGGGACCGAGGGAGCCGGCTGCCGGGAGGCGGGTCGGCCCGGGGGTGCGAACGTGATCGAGGGCGCGGGCCCCCGGCTCACCGTCTTCTGGCAGCACGGGACCCCGAACGTCGGCGCGCCCCCGGCGCCCCTCCTCCCGGCCGCCGCCCGGCTCGGGATCCGCTGGGTCTCGTACGACCGCCCCGGGTACGGCGGATCGACCCCACGGCCCGGCCGGGACGTCGCGTCGGCGGCCGCCGACGTCGAAGCCGTCGCCGACGCCCTGGGGATCGGCCGGTTCGCCGTCATGGGGCATTCCGGCGGCGGCCCGCACGCCCTGGCCTGCGGCGCCCTCCTGCCGGAACGGGTCCTCGCCGTGGTCGCGGTGGCGGGCCTCGCCCCGTTCGGGGCCGAAGGGCTCGACTGGTTCGCGGGCATGACGGCGTCCGGCGCGGCGGGCCTGCGCGCCGCCGCCGAGGGGCGCGCGGCGAAGGAGGCGTACGAGGCGGCCGCCACGTACGACCCCGAGATGTTCACGCCCGCCGACCACGCCGCGCTCGCCGGGGAGTGGTCCTGGTTCGGCGAGGTCGTCGGTCCGGCGGTGGAGGGCGGGCCGGGCGGGCTGATCGACGACGACCTCGCCTACGTCTCCCCGTGGGGGTGCGATCCCGCCCGGGTCGTCGCGCCGGTGCTCCTGCTGCACGGCGGCGAGGACCGGATCGTGCCGAGCGCGCACGGCCGGTGGCTGGCCGGTCGCTGCCCCGACGCGGAGCTGCGGCTCGCCCCGGCCGGCGGGCACGTCTCCGTCCTCGGGGGCGGCTCGGCGGCCCTGGAGTGGCTCGTGGACCGGGCCGTCTGACGGGGCCGGCGGGGCGGGGCGCGGCCGTTCCGGGACTCCTTCGGGGACCGCGTGGCGCGCTTGACACTGAAATCGAACATCCATTCTCATGGAAGCCCGACCCTTGGAATCACGGGCTTGTCGCCGAGTTGTCCACAGGGCGGAGGGGACGTCGGGGCCCGTTGTCAGTGGCAGGGGTTAGCGTCTTTCACATGAAGCGATCGACTCAAGCAAACCGGGTGGAACCCATGGCAGGAACCGACCGCGAGAAGGCGCTCGACGCCGCGCTCGCACAGATTGAACGCCAATTCGGCAAGGGCGCCGTGATGCGCATGGGCGACCGCACCCAGGAGCCGATCGAGGTGATCTCCACCGGCTCGACCGCCCTCGACGTCGCCCTCGGCGTCGGCGGCCTGCCGCGCGGCCGCGTCGTGGAGATCTACGGACCGGAGTCCTCCGGTAAGACGACCCTGACCCTGCACGCCGTGGCCAACGCCCAGAAGGCCGGCGGCCAGGTCGCCTTCGTGGACGCCGAGCACGCCCTCGACCCCGAGTACGCCAAGAAGCTCGGCGTCGACATCGACAACCTCATCCTGTCCCAGCCGGACAACGGCGAGCAGGCCCTCGAGATCGTCGACATGCTCGTCCGCTCCGGCGCCCTCGACCTGATCGTCATCGACTCCGTCGCCGCGCTCGTCCCGCGTGCGGAGATCGAGGGCGAGATGGGCGACTCGCACGTGGGTCTCCAGGCCCGTCTGATGAGCCAGGCCCTCCGGAAGATCACCAGCGCGCTCAACCAGTCCAAGACCACCGCGATCTTCATCAACCAGCTCCGCGAGAAGATCGGCGTGATGTTCGGCTCGCCGGAGACCACGACCGGTGGCCGCGCCCTGAAGTTCTACGCCTCGGTCCGCCTCGACATCCGCCGCATCGAGACCCTCAAGGACGGCACGGACGCGGTCGGCAACCGCACCCGCGTCAAGGTCGTCAAGAACAAGGTCGCGCCCCCCTTCAAGCAGGCCGAGTTCGACATCCTCTACGGCCAGGGCATCAGCCGCGAGGGCGGCCTGATCGACATGGGCGTGGAGCACGGCTTCGTGCGCAAGGCCGGCGCCTGGTACACGTACGAGGGCGACCAGCTCGGCCAGGGCAAGGAGAACGCCCGCAACTTCCTGAAGGACAACCCCGACCTCGCCAACGAGATCGAGAAGAAGATCAAGGAGAAGCTGGGCGTCGGCGTCCGGCCCGAGGCCCCCTCGGCCGAGCCGGGAGCGGACGCGGCGGGCGCCGCCGACGCGGCCGGTGCGGACGACGCCAAGAGCGTCCCGGCCCCGGCGAGCAAGACCGCGAAGGCGACCAAGGCCACCGCGGTCAAGAGCTGAACCGGTGACCGGTCGCACCGAATGGCCGGGTGACAGCCCCGACTCGTCGAGGGCCGAGAAGGAGCTGTCACCCCAGGACCCGGCTGAGCGGGCGCGCGCGATCTGCCTGCGCCTGCTCACCGGGAACCCCCGCACGCGCAAGCAGCTGGCCGACGCGCTGCGCAAGCGGGAGATCCCCGACGAGGTGGCGGAGGAGGTCCTCTCCCGGTTCGAGGACGTCGGTCTCATCGACGACGCCGCCTTCGCGGGGGCCTGGGTGGAGTCCCGTCACCACGGTCGGGGCCTCGCCCGCCGGGCACTCGCCCGGGAGCTGCGCACCAAGGGCGTCGAGCCGGCCCTCATCCAGGAGGCGGTGGACCAGCTCGACTCCGATCGGGAGGAGGCCACGGCGCGCGAGCTCGTGGACCGCAAGCTGCGCGCCACCCGCGGCCTCGACCGCGACCGGCGCCTGAGACGGCTCGCGGGGATGCTCGCCCGCAAGGGATACCCCGAGGGCATGGCCCTCCGCGTCGTCCGTCAGGCGCTGGAGGCCGAGGGCGAGGACACGGACGGCCTGGACGAGACCTTCTGACCGAGACGGGTCCTTCTGACGCGGGGGGACAGAAGGACTCGTCAGACCGTGCGGGGGAACCGCACCCCGCCGGGGCCGAAGGCCCCGCCAGGGTGCGCGAGCGGTGGGACTCTTCCGGCCGACCCGGGCCGGGGCGCGGGCGAGTGGTCGGACTCCGTCAGTCGGCCGGGCCGGGGCTCAGGTGCGGACGGGTGGTCGGACTCCTCCGGCCGGGCCGGGCCGGAGCTCAGGTGCGGGTGGCCGGGAGGAGGACCGGGAGGCCGGCGGCCTTCCAGGCCTGGAAGCCGCCGATGAGGTCCGTCGCCCGGTGCAGGCCCAGGCGGCGGAGGGACTCGGCCGCGAGGGAGGAGGCGTAGCCCTCGTTGCAGAGGACCACCACCCGCAGGTCGTGGCTGTCGGCCTCCGCCGCGCGGTGGCTGCCCAGGGGATCGAGCCGCCACTCCAGTTCGTTGCGCTCCACGACCAGCGCGCCCGGGATCAGGCCGTCCCGTTCCCGCAGGGCCGCGTAGCGCGTGTCCACCAGGAGCGCGTCACCCGCCTCGTACGCCTCGTAGGCGGCCCGGGGCTCGATCCGGTCGATGCCCGACCTGACCCGCTCCAGGAGTTCGTCGATGCCCACCCGCTCCTCGCTCACTGCCAGTCCTCCGGACGCTCGACCTGCTCCAGACGGAGCACCGCGCCCGTCCGGCTGAACCGCCGGATCAGCGGGAGCGGCGGAAAGTAGGCGTGCACCGACACCGCGTGGGTGTCCGTGGACTCGTTGAGCACCTCGTGCACATGGTGGCGGCCGAAGGCCCGGCCGGTGCCCTCCGACAGCCGCCGGGAGCGGTCGAGACCGTCGGCGAGTTCCAGGGTCTTCCAGCCGCTCGCCGGCAGCCGGACCGCGAGCGCGTTCTCGGTCAGCGCCCCGCGGGCGGTCGCGAAGGCACCCAGCGACTCGGCGTGGTCGTGCCAGCCGGTACCGGTGCCGGGCGGCCAGCCGATGAGCCAGGCCTCGCTGCCGCCGGGGCCGTCGAGCCGCACCCAGGTGCGGCCCTCGGGGTCGAGCGGCAGGGAGTCGACGAGTTCCTGGTCCGCCGCCGTACGCCGGACGAAGTCGAGGAGTTCGGCCGAGGTCGGGGCGGAGGCGGAGGCGGGAGAGGGGGAGGGGAGGGCAGGGGGAAGGGGCGAGGCGTGCTGGGGCACGGATGACCGTCCTGGGGTTCGCTGAAGAGCGCGCGACGGCACACGGCACACGGACGTGCGTCAGCGGCGGGGCGCGCGCGGGGAAAGGGGCGAGATCAGCAGGACGGGCGACACACGCAGCCCGCATAGCGGAGGAGGTCCATATGGACCCTCCGCCACAGGCGCACATCGGTGTCGGTCACGCTCCGGAGTACACCATGCGCGCCTGCGGGAATCAATGCATGTCCGCCGTGCGGTCGCTCTTCGCGGACACGGCCGCGGCCTCCTCGGCCGGAGCCCCCTCCTCGGCCGGGCCGCCCCGGGCCGCGTCCGCCGCCGCGTACAGCTCCTCGGGGCGGACCCCCGAGAAGGAGGCGACGAGGTGCCCGTCGGGCCGTACGAGCAGGACGGCGTGGGCCGCGGCTCCCGGATAGGCCTCCGTCACCAGGACCTCGGCCTTCACCGGCAGCGCCTGCACGGCCTCTTCGAGCCGGGGCATCACCCCCGCGCTCCGCCAGTGGCGCCGGTCCCAGACCCCGGTCCCGGGCGCGACCAGGAGGACCAGGAGGCGGCCCTGGCCGAGCCGGTCCCGGAGCCGTACGGTCGTGCCGTCGGGGGCGGTCACGCGGACGTCCTCGACCGGGGCGCCCGGCGGGGTGCCGACGGGCGCCTGTCCCTCGGTGTGCGGGGCCGCGAGGGGGGAGTGGGGGTACGCCGGGGGCGCGCCGAGCGGGCCGCGCCCCACGTGACCGTCGGTCAGCAGGGCGTCGTGGCCGCGCGCGGCCCCGGGGAGGTACGCGCGCAGGCCCCCGCCGCCGCGCAGCACAGGCAGCGACTGGTCGGCGGCGCGCAGCCGGGTCGCGACGGCCGTCCGCCGCTCGCTCTGGTAGCTGTCGAGCAGCCGGTCCGAGCCGCCGTGGTGCCAGGTGTGGGCGAGCTTCCAGGCGAGGTTGTCGACGTCCCTCAGCCCCTCGTCGAGGCCCTGGGTGCCGACCGCGCCGAGCAGGTGCGCCGCGTCCCCGGCGAGGAGGACCCGGTCCACCCGCCAGCGGCGGGCGAGCCGGTGGTGGAGGGTGTGGACGCCGGTGTCGATCAGTTCGTACGGGGGCGTCACGCCGTCGCACCAGCCGGCCAGGGTCTCGCGGATGCGGGCGACCAGCGCGTCCGGGGTGACCAGGTCGCCGCGGGGCGGCAGCAGCCAGTCGATCCGCCACACGCCGTCGGGCAGCGGGCGCGCGGTGATCTCCTCGGCCGCGCCGCGCCACGGGGGCTGACGGTGCAGCAGGGCCTCGCCGGGCCAGGGGAGTTCGGTGCGGAGCGCGGCGACGGCGTGCCGCTCCACCGCCGTGCGGCCGGGGAAGCGGATCCCGAGCAGCTTGCGCACGGTCGAGCGGGCGCCGTCGCAGCCGACGAGGTGGCTGCCGCGCCACCAGGTGCCCTCGGGGCCGCGGGTGTGGGCGACGACGCCGTCCCGGTCCTGCTCGATGGTGTCGAGCCGGGAGTCGGTGACGAGCCGGATCAGCTTCTGCCGGGAGATGGCGTCGCGCAGTCCACGGGCCAGGGCGTGCTGGGGGATGTGCAGCGGGGCGGCCGGGGAGGCGGGCGCGTCGGGGTCCTCGGACCACTCCTCCGTGCCGCCGAGCCCCAGGTCGAGCGTGATCCGGCGCACCTCCTGGCGGCGGCGCACGCCGCGCCAGCCGATCCAGCGGACGCCCTCGTCACGGAGGGTCGTGCAGCCGAGCCGCTCGACCATCGCGGCCATGTCGGCGCGCAGGACGACGCTCCGTGCCGGGCGGGACTCCTCCTTGCCGGTGCCCTCGTCGAGGACGACGCTGGGCACGCCCTGCGCGGCGAGCGCGAGGGAGAGCGCGAGGCCCACCGGCCCCGCGCCCACGATGATCACCGGGTCCACGGCGCGGCTCCTGAAGGCCGGACGGTCATGAGGGCAGCACAGCTGAGTGTGGCACGAGCCCGGTGGTTGATCACAGACCGTATGCAACCCACTGAGGATGCCCGCGTCAAGCGACGGGGTGGGCGCGGTGCGGCTGACCTCGGGTCAGTACCGCTCCGGCCCACCCTGGGCGGTCCACGGAGGCGTGCGCGGGGCCCCCCCCCCCCCCCGCCCCCCCCCCGGGGGGGGGCCCGCGGGCCCCCCCCGCCGCCCCCCCCGGGGGGGGCCCCCGGGGCCGGGGCGTGACCGCGGGGGGCGTCCAGCCCCGCCCCCGCCCCCAAGA